>UQGG01000115.1 GCA_900540475.1 uncultured Robinsoniella sp. | reverse complement strand
TGGCGGTACTGCCGATGATCATCCTCTATATTCTGTTCCATGAGAAGGTACAGGCGGGTATGATGGCGGGAGCAGTGAAAGGATAATGTGCGTTCGATTCAGAAAAAAGGAAACACATGAATGCTATGGCGTAATCGTATATAGAGAACTTAGGGGAAATCTCGATTGACAAAGAGCCCCTCTCAATTAGGAGGTAATATATGGAAGAATTAAAATTCCGTCAGATTCACATGGATTTTCACACAAGTGAAAAAATTATGGACGTAGGAGCTGAATTTGACGCAGAGGAATTTGCAAAAACGCTGGATGAAGCAAGGGTAAACTCCGTTACCTGTTTCGCCAGATGCCACCATGGAATGCTGTATTACGATTCCCTTAGATTTCCGGAATTGGTGCATCCGGGTCTTGTTAATAAGAACTTATTGATAGAACAGATCGATGCCTGCCATAAAAGAGGAATCAAGGTACCCGTTTATACTACGGTACAGTGGGATTATTATTCCGGTATGAACCACCCGGACTGGGTATGCTTAAATGCAGATGGAAGCCTGAAGGATTTTTGTCAGGATGATAAGCCTGCAAATGTATATGAAGCCGGATTTTACAGAACCCTGTGTGTCAATTCGCCCTACAGACAGTTTTTAAAGGAACAAATTCTGGATATTTTTGAGGTGCTGACCCCGGAGCGGATAGACGGATTATTCCTGGACATCGTAAATCCTGTTGACTGCTCCTGCAGGCATTGTGTAGAGAAAATGACGGCTGAAGGTTACCGCGCTGATAAAAAAGAAGACCGGATGCTCTTTGCCAGAAAGACCATGCAGGATTTCAAAGAAGATATTTCTGCTTATATCAGAAGTCTGAAAGAAGATGTGACTATCTTTTATAATGCCGGACACATTAATGCTGTTTCGGTAGATGCAAAGGACGCTTATACACATTGGGAATTGGAATCACTTCCCAGCGGACAATGGGGGTATTCCCACTTCATGAATACGGCGCGCTTTGCCAGAACTACGGGCATGGATTATCTGGCTCATACAGGAAAGTTCCATACGGAATGGGGAGATTTCCACTCCTTTAAAAATAAGGAAGCATTGGAATATGAGTGTTTCCGGATGCTGGCATATAATTCAAAATGTCTCATAGGGGATCAGCTGGATCCGGATGGGAAGATATCCGGTGCGGTGTATGATCTGATTGGCAGCGTGTATCGGGAAGTGGAAAAGAAAGAGCCCTGGTGTAAAAAAGCAAAAGCGGTAACTGACATCGCGGTATTTACAAGCGAGTGTCTGAAGGAACATACGGGACCGGGAGGATCTGTCCCGGAGGAAGTAAACGGTGCATGCACCATGCTGGATGAACTGGGTTATCAGCTGGACATTGTGGATGACCGCTCGGAACTGGATGCTTATAAAGTGTTGATTTTACCAGATACTATTCTCTGCAGCACTGAGCTGGCGAAAAAGATAAGAAGTTTTATCGCAAATGGAGGCAAGGTAATTGCCAGTTACAAATCCGGTCTTTCTGAAGATGAAACAGAGTTTGCGATTGATGAATTAGGAGTACATTATCTGGGAGAGGCGCCTTATAGTCCGGATTTTATTATGCCCAATGAACAGATCGGCAAAAATTTGCCGAAAACAGAACATGTGATGTATTATCAGGGAGCCCAGGTGGAAGCGGCAGGGGGAGCAGTACTGGCGGAAACTTACATTCCGTATTTTAACAGAACCTGGGAGCATTTTTGTTCTCACCGCCACACACCTTCATCACACAAGAAGGGATATCCTGCAATTGTTCGAAATGACGCCTGTATTTATATGATGCATCCGGTATTTACTACTTATTATAAGAAACATCCTAAATGGTGCAAGGAGATTGTGCAGGATATTTTAGAACTGGTACTTCCGGATCCGCTGTTAAAACATAACGGTCCCACTTCTTTGCTGAGTGCAGTAAATATCCAGGCGGATATGGATCGGTATGTGCTTCACGGACTTCATTATATTCCGGTGAAAGTTTCGGAAGAACTGTATACGATTGAAGATATTATCCCGTTATATGATATTCAATACTCAATTCAGGTACCGGAAAATATCAAATCAGTGCGCCTCGTGCCGGAAGGGACTGACTTGGCATTTTCTTGCGTGGATGGCAGAACAGAATTTGCGGTTCCAGTAATAAAAGGCCATTGCATGGTAGAACTAAAGTATTAAAAGTAAGCACATATGTAATTCATTTTTATGGTTGTTGGTTCAGATAGACTGTGATAAGATTATGGGTAAACAGTTGTCTGAATAGAGTCCTTATGGGACTTTTCAAAATAGAATAAGAATATTACATGTGGGTGAAAACGATGGCAGTAACAATAAAAGATGTAGCAAAAGAGACGAATTTAGCAATTTCAACAATTTCAAAATATATGAATGGAGGAAATGTCAAGCCCCGGAACCGGGCTGTGATAGAGGCGGCGGTTCAAAAGCTGGGATATCAGCCGAATAATGCAGCAAGAGGCCTGAGAAGTGCAAAAACCTATACCGTAGGTATTGCAATCGATTCACTGGAAAGCCAGTTCCTTGCAAAGATTACGGCACATATAGAAAAGCTTTTAAAAGAAAAAGGGTATTCGCTGCTGCTTTGCTGCCACAGAGGAAATGCCCAGGAGGCACAAAAGGCAGTCAAGTTTCTTACGGATAAACAGGTGGATGGAATTATTTTCAGCTATGCAATGCACAGTGAGGTGGATTTTATGGCGTCAGCGAGAGAACGGAAGATACCCGTTGTGCTGGCTGACTGCTTAAGCAACCTTACGCCCTGTGACAGTGTAATGGCGAATTCAGCATCCGGAACCTATACAGCAGTGGAATATTTAATTGAACAGGGGCACCGGCAGATTGCAATTCTGTCGGGAACCAGTGAAAAGATACCCGAACGGTTTACAGCAAAAGACCGGATGAAAGGATTCCTCCGGGCAATGGAAGATTATGATATACCGGTACAAAAGGAGTATATCGAAAAAGGAGATTTTACTTTTGAATCCGGCTATAAATGCATGCAGAAAATCTGGAAGCTGAAGAAGAGACCGACGGCGGTATTTGTTTCCAATTATAATATGTGCCTGGGTGCTATGACTGCGGTTCACAACTTGAATATTAACATTCCGGATGACCTGTCACTGGTGACCTTTGATGATATGGAATTTTCCATTATGTCACGGCCCAGTCTCACTTCGGTCAGGCAGCCGATTGAAATGATTGCCCGCAAATGTGTGGAATTAGTATTAAAGAGAATGGAAGGGGATTATACAGATTTCCCTAAAAATTTAAAGCTTCCGACCACTTTTAAGGAAAGGGAGTCGGTTCAGAAGATCATTTCGTAAAGGAGATTAGTGTGAAAGAAAGTCGTGGACAGCCAGAAAATGGCGCACTTAAACAAGCTATC
>UQGG01000114.1 GCA_900540475.1 uncultured Robinsoniella sp. | reverse complement strand
GATCCAACTGTTCCCTGGAAACCGGCTCTCTCTGTAATGATGTGTAGATGCTCTTTGTGATTTCACCGTTTACTTCCAGTGTACCTGTCAAATCCATGTATCCATCTGCAGATACGGTGTAAGTGTAAGAACCTCTCTGCAATAAATAACTCCCATCCGCTTCCGGTTGGCTATCTGTTATGGAAACTATTGCATCCTGTGGTTCTGCTTCAAAAATGACTTTGGTTACTTCTGAACTTGTCTCAAATCCTCTGACTTCAACATTATCTATGTATGCAGCATTTTCACCTGCTTTGCCTGAGAATGAGAAGTAGAGACCGCCGCCGCCGCTCAATCCGCTAACGTCACGTTCTGCCATCCAGTTTTCCGGCTCTTCGGCATCCCTGGTCCAGATTTTAATTGCCATATGATCATCGGATGTCTGCATTTTTACCTTATACCATGTATCTGCCTGTAACGGATAATCATCATTACTGATTCCAGTTGTATTGTTTGCATTGCCGTTTACATTCTGCTGCAGGAGAATACCTCCCCAGCCTGGCAGCATCGGATATGCGTACATGCTGTCCGGACTCAGATTTTGGAAATAGTTGCTTGGGTAAAGACCTTCCAGGCCGCCCAACGGATTCTGAAACTTATAATCAAAGGTCATCACCGTACTTGGCCAATTTGCCTTGTGCATTAGTCTCACATCCTGACCAATACCGTTTAATTTCAGAAGTTTCCCTGAATCCTGTTCTTCAATCTCAATAGATTCTCCATTTATGGCCGAATATCCTTTTGTATCCAGGTCTGTGAATGTACCGGCATCATACGCATCAAAATTGTCTTCAAAAACAAGCTCACCCGGCTGTAAATCCACCTTAAACCGGATTGTTCTGGTTTTTTCTGTGTTTCCGGCTCTGTCTACCGAGCGGTACGAAATGACGTAGTCACCGTTTGTTCCAAATATTAGAGGTTCTGTATAGGCAGTAAATTCACTGTCACCCAGCTGATACTCAATATCCGCCACTCCAGAATCGAGGTCTTCTGCAAATAACGCTGCCTGAACCTGACTGTTATAAATTCCTTTATCTTCTGCATTCTGATTTCCAGAAAGGATAGCGGTTGTTACCGGTGCCGTGCGGTCAGCTGACATATCTTCTGTTATTCCTGGCTGATAACCGAGTACACTCAAGTTATCTATACTTGCTTTTTCCCCATCTATGAAACTAGTCATCTGCACCAGAAGTCCGCCTTTATCCACACCCGAGAAAGTAGTCGTAGAAGTCCATATGGATGGTTCCGGCTTTCCTTTTTCCCATATCTTTACTTTCATCTCATGTCCAACAATAGCAATTTTTGTGCTGTACCAGGTCCCCACCTTATAGCTGAAATTTCCGCCGCCTCCAGGACCATTTAAGCTGCCGTCTACATACTGCTGGTAACCCAGACCATTGGTGTAATTTGGAGTAAGCAGTACGAGATATTTATTGCCGTGGTCCATGAATCTCGGTGAAAGGAATAATCCTCCGTAACTCTGTGGATTTACGTCATATCTTAAATCCATGGATAGCATAACATCCTGCCAGTCCGCTTCTTTTTCCAGACGGGCATCGACGCCGTCAGCAGGCTTATTGATGCGCAGAAACTGTGTTCCGTCCTCATTGTCCTCTACATATGCGCTGTCCATAATGGCAGTATAGCGGTTTCCCGCAGATTCCTGATCTGCTAGTTTCCCTGCTTCATAATCCTCAAAATCGTCATGGAACAATTCTTCTGTAAAATTACCTACATTAATTTTCTTTGCATTACTCTGGATTCCATCTGCACTTTCAATAAATACAGAACCGCTTACAACACCACCCGGCATACGCAAAAGTATTTTTTTAGCTGTCCAGCTAATGATATTTCCGGACTGGGCATCCACAATAACCGGACCTTGTGCCCCGCTGAGTACCACTCTTCCTGTTTCTTTGCCAAAGTTTCCTTCCAGCATCACTTTATCCCCGGATGAAATAAATTCAGGCGCTGTTAGTTTATTCAACTCAATGGGAATGATGATTTCTCCGCCAGCTTCCTGTACTCCGGCCTTTGCTGCCAGTTCCACGGGATAACGGTCATCGTCCGGAGCAACTCCATAATAATTATTGCCTCCGTCTACATAATGATCTGCCTTGTATCCATAGGTATACTCCCGGACATTATGATTCATATCTACCTGAACATTGTATGTAATATTCTGATCCACAGTCATTCCGCCGCTGCCCTGATCCAGGTAAATACCTCCCGGCCAGCCTACATTATCATGGATTATATTGCCTTTAATGCTGGTGCCCGGCATGTCACCAAGTGTGTAAACGCCTGCACCGTCGTGAAGTTTCATCATACACATGGAAACATCATTATTTTCAATTATATTATTACGGGATACTACTGCATCTCCAAGAGGAAATACGGGATATTCCGCAGGTGTCTCATCATCGGGCGTGCCGTCCGGTTTATAACGTCCACCCTGCTCCCAGTATCCCCAGCCCCAGCCTACGGAAATACCGGAATAAGCCACGTCACGAATTGTATTATTCGTAATAACAGTTCCATCCGTGTAGCCTGCCACAACTGCAATGCTTCCTTTGTATTCCGTACCGATTCCGTTAAAGTAATTATTTGTTATCGTATTGTCTTTTACAATCAGACGTTCATCATGAGGCGTCTTATTTTTAATATGGTTCTCAACAGTATCTCCGGGCATTAATGGATGTGCTTCGGTAATACTGACACCTCCTACAAGTATTCCGCCTGCCGATATATCTTTAAATACACTATTTTTTACTGTATTGCCTACAGAGCCATCCAGCATATTGATTCCGGCTGAGCCCAGGTTCTGGAACGTACAGCGGTCAAAGGTAATTCCTTTTGACATCTTAGTTACAATTGCCGCTCCCGGTGCCAGAGAATATGCATGCATGTTGAAATCTTCTTTGGGATCATGGGCAAAGTTAGCCTGCTGCTCCGGCCACCCCTTTGCACTGGGATAGAGCCAAGTATTATAGGAAAAACCAAAGCCTTCAAAGCTGATATCAGATACGCTTTCATCCAGGGTTCCCTCCAGTGTAATTAAATTCTCCACACTTGGAATAATGGCTTGTGTCTGGCTCATATCCTGTCCTGCTTTTGGCATATAGTAGATCTTCTTCTCCTGACTGTCAAAATACCATTCCCCCGGTTCATCCAACAGTTCATAGGAATTTTCCACATAATCAGGTCCTCTGTTAATCTGGACTCCACCGGCAATCTGCCCGGTTTTAAAGGAATCCCACTCCATTTCAATAAAGCTGTTGTTTTCATCCAGTTTTGTAATTGATGTTACAGGTGAAATCCTGTGTGCCCAGCTGATATCCCAGATAAATTCTATATTCTCAGGATTTCTCCAGTTTAGAATATCTGTATTTGCACAGCGAAAGCCCGTATAAGCGTCATGATTTCCATTGTATGTAGTATACGTGGTTTTCTCTCCGCTCCGGACCATCTCACCTTTTATTTTTCCTTTTGCACGGACTGCCATTTCTCCATCCACATAAAACTGTCTGGTATTATCAATGTCCGCATCCGCTGCCAGAAGTCCCGGACGTTTTTCATCATTTGCATCTTTCCACCCGGTAACCTCCAGTCCGGAGGTGAGTACTGCTTTCCCGGGTTCTTTTGCTTTGTAGATTATTTTGTATCCATTACTTGCAGAATCCTCCTGGTTAAATGCAACCGTACTGTCCAGAAGATATTCTCCATCATCAAAATAGACAACAATATCCCCTGTCATATGATCATTTAATTCCTGAACCGCCTGTCTTGCTTCTTCCATACTGGCAAAAGGCTTTTCCTCAGATCCATCTCCTTTTCCAGGCTCTGCGCCGGCTGACACATAGATCTCCTCCATTACCTGGCTGCTGCTTACTTCTGCCTGCTCCGCCATAGCAACTCCCGGAACAGAACTTACCAACATTGCTACGGATAACAAACCTGCAACTAACTTTTTCCTCATAAACCTTTCCTCCTTTTTCAAAACCTGGTACAACATTGCTTGATAATTTGTGCAATGTTGTACTGGTTATTTCCTGCAATCAGGGGAAGTGCATCGCACTCATGCTGGATTCTTCCTTTATTTTTTAATTGTTACTCTTTTGCCCTGCCCCTTATTCGCCATGATCTGTTTATATTTTTTCAGCTTTGAAGACGGAACTTTAA
>UQGG01000113.1 GCA_900540475.1 uncultured Robinsoniella sp. | reverse complement strand
CAAAAATGAATAAGTCTGTAAGCTGTTTTTCTTGCTTACAAACCTATTATACGAGGAGGGATATTGTGTTAGTTACATTGAAGGAAATATTAAGGCTTGCTCAGGCAAGAAAATGTGCCATAGGATCTTTTAACACACCGAACCTGGAGAGTATCATAGCAGTAATCAGGGGGGCGGAAGAACTGGATGTGCCGGTGATTATTATGCATGCAGAAATCCATGAAGAAATGATGCCGATCTCACTGATCGGACCTATTATGATAAGATGTGCAGCAGAAGCAAAGGTGCCGGTGTGTGTACATTTGGATCATGGCACCAGCTTGAGCTATTTATATAAGGCGCTGGATATTGGATTTACATCCATTATGTATGATGGTTCTGCCTTAAGCTATGAAGAAAATGTGGCGAATACCTGTATTGCTGTGGAGATGGCAAAGCGGACAGGTGCTTCTGTGGAGGCAGAAATAGGAGTTCTGGGAAAAAGGGAGCTGGGTCTGGGACACGAATCCAGTCACGATGACCAGGCAGAAGAGGTCTATACAGATCCGGATGATGCAGGCCGTTTTGTGAGAGAGACCGGGATAGATGCACTGGCATGTTCCTTTGGTACTGCCCACGGCCTTTATTTAAAAAAGCCGAAGCTGGATATGAACGTATTAGACCGGGTGCGGGCAAGGGTGGATATTCCACTTGTTATGCATGGAGGGTCCGGCGTCAGCGAAGAAGACTATAAAACGGTGATACAAAAAGGGATCCGGAAAGTAAATTATTATACTTATATGGCGAAAGCCGGGGGAGAGGAAGTAGAGGGTCAGTTTGGGTTTAAAAAGATGCCCCTTGTAAATGAGGGAAAAAAATATAATCTCTATTATGCTGTTGTGGAACAGGGAAAAGAAAAGCCCGTTTATTATCACGAGATTGTACAGTGGGGGATAGATGCCATGAAGGGGAATGTGAAGTCTGCTATGGAGGTATTTAGCGGAATGTATAACTAGCAGGTTTCCAGGCAGCTTTGATACATCAGCTTTGGAACATGTTCTTGCAGTTCTTCTGTACTTTTGGTACTATTAACAGGTAGCGAGGCTGCGGTCAGCACAGATTGTATAAAGCAGAGGATATGCCCATGAATCTAAGTTTAGACAATAAAAAACTAAAAGAATTAATGAAAGACTTCTATACGCTGACCGGAATTAAAATGGTTCTGTTTGACAGCGATTACCATGAGATTCTGTCTTACCCTCCGGGACATTGTGCGTTCTGTGCAATCATGCATGGGAATCCGGTAACGCAGAAGCACTGCATCGAATGCAACCAGAATTCATTTGAGTACTGCAGGCGCAACAGCGAGCTGACGGTGTATGAGTGTCATGCGGGTCTGATCGAGGCAACGGCACCGCTGAAGGATAACGGTATTATTATTGGCTATGTCATGTTCGGACAGATCACGGATGTTGCAAACAGGGAGGAACTTGTTACAAAACTTGAAAATGTCTGTAAAAAATACCAGATTTACCAGCCAGGATATGAAGAAGCATTTTCTAAAATCAAGTACAAAAGCCGTGAACAGATTCTGGCAGCGGCACAGATTTTAGAAGCCTGTACGTTCTATGTTTTATTGAAAGAAATGATCTATTTGGAAAAGGAACAGTTTTTACATAAATTAAATCAATATATCATGAGGCATTTGTCAGAAGATATAACCGTAAAAGATTTGTGTGATGCATTTAAAGTCAGCAGGAGCAGGCTATATGAAGCTGCAAAGCAATATCTGGGTGTGGGAATTGCAGAGTACATCAAGCAGAAGAGGATTGAAGAGGCTAAAGAGTTTTTGAAAAACTCCAGTGATCCCATTACAGAAATATCAGAAAAAGCAGGATTTTCAGACTATAATTATTTTTGCAGGGTATTTAAAAAGATGGTAGGGATGCCGGCTAAAAAATACCGGAAAATATATCAGCAGGATGTAACGGATTAACCGTCATGTCCTGCTGATTTCTTAGTGCCAGGTCTTCAATATTTATATCTGGATGCCAGTATTTCAAGTTCACTGTGCGTTCTGAAAATCGCTTCCTGGACTTCAATTTTTTCATCCAGGAGCGGATAAATCCATTTACAGACAATGGCATCGATTTCTTTTTGGGAGAGGATGACATTATTTTTTGATTTGGGAGGAAGCGTTGGCTTCGTGTATTTATAGGTTGCGTGGTACAGGGGAAGCCAGGGGTAGAGCTTTATCAGTTCATCATTTGTATAGGTGGAGGTAATGGCAGACTGCCCTCCAAGCAGGGTTAAATAATTAGCGACCTGTTCATCGCAGGTCCATTTCAGAAACTGAAAAGCTTCTTTCTTCTTGTGGGAATAACTGGATATCCCCAGACCCCAGCCACCCAATAAAGGACTTCTCCCGGGTATGTGATGATAGCCGATTGAGCCGATCATGCTGCTTTTCCGCAGATCCACCACATCAGTTAAAAACGAGGGATAAGTGATGAGCATCGCGGTATCCCCTTTCAGGAAGTCTTCCACCGCCACTACATCTGTCGCAGTGCGGTAGTTGGGTTTTGCGCATTTTACGGCACGTACCAGGTTAATATATGCCTTCAGGGACTGGGCAGAGTCCAGGCAGACATTCCCCCTGGAGTCAAATAAGCCGCCTCCATACGCCCGCAGGCGCATATAGATCTCAGGAGACAGACATTCATCATAGGCAGCCGGAATGGTAATTCCATAGTCAATTACGTTTGTCTCGGATGTAAAATATTCCGCAATGGTATTAAATTCCTTCAAAGTCAGCGGAGGCCTGAGGGTGATATTGTTCTTCCGTTCATAAGCCGATTTCAGAGCTAAATTCTCAAATAAATCTTTCCGGTAGTAAAAAATCTGTGGCGCATACATATAAGGGATACCATAGTACCGCTGGTTGAAGCTGCTGAAATACTGCAGGCAGTCCGGGAAAAATATATTCAGATCAAAGGAGCACAGTTCTTCTGTAATATCCTCCAGGATATGAAAACTTGCCAGTGTGGAAAGCCAGGGCAAGTCATACATGATCACATCGTACACCTGATCCTCGGACATTTTGGCAATATCCAGTATGGTCTCATAGAGGTTATGATGGGGAAGTATGGTAATCTGTGCATGTATGCCGGTCAGGTTCTCAAAATTTTTAAGAAGCCCCTCCAGAACATGAATCTGGGGAGTATCTAACATTAAAATCCGGATGACTGTCTGTGAGTCTTCATCCAATGGGGGTTTTTCTTCTGTTATTTTCCGGTCGGAAAAAGTCAGCCTGTTTTCCAATGCAGGATTCTTTAATATAATCTTTTCCGTTTCCTTCGTCAATGGGGCACTTAACTGCTCAAATAAAAGAGAAGAGGCAGTCTGGCCCAGCTTCATAGCGGGGCGCGCAGCAGACATGGAAGCAAAGGAATGAGTATGGAGGTTCCAGTGCTCCTCACCTAAGGAGAGAACAGGGATCTCCTGTTTGCCAAATCCCAGAATATTCAAGCCTTCAATAATTCCGGTTGCGATAGATTCCGAAGTGGCAATGATTGTCTCCGGTTTTTCTGTTTTAAATATATTAATGGTTTTGCGAAATGCATCTTCCTTGCTGGCGGTAGTTTCAATAATAGCAGAAGGATTGAAAGGAAGATCCGATTCAGCAAAAGCAGCCTGAAACCCCTCCATACAGTTACTCTCACAGGTATACTGCATGGGACCACTCATGAGAAAAATATTCTTGTAATGGTGTGCGATCAGATTCCTGGTCATGTACTGGACGATGGAATAATTATCGAAGGATACAAAATTGGCATCCAGGCTGTGAATATTCCTGTCGATCAGAACAATTGGTTTTTGGGCTGAGGTAAAATGCTCGTAGTAGTATTTCCAGTTGTCCGGCTGACAGGATACCAGAATCAATCCGCATATCTGCTTTTTTAAAAAATTATTTACGATGTTCTGCTCGAAATCCGGAATATCGTAGGAAAAAGATAAATTAATATAATATCCAGTGTTTTGAAAAAAGTTCTCTATACCCTGAAAAAGCTGAACATAATAGGAGTCATTAAAATTGGGCAGAATCACCCCAATATCGGTATAAGAATTTGATTTCAGGTTCTTGGCGGGCAGATTCTGGGAATATTGTAAAATCTCCACGGCTTCTTTTATTTTAGCGCTGACAGCCTTGCTGACAGGCTTGGTGTTATTCAGATAATTTGACACAGTGGCAATAGAAACACCCGCAAGCTTCGCAACATCTTTAATGGTAGCCATATCTGTAAACCTCCTATTACATCTTAGTAAATCATGCGGTCCCGGTAGACCATAAAGCTGGTACGCCGTCCCTTCGCAGACGCACACCTGACGCAGATATCAGGTACTCTTTTCACAGTTATTTACGCAATGCCGTACTTGAATCCCCAATAAGTCTGTTTACCAAACTGTTTAGACTACTGGTATAACTATAAAAATAGCATACATGGGAATTTTTGTAAAGGATAGTGAAACGTTTAAATGAAATTGATTAAATATTTAAATGAAAATATTGACTATTATGTGCAATAACATTAAAATGAAGATGTCAAACACACATTCTTTCGTCAAGATGACGAAGAAAAAACTTTTCAAGAATGGAGAAGGAGGAATACTAATGAAAAAGGCAATTGCATTACTTATGGGGTTAACAATGGCTGCAAGTATGATGGCAGGGTGTGGGACAGATCAAAAAACAACAGGTACGGAAGCTGCAGAAACAAAAACAGAGGCTAAAACAGGCCCCCCCCCCCCCAACATTTGT
>UQGG01000112.1 GCA_900540475.1 uncultured Robinsoniella sp. | reverse complement strand
ACTGAACCGAGAAATGCATCAGGATTTCTCGGTGAATGCCCGCGTGCCGCCAAAAAGCGCTTCGGAAAGGTTAGAAAATACCAGTTCTGCGGCCAGCTGACGGAGTCCATACCAGTTTCCCACGCACATCTTTCCGTACACAACCTACATCTACAAAGCGTCCTTACTCAGCAAAACCCAAATATAATGCATTTAATAGAACACATATAAAGCGTACATTGAGGTACTAATCCCTGTTTTGTTCACACTAGTGCCGCCCGGTGTAAATACGTCGATATATAGTGGCGTATTTGCGCCGGGCGGCACTATATTTCTTATAATCTTGTTGCCAGTTCTATATATCTGCCGGCATTGCTGCTTTTCTCAAAACCAGACATAATCTCTAATACATGGAGCATCTGATCACCATTTGCCCTGAACTCACCTAGTCCCCTCAGTGCATCTGCCATATTGGACAATCCCAGTCCCCTGCTGTTCTCACTGTAGTCAAATAAAAGCGGCATTTCCTTATATTCACTCTCTTTTCCGCTCAATAGTTTGACCGGACCGCCGAAGGTATTTGGATCGGGTACGATTAATGTACCTTCTGTTCCGTAAATCTCAAATCTTGCCTGCTGCGTATAATGTACGTCAAAGGTGGTGGTAATCGTCGCTGTGGCACCACTTTCAAAATCAAGAATTCCATTGTAATGAGTCGGAACTTCTACATCAATGATCTTTCCATATAATGGCTCACTGGTAATTAATCGTTGTTCAAAATTTTTCTTTGCCACCCCGGTCAGTCCTTTGACACTGCCCATAAGATTTACCAGCGCCGTGAGGTAATAGGGTCCCATATCCATCATGGGTCCTCCTCCATTTTTATAGTAGAATTCCGGAGCCGGATGCCAGCTCTCATGTCCGTGACAGATCATAAATGCCGCAGCACCTATGGGTCTTCCGATAAATCCGGAATCTATTATCTTTTTGCAGGTCTGTATTCCGGCACCCATAAATGTATCCGGCGCTCCGCCAAGGAGTAAATTTCTTTCCTTTGCCAGAAATACCAGCTCCCTGCCTTCCTCAACTGTAGTAGCCAGCGGTTTTTCACTATATACATGTTTCCCCGCCAGTAAAGCTGCTTTTGTAACCTGATAATGCTCCAGAGGTCTGGTTAGATTGAGCACGATTTCGATTTCCGGGTCGTCCAGCATTTCCTCCATGCTTTTATATACCTTTGGAATATGGTACTCTTCCTGTACTTTTTCTGCTTTTTCTTCAATTAGATCATAAATTCCCGAGATTTCCACATTTCGGAATACACTGCTTAGATTTTTTAAATAGATTCCGCTGATGGCACCCAGCCCTAAAATTCCTACTTTTACTTTCTCCATGACTTTTCCTCCTAAAACATTTTTGCGGTGTTTTCAAACCGCTCTGTGGTCAGCTCATGCTCCAAAGCATATTGCTTACCCTCTGCCGCCCAGAGAAGCCCCCGTTCCATCAATACCTGTGAGGTAGGGTATTTTTCAAATACATCATCATGATGTCCCAGGGAATTGTAAAATACTCTTCCATTTCCCCAGAATTTCGTCCAGACAACCGGCATATCCACACATTTATTAGAGCTGTGATAATAATTCACAACCGGGAAACGGGTTGTAGCAAGTACCTCTACAGCCGGATCTACATGAAGATAATACTGCTCACTGCAGACATGGAAATCGGACAGTCCCTCTACAATGGGGCTGGAACCAAATTTAATATTTACCTCATAATCAACACCATCGCCGCCTGGGTGGCTGACCCACTGACCCCCAGTCATAAATTGCCATTCCACATCATTGCGGAATGCATCGCACATGCCGCCATGGCATCCTGCAAGCCCCACTCCGGCACCCACTGCTTTCACAATATTTTCCCGGTATTCCGGTTTGATCTCGCCCATGGTCCAGCAGGGAATAATCAAATCCAGCCCCATTAGCATATCCAGATCTGCCAAAACCTCCTGGGTATCCGAAATAGTGCATGTATACCCATGTTTTTCTAATATATTGCCAAACCGCTGTGCTACCTTATCCGGCTCATGTCCGTCCCAGCCGCCCTGAAAAATAAGTACTTTTTTATTTGTTTCCATTTTAAATCTCCTCTCTGTTTTTTACCTTCAAATTTAATTGCATTATAGCAGTATTCCATTTATAATGATTGTCATATTACATTACTTTGTAGCCAAAAATTGCTCTCTTTTCAGGTGTTAGTGTGCAGACTGAACATATTCTGCACTGTGACTGTAATTTCCGTCTGGGCGTACTCGAATACGAGGTGAGATATGAATCCATTCTATGAAAAAAAATTTGAAAAACCACATATTAATCAAATCCAGAATCTTAATTTCCCAGCTCATCTCCACGATGCAGTAGAAATTATTTTTGTAATAAGCGGCAGAATACAGGTGACCATTCAGGATGTTACCCTGGAAATGTCCGAAGGAGAATTAGCAATTGTCTTTCCGGAAACCGTCCATGCATACCTTACGGAAACGTCTAAAATAAGTACTGCCATTCTTTTTATCTTTGATGAGAACATGTTTGGTCCATTTCTCAACCAGTTAAAGAGAAGCCATCCTACGAATCCCTATCTGAAATCCCATCAGGTACACAGCGATATCTTATATGCCTTAGACAGATTAGAGGCATCTTCAAATGAAGATGCCTCCGGTTTTCTGCAGGGAGCCTGGATTCAGGTCATCCTGGCTCATGTACTGCCATTATTAACTTTACAAAAGAATGCCCGTCCCGATAATACGGATCTGACTTACCGGCTGGTTCAGTATATCTCACTGCATTTTCAAGAACCTATGTCTTTGGATACCCTGGCAAAAGAGCTGAATGTGAGCAAATATTATTTGTCCCATGTGTTTTCCAAAAAGCTTAAGATGGGCTTTCACGAATATTTAAATAATATCCGACTGGATTACGCCCAGTATCTTACCCGTTCCACAAATGACACTTTTACACGGATATGGTCGGATGCCGGATTTGAAAGCCAGCGGACCTTTAACCGGGTCTTTAAAGAAAAATATGGAGTCAGTCCGAAGGATTACCGTTTAAAATAACAGAATCCACTTGTTCCCGCAGATATCTTTCTGTTCCATCCGGCAAGCTGCTATAAACCTGGTTTATTTCGGTTTAACAATAATAACCCTTATTTTTTTCGTTATTTTATTGCAAGTTACGGTTATATTGCAGCTTCCCTCTTTCTTTGCAGAAATAACACCTTTTTTACTAACCTTTGCAATTTTGCTGTTTGAAGAACGATAATCAATTTTATCGGCAAATGTAACCGGCTTTCTAACCACTTTTATCTTCTGCTTCTCTTTTACTTTTAAAGTAATCTTTTTCGGCACCTTGATCCTGGTTGTCTTTACCGGAGCCTTTTGAACGGTCAGTACGCAGCTGGCCTTTGCTCCGCTCTTCATGAAAACAGTAATAGTCGTCTTCCCGGCTTTCTTACCTTTGATTAGTCCTTTCTTATTGACACTGGCTATTTTCTTTTTGCTGGAAGTAAATTTAACAATTTTGTCCGTTTTGATCTTTCTGTTTACAGTAATTGCTTTTGTTGATTTTCCCGTTTGGAGCTTAGCTTTTTTCGCTGTCATTGAGACTTTTGGCGTTTCTACCTTTACCTTCACAGAAGCCGTTCCTTTTCCAGATGTGGATACGGTAATGGTTGCCGTTCCCTTCTTGATTCCTTTGATGACTCCTGCCGAAGTAACAACTGCCACCTTTGTATTACTTGACTTGTATCCTGTGACAACGCCTGCCGCTGCATTAATATTTACAGCGGTTTTTGCCGACTGTGTAGCATATAAGGAATATTCCTTCTTTGTAAAGGATACTTCTGGCTGTGGCTGCACCTCCGTGACTTTTTTCCACTGGGCATACAGCGTCATATTGCTGTTTATTACCGTAGTTTCTGTTACCTTTGTTCCTCCGGTTTGGGCGGTAAACCAGCCCAGGAACTCCCAGCCTTCTCTTGTGGTTGCCGGCAGGCTTCCTATCGCTTTGCCTGACTCTACCTTTTTGTTTGCTGGATTTGCGGCAGTGCCTCCGTTCGCATGGAAGGTCACTGCATAGATTTCTACTGCCGGGATTGCTCGCCACTGGGCATACAGATCCATACTGCTGTTTACTACCATTTCTTCTGTTACTTTTATTCCTCCGGTCTGGGCGGTAAACCAGCCCAGGAACTTCCAGCCTTCTCTTGTGGTTTCCGGCAGACTTCCTATTGCTTCTCCTGCCTCTACCTCTTTGACAGCAGGATTTACAGGTATTCCTCCGTTTGCATGGAACGTCACCTGGCAGGTAACTGCAGGTATCTGCAGACCTGCAACGACCACCGTATATGGCCTCACAGCTTTTTCCAGAATCGTGTTTGTTCCTTTTCTCTTTGTTACTTCCATCCATACGGTTACGGTCTGATCCAGATCATCCCTGACAATCGTTCCATTCATTGCAATAATGCCCGGATCGCTGGAGGAGATGATGCGCGTGCTGTAGGCGCCTGGCATTTCGCTTATAGGAAGATTCGTATCCGTCAATTCAAGCCGGTTTGGAATTCCCAGATAATTGACTACGTCTCTGGCGGTTTCATTGACATATTGCTGAGGCTTCTGAAGCCTGTATAATTCTGCTTCTTTTACGTTGATGCCTGCAGTGGGGTTTACCTTGAAGATTACCCTGATCTTAGACGCCGTCACATCCTGTCCCAGGTCTATGGTTAATTTCCCCCCAACGATTCCCGCTGCCTGATCCGCTGCAGATAAGATAGTTTCATAGGCTCCATTGTTGAATACCTGCACCTCATATCCTTTAATTTGCTCCACCAGCGTCTCCCCTGCAATAGGTCCTAGTCCTTCCTTGATCACCAAAGTATTAAAGGTTCTTTCTCCAGCTAATATAAATTCTACCGCTACCTCTTCAACACCCCTTTTGGTAGCTAATCTGGACGCCAATGCATCGTCACCGTCTACCAGTTTTTCCGGACCGAAGCCTGGGTGGCATTCTGCCGGCGTAGCGGCTGG
>UQGG01000111.1 GCA_900540475.1 uncultured Robinsoniella sp. | reverse complement strand
TAAGCGGGCAGTGAGCTGCGAAATGCATCAGGATTTCGGAGCGAATGCCCGCGTGCCGCCAAAAAGCGCTTCGGGAAGGTTAGAAAATGCCAGTTCTGCGTTAAGCATTCCAAACACCTCTCCTGATCCGCCCCCTTCTCTTTCCGTACACTACCTCCATCTACAAAGCGTCCTTAATCAGCTAAACCCCAATTTAGTATTTTATAACCGCATGTACTCACTATATTTTTGCTAAGAAAAAATTGAATTTTTCGTAGTATATTTGTAATCTGAAATTATGCGCTATATAACAAGGCAAAAGCATGTATATGCTGTTTCATTTGGCAGCTTCCGGCTGAGTTAAAATCTGTCTTACAGGGTAGAGAATATCAGGAATAAGAAAATGAATCGGAGTTCTAAACGAATATCAATTTTATGAATCATTGAAAGACATCGTCTAATATATACAATTGAGCAATATATACAAAAAAGAAGGAAAAACACAGGAAAATAATTTGTAAAATTTGTGATAAACAGAGAAAAGAGGGTTATACAAAGATAAACTATTGACTTTCTGAAAAAGGGAATGTAGAATCTGAGTTAAGATAAAACGTTTTAGTAAAACGTATACGAATAACGTTTTAGAAAGGAGAGAGAGTATGACGGCACATAGTTTCAAGGAGAGTTTCGGTTTTTCAGTACTCCATAACAGTGAAAACTGGCGTGTAGCGCTGCATGCCTATGAGGAATCTGTAAATGGTATAAGTGCATTAAAAAACTGGGGGATACATGTGGACAGTGAAGAGGCATTTGCCCTATTAGAAGGCAGAGCAGTTCTTGTAACGAAAAACAGTGGAAAAATACCGGAGTGTTGTATAATGGAAAAAGGCAGGTTATATGTGGTAAATGCTGGAGAACGTCATGTAATAGGGCTGTTTCCTGGCAGCAGCGTTCTAATTATGGAAAATCGTGACATGAGCAGATTCTGCCAGGAACCTATTGAGGAAGAAATTAGATTTTGATTAGATTTTATTAGAATCAGCAAAAGATACCGTTTCGGCATGGTTTGTCATACCATAGTGCCTGAAGCGAGGTGAAAGGGAATTGACAATGAAAGAGAAAGAGATATTGAATCGAGCTAAAACATGGCAGGTAGCATTTTTTTCATTTAATAATACGGCATCCAATACGAATCTGGCAATGATGTCATTTTTCATGGTATTTACTCAGAATGTGCTGGGAATGGTCGCAGTGCTGGTAGGAGCTATTGCAACAGGAATGCGGGTTTTTGATGCGATAACAGATCCCATTGTGGGAGCCATGATAGACCGGCTGGATGGTAGATTTGGAAAATACAGACCATTCATGGTCTTCGGGTCACTATTAATGAATGTATCTATGTTATTCATTTTCTTCTGTCCACAATCCTTATCAATGGCTGGAAAACTGGCATATATCATATTTTTTTATGCAATCTATGTCTTAGGCTATACCTGCCAGACCTGTGTGACAAAAGGGGGGCAGACAGCCCTTACCAGTGACCCAAAGCAACGTCCGTTATTCACGATTTTTGATGGAATTGCCTCATCAGCAGTAAATGCCGGACTCAGTCTTTTTTTGACCACTGTTCTGGCACCGCGTTTTGAGGGGGGACTCCTTAATCCGGAACTTTGGAGAAGCGTAGTTTTGATTGCAATTGGAATCCAGATTCTATTTACCATACTTGCAATCATTGGCATTTGGGCAAAAGACAGAACGGAATTCTTCGGTCTGGGCGATGGCACGATTACAAAATTAAGTCTGAAAGAAGCAATTTTTATTGTTAAGGAAAACAAGGGGCTGCGCTATCTGATGCTTTCTGCTAACACAGAGAAAATAGGGTGGATGATCTACAATTCAACGGTAGTTTATTTTTACGCAAATATCCTTGCCAACAGCTCTCTTCAGGGAACAGTTGCGATGGTGGCGATGATTCCTACCATACTGGCAACCACGCTTGGACCAATGATCGCGAGAAAAAAAGGGATGAAGAAAGTATATGTAATTTCCAATATAGGAAGCCTCATCTGCATAGCCGGCATTTTCCTGCTCCGCCCATCGGTAAATTACAGTATCCTGCTATTGGTTTGCATCGTATTAGAGCGTGCCTGCTCCACAGTATCCGTATACTTGTCTAATCCGATGATTGCGGACTGCACCGACTATGAACTGTATCTTACGGAACGCTATATCCCAGGAATGGTGGGGGCAGTATTTTCCTTTGCGGATAAATTTGTTTCTTCGCTAAGTACTTTTGTACTTGGAATTGCACTGGCGATTGCGGGATATGGGAACAAGGTAATAGAGCCAAATGTGGAAGCATCCGGCAGTCTGTATTTTGCACTTATGCTCTGTATGTTTGGAATACCGGCTGTCTGCCACATTGTTTCGTTACTGTCAATGAAACTTTATCCTCTGGATGGTAAAATGATGCTGGCCGTTCAGGAAGAAAATGCAAAGAAAAGAGTTAGAAGAAAAGAACATGCTGCAGAAAAGGAGAACTAAGATGATGAATGCAAGAGAAAGATTATTATGCGTATTACAGGGAGGTAAACCGGACCGTATCCCGGTAAGCCCTTTTGTACAGGAAGAATATTTATCTTATTATTTTGATAAAAAGGACACCAGCAGGCTGTATGATGCAGTGGACTTGTGCAGGGAACTGGGTTTTGACTTAATCACCAGACAGTATGTTAATGCGGTGCCGTATTTCTTACAGCGCAGTTTTCCGGATTGGAAAGTGGATGTTACAGAAGGCAAGATCGGTAATAACTATGTCAGGACAACTATGATCTGCACGCCGGAGGGAGAACTCAGACAGGTAGAGGCAGCAGAGTATAATGAAAAAATTCTGTCTGGAATCCACTTTAGTACCACGGAATATATGATTAAAAGCGAAGAAGATTTTGCGATATTCCGGAAATACTGTCCTTCAAGAGAACAACAGGACGATGAGTATATACTGAGGTGTGGAGAAGAGGCAAAGAGCGTCATTGGTGATCTGGGAATTAACTGCCCCTGGGGGATGGGAGGTGTCTTTAACATGGCGGCTACCTATATCGATATACAGGATATGCTGTGTGATGCACTGTCAGACGAAGAATACTATGAATCCTATATGAATTTCTTTACCGATTTGATTGTAGAAGATAATAAAATTTTTGCAAAAAGCTTATTTGATGCTGTGGGCATTCAGGGAAATATTGCAAATGGAGCAATCATGGGGAATGAGTTCTTTGAACAATATGTATTACCTTATGAGTGCCGTGCTCTCGAACCTTTCTTTCAGGCAAAGAAGCCTACGATTTATCATAACTGTGGAAATGCAAAAGTGCTGTATCCCTCCTATAAGAAACTTGGAATAACAGTTTGGGAAACAGTTTCTCCGGTTCCCCAAGGAGACAATGTTCTGGCAGAAGCTAAGGAATACTTTGGAAGTGATCTGATTTTGTCCGGTAATTTTGATCAGGTCCGGTTCCTAAAGAATGCAACTTTGCAAGAAATTGAAAAAGCAGCATATGATCAGATGATGATAGGTAAAAAAGGTGGTAATTATATATTTGCCTGCTCGGATTATCTGGAAATTGGAACTCCGGTAGAAAATGTAAAAGCTTTGTTGCGTGGTGCCAATGCTGCAGCACAAATGAATGATGAATGATAAAAGATAGAGTTTTACGCCCCCTTACCTGTGTGAGGGGGTTTTTAATTTTCATGGTTGACTTGTCTAAAAAATTAGACTATAATAAATTTATAGACAAAAGGAGATGAATAAATGGATATAGCAAAGTTAATTCTTAATCCGGCAAGGCTTCGTATCATGCAGTACATTCGCCTGCATGGCAGTGTCCGGACATCGGATATAGTTGAATATCTGAAGGAAATACCCCGTGCAACAGTGTATCATCATGTTAAGATTCTGGAAGATAATAAAATTATTACTGTGGTGCAGGAAAATAAAGTGAGGGGTACCCTGGAAAAGGTTTATGCCATGAATGAAGACGATGCGCAAATGGAAGGAGAGACGTCTGTTGCACTTTCTACCGCATTTCATATGGAGTTAATGCAGGAAATGAATGAGTATTTAAGCGGGGATGACCCGGATTGTAAGAGAGACCAGGTTTGGTTTACAACAGGTCTGCTTCATATAACCGATGATGAGTACAAGCATCTGGTGCGGGATATTGGAAATCTGTTAAAACCGTACATAGAAACAAGCACGGAAGCCGACCGGCCTCTGCGAAAACTTTCCATTATTTCTGCGCCGCCCATAGAAGGTAAAACTAAGAACAATAAAAAGAGTGATACTACAGGTGATATTAGGAATGATAATAAAAATAACAATTAAGAATGATAATAAGAATAATAAAACGAAAGCTATCATGGTAGATAAATAGTAGATAAATAATAGATAAGACGATAAACAGAATGTCTAAAAGGAGAATATTACATGAAATTTCATGAATTTGGAGATCAGAACAGCCCGCATATCATGATGATACACGGCGGTGGAAATTCCTGGTGGAATTATTTGCGTCAGGCACGTATTTTATCAGATCGATACCATGTGATCCTTCCCACAATGGACGGTCATGGAGAGGAATATGCTGAAAAATACATATCCACGGAAGATACAGCGGACAAGATGATGGCTTATATCGATGAAAAATGCAATGGTCAACTGTTTGCCCTGTGTGGTGTATCGCTTGGCGGCCAGATTGTTATGGAGCTGTTGTCCCGAAAGCCAGATTTGACTAAAAAAGCGATTATCGATGGAAGCATCTGTTATCCAAAGCCTGTTATGGCGCGTTGCTGTATGGGATCTATTCGCTTTTTTGGAGGACTTTTATTCAGTGAAAAAGCCTGCCGCATGCAGGTAGCGATGATGCCGAAGCTGCTGCCGAAAAAAATGATGTATCCGGAAGAACTTGTTCATTACTATATGCAGGACATGCCTCATATCAGAAAAGAAACACTTTATACAATGTACCGTACTTATATGATGCAGTATACGTTGAAGGAGAGTGTCCGCAAGACAAAAGCGGAAGTGATGTACTGGTATGGAGAAAAAGAGATGAAATGCGTCAAAAACTCTGCGAAGATGTTTCAATCATATGTACCTTCCTGCAGGATATACGAAGCAAAAGGATACAATCATGGATATTTATCCATTTATTTACCGGATGAATGGCTGAAAATTGCCGAACCGTTTTTCAAGATGTAAATGGCTGCTGTGATTGAACCCGCGATAGCCAGCAAAGTTCTGAATAACTGGACAAGTGAAGATGAACGTCACTTGTCTTATTCAGTTATTTTTTGTTCGTCAATTCTTAATAAGATTTTGTTATATAAGTTTTTACTGAGTTCATCGGTAAGATTGGGATATTCCCCATTATTCAATGATTTTTCGTATTCGTCTGCGATCGTAATCAAAATATCCCGGATATGGGAAGAAAATCTTTTATCATATGACTTTTGAAGTTTCTTTTTTCTTTGGCGTTTATTCATGGTATCCCTCCTCGTATAATAGGTTTGTAAGCAAGAAAAACAGCTTACAGACTTATTCATTTTTG
>UQGG01000110.1 GCA_900540475.1 uncultured Robinsoniella sp. | reverse complement strand
AGATTACGGGGGGAGGTGGATGATAGGGCAGACGAGACTACGCCAGCCACGGCTGTAGGTGCGGCACTTCAGGCAAATCCTGATGTAGTGGGAATTATCGGTATGCAGGCACCCTCCGCAGTAGGAGCAGCTACTGCAGTCAGGGAAGCTGGTATCGATGGAATTAAGATTGTGGGCAGAGACAGGGACAGTGCTACACTGGAATTAATTGAAAGCGGAGAAGTAGCGGCATCCTTTGCCCAGAATTCATACGTGGAAGGTTACATTGCTGTGAAATGGCTTCATGATTATGTAAACGGCAATCTGAAAGTAACACAGAATTATCTGGATGCAGGAATTAATCCGCTTCCACCTGTTGTAGATTCCGGTTCCATTATCATCACGAAAGATAATGTAGACCAGTTCAAAGAAAAGTATACTTACGATAAATAAACGGGCAGAAGCGTGCCGGAATACAAGTATGTAAGGCACGCTCAGGAGGATGATAATATGAGACAACCAAAAGCAGGATTATTGTGTCTGTATGTAAAACTCTATGATGACACACAAGCCTGGCTCAGAAAGGATGTGGAGTGGTTCCAGGAGCAGGTTGCACGGGAATTGGAACATGCCGGACTGGAACTGATCCGCCACGATATCTGCAGGCAGGAGGAGGAATTTCAGGCAGCCATTACGGAATTTGAAGAGCTGGGGGCAGATGCGGTGATTACACTGCATCTGGCGTATTCCCCATCTCTGGAATCAGAGCAGGTGCTTAAAAGTACCACACTGCCGATTCTGGTGTTGGATACTACACCGGATTATTCCTTTGACGGGATCTCAGGAGCAGGCAGAATCATGCAGAACCACGGAATTCACGGAGTGCAGGATATGTGCAGCCTGTTAAGAAGAAATAAGGTGCCTTATGAGGTATTTGCCGGACACTATCTGGAGTCAGACGTGATTCGTAACGTAGCCCAGGCGGCAAAAGGGGCAATGATGGCTGCCCGGATGAAGCAGTGCCGGGTTGGACGTGTCGGCGAACCTTTTGCAGGAATGGGAGATTTCAGGCTCCCGGATCAAGTGCTGCAGGAAAGCACCGGGATATCTGTTATCGACTACGATTTTAACGAAAGTCTAAATCTGCTGGGAAGCGTCACAGACGCAGAAATAAAAGAGGAGTGGGATAATGACTGTAAGCGGTTTGCCTGCAGAGATCTTATTTACGAAGTATATGCGGAATCAGCCAGGGTAAATCTGGCTGTGAGAAAGTGGATCGGGAAAAATAAACTGGATGCTTTTACCGTGAACTTTATGGCAACAGATGAGAATCCTGCTTTGCCCAGGATGCCGTTTATGGAGACCTGCAAAGCGATGGAGTCCGGAATCGGTTATGCCGGCGAAGGGGATGTTTTGACAGCTTCTTTCACCGCTGCGCTGATGAGTGGATATGAAGAGACAACATTTGCGGAAATGTTCTGTCCGGACTGGAAAGGAAATACTGTATTTTTAAGTCACATGGGAGAATTTAACTTGCGTGTCAGTGCCGGAAAACCCCTGCTTACGGAACTGGACTTTCCTTATACATCGGCTGGGAATCCGGCTGCACTTTACGGCTGCATGAAGGAAGGCAGTGCGGCTTTTGTTAATTTAAATCCATTGCCGGAAGGAAAGTTTGTGCTGATTATGGCAACTGGAAAAATGGTGGAAATGACGGAAACATCCCCTGATTTTGAAAAGACGGTGAGAGGATGGTTCCGCCCGGACATTCCGGTTGCAGCATTTTTATCCGCTTACAGCAAAGCCGGTGGCGGGCATCATGGTGCAATCGTCTATTATGCCGGGGAGACAGCCCTGCGGATGATGGCGGAAGTAATGGGCTGGGAGTTCTGCCTGATCGGTTAAGCAGGCTGTAAAGCATAAATAGTGCAAAGCCTAAGTAGTGCAAAGTCTAAACAGTGGAAAGCGTTTTTCGGAAAGTTCCGGAGGACGCTTTTTTGATGAAGGAAACAATCTAAAAATGAAAGAAACAATCAAAACATATTGACAGAATTTAGATAGGGGTATAAGATCAAGATAGAATAGACAAAAGGAGGCCGGAATATGAAATATGTATTGACTTTTGATGTTGGAACAACTGCGATGAAATGTACCCTTTATAATGAGCTGTTTGACGTGGTATTTTTTGATTCCAGTGAATATGATCTGCTTACGCCGGAAGCAGGAATTGCAGAACTTCCGGCGCAGGTTTATTGGGAGACTTTTTGCATGAGTGTAAAAAAAATGAGAAGCGGCGGCATAAATATGGAACAGATAGCAGCCGTTACCTTTACCACCCAGGGCGAGACCCTGATTCCCATTGATTCTTCTGGTCAGGCGTTATATCCGGCAATTGTCTGGATTGATTCCAGGGCGAAGGAGGAGGCACGCTGCCTGCGGGAGCAGCTGGGAGAGGATGAGATTTACCGCCATACGGGAGCAGGTGAATTAACGGGTGCAGCACCGGTGGCGAAGCTGATGTGGCTGGCAAAACATGAGCCTAAGGTGTATGAAAAGACTGAAAAATTCTTATTGCTGGAGGATTATTTCATCTATCGGCTTACAGGTAAGGCAGTTACGGAGATGTCGCTTTTATCCTCTGCCGGATGGTTTGATATCCGGAATGAATGTTATTGGGGTGAGATGTTAGAAGCGGCGAAACTGGATGAAGATAAGCTGCCGCAAATCTGTGGATGTGGAGAAGTGGCAGGGAATATTACAGTCTCAGCGGCAGAGGAAACCGGACTGTCCACAAAGACGCTGGTTACCACAGGCGCCATGGATCAGGTCGCCTCAGCGGTTGGAGCCGGTAATATCAGAGAAGGAATGGTGACAGAAACCACGGGCACGGCGCTGGTTGTGGGGGCATACACTGCTTCTCCGGATTTTGAAAATCCCCAGCGGATTACGATTTATAAGGATTACAGACATGGCTTTTTGTATATGCCATTTTGCAATACAGCCGGAATTGTATTGAAATGGTTTCGGGATACGCTGGTTGAAGAATTAAAAAAAGAAGCTTATTTATCCGGACAGTCAGCCTATGACTTGATCGATGACCTGGCGCTGCAGTCCCCTGCCGGAAGTAACGGTTTGATTTTGCTCGCCCATTTTGCAGGAAAACCACTGCCATCCCCCTGTGATCTGGCAAAAGGCGTTTTCTATGGAATGACACTGGCGACTACAAAAGCAGACTTAGCCAGAGCTGTGTTGGAAGGAATCGGCTATATGCTGAAAGAAATTTTGGATACATTGGAGATGGCTGGGGTAAAAGCAGAGGAAATTCGGTCTATGGGCGGCGGTGCGGCAAGTCCCCTCTGGTGTGAAATAAAGTCCGGAATATGCGGGAAGCCTATCCGCATTATGCAAAATAAGGAAACCACATCCCTGGGTGCAGCCATTCTGGGAGCGGCAGCAGTGGGTATCTGCACCTCGGTGGAAGAGGGGGTAAAGAGGGCAGTACATGCGGACGGACCATGCTTTTTTAAGCAAGAAGAGATCTATAAGGAGAAATATAGGACCTATCAGGCGCTGTACCGGGCACTTATACCGGTATTTGAATCTGAGGCGGAGGGGTGTTTACATACTGGCTTATAAGGCAATGCATTTTCTAAAACAAAGCAGGTTTTCGGATCATGCAGTCTTACAGGAAATGCATGTTTACTGAAAAGCAGGTCATCGGAAATCGCGGCCTTACATGAAATGCAGTCTTACAGGATATTGACATGATTACAGAATATTGACCGGTTATACAAATCGTTATCTGGAAAACAGGGAAACGAAATTGTGACCGGTCAATTTTTTGTAATTATGAGGCAAGGTGTTTCATTGTTTTTTACCGGAATCCGCCCTAAAATGAATTTATGAAAGACAGCACACGGAAATGTCAGCAGAAATCAAACATACAGCAAAGTTGCAATTTGCAGTGGTTTAAGACATGATTCGGTGGATACCAATGGGAGGTAAAAACAGTGAAAAATACGAGACAATTAAATGTGATTATGCTTCATCTGGGGGAAGCGATGTATCCCCAGGATTATCTGGAAGATGTGATTAAAAAAGTGCAGGAAGCAGTATCGGGTATGGAGTGTAACCTGGTGGGATGTTATAAGGTGATGTCCGAAAAGGATGCGGGGGAGTGCAGTCGACTGATCGAAGGCAGTCCGGTGGATTTATTTATTTTAAATTTTGTATCCTGGCATATCACGCCATATGTTATGCACATTTTAAAAAACTACACCCATATTCCTCTCTTGATATGGGGGATTGGGGGAACTACCGATAAGACCGGAAAACTTCATTCTCCTGCCGCAGCAGCAGGGATTACCGGATTTCTTCCGGTTGCCAAAGAGTTTGGATTTACCGTAAAAGTGATCCTACAGAAACCAGACAGTGCTTTTGCTTTAAAGGAAGCTGCTCATTTTATCCGACTGGCATCCTGTGCCAAGAAGGTTCGGGAATCCAGAATCGGTTTGATTGGCTATGCCGACATGGGGTTATATACCTGCGCTTATGACAAGACGGCGTTATTCAGAAAGTTAGGAATAGATATCGAGGACTATTCCGGATACGAGATTATGAACCGGATGGCACAATGCACCAGTGAACAGGCAGCAGAGATTGTTACGGATATCCGCAGCAGCCTGAAGTTTGAAAATCAGATATCGGATCAGGTATTGGAAAAAGCAGCCCGGCTTTATTATGCGATGAAGAGTAAAGCAGACGGAAGTGAGTTAGACGCTATTTCCATTAAGTGTGTGAACGGAACAACAGATCATCTGGGACTGAACCCCTGCCTTGCACAAAGTCTTTTGGCTGGAAAAGATCTGTCTGTTATCTGCGAATGTGATGCTTACGGTTTGGTTACCAGCATTTTGCTGTCGGCAGTCACCGGACATGCGGCGGCATTTATGGAACATTATGAAGTGTTTGAAAAGGAAGTGCTGGTTGGAGTATGCGGTTTTATACCGGAAGAATTTACGGAGAACGGCGTAAAAATACGAGCTGCAAATCTTGGAGAAATTAATACGGGAATCAGCAATGTATCTAAGGTCCGCACCGGAGAGGTTACCTTTGCCAGATTTTATCAGACCCGGGGAGAGTTTAAGCTGTTTTTATCAAAAGGAACTGCAAAATCGGCACCCAAGTGGACCGAGCTTGGCTGGGAAGAACCCACACCGAATTTTCCGGCTGTACTTTTAACCCTGACTATGCCCATAGAGGAATACCTGGATAAGGTACCCGGACAGCATATCATTATGGTATACGGAGACTGGATTGAAGATGTGAAAACGGTTTGCAGATTATTGGACATTGAAGTTGTGGAGTAGCTGGGGAAAGGAGAAAGTGTATCACGGGTAGGATCTGTGATATACAGGAGGTATCATTATGAGGTTATTGCATAAAGAGGTGTGGTTTGATCCGGAATGTCCGCTGTATGAGGAAAAAGTATCCGGGGAAGTTCTGGATCGTGATTTTGAGGTGAAAACAGGAGCGTGGGATTACCAGGATGGATGGATCAGAGGAAGGAATCCGGAGGAATGCCCGGGGATGATTATTTCCAGACAGGACTTTTTCGGAGATGTGATGGTGGATTTTTTTGCAAAGGTTCTGGAACCATCAACCCATGATATTAATGTTATGTGGAACGGCTGCTGGGATGGGGAAAAAAATGAAAGAGGCATCGCTTATGTAGCCGGTGTTCAGGGATGGTGGGAAGGAAAGGCGGGTATCGAAAAGTCTCCCGAGTACCTTTTAAATGTTGGCACCCCGTTGTTTCCATTCACTCCGGGAAAGGTATATCATATCCAGGCGGGGAGTGTAAAGGGGCACTGCTTTTTAAGGATCGACGGACAGCTGATCATTGAAGTGACGGACCCTGAACCCATAGATTCCAGCCGGTTTGGAAAAATCGGATTTGAAGCCTATGCCAGCTGGATTGCAGTACAGAATATTAAGGTATACCAGCTTTTCTATAAGCAGGTACGCCAGCATTATCCAAGAGAATTTGCATAATTTTTTAGAAATCCACTTTGGAGTAGTATCCCTGCTTCAAGGTGGATTGTGCTATAATTAGGATAGAAAAATTAATTTTATAAGAGCTCTAGAGCGTGTTTTAAAATTAAAAGTTGCACAAAACAAATGTTTTGCATCCCCGT
>UQGG01000109.1 GCA_900540475.1 uncultured Robinsoniella sp. | reverse complement strand
CTGAAAACATATCAAAATCTTTTTCAAAAAGTTCTTGACATATCACCAGAATGCTATAAACTTTGCACGTTATTTCCCGGTACCATAACATCTGGGACAGACCTTCCTGCATTGATTGCAGTCAACCGTATCAAAACCTCTGTCCGTTTTTCCGTATGTATTCAGCCTGCACTTTTTTTGAACTGCAGTCGTTCCATCCAGTGCCTGTACCGGACAGTTCCGGATACAGAGACTGCAGCCTTCTATACAGACCGGATCACTCAGGGGATCTGCCTCCAGTTCCATATTTGTGAAGATGGCACCCAGAGTCAGAAGCGTGCCATATTGTTTATTTAAAAACAGGCTGCTCTTTCCCAGCGTTCCAAGTCCTGCTGCGACTGCGGCATGTTTCATGGAGATCAGTCCTCTTCCTTCCATCCGGTCCTTATCCCAATACTCATAGGGGCTGTCCGCAGGTATGGGTACTGCAATACCTCCATAACGCTTTTCTATTTCCTTCGCTGCCCGGAACATCATCCTATCCACCTGTACGGAAGACTGATAATTAAAATGACCATAGATCAGCCTTGGTTCCACTTCCATTACACCTTTTGGCAATGCAATTCCTGCTACAATCACAGATCTGCAGTCCTTGTAAATATCCGCCGGATGAAAACCACTGGGTGCCTCATGGAATCTTTCCAGATCGGCAATCCCGCAGACATCTGCCCCCAGATCCAGTATTATATTTTTAATTTCATTTTTCATGCACATTCTCCCTTACACGTTATAAAATATGAACTATTCATTTTAGCATATCTTACCTGCGCCCATAAATCAACTATAACCGATCAGATCTTACAGATTTTTCGTCTGTCCGTAGCGTAAGCACTTCCTCACCATTTCACAGCAAGCAGCCATTTCATCAAAACAGTCATGATTCCGTTGTTTCTCCAATATATATAGAACAAAATGAATTTGGGAATGTATATGATTAAGTTTAAGATTAATCACGCACTTTGTAAAAAACTGGCAAAATACGCGTTTCTATTTGTGGCGGCATTTCTGGCTGGTCATTTTGCCGCCAGAATTGTAGACAGCACAGTCAGCACCTCCATTCAGTCCTCAGCGGAAGGAAACTGGGGGCTCAGCTTCCAGGAAGAGGGAAAGCCGCCTGTGGCAAACGCAACATTTGAGGAGCTGAAAAAATACGATACATACTATGCAGAAGATACCACCGAGAAGGTACTGTATCTGACATTTGACGCAGGGTATGAAAATGGGAATACATCCGCAATTTTAGATGCCCTGAAAAAACATAATGCTCCGGCAACCTTTTTTATTGTGGGTAACTTCCTTTCCACCAGCCCTGATCTGGTCAAACGAATGGTTGCAGATGGCCACACTGTGGGAAATCATACCTATCATCATCCTGATATGTCAAAAATGTCAACCATGGAGTCCTTTTCCAAGGAAATACAGGATCTTGAGAAACTCTATCAGGATACCGTTGGTCAGCCGCTAACAAAATTCTACCGTCCGCCACAGGGTAAATACAGTGAAAGCAACTTAAAAATGGCCCAGGAACTGGGATATAAAACATTTTTCTGGAGCCTGGCTTATGTTGACTGGTACCAGGATAAACAGCCCACTAAGGAAGAGGCCTTTAAAAAGCTCCTTGGCAGAATCCATCCGGGAGCCGTTGTTCTCCTGCACAGCACCTCGAAAACTAATGCTGATATTATGGATGAACTCCTGACCAAGTGGGAAGAAATGGGTTATACCTTTAAGTCGCTGGATCAGTTGGCTCAGTGATCTATATAAACAAAGAAGCAAGGTCCATTACGCCTTGCTTCTTTGCATTAAGAATTGGAGGCTATCCAGGTTAGAATATAATCCATAGCTAATTGCAGATTCCCAACCTGACAGTGATGTGATGCATTTTCTTCTTTCGTGAAAATCCTGCCGACCACTGATTTTGCATTTGTCAGAGCCTTCCTCTGTTGTTCAAAATAAGCGGTATAGATGTCTTCCTCGCCTGCGAGAACCAATACATCCTGCTGTATCAACGGCGATATTTCTATGGTATTGTAATTCTTAATGCATTTATAATAATCATAAAGGTTTGTGATATTGCCAAACACCTCCTGGCCTTGCTGAAACAGCCAAAGGGAAAACGGGTTTGCTTGCATTAATGCTTCGATACTTTTCCACTTTGGGCTATCCGGAATATCCATTAAATGATTAATCAGATTCTTAAGCTCATCCGGTGCTTTAACTAAGACCGCTCCGTAAAAATCATAAATTAAATCGTACAGCACCACCCTCTTAATGCGATCCTCATAAGCAGCCGCACGCGCCGCAAGATATCCGCCTAGAGATATTCCAATTAAAGTCACTTCCTTTAACCGGAAATAATCCAAAATTACTTTTGTGCAGATCTCCCATTCCGGTTTCATTTTCAAGCCGCATCTGTTTAAAACCTCACCCTGGCCAAATCCCTCAAATATGTAAACATTGTATCCATTGAAGTAAATATACTGTACAAGTGGAATCAGTTCCTGAATAAAAGAATCGTATCCTCCGTGTACGACAATGTCACCTTTGCTTTCATTGGTATGGCACTTGTATATAACGGGAAAGTAACCGGATTCAAAAGGGACATTGACATATGTCAGGCCGGCATCTTTATAAGCTGCCTGATATTCGTTCATGCATTGCTCATAGAGCTGTGTTTTTTGCATCTGTTTATTCACGTCACCATGATCGTCCAGCATGAAAAACAAAGCCGCGCGCAGACATGTTGCCGAAGCGACCAAATCCCCATTATTGTGAAATGTCTCGACTCTGCTGCTAAAGGACTGGAACCAGCTGTCAAAATCCGTTAACTCTTTACTTATTTCTGCAATTGTATCATAGCTCAGGCATCCGAATGAATAAAATCTGTTCAGTTGGAAATTAAAAGCTGTATCTTTATGAAAATCATAAAATCCTACCGGAAAATTCATCATATTACACTACCTCCTCCTATTAAATTACAATTTGTTTTTTTATATCTGTTCTTTTATATTTGTTCTTCGATATTTTACTTTCATATTTTACTTTCATATTTGTTCTTTCATGCTTCTCCCATATCCCCATCCAGTATTTTAGAAAGAAGCGCTCTGATATTGCTGTATTTTTCTTCCATGGTATTCACTTCACTATCGTGTATAATTGAGCTTATACCAAAAAGTATAAATTGACTCAGCAAATGAATGTTGGGAACAGGTGCATTCATAATATGCGCATCTAACCCTTCCCGAATCAACTGTTCAAACAAGGGAACCATTTTTAACAATGTTCTTCCATGCAATATAGTCATAATATCGGGATTCACTTTTTCGCTATGCATCAGACTGTATTCGCTGAGAGAGCCTGGCAGCAGGGTAAAGATTTGATTCAGCTTCTCATGAAAACCCAAACCGGGAGCATTGATAATCTCCGTCATTTTAGCAATGTATTTTTCGTTGTAATGTTCTAAAGCTGCTTCGTATATCTCATTCTTGGATTCAAAATAGTGATAAAACATACCTATTTCCCCATCCGCTTCTTTCAAAATTGAACGTATGGACGTCTTTTCATATCCATTTTCTAAAAATTGTTTCAGGGCTATTCCTATCAGTTCCTGCCGCCTTACATCCGGCGCTTTTACAATTCGGGTCATATTGCCCTCCTTTCTCATCTACAAAACATTGTTCTGTGGTCATTATAGCAACAGAACAATGTTTTGTCAACAATTAAAAAGATAACCCTCATCCAAAAAATGAATGAGGGTTATCTCCATATTCCAGGCGTATTTCGATTTAATTTATCTGCTGACAACTGAATAACCAATTCTTCTATAGCAGAAACCGCTGCCACTACACACATCAATATCACAACGGAATTCCATCCCCAGTGAACATAAAACGGAAGCCCGATAAACAATACCAGACCGGCTGCTTTGTTTGCATACGTATGAATGGTTGCCCAGGTACCAAATCTGATATACCCCACAATCAAGCTAAGTATACGTATGCCGGCAATGATGAATAGACATATCCATAGCCATCCCGGAATGATGACAGACTTAAGCACCAAATATCCGGATGTTCCAATCATCATTACATCCCCGATACTGTCCAGTACTTCACCTGATCTGCTGGTCACCCGGTATCTCCTAGCAATCCATCCGTCAGCCAAATCACTGAAACCGCAGATAACATACAGAATCCAAAATGTTGTTCCCGGCTCCTTCAGAAGAACTATCATCCAAAGTGATAGCATGATTCTAAGCATCGAAATAGCATTCGGTACTATTTTTATCATTCTCACCAATCCATTCTAATGCTGCAAATTTTTACAACTATTGCGATTGCGGTAAAGTCTTAACTAACTTTTAAGTTCATAATAATAATTCTAAACCTACCCCAACCTCGTAGACCTCAAGTAATTCATTCATTTTTGCCCTGGCATGAAAGGAAACACAGTGACAGGGATAAATTTTTTCCACTTGATTTTCCATAAAGTATTCCATAGTTTTTTCGAAACGCATATCCGTATCAAATATGTGAAATCCTCCCAGTACCCCCAGAATCCTGTTATCCTTGCATACCTGTTTACTATACTCAATGATATTGCAGATACCGCTGTGGGAACACCCGGTAATAATAAACAGCCCCATCCCGGACTGATACACAAGAGCAGAATCATCCATCACTTTATCCGCATTCCACACACCACCGCTGTTTTGTTCACCGATGTCAGCCCTCTTCTCAAAGTCATTGAGAGAGGGGATTTCTCCCAGGAAAGTCAGATTATCACTTAACCGGAGAGGAGTCTTTGACAACATCAGGCTGCCGTTTTTTTTCATTTCCTCATTAGAGAACGGCGCCCCGATATCCTCTGCCCCCTCTCTTTTGGGTTTGAAACAATCGGGATGTGCAAGAATTTTAACATCCGGTAACGAATACTGCTGTACAAGAAATTTATAACCTCTGGTATGGTCATTGTGCCCGTGAGAAAATACAATATGCGTCAGCTTATCCAGGTTGATCCCCATCTCTCCGGCATTTGTGATCAAGACATCGGAATACCCGGTGTCAAATAAAATGCGCTTATCTCCATCCTCAATATAATAACAAACCCCAGGCTCCCCTTTATAATATTGGTCAATATAAGTATTGTTATCAACCAGAACCTTTAATCTCATTTCCTTATACCTCCAAACTGACAGTATTATTCTGTTTCTTATCTTTATGCTGCATTCTAAGCTTTATAAACATCTAAATTTAGCTGGGCTTCTGCGCTTTATTCAACTTTTAATCTTAATCGAGCTTCTAAGCTTCATTCAACTTTTAATGTTAACTTGGCTTCTGAACTTCATCTAACATTTAATCTCAACCTGGCTTTTAAGCTTCATCTAACCATTAATCTTAACCTGGCTAAGCTTCATCCAACACTTAATCTTAACCTGGCTTCTGAGCTTCATACGGCATTTGATATTAACCTAGCTTCTGGTCTTCATACGACATTTAATATTAACCTAGCTTCTGGTCTTCATACGACATTTTATATTAACCTAGCTTCTGATCTTCATACGACATTTAATCTCAACCTTGCTTCTAAACTTCACCTAACATTTAATCTTAACTTGTTTTCTAAGCTTCATCTAACTTTTAATCTTAACTTGTTTTCTAAGCTTCATCTAACATTTCAACTTAACCTAACCTCTTCCAAATTTGATATTAATCCATCTTTCTAAACTCCCATCACGGCACACCAAGAGCTCAAGCCACTATATCTCACGGTCATATTTTCCTCATCCCGCTCATACATTATACCACACCCTTGTATTTGGAGGTTGCTTCATGAAATATGGATTAGCATTGGCCGGAGGCGGCACAAGAGGAGCGGCACATGTAGGCGTGCTGAAAGCTCTGGATGAAGAACACCTTCTTCCATCATCCATTGCCGGAACCAGCGCCGGAAGTATTGTCGCCGGACTATTTGCCTCCGGAATGAGTATCCCGGAAATGTGTAATGTGGTTACACATCTCTCCCGCCGCGGTTTGTCCTATCTGGATCCGGACTATAAGAATATTCTGAAACTATTACCTCAAATGATATGCAAAAAAACAGTAACCCTCACAGGGTTGTTAAAGGGAAATAAACTTGCCGAGTATCTGTGTGAGCTCACCCGCAATCAATCATTATCAGATATCAATATAAAGACAGTGATTCCTGCAGTTGATATTGAAAGTGGAGATACCATCGTCTTTACCAACTTTGCCTGGACTTATCCATTGGAACATGTCCTTTGGAAACACTCCGGAAAACTTTGTGAAATCATGATGGCAAGTTCCTCCGTTCCGGCAATTTTTCAGCCCAGAAAACTGGAAACCTTTCAGCTGGTTGACGGCGGTGTAACGAATAATCTTCCCGTTGATTTACTGGCAGGCGCCGGGGGAAAAAAAAAAAATGCCTGTGACTTCCCGGA
>UQGG01000108.1 GCA_900540475.1 uncultured Robinsoniella sp. | reverse complement strand
TGAGCTGCGAAATGCATCAGGATTTCGGAGCGAATGCCCGCGTGCCGCCAAAAAGCGCTTCGGAAAGGTTAGAAAATACCAGTTCTGCGGCCAGCTGACGGAGTCCATACCAGTTTCCCACGCCCATCTTTCCGCACACTACCTATCATTTACAAAGCGTCCTTACTCAGCTAAACCCCAATATAATGCATTTAATAGAACATTACAAAACGTTGGCTGTAGTACTAGCAGTGCATTTACTATTAGCTCCCTTAATTAATTTCAGTATAATTCAAAATAATATTAATATTGACAGATAAATTCCAGAGTGTTAAACTTTGTTATATATTAAAATAAGGAGCCGAATCAATCATTAGCTGCTGTTAATATCTTATTCTTATATGTAAATGACCTGGGAGGTAGAGTCTATGAAGAAAAAATATATATTCCTTAATATCATAACAGTTTTATTTCCAATTATATTTTCCTGGCTGATTCCAATGTTTATTTTGAATACATTGAATCAAATAGCCCAAATGACCTATAATCCCTATCCAAGATTTTTAGCGGATAGCATAAGCGGGATTATATTAGGATTATTGTTATGTATTTTATGGTTTCAGTATTTATCAAAATCCAGATATTTAGTAGTGGGATTCCTGGCTGCTTTTATCATATCTCTATTACAGGAAATTAATTTATACACCCTTATCGTTACATATAATGGAAGTACAGGTTCTGCAACATTGATTCATATGTTTTTAGGCATGTATTTCTTTTTATTCATATATTCCGTATATAAAAAGAAACAGGAAACGAAATAAGATTAGAACGAAATTACGACCCCTTATCCGGTAATCACAAGATGTTGATCTTTATCGGAAAAGGCAGAAAAGGTAATGCAGCATCTATAGTAATCATAAACTTCATATAATAAATTCACATAATCTTTCAGATTGCGCCCATTACGAGCATAACAAAAATACCGCCAGCTTAACGGCTGACGGTACATTTAAACTAAAATCATTCACTATTTTATTGACTATTCTATTCACTGAAAATTCGCCACATTTCGAAAAATTTCCATCTACTCCTCATACTCCACCAACGGCTGTATCACCCTGGCTATCGTCCCTCCACACGGAGCTTCCTCAAAGAAAAGCCCATAATTTTCTCCAAATTGCAGTTTAATCCGCTGTGCAATGCTGCGGATAGCCATGCCCTTCTTTTCTTCACTCTTGACATCTGCCAGCATCTTCTTCATGTCATCCATATCCGCCGTTTCACCATCGTCCTCCACTTCAAAATAAAGCCGGTCATCCTGCTGATAAATACGGATATAGATATTGCCTTCTCTTCCGGTGGGCAGCACACCATGCTGGATGGCATTTTCCACCAGCGGCTGTATCACAAACCTCATGGTTGCCCACTTTTTCACTCCATCCTGGATATCTATATGGAACTGAATCTGATCCGTTACCCGCAGTTCCTGAATGACGATATAATTCTCCGTATAGCGTACTTCTGTCTCCACAGAGATTAGCCGGTGTCCAAAATTCAGGGTCAGACGATACAAATCAGCAATAGCCAGTACCACTTTTCCCGTTTTCTCGGCTTTTTCCAGCCTGCTCATCCAATATGCCGTGTCCAGATTATTATATAGAAAATGAGGATCTACCTGTGCCTGCAGTGCATTTAACTCAGCTTCCGTCTGAAGCACTTTTCCCGTCAATACTTCGTTGACCAGTTCATTCATTCGTTTTGTCATTGCATTAAACTGCCTGCTCAAAATACCGATTTCGTCATTGCTCTCAAATTCCAGCTGAACGTTGTAATTATCTTCTTTTACTTCCACAATCTTATTCGTCAGCAGCCTCAGCGGCCTTAAAATACTTCTGGCAAAAATAAACGTAATCCAGAAACACAGCAACGTACTGACTGCAATCCCCACCAGCAAAAGACTTCTGATCTTATGGTTCTCAGCCAGCAATTTGGAAATATCAATACCACTCATCAAGGTCCATCCGGTATCTGATATGTCAATCCCGTAAACTAAAGTATTCTTTCCGCTGTTGATAAAGGGCATCTTTTTTGCGCTGCGTACATCCTTGATATCAGATGCCACCATCTCCGTTTCCCCTGCATTTAGTAATATTTCCCCCTGGGAATCAACAAGTGCAATATATCCGGGGTAAGTATCGATGTACTCCTGGAACTGCTTCTCCGTTTTTGAAATCGGAATATTAATCCCTTGGGTTCCCAGCGTTTCTTTCAAATTCTCGGTATTCTGAATGCTTCTCATGAGCGTCAGGTATTCTACATTTCCATTTTGATCCCTCTCTCCGGTTCCCGTCCAGAGAATTTTCCCTTTCATCGCCTCCAGCTGCTTCTCCTGTTCTTCTCCCAGTTCATAGGATGTAAGCCCTCCGGCACTTAAGATCAAGCCATTTTTACCCTGTATGAAAATGGATTTCACAAAATGATTCTGCCCGGTATAAAACATCAGGCTTTTTGCAACCTGGTTCTGATGGCGCACCCGTTCCTGTTCCGTCATGGATTCCGCCAGCAGAGTTGCCCGCACATCCTGATTCTGGATAATAAACAGAGACAGGCTGTGGGCATAATCCGTCACATATGTAATATTTTCAGAAATATTATTGAGGATGTAAAAAGATGCCGCCTCCTGCTTCTCCCTCACTATTTCCAACGCCTTTTGATATAAGAGCGTTCCTATGATCGCCATTGGAATCATCGACATGGCAATTGCAAGTAAAAACACCTTAATATTCAGGCTTACAAATCTGGACTTTATCTTCTTCAAGTTATTTTCCCATCCTCTCGCAAGTCAATGTGATTTCTATATTCCTTCGGTGAATATCCGGTATACTTTTTAAATACCTGGTTAAAATATTTATAATTCTGGTAGCCTGCCATTTCCGAAACCTGATATATTTTTAAATCCAGATTCTTCAAAAATTCTTTCGCTATATCAATCCGGTACTGGTTCAGATAGTCACTGAAGTTCATTCCGGTCTGGGATTTAAATACCTGGCTGAAATGATTTGGTGTGATATAAAGCTCTGCCACGATCTGGCTGATGCGGATTTCCTCCATATAATGTTTTGCTATGTACTGCATCGATTTCTGTATAATCACATTGTATTTCGCACCTTCTGTAGAATTTAACACCTGTACGGTATCCCGGCATAAGTTCAGGATGTACCGCTTTAAAGCAGAAAAACTCCCCATGCCCTCCATCTCCCTTAAGCAGTCCCGGTTCTCACCCGTCACTTCCATCGGATTGATGGACATCTCTTCTAAATTAGAAGCCACAATCATCCAGATACGCACACAAGCTGTTTTCACCTTGTCAAATTCCGTTTGTTTCTGATAGGCTTCTTCAAATATGTTCTGTACAATGTTCAGCATTCTGTCACCGTCATACTGAAGCATCGCCTGCACCAGTTCATTTTCTTTCTTCTGGATATTCAGATAAGTTTTCCGCTCTTTCCCCATACCTTCACGGTATTGAATCATAAACTCTCCCGGCATATAAGGTCTGCACCGCAGCGCCCGCAATGCCTCTCTATAAGATTGCCTTATCTCTTCCATCCGCTCTTTTAACTCTCCCAGTGACACCGTAATATAGAACCCCAGTTCATCCTTAATTTGCTGATAAAGCCTGTTCAAAGCCTCTCTGTATTCCTTTTCTTCCTGTCCCTGCTCCATGAGAATCACCACAAAGTGGGTGCCATTGTCCCGGAAAACCGCCTCCTGAGGCGACAGTTCCAGTATAGTTCTGATGGACTCTTCTATAGATTCTTCCAGACAGCGCCTTTCCTCCACAGAATGCTGTGTCAAAAGGAAAAAATCATCTACCGAAATCAACAAGACGCGATAACATGGACCAGCGAACCCAAGCCCCAGCTTACGAAGCTGCCCCGTCACTTCTTCCTTTCTCGCCTGATCCGTCAATTTTTCACTAATCAAAGCATTCAACAACCTGCTGCGTACATAATCATAATTTTCCTCCACAAAGGTCTGCTGAAAAATTTCCCGTTCCTCCCGCGCCTTTTCTTTTTCTATTTCCCTCTTTAATTTCACCACAGTCTCCAGCAACTCATCCGCATTAATCGGTTTCAGAAGATATTCAAAAACCCCAATCTGCAATGCCTGTTTTGCATAAGAAAAGTCATCATAACCGCTTAGAATTACGATTTTCATCCAAGGATAAGCACTTCGTATCCGCTTGGATAAGGACAGCCCGTCTTCTCTCGGCATACGAATATCCGTTAAAATAATATCCGGCTGTAATTCTTTTACTAACTCAAAACCGCTGATACCGTTAGCAGCCTCACCGCAGATCTGAAATCCTTCTTTTTCCCAATCCAGGGAAAGAATAATGCCTTTCCGAACAATGAAATCATCTTCAACAACCAGTATTTTCATAATTTTTTATCCTTTCGATCCGTTCAGAAACAGATCACCCGCCAATCCCCATTACCCATTGTGACGTTACGGATACTTTCTGTCTCTGCATGTTCATATAAATTTACTATAAAGCAATCATATCATATTTGCAATATAAACATCCGTATTCCAGCCACGCTTGTCTTTTTGTGCTGTGCTTCTTCGCACCTTGATAATTGAATAGACTTTGCACAGCATATATGGTAAAATCATTACATATGTTAATCATATAAGGAGTGGATAAAATGGATAACAATCTTAAAGAGATATTGATATCAATTCAATCTGGGATTATTAATCTGCAAAATGATATGACGGAAGTAAAAACAAGCTTGAAAAAGATTGAATTAACCATAGAACTTGAAACAAACAAGAAAATAGATGCTCTCTTTGATGGACGAGTTGATGAGATGCGTCATCGTAAAGAAAATATAGAAGCAAATGCAAAGGTTGCCTATTTAGAAATGAGAGTCGATAATCTGGAAAAAGCATTTAAGGCATCATAACCTAACAATACCATATACAAGTGTAAAGTCTACTTAATTATCAAGGGCTTTGCACTTTTTTAATGGAGGTACATACTATGACAAGCTATTTTTCCATTGACTGGACTCACCTATATTTTTAGTGACCTGTTCAGGAAAAACTTCTTCTCCTAACTATTGACGAAGGTATTATTCTCCATTATACTTAAAGAAATAAAGCACCACAAAGAGTATATTAAAGGCGGTACATCTGACTATGATCGGAATCTATTTTAGCGGCACAGGCAATACCAGACATTGCGTAGAAAAATTTGTAAAAGAATATGACCCTGAAGCAATCGTCTATTCGATTGAAGACAGCAGGCTGCCAGAAATAATCCGCCGTGAAACAGAGATTGTATTTGGCTATGCCACACAGTACAGCAGCATACCCAAAATTCTGCGCGATTTTATTATCCATAATCAGGTGTTATGGCAGGACAAAAAAGTTTTCATTCTGACCACCATGAGAATATTCAGTGGAGACGGTTCCGGCGTATTGGCAAGACTGCTGAAAACTTATGGCGCTACGGTAACCGGCGGTTTACACTTAAAAATGCCGGACAGTATCAGTGATGAAAAAGTTTTAAAAACATCATTGGAAAAGAACAGACGGCTTGTAACAGAATCAGAAGAAAAAATAAAGAAAGCGGTGCAAAAATTACAGATGGGCAAACCGCCGCAAGAGGGATTAGGCCCTTTCAGTCATCTCACCGGACTGTTAGGGCAACGGCTGTACTTTTACAATAAAACAAAACGCTATACCGGCAGGCTAACCATTGATTCCAAAAAATGTATCGGATGCGGTAAATGTATAAAGTTGTGCCCCCTGAAAAACATCGTGATGGAAAATGGAAATGCCAAATCGGGAGATCAGTGTACTATGTGCTATCGTTGTATAAATCATTGTCCAAAGCAGGCAATTACACTACTGGGAAATCGCGTATATGAACAAAGCAGGATAGAAAAATATCTCTGAATGCGTCAATGAATCCGCAATATCTGCTTTAAATTCAATGCTACCCTCCAGGCAGACAAGCAATTCGTAAACAAAAGCACATAAATACTTTAATTTTTTTACAGGCAAAATCGGAAATCGTAATTCCTTTTATCCAAAAATAAAAAAGCGGAGGTAAGTCTATATGTATGCTTTACTTATTTTAAATCTGATCATACCCTTTGTTATGATTCTCACAGCTTCTATTTTGAAAAAGCACCCCGTTTCAGATATGAACACTCACAACGGGTACAACACGCCTGCCTCCCGCAAAACTCAGGAACACTGGGATTATGCACAACGCATTGCACCTGATATATTCATATCTCTTGGAAAACGTTCCTTTGTTATAGAACTTGTAATTAGCATCTTTTCATTATTATTCAAACTTGACGTGAATTTGTCCATCACCATAGGTTTGGTTGCAGGCTTATTTTTCCTGCTTGCGGGATTTTATAAGACTGATCAGAGGATTCATAATAAAATGGATTGATTCATGGTACATCAAGGATTAAATTACTTCTACTTAAAAATATAATTATAAGAATACAAACTATACTGAATATTATTATTTCTGTACGATACTGAATTGCAAATGATGCATCTTTTCCAAACATTTTATTCAGTTCCAAAATATATAAATATTTATTTCTTTCTGACATATATTTATATTTTTTTACTAATTTT
>UQGG01000107.1 GCA_900540475.1 uncultured Robinsoniella sp. | reverse complement strand
CTGAAAACATATCAAAATCTTTTTCAAAAAGTTCTTGACATATCACCAGAATGCTATTAATCTGGAATGTATTTGTCAGTGTATTAATCCTCTTTTTTATTTAATATCCGCATGTAGATAATACTGAATGCCATATTTAAAAGAAGAATCACGATACTGCTTGCAGATCCATATCCCAGATGCCAGTAATCAAAACCTTCCTTAAATGCCAGAACACTGACCGTTTGCGTAGCATCAAAAGGTCCTCCTGACGTCAGGGTATAAATTAAGGTAACCATGTTAAAATACTCCATACTCTGTAATACTACAGAAGTCAGAATAGTCGGTTTTAAAAGAGGAAGTGTGATCTTAAAAAAGGTCTGCAGCTTTGTTGCACCATCTACCTCAGCCGCTTCATAAACATCTTTGGATATAGACTGTAATGCAGCCAATATTAAGATCAGTACAATGGGAAAAGAGTTCCAGACATTTGCCATTACAACTGTCAGCTTTGCCGCCATGGGAGAATTGAAGAAATCCACTTTCTGTCCCGTAAGCGCATATACAATATAACTGATTGGTCCATAATTGCTGTTTAATAGCCATTTAAATAATAATGCTGTTACTGTCTGGGAAAGTACCCAGGGAATTATAATGAGAGTCCGGATGGCCGTGCGCCCTTTCATTTTACGGTTAAGCAATACCGCACTTACTACTCCCAGCGGAATGACCAGCACCAGAGACATCAATACATAGGTGATGGAATTAAAAATGCTGTTCCATCCTTTGGTTGACCCCAGTATTTCTATGTAATATTTCAGTCCTACAAATTCCTTTACTTGCGCATATTCTGTATTGTGCAGGCTTGTATTGATGGCAATGATAATAGGCAGAACTGTCATACCAAGAATTAAAATGACTGCCGGTGCGAGAAAAATAATAGCCAGGAGTTTTTCTTCCCCTATCCGGCTTTTTTTTGCTGCTTTTCCTTCCATACTGCTACCTCCTAACGTCATAAGCTTCTACCAGTTCCTCCGAAACACGGGAAAGCATATCTACTTCTTTTTTAAAAGTTTCTGTCAGACCGCTCTCATCCTGTACCCGGCAGATTGTTGAAATAGGTAAATTCTCCTCATCTGCCAAAAAATATTTGGCGTTTACCGGATAATACTGACGTTCTATGAGAGACATCATGGAAAGCTGGTCTGACAATTCCTGCGCTTTCTTCTCCATAAAATGCTTACATAGCCATACGTAAAGCTCCGGATGGAAATTAGCCATTACACCGCTATAACCTGCTGCCCCGATCTTCAGAGACTCCAAAAGAGTAGAAGTGTTCGCATTATAAAGCTTTAATTTACTTCCTTTCAGCCAGGAAAGCTTTTCTGCAATTTGCATAATATCACAACAGGTATCTTTCAAAAAGTAAAAGCGCTCAGTTCCCAGGCACCAGCGAATATTTTTTTCCGACAAAATCCGTTTGTAAGGATATGGGCATTCATAAAAACCCAATGGGATATCCGGGGGAATCCGTTCCAGAAGCTCTTCACAATTCTTCTGCCATACATCATCTCCCTCATCTTTTTTTGCCAGCCTGTTTGTTATCAGAATAACAGCTTCTACGCCAGTTTCAGCCATTCTCGTAATTTCGGCTCCCTGATCCTTTAGAGATTCTGAAATATGACCGGATGCAATAACCGGAATTCTGCCATCAGAAGCTTTAACTACCGCTTTCGCTACCGCTATCCGCTCTTTTAGTGAAAGTTGAAACATTTCACTGGACTGACATACCGCGAACAAACCGGAAACCCCTTTACTTATGTACCAGTCAACCAGAATTTCTAAAGCTTCATAATCCACTTCATTTTTTTCTGTGAAAGGTGTCAGCATAACCGGCCAGACCCCTCCTGGAAATTCTTTTGCCATTCCCTTCTCCTCCTTCTGTTCTATAATCAAGAACGATGTTCTCTTATATTTCTTTAAGGAAAACTTAGATATCTTTGTACCTAAGTTTTCACCTTAAATTCTGCTTTCAATTAATTTCACATATTTTTTAATCAGCTCTGCAATCTCAACGATTTTTTCATCCGTAAAATGCACCGATGCCCCGCTGACACTAATGGCAGCCACCACCTGCCGCCGGCTGTCAAAAATCGGAAGTGCCACACATTTTATTCCAAATTCATGCTCCATATTATCAATCGCATAACCCCGGACTTTCGTAAGCTGCAACTCCTCCAGTAATTGTTCCCTGTTGATAATCGTATTTTCTGTGTATGGCTGCAAATCTGCAGGTATACACTCCTCTATCTGCGCACCAGACATCCCGGATAACATGGCTTTCCCTAAGCCGGTACAATACATCTTCGCTCTTTCCCCCAAAAGGGAACGCATCAGGTAGGTCGCATCTGCCGGATAGGTTGCATCCAGATACAGAACCTCATCATCCCGGGGAACTGCCAGATAAACATTTTTATTGGTAGTATTCGCCAGTTCCTGCATGTAAGGCATTGCCACCTTTGTCAGGGTAAATCGATCACCCAGTGCCCTGCTCAGATCAAAAATCCCAATTCCCAGGCGATATTTCCCGGTCTCCGAGTCCTGCTCTAAATATCCCATAGCTTTATATGTATTCAGTATATTATGAACATTGCTTTTATACAAACCCAGCTGTTCACTGATTTCCGTCACACCTAAATTGGGTTTTCTGGTGAAGCAATTTAATACTTCTATTGCCTTTTGAAGGCTCTTCACTTTTACTTCGTTTTCCATACACTCACTCCTTCGTTCTATAATTTAGAACGTTGTTCTTGTTTTTATTTTCTATGGATTAATCATAGCACAAACAAAGAGATATGACAATTGTCTGAAATATGCAAAATTTGTCTTATCTCTTTGTTTAGTATTAACATATGGGGTTCTTTTATGGAGAACCGCAAGCCCAAAAAAGCCAATACACTTTTTCAAATTAAAGTATATTGGCTAATCTTCTATTAACTCGTAATTCTGGGCTTCTTAATATATCTTTTATCTGCCACATCTTCCAGTGCTTTTCCCAACTGAAGCTGTTGAATCACATCAATCTTTGCGTGATACCACTCCAGCAATCCAGATATTCTTTTCGACTCTACATCATCTTTTTTCAAGAGATCAATGAGGAATTGATCAGACGGTACCTTCGACAAATCCACTGCTTTGAAATCCCTGATATATTTTAAAAGCTCTGTTTCACTATTTTTAAAAGACGTCACGGAAACCGAAAAAAGGCTTGATTTTAAATTCTCTTTTTCAGGCAGAAAGCGCCGGTTCCACAGCATACTGTTACCACTGTCAAAAATTGGTGCCATATCTATATACTTTAATGTCTTTACATCACGCAAAACACCGAAGTTATTAAAATGCCTGTCTGTGTTCGTTATCATAAAATCAGTGAGTATCTGGTATTCCAGAAAGTTTCGAACATAATCCTGAAGAAGCCCATTGGCTCCGCATATAGCTATAAAGGATTCATATTCCGAAAGATCATTTCTTTTCTTCACGCTTGAAACAACATCATATGCTGGTATAAATTCAACGTTTGTACCGGCAAAATTTTTGCATATGCAGCCGAGCGCCTGTTCTTCTTCTAAATCTATTTTAATAAGATCGTATGTTGTATATGGCATGATATTCTGTTTTTCATGAATTCTTGTTGCAATTACTTCATTAATACTTTGTTGGTAAGACAGACCATAATTTCCTTTTATTAAATACCGTTCCCCATCTTCACCTATCACCCATTTCTTCACCAGCTCCCCTTGCAGCGAAGCTCCCGGCACGAATGAGGAACCTTGATAATCATATTGGCTTGATGGCCGGAACTGTATCTCGCCAATGGTATCCCTAAAATCATTTTCATATGGATTTATCTGCTCCCATAACAAACTTTTATTTGCAGGACATACCCAGTAATGATCTGACAAACTGATTCCCAGATTTTTGAGGAGCAAACTATGTGTATTGACAGCACCGGATTCTTCCAGAACTTTTTTTATATTTCCACGAAGCTGAGGAACTGCCCTGCGCATCCACCAACGCCTTAAATCTTCTGTTGAAAGATTTCCACCTGGGGGCAATAACTCCCCATTTTCAATTTTGACTTTTCGAATAGATCCGTCCAGCAAATCAATCTCCAAAGATGCCACTGTATCATTTTCATGTTTGAGTAAAAACATATTATCTTCTAACATTTACGCTCCCCTTATGTGATTCATATACTACTATTTTACTATGATTTACTTTTTGTGTATAGGTAAAATTATTTCAAAAGTCATAAAAAATGCACGTACACAATAGATACTAACTTCAAAAAGTCTTACAACCCGAAGCACACTCTAAGCTTTTATGTTGTGATTCCAGCCCAGCACTTTTACTGGAAAATATAGTGTGACAAGGTTCGTCATATTTGATTTTACTTTATTTATAGAAATAAAATTTGTACTGTTATATAATAATCTAACATATATGAAATACAATATCAAGATTAGGGGAAAATACAATTAATTCAACGTTAACTGTGCGCAGAATGTTTTCCGAAGCAGGATATAATATTGACATCATGGTGGACGGCAAGGTAAAAGAAGAGACAGCCCCCAAGAACAAGAAAGGAAAATAATTATGAAAAAGTTAACGATGTTCGGTATGCCGATTGTTTTTTCTACAGAAGATCAGAAGCTGAAAGCAGAGGATAAAAATGTAAACTACGAGGATTATTCCCGTAAATATTCTAAGGGTATGTTTGGCCTGCTGGCTGATAATTCCTACCTCAAAGAAGAGGAACCCTATTACGACTTCTACAAAGCCATTGTGGATGACAGCGTGCGGGCAAGATTTTCAGATGCAAATCTGCGCTATGACAGCACGGTGATTATGGAAGGGTGTGCAGGGAATGAATTCAAAAAAACGGCTGGACATTTCCACTGTCTGATTCCTGGAAAAACGGTAAGCTATCCGGAATTGTATCAGGTAATCAAAGGAACCGCACTTTTTGTTATGCAGCGCGTAAACGATAACACAACAACAGATGGAAATATGGTAGTTCAAGACAGTATTCTGGCTGAAGTTCATGCCGGTGAATCCATTGTGGTTCCTCCTGATTTTGGTCACTGTACGGTGAATATCGGATCTGAGACCATGGTCTTTGTAAACCTGGTATCCTGCGATAGTCATAATTCCTATGAATCGGTTAAGAGCAGCGCCGGCATGTGCTGCTATGTCTTGAGAAATCCGGATGGAAGTTACCGCATTGAAAAAAATCCGCATTATGATTTCGCTTGCCAGCCACGGATCGTAGTTCCCACAGACTCTCCTACTCTGGGCATCTCGAAAAATGTACCTGTATATACTTCTTTTTTAAATGCTCCGGAAACCTACCGTTATCTAAACGATCCGGAGGGGCTGATGTCCGATTACTTTTCAATGCTGAAAGATAAAGAGTAAAATTGGATCGGCATCACCTGGGTGTCTTGGAAATAAGTTTCCAGAAAGCCCCCTTATCCATAATCACTTCTCTAACATAATGCTGTATCAGTACGACTTTACGCATAGAAGAATCCCGACCAAGCCTCTATCACCTGATCGGGATTCTTCTATTTCTTTCAACAACCTGCCTTTACACTACCGGTATCTCTTCTCTGACAATCCGAACCCACTCACTCAAATTCTCCGGATTCTTCCCCAGCGTATGATTATCTTTCATAATAATTTCCACACAATTATCTCTGCATATCCGCAATGTTTCCCGAAGTTCACGCCTCACTTTATCCTGGTCCAGCTTTGATGATGCTAGATCAGTCGGTGACGGCTTCAGGGAATAGATATAGTCCTGTTTTAGTTTAGATGCCATCATTTCTTTATCTGCCCAGGGCGATACCGAGACTCTTCTGAGATTGCTCACTTCTTTTACTATATCAAACCGCTGGTCCATCGGTTCACAGCAGCCGTAGCAGGTCAGGCCGAAGCGCTCCATGATTGGTTTCTGGTAGGGAAATATGAATTCTTTGAACATTTCCGTTGATACTCCCACTGTGATCTGGCTTTCTGACAGCCCCCACATATCTTTGGTTCGAACCCTGCCGGAAAAATCAGATGCAGGAAGTTCCGTAGTATACCCGATTCCTCCAGACCCTACATAGGAATTATCGTTGTTAAGAGAAAAGAGCCCATTTTCCTCCAGGAAATCCAGTTTTGCCATGACGCCATCCCGGAGCATTGCCATCATTTTATGAATATTTTCCGGTTCATCATAAAAATCGTACATCAACTGTTCCATGCCTCTTAAAAATGCCGCTTCATCCGTCAGTCCAACTGACCAAAACCATGCGGTATTTCGTTGTGTTTTCAGGCTTCCTTCAAATAATTCACAGGCTGTTTCATACAAATTATTTGTTGCATCGTAGTTCAGGATATAAGCTTCTCTTTCCACCTGGGCAAGCTCATCGTAGTCTTTCATAATTGCATCAATGTGATAAGCCCCTCCCTGTTCCATTTTAATTCCTTTGGTAAATTTGGACTCTTTTCCCTGCAATCCCCAGGGCTTTACTTTGTGCACATAAGGAAGGGTAAATACTGGTTCTACTACGTAGTCATCATTCATCTGCTCTCCCCAAAAGATCTGCTTTCTGATATGCAGCTCCCAGTATCTGGCTATACTGTTTTGGCACTGTATGATTTCATCCGGAATGATTTCATTCCACCCATTTTCCGGGTCACACAGAATCAGGGGGCGGGTATGCTGCAGCATGTTGTGTGCCGTCCATAATTTCCGCCGCTCACACATAACCGGCTTAGCCGATGACTCTGCCATTCTTTTAGCCAGCTCACGTAATATTTCCCGGTCCTTTTTGGGGAAATTTAAATTGCTGTAATCCGCCATATTAAAATTCACTCTGATATTCATATGTTCCATAATTGCTCACTCCATTTCAATAAAGTTCTTACTATAGACTGTACAATCTGATATAATGAGTATAGTTTATTCAAACATGCTTAACAATCCAAATAGTTGCTGTTCTATTATATTAAAATTGCTGTTTTATAGCATTCTGGTGATATGTCAAGAACTTTTTGAAAAAGATTTTGATATGTTTTCAG
>UQGG01000106.1 GCA_900540475.1 uncultured Robinsoniella sp. | reverse complement strand
TAAGCGGGCAGTGAGCTGCGAAATGCATCAGGATTTCGGAGCGAATGCCCGCGTGCCGCCAAAAAGCGCTTCGGAAAGGTTAGAAAATGCCAGTTTTGCGTTAAGCATTCCAAACCAATGTCCTGGTCCGTCCCCTTCTCTTTCCGTACACTACCTCTGCATACAAAGCGTCCTTACTCAGCTAAACCCCAATATAATGCATTTAATAGAACACTATAAAACGTTCGCTGTAGTTCTAAAAATCTTTTGGTTCCAGACAGTCAAATCCGTCCAAATTTAAGCGTAAATAATCCATGGCATATATTGTTTATCTACTATACAAAATCACATTTCTTCTATATACTATAGGTATAACAAAAAACAAAGTATTGCAGGAGGTTTTATGAACGTAGCAGAAATTATAAAAAATACAGATGGCATTCTGATTGTGACGGATCAGGGAAACTATGGATTTTATGGAATCAGGGAAGACATTATCCGGGTTGTGTATACAAAGAAGGAATATGTGGAGAATCAGTCGCTGCTGATTGAACCTGAGGTATATGAGAATTCGGTGAAGCCGGAATTTGCTGAGACGGAAACAGAGGTTATTGTACATACAGCAAAATTAAGAGTCAGGTGGCAGAAAGAAAACGGAACCTGTATCTGGGAGGATGCCCGGTCAGGTCAGGTTTATGTTGCAGAGACATTAAAGCAGCTTACCCAAACGGATGTTATCCGGTATACGACCCAGGGAGAGAAGCCCGTTGTAAAAAGAGTGAAGACGGTAGATGGTGAGCGAAGCTTTATCGAGAATCTAAAGCAGGTTAAGGACCGGGTGGCATACCGGGCAAAGCTGGGATTTCATTGGGAAGAAGAGGAAGCGATCTATGGTTTAGGACAGGGAGAAGAGGGAATCTACAATCACAGGAGGCAGAATCAATATCTCTACCAGCACAATATGCGGATTCCTATGCCCATGTTTGTATCCAGCAAGGGCTATGGGATACTGGCGGACTGCTGTTCCATTATGACTTTTCAGGATGACATAAACGGTTCTTATCTCTTCATGGATACGGTGGATCAGCTGGATTATTACTTTATCGCCGGAACAACAATGGATGGTGTGATAGACGGGTATCGCTGTCTGACGGGGAAGGCTGCAATGCTGCCTAAATGGGCATTTGGATATGTGCAGTCAAAGGAAGCTTACCATACCGATCAGGAAATCCTGGAGGTGGCAGAGGAATACCGCAGAAGGAATATTCCGGTGGACTGTATTGTACAGGACTGGAATACCTGGGTTCCCGGGCTATGGGGCGAAAAGAAACTGGATCCTGCCCGCTACTCTAATATGAAGGAAGTCAACCGCAAGCTCCACGAAATGAATATCCACACCATGGTTTCTGTCTGGCCCAATATGGCAGAAGGAGGAGTAAATCATCAGGAATTCGTAGATGCAGGATACATACTGGGTGACTATTCCACCTATGATGCTTTTGATGAAAATGCCAGAAAGCTTTATTGGAAACAGGCAAGTGAAGAATTGTTCTCCTGCGGCTTTGATTCCTGGTGGTGTGATTCTACCGAGCCTTTCAGCGGTCCCGACTGGAGCGGGGAAGTAAAGCGCGAACCCTGGGAGCGTTATGACCTGGTTGGAAAGGAACATAAGAAATATCTGGATGCTACGAAAACCAATGCTTTTGCCCTGATGCATGCAAAAGGGATTTTCGAAAACCAGAGAGAAGAAAAACCGGATAAGCGTGTGCTGAACCTGACTCGTTCCGGTTATGCATCCCAGCAAAAATATGGTGTTGTGCTCTGGTCAGGAGATATTTCCGCAACCTGGGAGGTATTGCGCCAGCAGGTGGCAGAGGGCCTGAATATGGCTATGAGCGGAATGCCTTACTGGACCTTAGATATCGGCGGCTTCTTTGTAGTAGGCACGGCATGGTGGAACCGTGGATGCAATAACAGCGATAATCCAAATCCGCTGTGGTTCTGGAAGGGTGAATATAATGAAGGGACAGCGGATAAAGGGTACTGTGAGCTCTATACCAGATGGTTCCAGTTTGGCACCTTCCTTCCCATGCACCGGTCCCACGGAACGGATACCCCAAGGGAGGTCTGGAATTTCGGGGACAAAGGCAGTGAATTTTACGATGCAATTGAAAAGTTTATTCGACTGCGTTACCGATTGATGCCATATATCTATTCTCTTGCAGGAAGCGTCTATCTGGATAACAGTACGATAATGAGAAGCCTCATGTTTGATTTTGCCGGTGATGCTAAGGTAAAAAACAGGGCAGATGAATATATGTTTGGACCTGATCTGTTAATCTGCCCGGTTATGAAGCCGGTGTTCTACGGTGCCGGCAGTGTTATGCTCAGGGAAGATCAGAAACAGAAGGTCTATCTGCCGGAAGGCTGCAGCTGGTATGATCTGTGGACAGAAGAAAAACTGGAAGGCGGTCGGGAGATAGAGACAGACATTACTATGGACAAGATTCCGGTCTATGTAAAGACCGGCAGTATTTTACCCCTTGCACAGGAAGAGCTGCAGTACGCACAGCAGGATTTGCAAAAGCCTCTGGCAATAAAAATATATCCTGGTGCAGATGGAAGTTTTCGGCTTTATGAGGATGCCGGAGATGATTACGGATATGAGACAGGAGCATACGTAAGAATTAAATTTACGTATAGCGATGGGGATAGAACACTGCATATATCAGAGCAGGAGGGGTCCTATCCGGGCATGAAAGAACAGCGCGAATTCGATATTATTTGTGGAGATGAGCGCAAAACGGTTCTTTATCATGGAAAAGAAATAAATGTAACTTTATAAAAGTTTATAAAAAACAAGGATAACTATATTTTTCCCCTTTACTATCATGGTGTTTTAGTATATACTGTTTAAGATCAACATCTTGTGATGCGAATGATGAAAACAATATAAGAATACCATATATAGTAAAGGGGAATCATGATGTTTGTAATTAAAAAAGATGGTACACAGGAAGAATTTAATGTAAATAAAATTATAGCAGCAGTGAATAAATCAGCAGAGCGTATCCTGTATCAATTTGATGAGGAAGAGATTCAGTTTATCTGTAAGTTTGCAAAAGAACGTGCCAATAAAATGAACCGGAACGGAATTACCATTCAGGAAATGCACAATATCGTGGAAGGTGCTTTGGAACAGGTAAATCCCAGCGTAGCGAAGAGCTATCGTGATTACCGCAATTACAAACTGGACTTCATACATATGATGGATGATGTCTATACCAAGAGCCAGTCAATCCGTTATATCGGGGATAAGAGCAATGCCAATACGGACAGCGCGCTGGTAGCTACCAAGAGAAGTCTCATTTTCAATGAGTTAAACAAAAATTTATACCGCAAATTTTTTATGACCAGAAGTGAACTGCAGGCTTGTAAGGACGGATATATCTATATCCATGACCAGTCCGCCCGTTTGGATACCATGAACTGCTGCCTGTTTGATGTGGCAACTGTTTTAAAAGGCGGCTTTGAAATGGGAAATGTCTGGTATAACGAGCCAAAGACTCTGGACACAGCTTTTGATGTTATGGGTGATATTATATTAAGTACCGCAGCTCAGCAGTATGGTGGCTTTACCGTACCGGAAGTGGATAAAGTACTGGGTCCATATGCAAACAAAAGTTATGAAAAATACAAAAAAGAATTCTTAAGCTATAGCGATCCGTCCTGGAAGGGATATGAGGAAAAAGCAGAAGTCTATGCAACAGATAAAGTGAAACGTGATTTTGACCAGGGATGGCAGGGAATAGAATATAAGCTGAATACCGTTGGGTCTTCCAGGGGAGATTATCCGTTTGTCACCGTAACCATGGGACTTGGCAGGGAGCGTTTTGAAAAAATGTGCAATGTTTCTCTTCTCAATGTGCACAAAGAAGGACAGGGAAAACCGGGAAATAAAAAGCCGGTACTGTTCCCGAAAATCGTATTCCTCTATGATGAGAATCTTCACGGACCTGGAAAAGAATGTGAAGAAGTATTTGAATCCGGAATTGACTGCTCCGCAAAAACCATGTATCCGGACTGGCTTTCCATGACGGGAAAAGGCTATATTTCCAGTATGTACAAACAGTATGGCAGAGTTATAAGCCCCATGGGCTGCAGGGCATTTTTAAGCCCCTGGTATGAAGAAGGCGGTATGTATCCCGCTTCGGAACAGGATAAGCCTGTATTTACAGGACGTTTTAACGTAGGTGCGGTAAGCCTTCATCTACCCATGATTCTTGCTAAATCAAGGGCGGAGAGCAGGGATTTCTATGAGGTGCTGGATTATTATATGGAAATGATCCGCAGCCTTCACATCCGGACCTATGAATATCTGGGAGAAATGAAAGCCTCAACAAATCCGCTGGGCTACTGTGAAGGTGGATTCTACGGCGGCAGCCTGAAGCCAACGGATAAGATCAAAAAAATCTTAAAACCAATGACTGCTTCCTTTGGCATTACGGCACTGAATGAACTTCAGGAGCTATATAATGGTAAATCCATTGCAGATGACGGTGCGTTTGCACTGGAAGTACTGGAGTATATCAATAAAAAAGTAACGGAATACAAAGAAAAAGACGGTTATCTGTATGCAATCTACGGTACTCCTGCCGAAAGCCTCTGCGGCCTGCAGGTAGAGCAGTTCCGCAAACAGTTTGGCATTGTGGAAAATGTATCCGATCGTCCTTATGTAAGCAACAGCTTTCACTGTCATGTAACAGAAGACCTGACACCTATTGAAAAACAGGATCTGGAAGGAAGGTTCTGGGAACTTTGCAATGGGGGTAAAATACAGTACGTCCGTTATCCGATTGACTATAATAAAGAAGCAATTAAGAGCCTGATCCGAAGAGCGATGGACCTGGGCTACTACGAGGGTGTTAATCTGTCTCTGGCATATTGTGATGACTGCGGCCATCAGGAGTTGGAAATGGATATCTGCCCGGTGTGCGGCAGTACCAATCTGACGAAGATAGACAGAATGAATGGTTACCTGTCTTACAGCCGTGTACATGGGGATACCAGACTGAATGAAGCGAAGATGGCGGAAATAGCAGAAAGAAAAAGTATGTAAAGCAGGAGGTGCAAAGATGTCAAGCAGAGTAGAAAGAGCTTTGGAAAACCATAAAAAAGGGATGAACTGCTGTCAGGCAGTAGTCTGTGCATTTGCTGATGCGGTAGATACGGATGAAAAATTATTATTCATGGCAGGGGAAGGATTCGGAGCAGGTATGGGCGGTATGGAATGTACCTGCGGGGCCGTATCCGGAGCAGTCATGCTGGCAGGTATGAAAAACAGCGGCGGTGATATTTCAAATCCAACTACCAAAGGGAGCACCTACCGTATTTCCAAAGAAATCGTAAAAGAATTTGAAACCAAAAACGGCTCGGTAGTCTGCAAAGATTTAAAAGGCCTGGAAACGAAAAAGGTTCTGCGTTCCTGCGATGGCTGTATCGAAGATGCGGCCAGAATAGCTGAAAAAATATTAGGACTATAGGAGAGAGCAGATGTCAGAACAATTAGTCAGAACAGAACTGCTTCTTGGAAAAGAGGGCGTTAAGAGCCTGTCAGACAGCAGGGTGGCAGTCTTTGGCGTGGGCGGCGTAGGCGGATTTGCAATAGAGGCACTTGCCAGAAGCGGCGTGGGCACCCTGGACATTATCGACAATGACCAGGTGTGTGAATCCAATATTAACCGTCAGATCATCGCACTCCACAGCACCATCGGCAGAAATAAAACAGATGTGATGAATGAGCGGATTGCAGATATTAATCCGGGGATCCGGGTAAATGTTCACCAATGCTTTTACCTGCCGGAAAATGCGGACAGCTTTGATTTTACCCAATACGACTATATCATCGATGCAATTGATACCGTAGCCGGAAAAATACAGCTGGTAATGCAGGCACAGGCAGCAGGCACACCTATTATTAGCTGTATGGGGGCTGGTAACAAACTGGATCCTGCGCGATTTGAAGTGTCCGATATTTATAAAACCAGTGTATGCCCTCTTGCCAAGGTAATGCGTAAGGAATTAAAGGCAAGAGGCGTGAAATCACTAAAAGTAGTATACTCCAGGGAAGAAGCCTGTAAACCGGTGCAAACCATTGCAGAAGGAAACCGCAGGGCAATTCCCGGCAGTATCGCATTTGTGCCGTCTGTGGCGGGATTAATCCTGGCTGGGGAGGTAATAAAAGATCTGGTCAGGTCCAATGTGGAAGCGTAGACTTGAGCAATCTCAAAACCGTAAGCACGTGGTTTGACTCGTTGCCCGCGGAAATAAAGAGCTGGAAAACCGTAGATTGAAAAATACGGTTTTTTTGCTGTATAAAAAGGAAGGTCTGAATTATGTTTGGTGAATGCCATGCCCATATGCTGATGAATGGGTATAATTATAAGGAAGCAGTGAACTGCCATAGCCAGGGCGTACGTAAAGCGCTGGTTCACAACTATTTTCAGGAATATGTAAGGCAGAATGTGACGTTTATCCGGGACGGTGGAGATGCCCTGGGTGTATCCCGGTATGCAAAAGATATTGCCGGTGAATATGGAGTGGATTACCGCTCACCTGTTTTTGCCATTCATAAAAATGGACACTATGGCAGCATTGTAGGCAAGGGTTTTGATACCATGAAGGAATACCGGAAACTGGTGGGAGAGGTGAAGGAATCCGGTGGGGATTTTATAAAGATAATGGTTTCGGGAATCGTGGATTTTAAGAAGCTGGGCGTGATTACCGGTACGTGCCTCAAGCGGGAAGAAATTCAGGAAATGATCCATATAGCCCATGAAGAAGGATTTGCAGTAATGGTACATGTCAATGGAAAACAGGCATTTCTGGATTCCGTAGAGAGTGGGGCGGACAGCGTGGAACATGGAAATTATATTGACGCAGAATGTATTGATGCCCTTCTTGCAAATCATACCGTGTGGGTTCCAACCTTAGTCACCATAAAAAATCTCCTGGGATCCGGCAGGTATGAGGATACCACAGTAAAAAAAATCTATGATCTGGCTGCGGCTAATGTAAAGTCGGCTTTTTCAAAAGGAGCTGTTCTGGCACTGGGCAGTGATGCCGGCGCTTATAGAGTGCCTCATGGAACCGGGATCTGTGATGAATATCAGGCGTTCATGGAAATACTGGATGTGGAAAAGCAGGAAGCTGACCGCCGTCTGGCACAGGGAGAACAGCAAATCAGAATCAGGTTTCAAACAGGATTTAATGCTGCAATGCAAAATTTGGGGTTCGCTGAGTAAGGACGCTTTGTAGATGGAGGTAGTGTACGGAAAGATGGGCGTGGGAAACTGGTATGGACTCCGTCAGCTGGCCGCAGAACTGGTATTTTCTAACCTTTCCGAAGCGCTTTTTGGCGGCACGCGGGCATTC
>UQGG01000105.1 GCA_900540475.1 uncultured Robinsoniella sp. | reverse complement strand
CTGCGGCCAGCTGACGGAGTCCATACCAGTTTCCCACGCTCATCTTTCCGTACACTACCTACATCTACAAAGCGTATTAATCAGCGAAACCCAAATTTAGTGTTTTTTAACCAGTAAAACTTTTTTAGTTTATTTATATGAAAAATTATAATAATAATTATATAAAAATTTATATATTTGGAGTGATTTTAATGTTAAAATCGTATTTCTTCTAATATTAAAGGTGTTTTTCACAAATTGGGTACCCCTAAATTAGAGAAAAATCACAAAAATTAAACATAAGAATAAATTTTTATATAAAAATACTTGAATTATTTACATAAACGTTTATAATATAGATATAGAAAAAGATAAAAACCAAGTAAGTCAAAACCCTGCTGCAAGCAGAGGTGAATCAAATCTGTAATGTCGTGAGCGGCGTGTTCTCTGTTCACGGAAATTAATGAAATATAAAAAATAAAATTGGAGGTATGGATTATGGCACATATTAAATTAGGTTATGCACCTACCAGAAGAAGCATTTTCAGTGCACCGGACGCAATTAAATACAGAGGTCTTACAGCTGACCGGCTGAAAGAGCTTGGGGTGGTCTTTGTAGATATTACAGATATCAACGAAGAAGGACTTCTGTATAATGATGAAGACATGCTGAAAATTGCAGAGAAGTTTAAAAAAGAGAAGATTGACGGTTTATTTCTTCCTCATTGCAATTTTGGTACGGAATATGAATGTGCAAGACTGGCTAAAGAATTAAATGTACCTGTGCTGCTGTGGGGACCGCTGGATGAAAGACCGGATGAGAATGGGGTACGTCTGCGTGATACCCAGTGCGGATTGTTTGCTACCGGAAAGGTTTTAAGAAGATTTCAGATACCATTTACTTATATGACCAACTGCAGATTAAATGATCCGGTATTTGAAAGAGGCTTAAAGGATTTTATGGCTGTCTGTAATGTTGTAAAAACGTTTAAGAAAATTCGTATTTTGCAGATTTCCACAAGACCTTTTGATTTCTGGACAACGATGTGTAATGAAGGAGAACTTCTGGAGAAATTCAATATACAGCTTTCCCCGATTCCCATGCCGGAACTGACTCAGGAAATGAAGAAAGTAAAAGCAGAGAAAACAGAAGTTGAGAAGGTCATCGCTTACATAAAAGAAAATATGGAAATTCAGATCAAAGAGGATGAAGTGGAAAATGTAGCTGCACTTAAAGTGGCTATGAAGAGTCTGGCAACAAAGTACGGCTGTAATGCAATTGCAATTCAATGCTGGAACTGCCTGCAGTCAGAAATAGGAATTATGCCCTGTGCTGCAAATGCTCTGTTAAATGATGAAGGAATCCCGGTTGTATGTGAAACGGATATCCACGGTGCCATTACTTCCTTATTGGTTGAAGCGGCAGGCATGGATGAGACAAGAAGTTTCTTCGCTGACTGGACCATCCGCCATCCGGATATTGAAAATGGGGAACTGCTGCAGCACTGTGGTCCATGGCCCATTTCTGTTGCAAGAGAAACACCGAAGCTGACTTATCCGCTGGCATTTGATCATCCGGGCAGCATTACGGCAGAAGCGAAACACGGAGATGTTACGCTTGTCAGATTTGATGGGGACAACGGAGAATATTCCATGCTTCTTGGAAATGCAAAAGGTGTGGACGGACCGAAAGGTATGGGAACCTATCTTTGGGTAGAAGTGGATAATATTAAGCGCCTGGAGGATAAAATTGTCTGTGGACCTTACATCCACCACTGCGTAGGTATTCACAAAAATGTTGTACCGGTATTATATGAAGCATGTAAATACATCAACGTGAAACCGGATTTATATGATCCGATTGAAGAAGATGTGAAAGCATATTTAAGAGGAGAATGAATCTATGAAGAATTTAAAAGCATTGTCATTTGAACTTCGAAAAAATGTCCTGGATATGATCTGTAAAGCAAAAACCGGTCATATCGGCGGCGATTTCAGTGTGATGGACATTTTGGTTACCCTTTATTTTAAGCAGATGAATATTACTCCTGAAAACCAGGACGATGAAAACAGAGACCGTTTTGTTCTCAGTAAAGGCCATTCGGTAGAAGCATATTACAGCGTACTTGCTGCAAAAGGATTTTTCCCCATTGAAGAGGTGATCGAGCATTTTTCCACCTTCGGGAGCAAATATATCGGTCATCCCAATAATAAACTTCCGGGTATTGAGATGAACTCTGGTTCCCTGGGACATGGACTTCCGGTATGCGTCGGTATGGCCCTTGCCGGTAAGATGAATCAGAAGGATTACCGGGTGTATACGGTTATGGGAGATGGTGAACTGGCAGAAGGCTCCGTATGGGAAGGAGCTATGGCAGCAGGGCACTATAAATTGGATAACCTCTGTGCAGTAGTAGACAGGAACCGTCTTCAGATTTCAGGCGGTACGGAAGAGGTTATGGCACATGATGATCTGGATGCCAGATTCGGCAGCTTTGGATGGCATGTTGTTCATGCAGACGGTAATAATATCGATGCGTTAAATGCGGCATTCGAAGAAGCGAAAACGGTAAAAGGAAAACCAACGGTGGTGATCGCAGACACCACAAAGGGCTGTGGCGTTTCCTTTATGGAAAATCAGGCAGCATGGCACCACAAAATTCCAACTGCAGATGAATATGAAAAAGCAACTGTTGAATTAGCAGAGAAAAAGGAGGCGGCTCTTCATGAATAAGATTCCAAATCGTCAGGCTATATGTGATGTATTAATTGAAAAAGCAAACACCGATAAAGATATCGTGGTATTATGCAGTGACTCCAGAGGTTCCGCTTCCCTGGCTCCATTTACAAAGGCTCATCCGGATCAGTTTGTTGAAGTGGGAATAGCAGAACAGAACCTGGTCAGTATTTCAGCAGGTCTTGCAAAATGCGGTAAAAAACCTTTTGCGGCTTCTCCGGCATGCTTCTTATCTACCAGAAGCTTTGAGCAGGCAAAAGTTGATGTGGCATACTCCAATACGAATGTGAAATTAATCGGTATCAGCGGCGGTATCAGCTACGGAGCTCTTGGCATGAGTCATCATTCTGCACAGGATATTGCAGCGCTTGCCAGTGTTCCCAATATGAGAGTTTATCTTCCAAGTGACAGACATCAGACGAAGTGTCTGGTGGAAGCTTTGCTGCAGGATGAAAAACCGGCATACATCCGTGTGGGCAGAAATGCAGTGGAAGATATCTACGAAGAAGGAAATATTCCGTTTGAAATGGATAAAGCAACAGTTGTTACAAAAGGCAGTGATCTTGCAATTGTTGCCTGTGGTGAAATGGTTAAACCAGCCATGGAAGCAGCTGCAATGTTACAGGAAAAAGGGATTGGTGCAACAGTTTTGGATATGTACTGTGTAAAACCACTGGATAAAGACGCAGTAGTGAAGGCTGCTCAAAATGCTAAAGCAGTGATCACAATCGAAGAACATGCACCATTTGGAGGACTGGGATCCATGGTCAGCCAGGTAGTGGCAAGCGAATGCCCGAAAAAAGTTATCAATATGACTCTTCCGGATGCACCAGTAATCACCGGTACATCAAAAGAAGTATTTGATTACTATGGTCTGAATGCAGAGGGGATTGTAAAGAAAGCCCTGGAAATTCTGCAGTAACTGGAAGTCTGGTAATGAAGCAAATTTAAACACACTCTAGAAAGTAAAAAACTGTATTCCCGTCTGGCAAGGTTAAGCAGTTAATAGGGCATGAGAGGAAACTATGGCGAAAAAGTATGTTTTAGGAATAGATCAGAGTACCCAGGGCACGAAAGCATTGCTTTTTGATGAGGAAGGAGCGCTTCTTTACCGAAGCGACCTGCCTCATGAACAGATCATAAATGAAAAAGGCTGGGTATCTCATAATCCGATGGAAATCTATCGGAATACAGTACAGGTCGTTAAGAACCTGCTGGAAGAAAATCAGATAGATAAGAATGAAATTGAAGTAATCGGTATCAGCAATCAGAGAGAAACTGCGCTGGTCTGGGACAGAGAAAGCGGAGAGCCCGTTGCAGATGCCGTTGTCTGGCAGTGTGCAAGAGGAGAAGCGATCTGTAACCAGATAGAAGAAAAAGGCTGTGGAGAAATGATCCGGTTACATACCGGACTGCAGCTTTCCCCCTATTTCTCAGCAGGAAAGATTGCATGGGTACTACAAAATATTCCGGGAGCACGTGAGAAGGCTGACCGCGGTGAACTTTGCTGCGGTACCATCGACAGCTGGCTGGTATATAAACTCACCGGGCAGAAAATGTTCTGCACGGATTACTCCAATGCCAGCAGAACTCAGATGTTTAATATCAGTACGCTGGCATGGGACGAAGAAGTCTGCAGCTTATTTGGCATACCGGTTCAATGTCTGGCTGAAGTGACGGATTCCAACGGATATTTTGGGGAAACCGATTTTGAAGGATATTTTGATCATCCGGTAGCAATACGAGGTGTAATGGGTGACTCCCATGGTGCTTTATTCGGTCAGGGATGCCTGGAAAAAGGTATGATTAAAACCACATATGGTACCGGATCATCGGTAATGATGAATATTGGAGGAGAGCCTGTACTCAGCAAAAAGGTAGTGACTTCGCTGGCTTGGAGTATGGATGGTAAAGTAAACTATGTTCTGGAAGGTAATATAAACTATACCGGGGCTGTGATTACCTGGCTGAAGGAAGATCTAAAACTGATTCAGTCAGCAAATGATACGGAAGCGCTGGCAAGAAAGGCAAATCCTGAGGATCATACTTATCTGGTACCTGCATTTTCCGGTTTGTCGGCACCTTACTGGGACGGTAAGGCAACGGCTATGATAAACGGCATTACCAGAATGACAGGGCAGGCTGAAATTGTGCGTGCGGGACTGGAATGTATCGCATACCAGATTACAGATGTGGTTCGTGCCATGGGTGAAGAATCCGGCATTGAGATTAGCAGGCTTATGGTAGACGGAGGTCCCACAAAAAATGGTTACTTAATGCAGTTCCAAAGCGATATGCTGGGAATTGAAGTACAGGTACCGGACCAGGAAGAATTATCCGGAATCGGTGCTGCATACGCCGCAGGAATCGCTGCAGGAATGTATGATAAAAACCGAATCTTTGAAAGAATGAAACGAACCAGGTTCACCCCTCAAATGGATAAACCAATGCAAGAAGTTAAGTATGAGGGATGGGTAAATGCCGTTAAGATGGTGTTGACAGAGAAGCAGATGTAAATGAAATAAAGACGGTGTATGAAAAGAGCAGGAAGCGGGCAAAAAATTTGCCGGCTTCCTGCTCTTTAATGTGGGTTCTGGAATATCTGCCAGAGGGTAATTTCCAAACACCTGTCCTGGTCCGCCCCTTTCCTTTTCGTACACAACCTCTGTATACAAAGCGTCCCTTACTCAGCTAAACCCCAATATAAAGCGTAGATCTGAGGCAAGGCTAAAATTATTTTCCAAGAATCTCCTTCAGATCTTCCCCTGCATCTCCTGTTGGATGGATATTAAAATTAGTTACCAGATATTCCAGCACGTTTGGCGATATAAATGCCGGCAGTGTAGGACCCAGGTATATATTTTTAATTCCCAGGGATAAGAGTGTCAGCAGGATACAGACAGCCTTTTGTTCATACCAGGAAAGTACCAGGGTCAGCGGCAGTTCATTTACATCACAGGAGAAAGCGTCTGCAAGTGCAACAGCTACTTTGATTGCACTGAATGCATCGTTACACTGTCCCATATCCAGGATACGCGGCAGTCCGCCCAGTGTTCCCAGATCTAAATCGTTAAAACGGAACTTCCCACAGGCAAGAGTGAGAATCAGGGAGTCAGCCGGTGTCTGTTTTACAAAATCGGTATAGTAATTTCTTCCGGGTCTGGCACCGTCACATCCGCCAACCAGGAAGATATGCTTCAGATCGCCGGAGTTTACAGCATTGATTACGGTATCTGCTGCTGCTAAAACGGTATCATGTCCAAATCCGGTAGTTACCTGTGTTCCCCCATTGATTCCAGGTATGGTAACCGCTTCATCATAGCCGCCGAGTTCCAGGGCTTTTTTAATAACAGGAGAGAAATCCTTTATGCCGTCTGCTTCATCAATGTGGGTCATGCCGGGGTAAGCTACTTCAGCAGTGGTAAATACACGGTCCTGGTAACTTTCTTTCGGTGGCATCAGGCAGTTTGTGGTAAAGAGTACCGGAGCCGGAATATCAGCAAATTCTTTTTGCTGGTTCTGCCATGCGGTGCCGAAGTGTCCTTTTAAATGAGGATATGCATTTAATTCTGGATAAGCATGTGCCGGCAGCATTTCCCCATGGGTATAGATCTGGATGCCCGTGTCTTTTGTCTGCTCTAACAACAGTGCCAGATCGTGGAGATCATGGCCGGATATTACAATAAACGGTCCTTTTTCCATAGTAAGGGAGACTGTTTTGGGGGATGGGGTTCCGTAGGTTTTTGTATTTGCAGTATCTAAAAGCTCCATACATTTCAGGTTGACCTGACCGGTTTCCATTACGAAAGGCAGAAGTTCTTCCATGGTGTAATCATATCCCACAGCGAAAAGACCTTTGTAAAAGAACGCATTTACTTCTTCATCATGATATCCAAGTACCATTGCATGGTATGCATAAGCTGCCATTCCGCGCAGACCAAAGAGGATCAGGGATTTTAAGCTTCTGATGTCCTCCTGGGCGTTCCAGAGCGTATCACAATCAAAGTCATCATTTCTGGAACAGGGAGATCCACAGGAGCCGCATTTGGGAATTAAAGCGTCCTTTTCCTCGTGTACACGGCTAATCAGCTTTTCAATTGCAGCGTCATCAAAACTTACATTTGTGAGGGTGGCAAATAGTCCTTCAATCATAATGCGGTGGGTGGAAGCAGTGGGTGGATTGCCGTCTGCAGCTCTTGCAAGTCCGATCAGTGCCCCTGTTAACTGATCCTGAAGTCTGGCAGTACTATCCTTTTTGCCACAGACTCCGGATTTTCCTGTACAACCGGTACATCCGGCTGTTTGTTCACATTGAAAGCAAAACATTTTGTTCATCATTCATTCCTCCATAATATTCTTTATTTAATTAAAATGTAATAAGGTGTTCATTAAAACTCTTTTTATACAAACAAGACAGCATATCATCATGAAACAGATACAAATTCTGATTTCAAGATTTCTCCGTTGATAGAGATGACCACCACACGGCAGGTTAAATTTTTACCGCTTTTAGCAATTGCAGTTTTTACCGCATGTTCCATACCTCCGCAACAGGGGACTTCCATGCGTGCGATGGTGATACTTTTCAGATCGTTCAAACGAATAATCTCGGAAAGCTTTTCGGAATAATCGGCGTCATCCAGTTTGGGACATCCGATGAGAGTAATATGATTTTTGATAAAATCCCGATGGAAGTTTCCATAGGAAAATGCAGTACAATCGGCTGCCACTAATAAATCAGCCTGGTCAAAGTAAGGAGCCTGAACCGGAACCAGCTTGATTTGTACCGGCCATTGGGAGAGCTCGCTAATGGATGGCATATCTGTATTTACGGGAGCATTTCTGTCGTGACTGATGGTGTGGGATTTGCTGCCCGGACATCTGCCGTGATGGACATGGTGTGATGAAGCCGTTTGAGTTGGGGATAAGGTTTTTCGCTTTGCAGCCATATTTGCCTGTACAGCTTCTTTGTCGTAAGCGGGTGCCTCTCGTTCTTCAAAAGAAATGGCATCTTCCGGGCATGCGGGCAGGCAGTCACCAAGTCCGTCACAATAATCTTCTCTAAGAAGTACTGCTTTGCCATTTACAATGCCGATGGCACCTTCGTGACAGGCATCAGCACAGATACCGCAGCCCGTACATTTCTCTTCATTTATTTTTATAATTTTACGTATCATATGAATTCCTCCCAGCGCGTATTTGAAAATTGCTTTAGCTTATTACAAGCTTTTTGCGATAACCTGCAACTAATTTGTACAAGTTTGCTTATTGTATAAACGGGTGTTGGTCCGGTATCAATTATCCGAAAGCATTCACCCTTGACTTCATGCTCAAATTCTACTATATTAAAAAGAAAAGTTCTGTTGGATTTACAACAAAAATGAAAAAAAGGAAAAATAATTATGATCCAGTCACCATTATTTAAAGGAATTGCAGAAAAGGAATTAAAAGAGCTGCTGAAATGCCTGAATGCAAAGGAAACCGCATATGAGAAAAATGAGTTTATTTTTCGTGCAGGAGATAAAGCTTCTTCCATCGGTGTAATTATATCCGGTGGTGTTTATGTCTTAAAGGAAGATTTCTGGGGGAACCGCACTATATTGGCAAAATTAGAAGAGGGGGATCTGTTTGGAGAGGCATTTGCATGCAGAGAAGAAGAGAAGCTTCCGGTAAGCGTAATGGCAGTGGAAAAGTCCCGCATTTTATTTGTGGATTACCGCCGTATCATTAACAATTGTCCCAATACCTGCGTTTTTCATGCCAGTTTAATCGAAAATATGATTCGTATTCTGGCTGGAAAAAATGTGATGCTGACACAGAAAATGGAGCACATGAGTAAAAGAACTACCAGAGAAAAAATTCTGTCCTATTTATCGGCGCAGGCCGTCCGGTGCGGGAGTAATGCCTTTACCATACCCTTTAACCGCCAGGAACTTGCTGATTTTCTCTGTGTAGAGCGCAGCGCTATGTCTGCAGAGCTGGGTAAAATGCGCAAAGAGGGGCTCCTTAGCTGTGAAAAAAGTCGGTTTGTATTAAATAAAATATGACCTTAGAGCGCGCTCTTGTGTTACAGCGTACATTTATATGTGGTTTATAAAATGCATTAATTGGGGTTTTGCTGAGTAAGACGCTTTGTAGATGTAGGTAGTGTACGGAAAGAGAAGGGGGCGGACCAGGACATTGGCTTGGAATGCTGGACGCTATTGGTGTAAAGCTACTGATCTTGAGAACGGGATTTGTTTTTATTCTGTGATCAAAAAAAGGATTAAACTTTCATCTTCTTTTACGCATAGACAGCCGAAACATACTGCGCTGCATCCAATAAAGAACAGCCAGCCACAGCCCAGG
>UQGG01000104.1 GCA_900540475.1 uncultured Robinsoniella sp. | reverse complement strand
TTCTCTGTCTTTGGCGTGGAGAGCGGCGCCTGTCTCCCCGCCAGCCACATCTGTAAATTCCGGTCCGGAGAAAGCAAATGACGGGGATACAGACACCAGTAAAAATGGTTTTGCAATTCTGGAAAATCAGGACGATGCTAATAAATACCTGCAGTATGACTGGCTGGAGGGGAAAGATATCACCAGTCTGAAATTATCCACATCCTATGCCCAAAGACGCGGTGCACAAGAGTGTAAAATACTGGTTTCTTCAGATGGAACAAATTTTGAAGAGCTGGCACTCTGGTCAGATATTGTATGGGAAACGGATGAAAATGTAATTGAGACAAAGGTCTATAACCTTTCCGAAGAGGAAAAAAAGAAGGCATCCAATGTGAAGGCAATGAGGTTTCAAATTGTAAAGGCAAAGTATGCCTGGGATTCAACAATTATTATGGAACTGGAAGTGATGGGAAAAACATCGGTGCAGCAAACAGACAGTCATAAGGTGGAATATTCCCAGCCCTTGTCAGGCGGCAGCATCCTGGCATCCTCTGAGGGTGCCGATGTAGAAAGTGGGAGCCACATAGAAGAGGGAAAGAGCGTTACTCTGGAATTTAGCCCTCTTAGAGGCTATTCATTAAAAGCGGCTTATGTAAATGATGTGGAAGTAAGTGTTTCAGCTGACGGCACTTACCAGATAGACAGCTTGGGAAATGATATTTCAGTGCGGGCTGAATTTATAGAAAACACGATCAGCGGCAAAGTGGATATGTCTGCTGCCGGGGATTCTCCGGAAGGGATTAAGGTTACACTTTACGGAACCTTTGGAGAAAAAGAAGCCCAGACCACAGCGGACCGGGAAGGCAGTTACACATTTTCCAGGATACCTTTTGGTGAGTATACAGTTGGGATTGATGAGACAGACAGATATACCGCAGAAAAAGTTGCGGTAACCCTGAACCAGGCAGCGGCGACAGCAGAACCGATCACACCTGTTTTAAAGTCCGCCGATAAAACCGCACTGCTTGGATTAATTGGCGAAATGAAAAAAGTAAACTTATCTCCATATACGCAGGAGAGTGCTGATGGATTCAGAAAAGTGCTGGCGGAGGCGGAAATCCTGGCTGGGAAAAATCTGACAGTAGATCAGGCAGGGGATATTACGAATATGATCGCGAAACTCAATCAGGCAAAAAGCAGCCTGTCAGGTCTTACCGCAAATCGGCTGGTTTATCCTGCTACAGCGGTTATGGAAGCAGCAAGCGGGTGACCACCAGGAAATAATGGATTGTAACGGCGGGTAGAAGGATAACTTCTCATTGTTTGTAACAGGAAAATGCAGTATAATGTATGCAAAACAATGGGAGGTGGTCATGTGGCCGAGAAACAATATTCTATTGGCGAGTTTGCCGCCATAAATAGAGTTACACCAAGGATGCTGCGGCACTACGATAAAATTGGCTTGCTCAAGCCCGCCGCCATTTCGGAAAACGGTTATCGTGTCTATACCTCTGTGCAAATAGAAACCGTGTCCGGCATTCGCCTGTACCAAAGCTGTGGCTTTACATTGACTGAAATTATGAAGTTATTGGATGCAGGCGAAGCAGAAGTACAGCAGGCTGCAAAAGCCAAATTGAAAGAACTTTATCAAAATGACAAATTACAGCAGTTAGCGCGGGGGCAGCTTCTGACGCTTTCAAAAGAGTATCCAGGGTCTTATACCAACCACTACGATATTTCTTATGTCCGGCAGTCAGAGCAGCTGCTCTTATATGATCCGTCCCCGATTACAGAGTCAAAAATTGAATTTGCCATAGAGCAGTTGTACCTTGCGCTGGAGGCACGGGGTGTAACACCGGATGGTTTTTGCCTGCTGTTCTCAGATCTTAAGACCCCGGACGAATACCATGTGGCAGTGCCTGTGAACACAACCCATCCCTGGGATGGATATGAATACAGATCTTTAGAAGCGGGGTGGTATCTGTCCACCATACACCATGGGGACTATTTCAGCATAGGCATGGCATATGACCGGTTGATTCGTTACGCTGAGGAAAATGAGCATTTCCTAAAACCTCCCTTTCTGGAGTGCTATCTGCTTGATTCAGATAGCGTCGCTTCTAAATCGCAATATCTTACACAAATTTTCATAGGGCTTACACCTTGACATTGACACAGTGTTAAGGTGTAGGCTCTTTTTATGATAGGAAAAGGAGTGAAATAATGCGCAAAAAAATAATAGTCTTGCTGCTTATGATTGCGGTCAGCAGCTTGACCGCCTGTGATGCACAGGCAATCGTAAAACTACAGGAAGAAGGAGATGCTAAAATGCCAACACAATACTATTTCCCAGCAGAAGAGAGTACCCATGAGGGTACATGGCTGACATGGCCCCACCATTACACTTATGGTACAGAATACCGCAATGAAATAGAGGGCATTTGGCTGGAGATGGTGGAAGCCCTGCACATAGACGAAAAGGTGCATATCGTGGCATACGATGAAGCAGAGCAGCACCGGATTACCAAGCTGCTGGAAGGGGAGAACATTGACATCAACCGTGTGGATTTTGTAATTGCCAAAACAGACGATGTGTGGTCGCGGGACACAGGACCGATGTTTGTACTGGATGAGAGGGGCAAAACATATGTTGCGGATTTTGCATTTGACGGCTGGGGCGGCAAGATGCCTTATCAGAATGACAATAAGATCCCTCAAGCGGTTGCCGCCGCACGGGGCTATCCCATTTTAACTATTTCTGATTTTGTACTGGAGGGTGGCAGTGTAGAGCTGGATGGCAATGGGACAGCAATGCTTAACAAAAGTTCGGTAGTCAGTATGGCTCGCAATCCAGGGCTTAACGTACAGCAGGCAGAGGAATATCTGAAACGATACCTTGGAGCAACGAACTTTATCTGGCTGGAGGGGGTCGTGGGTGAGGATGTTACGGATGCACACATTGATGGCACTGCACGCTTTTTCAATGATACAACCATTCTTACAATGAAAGAAGAGGATTTTTTCAATCTGTATGAGGGTGTGGTTGAGAGTGATTACGACAAATTGCTGTCGGCTAAAAATGCCAGGGGTGAGCCATATGAAATCATAGAGCTTCCCATGACCTCCAAAAACGTAGAAGGACTTGACTACAAGGGCAGCTATCTCAACTATTATGTGGGCAATAAGGTTGTGCTTCTGCCCGTGTATGGAGACAGCAACGATGACATCGCTGCTGAAATTCTGTCAGAGCTGTATACCGGGCGGGACATTGTACCAGTTAATGTGACAGCCCTCTACCAATACGGTGGTATGCTCCACTGCATCACCCAGCAGCAGCCAGCGAAATAACAATGGCAGAATCTCAATGTAAAGGGGAACAACGATATTATACCTGAAATAAATCCACCAACATTAATAAATTAGAATTCAAAAGGGAAGTGATACCAGCTACTATTAATAAATAGTGATAAACTTGCCCTGAATGTCTAAGTTAAGAAATTATCAGTCAGGAACAATGAATCCAAGAATAAGCTTTTCAATTAATTCATAAATAATCTCACAAACACAATATAAAATCCCGTATTTTTTTATCTTCCAAATAGATATAATAATTATAATAAACGCATAAAAATGCGAATAAGAGGGAGGAACAGGTGTGAAACGACAGATTTTAACAACGATTATGTGTCTTACACTGCTTTTCTTGGCATTGCCGGTTATAAATGTAAATGCCAAGACACTGCAACAGGGAGAGAATATTGCTTTAAAGGCGGCCGCCTCTGCCGAACATGAGAATACTCCGGCGAAAAATGTAAATAACGGCAGCCTGGCAACGGGAGATCCGTATACTTCATGGAATACCTGGAAGTCTGATGGCTTGCTGAATTATCCCACTCCGGTGACGTTAACCTGGGAGGAACCCTATGAAATCTCCAGTATGCGTGTGATGTGGTGGGCAGATAATGCTATGCTGAATGCAGGCGGGAATGTCACATTTCCAAAATCCTGCAAGGCTTATTACTACGATAATACCCAGAATGAATGGGTGGAGATAACCGACATGCAGAATGAAGATTACGTGGATACTTCTTCGGTAGGAGTCCAGTATGACGGAAGCAACGGCGGAATCAATGGTGCCAACCGTTACTGGAACAGCGTACTGTTTAAAACGCCGGTGAGAACAACACAGCTGCGCCTGTACATAGACCGTAATGGTACGGGAAGCAATGGAGTTGGTATCAGTGAATGGGAGGTGTATGGTGAAGCAACTACGGACGAACTATACGCTGCTAAAATCACCGGAAAAGAGCGGATCGGTCTGGGTGAAACTGCAGAATACCAGGGATACTGCATTCCGGCAGCTCTTCCGGATGTAACCTATGAGTGGTCTGTCCCGGAAGAGTACAGTGACATTCTTGCAATTACGAATGATACAGAGTTCAATAAGATTACCGTAACGGCGAAAAATCCGGGTGATGCGGTTATAAAATTAAAATGTATTTATGCAGCGGCAGAGCGGGAAACAACTTTCCCGGTATCGGTTGAATCGATAGAGAGCATTGATGATTATATCACCACAACGGCAGCAGGCAGGGAGCCGATTCTTCCCAAAATGGTGGTAGTAAACGGGATCAGCTTCGACGATCCGACACCGTCTTTAAAAAGTGTTAATAAGACTCAGAATTATGGAACAGAAGCTTTTGATTTTGGAGAGGAATTCAATTCAAAACTAATGCCCGTTGAATGGGAAGCAGCAGATCCCAAGCTGTATGCAGTCGATCAGGCAGGGAACACCTTTACCGTAAATGGAACAGTCAGTTATGCAGGCCAGCAATGGGATGCCAAGGCGCAGATCACGGTAAAGAAACCCGTGGTGGCACCGGATGCCAATAGTGCGGTTACCTTTGAAAATGTAAAATTAAATGATGAGTTCTGGCAGCCAAAGCAGAAAGTAAATGCGCTGAATTCACTATACGCAGGAATCAGCAGGATAGCCATGGATGCAGGCGGCGAACCAAACTTTGATAATGCAATCAAAAAATTAAACGGGGAAGCGTATGAACCATTTAATGGTTTTGTCTTCCAGGATACGGATATCTATAAATCCATCGAAGCAATTTCTTATACGCTGTCGGTTATTCAGAATGATACTGAGCCGGAAATTGCAGCCCAAAGGGCAGATTTGGAACAGACTTTAGAAAGCTGGATCCGTAAAATTGAGCAGGTTCAATATGCAGACGGATATATTAATACCCACTTTACCTTAAGAAGCACTACCTTTGCAGGCGGAAGCTCTCCGGGCACCCACCGCTTCAGAGATTTCAGCAATCATGAAATGTATATAGCAGGACATTTCTTTGAAGCAGTTGTTGCGTATACCCGCTACCGGGAAGGAATCGGTGATCCGGACTACAGTCTCTATGTGGTATGCAAGCGGTTTGCAGATGACATTGTACGCCTGTTCGGACCCGATGGGCAGCGCCACGAAGTTCCCGGGCATGAGGAAATAGAGCTTGCCCTGGTCAAACTGGCGAAGCTGGCAGAAGAGTATGAAGGGGAAGGTGCAGGCCAGAAATATGTAGATACGGCAAAGCTGCTCATTGACCGGAGAGGGGAAAACCAATCTTTAAGAGAGAGCAATTACAAAGGCGGCGACTATTCCCAGGATAAAACGCCCTTTACACAGGAGAAAAACGGAGTGGGACACGCAGTTCGTGCGGCTTATCTCTATGCGGGAGCAACTGATGTGGCGACCTTGCTGCCGGACGGAGATGCTGACAAAGAGGCATATCTGGATACGCTGGATACCATCTGGGATTCTGTGGAAAACAGAAAAACCTATATAACCGGTGGGATCGGTGTAAGATCTCACGGAGAAGACTTCGGCGGAGATTATGAACTTCCCAATGATGATTCTTATTGTGAGACCTGTGCGTCCATTGCAGTGGCAAACTGGAACCAGCGCATGAATCTGGTGCATCAGGATGCAAAATATGCGGATGTAGTGGAAAGAGCACTTTATAACGGAGTACTGGTAGGAACAAACCTGGAAGGAAATCTCTTTTACTATGATTCCCGTCTGGAAGTGTCCAACGGAAATGCCCGGTCAGAATGGTTTGCATGTGCCTGCTGTCCTCCAAACCTAATGAGAACGATTGCGTCCTTAAGCGGCTATATGTATTCTGTCCATCAAAATGATGTCTTTGTAAATATGTATATCGGAAGTGACGCAAATGTAAATGTAGATGGTACAAAAGCAGCGATTAAGCAGGAGACAAAATATCCATGGGAAGGTAAAGTTTCCATTACCGTCACACCGGAATCAGAAAAAATATTTACGATGAATATTCGGATTCCAGGCTGGATACAGGAACAGCAAAACCGCAGTACAGTAATTACGGTAAATGGAGATAGGGTTACTGCAGAAGCAGTCAATGGATATGTCTCCATTAACCGGAAATGGGCTGCAGGGGATGTGATTACCGTGGATATGCCCATGGAAACAAGATTGACAGAGGCAAATCCAAATGTGACAACAAACAGCGAAAGAGTGGCAATTGAAAGAGGGCCCCTGGTATACAGCATAGAAAAGGCTGGCAATACCAGTATAAATCCACAAGTGCGCAGCCTGAATCCATTAAACTTTGTAATTCCCAGATCAGCAGAACTCACAGCAGAATATAACCCGGAACTGCTTAACGGGGTAGTGGAAATAACGGGAGAAGTATATTACGAAGAAGGCGGGGAGCGGCTTTTGGCAAAACTTCAGGCGATTCCTTATTACGCATGGAATAACCGGGGGGATGACGGAGTTTATGGACAGAACAATGCATCTAAGATGCTTATATGGACAAAGGCAGACGGCTTTGGAGTGTCAATACATGCAGAGAAAGATAGCCTTAATATTGGGGATACAGCTGTTTTGACAGGAAGCATAGCGGCTCCCGCTGATGTGTCTGACAGCACGTATCAATGGTCGGTTACAAGAGGCGAAAGTGTGGAAATAACAGACGGGACAGACAGCGCAAAAGTCACCGTAAAGGGAGTTCAGGCGGGAGAATCAGAACTAACGCTGACGGTAACAAACAGTTATGGCACGCAAAGCAAAGTTTATAGTTTGAAGGTGAACGCACCGACGGACCCCACAGACCCAACGGATCCAACAGAACCCGTTGATCCTGCTGTCAAGGCGGTAGAGGATTTTATTAATAATATCGGAGAAAAAATAACCCTCCAAAGTGAACCGGCGATCCTTAAGGCGGAGCAGGAGTATGCAGCATTAAAGCCCACCCAAAAAACGAAAGTATCCAACTATGGAAAATTAACACAGGCACGTCAGACCTGTAACAATCTGAAAGCTGCGAATGCAGTTGTGGTGAAAATAAATACCATCGGAACAGTTACCTATAGTCCTGCTTCTAAAAATAAGATCGAAGAAGCACTGACGATGTATCAGAAGCTGTCTCCAGAACAGAAAAAACTGGTTACAAACTACAGTGTTCTGACCCAGTCCCAGTCCAGATACAAAGAACTGGAAAAGCAATACAAAGATAAGGAACTGCAGGCAAATACAATTGTGAAAGGAAAGACTTATACAGCAGGTTCTTACCGGTATAAGGTGACCAGCCTAAAGAACAGGACAGTAACAGTCACCGGGGTAACGAAGAAAAACCTTACATCCATAAAGGTTCTGAAAACAGTTAAAATAAAAGGCAAAACCTTCAAAATAACTGCAATCGGCAAATCCGCATTTAAAGGCTGTACGAAAGCAGTAAAAGCAACGGTAGGCAAATATGTAAAAACAATTGGTGACAACGCATTCTATCGCTGCAATAAACTAAAATCCGTTGCACTTGACAGTACAGAACTTACAAAGATCGGTAAAAAAGCTTTCTACAAGAACAACAGTTTAAAGAAAATAACAATAAAAAGTAAAAAACTGAAATCAGCCGGTGCCCAGGCATTTACCGGCATCCATAAAAATGCAAAGATTAAAGTTCCCTCTGCATGCCTGAAAAAATATGAATCGAAGATTCTGAAAAATAAAGGGCAAAAGAAAACGGTAAAAATAGTAAAGTAGAATAAAAAAGAGTATTTCCGGTACTGTAACGATACCAGAAATACTCTTTTTTACAGTTATATTGAGGCAATGCAAGTATATGCTAAAACAGGCTGTTTCGATATCTTCCCGGTGAGATGCCAACTTTTTCACAAAAAGCAGAAGTAAATCCCATTTCACTTTGGTAACCTACCGCTCTGGATATTTCACCAATGGTTTTATTCGTAGTATGAAGCAAGTGCTTCGCGGTATCCATCCTCAGCTTTTGCAAATACTCATAGGGCGAATATCCGGTATTATTTTTAAAAATCCGGATAAAGTGATATTTACTCATATGAACGGAAGAAGCAATATCAATGAGACTGATTTTGTTGCTGAGATTATATTTCATATACTCAATAGCCACAGTGACCACTCTGGTTGATCTGGAAGCAGTACTGTTATTTTCAGCGGAAAGTGAAGAAATCAGGGTCTTATAGATAGCAGAGGACAGATCCGTTTTGCTCAGAAGTTGTCCTGTCTTGAAGGATGACAGGATGTAACGGATATTCGAGTAAATATCTCTGCAGGTATAGTCATGTATGATAATACCGTTTTTATTGCGATAGTGTTCATAAATATGATTGCAGATACTCCCCTTGATATGAAGCCAGCTAAAATCCAGGCTGCCTGCCGCCCCATAACGGTGAGGATTTTTCAAATCCATAAAAACAACATCACCCGCAACAGCAGTAGAGTGGGCTCCTTCATAATCTATGTCCATGGCTCCCTGATCAATATAGGCAATAAAAAGACAGTCATAAAAGAGACGGTCTATCACATAACCGTCCGTACAATGGTACTGTCCGCACATAACCAGATGATTGAAGATATCCGTATCCTGACATTCTTCCGATGCAATAAAAAACTCCGATCCGGGAGAAACTCCGGCTTCATTTGCCAGAACATAACTCTTACGCTCGATATTCATATCATACCTCTCTCGTATAATAGGTTTGTAAGCAAGAAAAACAGCTTACAGACTTATTCATTTTTG
>UQGG01000103.1 GCA_900540475.1 uncultured Robinsoniella sp. | reverse complement strand
AGCCACGGGAGCCACAGGAGCAGCCGGAGCAGCTGGAGCCACGGGAGCCACAGGTGCAGCCGGAGCAACTGGAGCAACAGGAGCAACAGGAGCAGCCGGATTGAATGGGGGTGGAGCTATTATTCCATTTTCATCAGGAATCCCAATCACAATGACTACCATTGCAGGCGGGCTGGTGGGTATTCCAAGTCTGATCGGATTTGGAGCATCTGCACCATCGGTAGGAATATTAGGAGCAACGATTGATTTAACAAATGCAGCGGGTACGTTGACTAACTTTGCATTTTCTGTTCCAAGAGCCGGAACAATTACTGCATTAAGTGCATATTTCAGTACCACACTGGCACTTACACTGATAGGCAGTACAGTTACCATCCAGGCACAGATGTACCAGTCAACTACACCGAATAATATCTTTTCCCCAATACCGGGAGCAATCGTGACCCTGGCTCCGGCGTTAACCGGACTTATCTCTATTGGTAATATCAGCAATGGTATTACAACGGGACTGAATATTGCAGTGACTGCACAGACACGTTTACTGCTTGTATTTTCTGCATCTGCTACGGGAGTAACATTAGTGAATTCGGTAGTAGGATATGCAAGTGCAGGATTGTCAATTGTATAGATTTTCAGACGAGATTGATTAAGCCTTAGTATGAGGAAAGAACAGGGGGGTTCACAAAATGTGAATCCCCTTACTTCATTAAAATAAGCGAAAGCTATCTGATATTACCCAGATACGGGAAAAGATTGAGCATTCATTAATCTCTGAAAAAATCTTTAGCTAAATCTGCAAACTCCTTCGCATTTGTTAACATAGCGGGATGTCCGCCGGAAGGAAATAAGTGCAATATTCCCTTAGGTATTTTCTTCATCAGTTCCTTATAAGTTTTTTCAATATCCATTATCCCGATATATTCATCATCTTCCAGGCTGACGGATAACATGGCGGGAATAGTAAGCTGTGATAGATCTCTATGAAAGAAATTTTTAATGGTTTTCTCATGCCTGATTACGACGTCTGTATCCAGATCAACAACACGTTCCCAATCTTTCCCATGGCAGTATTCCCAAAGCATGCATACCTGTTCCAGCGTTTTTGTCTTTTCCCGTTGGGCAGATATGGTACCGGCCCAGGAGCTGACAGCCTGTTCCCCTTCAAAGCTGTCGGCTATTACTTTATGAACCAGATCACTCCGCTCTAATGCCACATTCAGCGCCGCCAATGCACCGCCGCTTGTACCGATTAAGTTTACTCTGCCGTAATGATTATGTGTGATCAGCTGTATTACCTGCATAGCCTGGTCATACCAGAAGTCACTGGGAAACTGATCCAACCGGTCTGAGTTCCCATGTCCCAGAAAATCGATCAGAATCACTTTAAAATCTTCTTTGTACAGATCCATGATTCCGGTAAACATTTTTGAAGACACGCTGTTCCCATGTAGCAAAACCAATGGTAAACCGGTACCTGTTTCTTCATAGTAAATATTCTTTTCTCCATATTTAAAATATGCCATTGTTATTCCCCCTTTTCTATTTGTTAAGTTTATTGTATCAATATAAAGAAAGTAATAAAACCTCATGTTCTTTCTTAAAACAAAAATGTGCCGCAATCTAATCACGGCACATTTTCATTTAAATCCAACTTAAATTTCAACCTGTTTTAGTATTCTCTGAATACTTTTTACGGCTAAAAAATATTTCCCGGATAACGACTGAACATCGACCCCGTTTTGGTAATCCTGGCAGATTTGGGCGTTCCGGGCAGCCAGAATTTGTCTGGTATCCGTATTTTCACCCCACTGCTTTCTATTGGACTGTTTTTTCGGTATATAAATCACTTTTCCATCTATATATTTCTGTATTTCTTCGATTAGCTCTTTTGGCAGTAAGTCAATAGAATTTTGATAGCTCATTTTGCACCTCCTAAATTAGAATTCTTTAGGATTAGAGCGTGTTTGAAAATAGATTCCCCTCAGCTGGCAGAAAGCAATTTCAAACAGGCTCTGCAAAGGCTATAATTACTCACGTATATGTGATAAATGCTGTCTGCTACGTGCAATAGCCTTTGCTATGCACACATTCTCATTCCCATAGATTGCTCCTTTCTTCTTTATCCTTTTGATTTATTAAAAACTCCGTGGGTGCATAAAATGTATAACGTTTAAAGACGGTAGCAAAATAGCTGCTGGTGTTAAACCCAAGACCCATGGCGGTTTCTGTGATCGATTTCCCTTCCAGCAGCATGGACTTGGCAAGTTCGATTTTCTGCTGGTTAATAAAATTCCTGGGAGAGATGCCCACTTGTTTTTTGAATTTCTGTTTGTATTGTGAGGTGGAGAGCAGACATTGTGCTGCCAGCTCATCCAGGGAAAGCTCGAGGGTTAGATGGTCCATAATATAATTTAAAGACTTTCCGATGTCCGGTGTCAGCTGAAATTTTGTTTTATTTGAGGAAAGTATCAGAATATGCAAAAACAGGTTGATGAAACTTGCCACCACATAGGGATTTGCTTCCGTCCGGGCAAAATGAAAAGCTTGTATCAGGTATTCCGATTCCTTGGCATTTATTTTTACAACGTGGGAGGCTATCCCGTTAAGGCCGGCGATCAGTACTTTGGCAGCTGCTGTATCCAAAAATAAAAATCGAGACGGATCATTTGTTTCCAACTGAAACCAATATACTTCCCCCAGAGACAGCGGAACTTCATCCGTACTGTGAATCTCATTGGGGGTGGTAATAAATACGTCGCCCCCGGAAATTTTGTAGTTGGAGGAAGTGCTGGAAAAGGAAAGCGCGCCTTTTGTACACATGGTTATTTCAAAAGCATTTTCGTGGTAATGCCAGTTAAGCGGGGGAATGGCATTTCTTAAAGTGTGTTTGGCGAGAATCCGAAGCCCGGGTATCTGAAGCTGTTCCTCTGCCAAAACAGTGCGTACATCGGATTTGAAATATCCATCTCTCCAGTTGGTAGGTTCCCACATGGATCTTCTCCTTTAGAATCTTTAATTTTGTACAGTGTATGTAACTGATTGCATTATTTTTTTAATAATCATATAATGGATATTGTAAAAAGTCAATAATGTAATTAATAAATAGGATGATAAATTATGCATGTTGTATAGTGAAGGATTATTTGGAAGCTAAATAAGTGCATGATAAGAACTCTTTATTCCCGCGAGCAACGAGCCAAACGGACACGCTGGCGCGTCCAATTGGCGACTGCCGCGAGGGTCAAATACCCCGCTGCTCGCAGCGTTACAAATTTGATGCCTCGTTGCTTGCGGCGGGGTTTTTGACTGGAGAATATTATTCACAACATGTAACGCACAGTTGTCAGAGAACATTTTTCACTGCGTTTTTGATTGTAAATTTAATCTTTATAGACTAAATGGGAAGAATGAGTCCAATTAAAAGTAGGAAGGAGAAACACATGAAATTTGAACCGAATTATCATTATGTAGTTCAGGCTGCCAGGAATCAGGAGGCGGCAAGGCTGCCCTTATATGAACACAATGTCTCCTATAAAAAAATAGGGGAAATCATGGGAAAAGACATGGAGAGCCTCTATAACGGGGATGACAGGGATATAGAAGAATTTTTTACCACATACTGCGGATTTTTCAAAGAACAGGGGTATGATGTAGTAACCTTTGAAGAATGTATCGGCAAAGTGATGCCGGGAAGCGGTGCCCTTGGAGACAGCCGGGTTGATCCGATTATAAAGGACCGGGATGACTTTGACCACTATCCCTGGGATGAGATACCGGAAACTTACTTTAAGAAAAACAGCAGGTATTTTCAGGCATTAAGAAAATGCATGCCCGAAGGAATGAAAGCAATTGGCGGAGTGGGTAACGGGATATTCGAATGCGTCCAGGAGGTGACCGGTTTTCAGGAACTGTGCTATATAGCGGCTGATGATGAGGAACTTTATCAGGATCTGTTCCGTAAAGTGGGAGAGACAAATTATAAGATCTGGACGCGCTTTATGCAAGAATTCGGAGATATTTATTGTGTGCTTCGTTTTGGAGATGATCTGGGATATAAGAGCAATACCTTATTATCCGCAGAGGATATTAAAACTTTAATTCTGCCACGCTATAAGCCCATTGTAGATCTGGTGCATGCATACGATAAGCCGTTCCTATTACATTCCTGCGGTAGTATTTTTTCCGTTATGGATGATTTAATTGATAAAATCGGAATCGATGCTAAGCATTCAAATGAAGACCAGATCGCCGTATTCCCTGAATGGGTGAAACGTTACGGAAACAGGATAGGGAATTTCGGAGGATTTGATGTGGACATGATCTGTCATGCTTCCAAAGAAGAGATGAGAGCGTATATCACAGATATTCTTAAGCAGTGTAAAGGGCATGGAGGAATCGCAGCGGGAACAGGAAATTCCATTCCGGATTACGTACCTACAGAGGGTTACCTGAATATGATTGAAATCGTCCGCACGTTCCGTGGCGAATAAATATTTGTAAATTTCTGTAACGTTCTGTATTTTAGGAAAGAAGTCATTTTAAATACATACAATGTTATAAATTACTTTTTGGGCGGAAATATGGAATTTAAAGATAGCCAGACTTATAAAAATCTACAGACAGCTTATGAAGAAAAATTACAGAACAGTTCGAAATACAGAATCTACAGCGATATTGCAAAGTCAGCCGGTAACCGGCAGACCAGTGATGCTTTTCAAGAGACATCAGAGGATGAACTGAACTATGCCAGACTCTGGCTGGAGCAGCTGCATATGGGAAGGGTTCCGGATACTTATGAAAATGTAACGGATGCATACCAAACAGAGTACTTTGACTGGTCACAGCGGTATACAGAGTATGCGGATACCGCAAGAAAGGAAGGATTTTATGATATGGCACGCCTGTTCCGCTGGGTTGCAGAAGCAGACCGGCATCATGATTTCCGGTTTGAACAGATAGCCCAGTATCTTAAGGAAGGCGGTACATTTTAAAAAGAATAAAATATAACCAATAAGATCACTTGCCGTTTTGTCATAGAGCGTGTTCCAACACACTTTATGGGAAATCGGCAAGTTTTTTGCGGTTTGGCATAAGCACTTTTCTTTTCTTTTTTGATATAGTATAATGAGTAAATAAATGTGAATTTGCGCTACTTCGGACTATAAGTTTGGAACAAAAGCGTTCCATACTTTCTATTGGTACAATACCGCAGACCTGTCTGCGGTATGGAGGGGTATAATTATGAAAAAGCAAATATATGCAGCTGTTATCGGCATAATTCTGCTGGGAGCATTGACGGCAGGAGGCTGGCTTTACTATAACCATATGATCCGGCAAAGTGAACTGGATACGGCAGCTGAATTACAAAAATATGATAAGCACTATGTACTGATTACGGAAGACATAAATTCTTCTTTCTGGCAGGCAGTCTATCACAGTGCCCGGGAAGAGGCAGCTAAAAATGGAATTTATCTGGAGCTTGCAGGTGCAGATCTGTCTGTGGACTATGAGATAGAAGATCTGATGGAAGTAGGAATCGCCGCTAAGGCAGATGGCATCATAGTCCATCCCGACGGAAGCCAGAAGATAGAGACACTGATTGATCAAGCCGCATCCGAAGCAATTCCCGTTGTAACAGTGCTGGATGATGCACCACAGACAAAGCGGAGAAGTTTTATCGGGATAAACAGCATACAGATGGGGGAAGAGTACGGGAAGGAGATCATAAGGAACATCGGCGGGGATACCAGAAAGGTACTGGTTTTATTAAAAGGAGAATCGGAAAGTGGAAACGAAAATCTGGTATTTGCCCAGATGAAATCAACCGTGAAGGATGCATTGGGGAAAGACTCCAAAATAGAAATTGATTCTTACCAGGTAAAAAGCCAGACGGCCTTTGACTCGGAAGAAACCATCCGCAGCATTTTCCGGGATGAAGATCTGCTGCCAGATATACTGGTCTGCCTGGATGAGGTAGATACAGAATGCGCCTATCAGGCTGTTATTGATTATAACAAGGTTGGAGAAGTGGCAATTATAGGCTATTATCCCTCAAAAGCAATTCTGAATGCTATCAAAAGAGATGTGGTCCCGGCTACTTTTGAAATCGATACGAAACAGATGGGAATAAAGTGCATTGATGCGTTGCTGGAGTATGATAAAATGGGATATGTCAGTGAATTTAACAGTGTGGACCTATATCTAATTAACCAAAATAACGTACAGGAGTATTTGGAAAGTGAAGAAGATCAGACAAATCATTAAAAATTTATCCATCCGTACTAAGCTTTTGCTGAGTTTTGCATTTACTTCTGTCATACTTCTGACCAGCAACCTGTTGTTATATGGAGAGGTCAACCAGACCATACAGAAAATTGACGGCATCTATGCAAGCAATGTAAGCCTCAATGATCTGTCGGAAGCGTTAGGGAACATGCAGGACGATATTTTTGAGTATCTGAAAACACGAAGCTCCGATGCGCTGGAAGATTATTATCGGAATAACCAGGATTATCAAGATCTGATGGGAAGACTGAATGGAGTTACGACCGATAATGAAATGAAGCTTCTGGAAAAAAATATAAGAAATATGTCCGATACTTACCTCAAAGCGGTAGATGCTACGGTTCAGGCAAAACGTGCCAGCAATACACAAAAGTACAAGGATTCTTACCAGGAAACTCAAAAGTTATACCAATACATCAATGATTATATATACAGTTTGAATAATATGCAGTTTAAGGCAAATTCCAACAGCTATCAGGTATTGCTGGGATCTTTGAATTTTATGGAGGTCGTAAGTACGGTGATCCTGGTTTTAGTCTGTATATTCAACACTTTTTTACTGTTTTTGATTACACGAAGTATCATTCGCCCCTTGTCCAGCCTTGCGAAGACGGCAAATGAAGTTGCTGCCGGGAATCTGGATGCACCGCTGCTGGATGTGTCCGGAAATGATGAGGTGGGAATTGTTACAAAGGCATTTAATCTGATGGTATTCAGCATCAAAGAGTACATAGAGAAAATTACCCTGAGTATGGAGAAGGAACAAAAGATGATGGAGCGGGAGCTGCTTATGGAGACCCATTTAAAGGATGCACAGCTTAAATACCTCCAGGCACAGATCAATCCCCATTTCCTGTTTAACTCCCTCAATGCAGGGGCACAGCTGGCGATGATGGAAGATGCAGAGAAAACCTGTCTGTTTATTGAGCGCATGGCTGATTTTTTCCGGTACAACGTTCGAAAGATGACGGAAGACGCTACCCTGGAAGAAGAAATTGAGACAGTGGACAACTATATCTATATCCTGAATGTGCGGTTTGCAGGGGATATTCATTTTACAAAAGAAGTGGATACCTCTTTTCACGATGTTAAGATACCCAGCATGATCCTTCAGCCCATCGTAGAAAATGCTGTGAATTATGGAATCCGGAATATTGAATGGGAAGGCATGATCCGTATGATTGTAGAACGTGCAGATGGGGGCATACAGATCCGCATTATAGATAATGGAAGGGGAATGGAGCCGGAACGTATCCGGGAAGTTATGGAGCAAAAAGCTGCAGAAACCAGCATGGAAACGGATTCTACAGGCATCGGGCTGGATAATGTGATCAACCGTCTGGAACTGTATTACAATACCAAAGGAATTCTGTCCATTCATAGTGAGGGAATCAATCGGGGAACAGAAGTAACGATGAAAATTCCGCGAAAGCAGTGCAGGGGCATGGAGGAAGAGGAGGAACAGGATGTATAGAATACTATTGGCTGATGATGAGGGGATCATGCTGGAGTCTCTGAAAACTACAATCGAATCTAATTTTAAAGGTCAGGTAGAAATCGCCTGTGCCAAAACCGGCAGAGCTGTAATCGAGCTGGCGGAAACCTTCCGTCCGGATATTGCATTTATGGATATCCAGATGCCCGGGATCAATGGGATTCAGGCGATGAAAGAAATACAGAAGTTCAACAGCAGTACTATATTTATTGTAATTACTGCTTATGATAAGTTCGGCTATGCCCAGGAATCCATTAATCTGGGTGTATTGGAATATCTCACGAAACCGGTAAACCGGAAAGTAATAATTGATGTACTGGTCAGAGCCATGGGAATGGTTGAGGATGAGCGGAAAAAACGCAGCGAGAATCTGAAGATTCAGGAGAAGCTGGAGACAGTGATACCCATAATAGAGAGTGGATTTATTTACAATCTGCTGCTGCAGGATGGATTTCCAACGGATACGGGAAATTATAAAGAACTGCTTGATATTGAAGAAGACTATGGATTTATGATGGTAATCCAGTTTGGGGAATCCATTGAAAACGGGGTGCTGACCAACGCCGTAGGCATGAGTGTAAAAGCCCAGGGATTTTATGGTGATTTCCGGGAGGTGGTCAAGGGGTATTTTCAGTGCTGTATCGGACCCATTATGTCAAATAAAATAGCACTGTATGTTCCCTGGGATCGGCATGTACTGGAGTATGACGACCGCATACAGGTCATTGAGAAAATGAGGAATCTCATCCGGCGCCTGGAAAAGAGCATAGATGCCAGATTTAAAGCCGGAATCGGCAGAGTAAAATCATTGGATGAACTGCAGGACTCCTACAAAGAGGCAGTAAAAGCCCTCCAGGAGGGGAAGGGCCGGGTGGCACATATCGAGGATCTTCCAATTGGCTGCGATTACGATGGAGATTATCCGGCTGAAACGGAAAAGAAGCTGTTTCAGATGATTGCCAGAGCAGATCTGGGGGGAGCGAGAACCCAGGCAAATGTTTTTTTTGACTGGATGGTGCAAAACTACGAGGATTGCAGGGAAGATATTCAGATCAAGGTGCTGGAATTTGTCATGGTTGCTGAAAAAGAAGCATTTTTGCATGGGGGAATGACCTATGGGTTTCGTTACCGCAGGGACTATCTCTCCCAGGTCACCGGGTTTGAAGATTACCAGGATCTGCGCAGATGGTTTTTAGATAAAATCACAGAAGTCTGTCATAATATAGTCAAAAAGCAGGAAGAACAGACGGAAAGCCTGGTATGGAAGGCAAAACAGTATATTAAGGACAATTATGCCAGAGATATCTCCCTGGATGATGTCTCCAAAGCGGTAAATATCAGCCCATATTATTTCAGCAAAGTATTTAAAGAAGAAGCCGGAGAGAATTTTATCGAATATCTAACGAGAACCAGGATGGGAAATGCGAAAGAGTTTTTAAAGAGATCGGATTTGAGCATTAAGGAAATCTGTCTGATGTCAGGATATGGGGATCCCAATTACTTCAGTCGGATTTTCAAAAAACAGGAAGGGGTAACGCCCAGTGAATATAGGGAGAGGTTAGGTGGATGAGAAAATATGAAGTGAAACTGCTGGCATTTTGTTTATGCATCGGTATATTGCTTGGTGGGTGTGCGGGTAAAAATCCAAAAGAAGTACAGCAGGAGGATTCGAAAAGCAGCAAGATTCAGATTGGATTTTGTTTTGATTCATTTGTAATCGAAAGGTGGCTCAGAGACCGGGATGTGTTCGAACGATTTGCCAGAATGAAGGGCGCAGAGGTAAATGTCCAGAATGCAAATGGAGACGCGGAGCAGCAGATCGCCCAGATTGATTATTGCATTAAGAAAAAGGTGGATGTCCTGGTGATCATTGCCGTGGATGGAAAAGCAATATCACAGGCCACCCAAAATGCAAAAGATGCGGGAATTAAGATCATCGCTTACGACCGGTTAATTGAAAATGCAGATGTGGATCTCTATTTATCCTTTGATAATGAAGAGGTGGGCAGGCTGATGGGAGAAGCGATGACAGAAAATCTGCCGGATGGCGGCAATATTTTTATGATTCAGGGACCGGAGACAGACCATAATGTCTCTATGGTAGCCAAAGGATTTCTGGAGGCAATCGAAGGATCCGGGCTGAATATCGTCTACAGCGCCAATTGTGAAGGGTGGCTTTCCGAGATTGCATATGATGAGGTGAATAAGGGGCTGGAGAAAAATAGGGATATCGCAGGCGTCATGTGCGGCAACGATGACCTGGCGAATCAGGCATTCCGCGCATTGGCGGAAAACCGCATGGCGGGGAAGGTGGTTCTCGTGGGGCAGGACGGGGATTTAAGCGCCTGTCAGAGAATTGTGGAAGGAACCCAGGCGGCAACTGTATATAAATATGTGGATATACTGGCGAAGACTGCTTCGGAATATGCCGTTAAAATGGGAAAAGGGGAAGAAATTGATACAGATGAGACAATCTATGACGGGTCCTATAATGTTCCTTATAAAAAGCTTATGCCGGTAGCCGTTAATAAAGACAATATCCAGCAGGAAATCATCGACCGGGATTTTCATACGGCGGAAGATGTATATCTGAATGTGAAGGAGCAAAACACGAGTGAATAGCACATAGTATTTTTTTGCAGCAAAAATGTCCTGTATTTTCAGGGCATTTTTTTTGAGCATAAAAATCTGCAGAATGTCGCAAGCAAGTCCTGTTTCCCAGGTGGTATATTATGGGTGTAAAGAAAAACAAGCAGATAACCAGGGAGGTATTAGAATGAAAAGAAAAGTTGTGAGTATTTTAGCAGCAGGTGTAGTAGCAGCAGGTATGCTGGCAGGATGCGGTTCAGCAAATAATACGGCAGCAACGTCAAAGGACACGGCCGGCAGCTATCGTTGTTG
>UQGG01000102.1 GCA_900540475.1 uncultured Robinsoniella sp. | reverse complement strand
TAAGCGGGCAGTGAGCTGCGAAATGCATCAGGATTTCGGAGCGAATGCCCGCGTGCCGCCAAAAAGCGCTTCGGAAAGGTTAGAAAATACCAGTTCTGCGGCCAGCTGACGGAGTCCATACCAGTTTTCCACGCCCATCTTTCCGTACACTACCTACATCTACAAAGCGTCCTTAATCAGCTAAACCCAAATTTAACGTATAAATGCCACATCAATTCGCCCATTGCTGGTCTTAGCAACAAGGTGCTTTTTCTGATCCGGATAATTACAATTTGGCAGATTATTGGAGCCATTTACCGTATGGCTTTGGATGGAATAATCCCGGATATCACCGATGATTGATCCACGTACAGCGCCGTTGCTGGTTTTCATGACAATGTTATCTCCGATCAGGTTATTGCCTTCTACTGCACCATTGCGTGTAGAAAGCAGGAGACCGAAGGTAAAGGTACATCCATATGCTGTAACACGGCCATTGTTGGTAACGGCTTCTAATTGGTCACCGGATAGGTTATTCAAATCCAAAGATGCATTGGTGCTCTGAATCAGGGCGGAATTACAATGGAAGTTGTCAACCCGGATTCTGGCATTGCTGGTAATAAACTGGGAGTTAGCCAGATGTTTTAATCCGTTTACAGAGATAGCAGCATTGGAGGACTTCACTCTCAGATTACCTGCAAAATCAACCGGAACTTCCAGAGTCAGAATCCATGGACCGTGGAAAAGACTGCGCCAGTTCCATGACAGGAAATTACGCATGGTGTGGCGGAAGTTAAATTCGCCGTCATGTTCGGAAAAAGTAACGTAATCGCAGTTTTCCCGTGGGTTAAATAATACGCGGATTGTACCTGAGGTAACAGGGATCACTTCAATCCGTACATTTTCTGCTTCCACGTTAATGGTGTGGATTGGAGTAGTAGAAGCATAACCTGGATTATGAACGTATTCCTGTTCGGTATTCGTCTGAGTCTGCTTTGGTCTGCCGATCTCCCGGTATTCTTCTTTGATCCGTTTGGCGATGGATTCAATGGTTCCAAATCCGGCAATGATATTTTCTTCATCCCGTCCCTGTTCCAGTCCATCACAGATCAGCTCCTGGTAGTATTCCTTTAACTGATCTTTGTCCATGTCTGGTATTTCTGATAATTGTTCCATTAATTTGTTATAAAATTCTTCTTGCTTCATAATGACCCCTCCTGGCTGTTTTTTTCTATGAAAGTATATATTTGTTTCATTTCTTCCCATTCATTTAAAAATTCCTGAATCTTTGTAATACCAGCATCCGTAATCTGATAATATTTCCGGGTGCGTCCGTTGTATTCCTGCTTATAAGTTGTGAGACTGCCTGTGGATTCCAGCCGTTTCAGTATGGGATATAAGGTTGATTCGGAAATCTCTATACACTTTGAGACCTCACCGTTGATCAAATACCCATAAGACGGGCCTTGCTTTAGGACGGACAGTACACAGATATCCAGCAGTCCTTTTTTTCTTTGTGTGTCCATTTGATACCTCCTGATACTCTGTTATACATACTATGTATTATATACTATGCATAGTATAGTATTATGGCGATAAAATGTCAAGGGAAATTTTATGATTATTTTTTGGGGCGTAAAGATTGATGAAATGAATTTTAAAATATATTTAAAGTTCCAGAAGCTTCAGAAAACACGCCTTTAATTCTTCGGAATAAAAGGCGTATCGTCGATTTTTAAGCCATACAAAGGACATGGCATAATTATCAATCAGGCACCGCCAGGCATTGGCTATGGTGTTGGCACGGGCAAGTGACATTCCGGGGCAGGTTTTTCGAATAAAGTTCAACAGTAATTCGGTTGATTGGTCTGCCCACATATGCAGAAGCGGGTAATTATAAGAGATCGCAAGCTTTTGACTGATGGGATAAAGCTTGATGGTAATTTCGTTATGTCCATAGTCATATGCTTTTTTTATAAGATAATCCACCATTTCCTGGCTGGATGGGTCTTCGGGTGCGAAAGTGATCATTTGTCTGGTATGTCCGGATACATACTCATCCCAGATTTCGATAAACAGCATTTCTTTTCCTTTAAAGTGTTTGTAAAAAGTCCCCAGTGAGGATCCGGCTGCTTTCACGATGTCATTGATACTGGTTTCGTCAAAGCCATTTTTCAAGAAGAGATGAAGGGAGATGTCTTTTATTTCTTTATGTAATTTCTGATATTTCAATTCTTTTGCTAAACTGGCCATTCTGTCGTCCTTCTCGTTTGTATGTCACAGCAAATACGCTCTGACGGTTATGTTAATTTCCAGGAAGTAGATCCTTGTCCAAAATGTACACGAAATGGAACAAATTATACAAAGAGTACGTCATAAATGACATTATAGCTGATTTTAAGAATGGTGTCGAGTGAAAAAGCCGTTATATTTGTAGTAAAGTAGTCCGGCTGCATCAGCCAGAAACCAGCCGATGGGAATTGCCCACCAGATGCCCGGAAGCCCAATGGAAGGAATCGGCGCCAGAATATATGCCAGCAGAACTCGGGTACCCAGGGAAATTACGGTGAGAACCACAGAGATGCCGGGTTTTCCAATGCCGCGGTACAGTCCATAGAGCAGAAAAAGGCATCCAATGCCGCAGTAACACAAGCCCTCTATGCGAAGGTACTGGGTTCCGATGGCGATAATTTCCGTCTCCTTTGGCTGGATAAATATAAGCATCAGCTTATCTGCAAAAATAACGACTGCGGCTGAAATAAAGAGGCAGAAGATCACAGCGGTACCTATGGCTGACCGAATGCCCGTGCGGATACGCTCTGTTTTCCCGGCACCAAAGTTCTGGGCGATAAAGGTAGAAAAAGCATTGCCAAAGTCCTGTACGGGCATATAGGCAAAAGAATCTATTTTCACCGCAGCGGCGAAGGCAGCCATAACCTGAACACCGAAGCTGTTAACCAATCCCTGAATCATTAGTATTCCAAAATTCATGATGGATTGCTGGATGCAGGTAAGGGATGAGTATTGTATGATATCTCTGGTCAATTCCCGGTCAAACCGCATATGTCTCCTGCTGATTCGTATAACCGGCAGGCGTCTCAGGCAGTAGACGGTAATGCCGGCAGCCGAGATGCCCTGAGCAATTATGGTGGCAAGGGCAGCACCCCCTACTCCCATATGGAAGGTCAGAACAAAGAGTAAGTCCAGCAGGATATTGATGATAGCGGAAGCAGCCAGGAAAACCAGGGGAACCACGGAATTGCCCATACTCCGCAGCAGAGCTGCAAAATAATTATAGAGGAATGTAAACATGATGCCGCAAAAGATAATTCCGAGGTATTCTTTGGTCTCCGGGAGAATATCAGCGGGAATCTGCAGAATGGACATCAGCGGGGAAAGCAGGCATAATACAGCAATATTTATCATGAGGCTGACTACTCCGATCAGCACAAAAGAAATAAATATACTGGATTTTAAACGCTCCATATCTCTGCCGCCAAACAGCATGGAGAACACAATTCCGCTTCCCATACATAATCCAAGAATAATGGATGTCAAAAACACCATAAGGGTAAAAGAAGAGCCCACAGCAGCCAGCGGACCAGCCCCCAGGTATTTGCCTACGATCAGAGTATCGGCTACATTATAAAGCTGTTGCAGCAGGTTTCCAAGAATCATGGGTACTGCGAAGCGGAGCATGACGGAAGTAACCTTTCCCGTTGTTAGATCTTTTTGCATAATTTCCTCCTGATTTCACGTTACTTACGAAACGTAATTAAAAAATTTCATTATGTAAGTAGCCTAACATTTAAGACGGGTGATGTCAAATCAAAACAGCTTTTTTTCGTAAAATGTTTCCTTATTATTCAGACCTTCCCGGCAAAGGGGCAATCGCTGGCTGTCCGCTAAAAAATCTTGTGGTATAACGCAGAAAATGGTATGATTAAGGGTACTATAAATAGAAAGAAGGGGCAGGATAAATGTTTTTAAGCGGTCTGGATGAAATTGATCAAAAAATTGCAGCATTACTGATACATAATGCCAGAATGTCTTATTCTGATATCGGAGAAGCAGTGGGCCTTTCCAGAGTGGCTGTAAAGTCCAGAATCCAGGCATTGGAAGAAAGGGGAGTGATTGAAGAATATACAACGGTCATCAATCCCCAGAAAATAACCGGTGCCATATCCTGCTATTTTGAAATAGAAATGAAACCCGACGATCAGCCGGAGATTCTCCGGATTCTGGAGGCGGATGATACGGTAACACAGATCTACCAGGTATCCGGGAAATGCAGGCTTCATGTCCATGCAGTTGCAGCGGGGCATGAAGAAATGGAGTTATTTCTAAAAGATGTGATGTACCGGCTGCCCGGAGTCACAGACCTGAGCTGCAACGTTATTCTATCCAGAATAAAGGATATCAAAGGGCTTCGGTTATAAAGGTTCACGTATTAACATGTAATTACGATATAGAAAGGATGCCGCTGTTTTATGATGGCAGCATTGCGGGGAAGCCTGCAATATGCAGTGGGTATAAACATGCAGTTATTATATGAAATACCAGAGAGCTTCTGGAGCCTGTTCCGTTCTCCCAACCGGAATACCTATATGGAAGCTTTGCTGAAAATTAATGAAGAATATCAATATAACAGCTATTTTTTAAGCAGGGAGGTCTGTATTCAGATCCTGGGCGACTATTTTGCACAGCGGCGGGTGATGATGCAGAAAGAGGAGCTGGAATCAGAACTGGATATACTGGAACCGCCGGCGACCAGGATTCTGAACTGGCTGCTGAAGGCACAGTGGCTGAAGAAGCTGGATGATTATTATATGCAGGTGACAAATATCATCATACCCGATTACGCAGCTATTTTTATTGATGCATTTGAGCGCCTGTCCAACGATGAAGAAGATGACACCCAAATCTATATCCAGAATATCTATGCAATTCTCTTTTCTTTTAAAAATGATCCCCGGGCAAATACCAGTCTGCTGAAAACAGCGCTTGTGAATGTGCGAAAGCTGAATAAATCCCTGCAGGATATGCTGCACAACATGGATAAGTTTTTTACCAGCCTCCTGGAGCAGAAAAACTATGCAGATTTATTAAAGGAGCATCTGGAAGGATATGTGGAAGAGATCATCAACAAGAAATACCATATTCTGAAAACATCCGATAACTTTTATCTGTACAAAACGGATATCAAAGGATGGATACGGGAAATGCAGTCAGACATGGAGTGGATTTCCCTGATGAGCCAGCGGGAACAAAAAGAGATTGTTGAAGGGGATATGCTGCGGATTCTGGATGATATCGAGCGTGGTTTTGATGATATCGAACACCGGATATCCTTTATGGACAGAGAGCATATGAAGTATGTGCGGGCTACGGTAACCAGACTTAACTATCTCCTGAACGGCGAGGCGGACAGGCGGGGTCTGGTCATCCGGCTGTTAAATGAACTGGCGGAAGGCGAAGGGCAGGAAGATAAAATCAAAGAGGTGTCATCCAGGCTGAATTTATCATCCTTTGAAATCCTTTCGGATAAATCACTCTATAAAAAAAGGCGGCAAAAGGGCAGCTTTCAGGCGGAAAACGGACCGGAAGAAGTCAGAGAAGAATTAAGCCGGGAAGAGATACTAAAACTCAACCGCCTTCACAACCGGTACAGCAAAAAACAAATCGAAGAATTTATGGAATCCAGGATGAAAAATGGCAGGATGAAGGTATCGGATTCCGGAATTGAGACCATGGAGGATTTTGAACAGCTGATCCTGGCATATGATTATGCTATCCGAAAGGGCAGTGAATTTGCGGTAGAGAGCCAGGAAGTGGAATTGATCGAGAACGGACAGTACCGCTATCCGAATCTCACATTTGTGAAGAGATAACATATACAGAGAAAATCCGGTAATTTCAAACACACTCCGGCTGGAAGAAAAATATTTAATTGGAAGGAAGCCACAGAGAAATTCTTCCGGCATTTTATAGTGGCAGAATAGCAGCCAGTAAGCATTGCTTAAAATCAGGCAATACACTTCGGCTTTTGGAACCAGCTGCTATTGAAATGGGTATAGAAATGATTACGTATTACGATGAATTATCCCTGGAGGATAGGCAGGAAGTCACTGCAGTCATCCAGCTTTTATATAAACAGACTTTTCTATTAGAAAGGAAATTCGATAAGAGAACGGGCAGATTTCAGTTTAATAAAGATTACCGGATCTGCAATAAACACCTGGAGTTTATCCGGGAATACCTGGCAGTCAGCGGCATTGCCCTTCTGGATAACAGCCAGGGCGGTATTATCTATATACAGGGAGAAAACATTGTGGGAGAAAAGCTGCCCAGGCTGGCTACGCTCTATATTCTAATCCTGAAGCTGATCTACGATGAACAGATGTCCGCAGCATCCACCAGTGTAAATGTCTATACAACACTGGGAGACCTGAATGAACGGGTGGGCAGCTTCCATCTGCTGAAAGACAGGCCCTCCAACACGGAAGTGCGCCGGGCGGTGGCGCTGCTGAAAAAGTACCAGATTATTGAGCCTCTTGATGCCATGGATGAACTTGATCAAAACGCCCGTCTGATTATTTATCCCTGTGTCAATGTAGTGCTGATGACAGACGATATCCGTGCGATGTTAGAATCCCTCAGAGCGGAACCGGCGGAGAGCTTTGGGGCGGTACAGGATGTGGATGATACAGAGGAAGATGAAGGGGATGAGATGGAAGAAATCCGGGAAGCCGGAATGACAGCAGAGGAAAATAAGATGGAAGAACCTCTGGAAGCCGGGATGACAGCAGAGGAAAATAAGATGGAAGAACCCCAAAAAGCCGGAGCGACAGCAGAGCCGAATAAGATGGAAAAGACACAAGAAGCAGATATAGCAGCAGAACCAGAAGGAGAACCAAATGAAGGAACCAATGACGAAGACGAAGCATAAATTTGAAGCATTGTCCAGAATGTGTCTGAACAACTGGCATTACATAGACCGTAAAATTCTCTCCTTTAACCAGGAAATCAATTTTTTCACCGGACATTCCGGGAGCGGAAAATCAACGATTATAGATGCCATGCAGATTGTGCTGTACGCAAATACGGACGGCAGAGGATTTTTTAATAAGGCAGCAGCTGACGATTCGGACCGAAGCCTGATTGAATATCTCCGGGGGATGATCAACATTGGGGATGATAATGAATTTTCCTATCTGAGAAATGAAAATTTCTCCAGTACCATTGTTCTGGAGCTGGCACGTACCGATACCCTGGAATGCCAGTGCGTTGGCGTGGCATTTGATGTGAATACCACCACTAATGAGATAGGCAGGGTGTTTTTCTGGCACAATGGCCCCCTACTGGAACATGGTTACCGCACAGGACAGAGATGCATGTCGGTGTCTGAAATAAAAACAGACCTGCAGCAGCGCTTTGCAAAGGAAGCGCATTTTTACACTTCCCACAATGAACGTTTCAGAAGACAGCTTTACGATGTCTATCTGGGCGGGCTGGACATGGAGAAGTTCCCGCTTTTGTTCAAACGTGCAATTCCCTTTAAGATGAACATCAGGCTGGAGGACTTTGTAAAAGAATACATCTGCATGGAACAGGATATCCATATAGAAGATATGCAAGAAAGTGTCATGCAGTATGGCAGGATGCGTAAAAAGATAGAGGATACCTGCAAAGAAATAGAGGAACTGAAAGAAATTCACAGCTGGTACCAGAAAGTCTGTGCGAAAGAGCAGGAACGTAAAAAATACAGTTATTTTACGGAAAAACTGGATATCCTGCAGCTCAGGGAACGGGTGGCTACCCTTCAGAACAAAGTTATTCTCTATACACAGGATATAACGGGACAGAAAGAGCAGATCGTGGTTTTAGACCGGGAAATTGAAGAACTGGGGAAGACCGCCGATGAGATATTGAAGCATATTTCCGCAACGGGATATGAAGAGTTGAAGCAGCAGCTGATCAGCATTAACGAGCTGCTGGAGCGTATGGGGAAGAGCAAGGCGCGCTGGGACCAGACCGGATTAAGGCTCAAAGAGTGGGTGGAACAGGATATGACCTCTAACTCGGTCATCTGGGATATCGAAAAATTTATTAAATATGAAATTTCAGAGGTGGAATTACATCATTTACAGGCATCAATCCGGGATCTGATGACGGAAGTAACCGAACAGAAACAGGATCTGGATATGGATATCCGTGCCCTGAAAACGGAGCAGAAGAAGATTCTGGAGGAATTAAAAGATCTGCACCATGGAAGAAAATCATATCCCAAAGAACTGCAGGATGCAAGGCAGCAGCTGGCATACCGGCTTTGTGAAAAAGCGGGAAAACCGGTTAAGGTGGACATACTGGCTGACCTTCTGGACATTCGGGATGAAAAATGGCGGAATGCAGTTGAAGGGTATATGGGCAACCACAAGCTGGCGATTATCGTAGAACCGGCATTTGCCAGGGAGGCAATGGAGATTTACCAAAGTCTGGATAAAAAGAAATATTATCAGGCAGCTGTTCTGGATACGGAGAAAATGATGCAAAAGGAGTACCGGTGCAAAAAGGGTTCTCTGGCAGAGGAAGTTACGGCAAAAGAAAGCCATGTCCGGGCTTATATCAACTTTCTCCTTGGAAATGTTATGAAATGCACCAGCGTGGAGGAACTAAGAGAGTCTGCAATCGGAATTACACCAGAATGTATGCTGTATCAGGGCTTTAAGCTGCAGCATATCAACCCGGATAATTATACCAGGTGGGCTTATATCGGAGCCGACAGCCTGCGCAGACGGATGAAGCAGTTGAATAAGAGAAGCCAGGAGCTGGTGAAAGAACTGGATCCCAGGCTGGAAACCAGAAGATCCTATGACAGAATGCTGGGGATGGAAAGCCTGCCAAATGATGTGGCCGAATACCTGGACTGGCTTGCGGACATCCGGGATTGTAAGGCGAAGGAGAAGGGGAAGAAGGAACTGGAACTGAGAATCCAAAAACTCCGGGAAAAAGATATCGCCTCCCTGGAAAAAAACAGAAATGAACTGCTGAAACTTCAAAAAGAAAAGAGAAGGTGGAGGGAAAGCATTCAGAAAGCCATGTGGAAAAAGCAGGAGGAGATCGTGGAAGGAAAACGCCTGCATCTGAATCTGGGCGAGGAACTGTCCTGGAAAGAAAAGAATTTCCCAGCTGAACCAGCCATGGATACGGAGGTGCAGGAATATCTGAAGAAAAAGACAAATCCAAACTTTGAGAAGCTGCGGGACTATTTTACCGGACAGGTGAATACTGCACTTCGGGGGCAGGAAGAGTGTTTCCGGGAGTTGTGTGCCCTGCGCCACCAATATCTGCTCCATTATCCAACCAGGGGATTTGCACATGACAGAGAAGATAACAGAGAGTACGATGAACTGCTGGAGCGGTTAAAATGTGATAATCTCCCTAAATTTATGGAAATAGCCGGGGAGCGGGCACGTCTTGCCACCAGGGAATTTAAGAACGATTTTATGCTGAAGATCCGCAGCGCAATTGTAGAGGCAATGCAGCGCAAAGATGAATTGAACCGGATTATCAGCAGACTGGACTTCGGCAAGGATAAATACCAGTTTATTTTTGCAAAAAACAAAGGACCGGATGGAAGATTTTACGATATGTTCATGGATGACTCCCTGGAAATCAATCCTTCGGACCTTTCCCTGTCGATGGAAAACCAGATGAATTTATTTACCATTGCCCATGAAAACCACTATGGAGAGTTGATCGGAGAGCTGATCTCTATTTTTATCCCTCCGGAAAATGCTACGCCGGAAGAAATGGAAGAGGCTAAGCGGAATATGGATAAGTACGCCGACTACCGGACTTATCTCTCTTTTGATATGCAGCAAACCATTCAGAGCGAGAACGAGACGATTAAGATACATCTGAGCAAAATGCTAAAGAAAAATTCAGGCGGGGAGGGACAAAATCCCCTTTATGTGGCACTTCTGGCAAGCTTTGCCCAGGCGTACCGCTTTAACCTGCCGCCGAAGATCCAGAGAAATCCCACCATACGCCTGGTGATCCTGGATGAGGCGTTTTCCAAGATGGACGGAGAAAAAGTGGCAAGCTGTATCAATCTGATTCGTGATTTAGGCTTTCAGGTAATTATCAGCGCCACCAATGATAAGATGCAGAATTACCTGGAAAATGTAGATAAAACCTTTGTTTTTGCCAACCCAAATAAAAAGAGTATTTCCATACAGGAGTTTGAACGGGTGGAATTTGAGCAGCTGTCAGGCGAATTGGAAGGCGATAGCTGATTAAATCGTCATTTTTCAGTTTTTACTTATAATTTACATAATTAGTAAATATTATTAACATTGTCCGCCTAGAATATAACAGAAATGATAACAGAAATGATAACCGGATTGTCACCAGATCAATCATGGAATTGTTATCGGGTATATTTGAAAAACAGGAGGACAATATGAAAAAATTATTAGCAATGGCAACTATGGGTTTGATGCTTGTAACATTTACAATGCCTGTTCTTGCGGCTGACCAGAAAGCGGAAGTGGATTCCCTTTCACTGGGGGTTGGCGCTGACGAAACAGAGATCTATGTAAACTGGTACAGTAAATCTGCAGATGCCGGAACTGTGCAGTGGGCGAAAGAATCGGATATGTCGGGTGAGGATTTCCCACAGGTGCATATGGAGGCAGCAGCGGTTACAGCGGCAGCCGCCCAAAAAAGAAACTGGGT
>UQGG01000101.1 GCA_900540475.1 uncultured Robinsoniella sp. | reverse complement strand
AATTCGGACATGTTAGTTATAAGGCTATTCTTCTGTTGAATTTGTAGAAAAACAATACTTGTATAATGGTCAAAGTAAATTTTTGCTGATATTATAAGCTGGCTTAATTGATTTCATTACACAAATACTTCATTTTAGTACATTATAGAACGATGATTTTTGTTAAATGTTATAATATATTGTCTTAATTATATTAAGATAAATCTTATGAATTAGAGGGAGAAAAAGAGATGTGGAGAAAACAAAAGAAAAAAAGAATGTTTAGATCATTTATCTGTATGGTACTAGCTATATTGATATTTATTACAGATGTGCCTGATTTGGGGCTTGTATTAAAAGTTATGGCTAATCCGAGGCCTAATCAACTGGCAGTTGCAGAAGAGCGGGTAGATGCAGAAGCAGAAATGGAATTAGAAACAAATAGGGTTGATAAAGAAGAAAATACTAATCGTAAAAATGATACAACTTCTGAATATGAAACAGAAGGAATTACTGAAATTGAAACAGAAGAAACAGAATCTATTGAAACATATTCAAGTGAAAATATAGATGCAGAATTGTTAGAAACAGAAATGACTGATAGGCAAGAACAACCCAAGGAACCCGAAACAGAGGTTGAAAGTACAGAATCTGTTGGAGAAAATTCTTCTGTTAAAAAGGATCCTGAGTATGTTAAAACAGTTATTCCAGAAGATATTGTTTATGATGAAATAATAAATGGAGATACTGTGCTTTCTTCAGGTGGAGTGATAAGCGATAAAAAATTATTATATCAGGGTGATGTGATTTTTGATAGTAATGTTCAGTTTTCTAATTGTACAATTAGGATAACAGGTGATGTCGTAATGCAGTCTGGGTCTTTAAACGCCCAGAACTCTATTGTATGGGTAGATGGCACCTTTAGAATTCAGTCAGAGAGTGAGGAAGGGAAATATGGAGACACGGCTGCTTATCTAACTGGTGGCAATAATGCTTGTGTAGTGGTAAAAGGGGATTTTTATACCCAGAGTATGAATATCAATAATCAAATAAATAAGGGGCTTATTTTGGAACTTTATGGGAATTTTCACCATTTAGGAGACAGTAGCTATAATCGGTTAACAAATGCTTCGGGAACACTAGTGTTTGTTGGAGAAAAAGCACAGCATGTGTCTATGGGAAGCCAAAATGGAAAACTTAAAAATATCGAAATAGCAAACAGTGAAGGCACAATCAATGCAGATACTCCGTTATGGGGTGTAGATTTAACGCATGATACTGTGATTACAGGAAAAGAAGTAGATTTGGAAGGAAGAGGGAACGGATATAAACTGATCATAGAGGGGGATTTTCTTGGGACACAGCTAAAACTTAATAACGGATCCACTCTGCATATAAAGGGGGATTACCGGATACAGGAAATAGAGGGGCTGAATAACGGATATCTATATGGAAGTGAATCAGCACAGATTTTAGTAGACGGAGATTTGCGGATACAAGAAAAAAAAGAGGATGGAAGTTTCGGGGAAACAACGGCTTTTCTATGCTCGGCATATGAATTAAGGATAGTAGTAAAAGGAGATTTTTATACTCAGAGCAAAGGCTATGAAAATGGGATTAGCAGTGACCTTATTTTAGAACTATATGGTAATTTTTATCATATAGGAAACAGTAATTTTAACTCGGGAAACAATCCAAGAAGAGGTAAAATTGTTTTCAAAGGTGATCATCAGCATGTATCCATGGGAAAGAATGGTTACGGGGCAGGGTTTCTAAAAAACATAGAAGTAGCGAATCCAGAAGGGAAGATCTATGCGGATACGCCACTATACGGAATAGAACTAGTCAGTGATGTAATAATAGTGGGTGAAGAGGTTGCTCTTGAAGGAAATTCAAATGGATATAATCTTACTGTAGAAGGAGATTATCTTGGAACGCGGCTAAAACTTAATAACGGATCCACCTTGCATATAAAGGGGGATTACCGGATACAGGAAATAGAGGGGCTGAATAACGGATATCTATATGGAAGTGAATCAGCACAGATTTTAGTAGACGGAGATTTGCGGATACAAGAAAAAAAAGAGGATGGAAGTTTCGGGGAAACAACGGCTTTTCTATGCTCGGCATATGAATTAAGGATAGTAGTAAAAGGAGATTTTTATACTCAGAGCAAAGGCTATGAAAATGGGATTAGCAGTGACCTTACTTTAGAGCTGTATGGAGATTTTATTCAGTTGGATGAAAGCTTTTTAAATTATAATTCCTCTCTATATGGTAAAGTGATATTTGCTGGTAATGGTGATCAACAAATAATAATGGAAGGTAAATATGCAATTTTGAAAGGCATAGTACAAGATGAGTCTTGTACTGGAATTATATTCCAGTGTACCGGGGGAACGGTAAGCTTGGCCAGTGATATTATAGCCAAGGGCTATTCACTCTTACATAATATGGAAATGAATGGATACACTGCAGATCTGATGGGAGAATTCAACATAACCGGATCGCTTAAATTGATGGGGGGAGCACTGCAAAGTACAGGAAATATTACAATGAAAGGCGGTTTTATTTATCCACAAAAAGGAATTGTCCATATTAATGGGAATTTAATTTTAGAGGGAAATGGTGGATTGGCAATGTCAGAAGACAGTGATTTGGTTGTCATAAAGGGTTCATTGCTTAACAACTCTGGATCAGACCAAGTTATATCCCGAGGCATCCTGGACGTAAAAGGAGATTTCATTCAAAGTACCACCCGAAGATTTACAACCAGCCAGAATGCTTTCATGCAGATCAGCGGTTCCTACCACCACAACGTGGAATTTCCGGAACTTGCATACGTCTGGTTTTACAACCTTGGAGTGGATGCCGGTCTGGATTATACATTTACCAGACAGCCCATTTGGACAAATCTCTTCCAGGCAATGGAAACCGGACATATCACAGAGCGGATTGCATCCAGGTATTTTGGAAAATCAGGAGCCAATCCTGCAACCGGAAACTACTCACAGGGTTTTTCAGATATCACTGTTCAAAGTGCCATGGGTCCCTTTGAAATTACACATTCCTATAATTCCATGAGCGAAGAAGACGGAGTACTGGGAAAAGGATTTGTATTCAGCCAGAATATAAAAATGAAATCGGAAACTATTCTGGACACGGACCAGAAAACGGTTTTTATGCCGGACGGGTCCCGGTATACGTTTTTGAAAAACAGCAGCGGTAATTATGAAGCGCAGGACTCCAGAAGTGAACTGACAGAGGAAAACGGAAGCTTCCTGTTGAAAACACAAGATCAGGCCCTATTTTCTTTTGATGAAAAAGGGAATATTCAATACATGGAAGATAAAACCGGTAACCGCATGACCTACAGCGTGGATGAAAATGGAAATACGGTGCGGATACAGGATGACTCTGGTACGGATGTTTCTTTTCATTATAAAGAGAAGCTTCTAAAAAGTATCATAAATGAGGAGACTGGGGAAACTGCCCGCTTTGAATATACCGAAGGAAAACTGTCAAAATATATCGATGCAAACGGTAAATCCACAGGATATCTATATAATTCAGAAGGGCTGCTCGCTAAAATAATAAACCATGATGGCAGCACATTTGAAGAAATAACCTACATCAAAGGCGGAAAACACGATAAAAAAGTAAAAACAGTCAAAAATATGGCAGGAAATGTGGATACTTATAAATTTGATGATATATTCCGCAAAACCACGATTACAGATTCCAATGGGCGCAGGGTTACGAAGGAGTTTGATTTTCACTATAATCTTACCGCATCTACAAATGCCCTTGGTGAAACCGTCCGGACGAGGTATGCCCTGACAAATGGAATGAATAAATATGGGGAAATAGAATCGGAAACCGATGCTTATGGAAATGTAACCACGTATACCCGTGATACAAAAGGGCGGGTAACCAGAGTAGCACATCCTGACGGCACGGCAGAGCTGACAGAGTATGATGAGCAGAATAATATAACCAAGAGTATTGATAAAAATGGAACGGCCACTTATTACCTGTATGACAATTCTGGAAAATACCTTCTGAAAAAGGCAACGCCGCTGGATGGGAAAAGTGTATACCTGGAAGGCGCTGATGAGGAAGGCTTTGCTGTGACGTCTTACACCTATGACATGGACCATGTAATCAAAGGTGCTGTACTGACTGAAACCGGTCCGCTGGGAGATGAAAAGAATTATCTAGCATACATCCGTAACCAGAAGGGGCAGATCCTTGCCATGACGACCTATATGGATGGGGATGCATTTACAACTGCCTATGGGTACAATGACAAGTGGCTTCCGATAAAAGAAACTGCCCCGGATGGTGTTGTTATAAAATATGTCTACAATAAATATAATGAAATCATTCGAAAGGCCACCATCAGTGAAGATGGAAGACAGCGGACATATGAGCGGTACTCCTATGATGAAATGGGAAATAAAGAAGCAGAGGCAGGACCACTTTCCTATGATTCGTCTTTGGACGATCTGAAAAACGATGTTTATACAGGACCCGGAACCCGTTTTACCTATAATGAAGCTGGACAGGTAACTACAAAAACAGATGCCCTAGGCAATACGACGTCATTTGAATACGATTTGTATGGGAACACCTTAAAGGAGTATTATCCGGACGGTTCTTATACCGCATATACCTATGATGCGCTGGACCGGAAAACAAGTACTGTTTTTTATGACAGCACCACATCAAAAAGAATACGCATGGAGGAACTAAGCTACAGCCAGTCCGGAAAAAACCTGCTTACCACTACCACGGTTTATCTGGATACGGAACGTACTGCGGTCACTACGCAGATCACGGACTTTGCAGGAAGAGTGACAAGAGCCACCGATGCTGCCGGAAATTCGACCAGCAGAACCTATACCGGGGATGGAAAGGTGGCCACGGAGACAGATCCGTATGGGAAACGAACCACCTATACATATGATGCATTGGGAAATCTGATCAGCCAGACAACTCCGTTTGAGGGAAATTTTTTTGCAAAGGGGGAATATACCTATGACAAAGCAGGCAACAAGCTGACGGAGATAATCTATAATAACCCCGCAGGCAGTACTGCATCCTCGTCAAGGAAGACTTCTTATGAATATGATGCATGGAATAACCTAATAGCAACCATACAGTATGAAGGTGACAACCCGGTAAGCTATGTCCAGGGATACTATGATTTTAGAGGACGACTGTTAAGAGAGTACAAGGGGCTGTCTGTACCGCTGACCATAAGCGGGCTGGACGAGGTACACCAAAACGGGGATGACGAATATACCGTAACGAAATATGAATATAACTATCAGGATAAAGTGGTACAAATAATTGACGGTGCCGGCCAGATGGAAAGCAGCACTTATGACAGTGCGGGGAATCTATTGCGGACACAGGAACAGGGTGGAGGAACCTATCAGGCTGTTTACGATATATTAGGACAGAAAACAGAGGAATCAAAGTCATTCCCGGGTAAAACAACGATAGCCAAGACATTTTCCTATGACAATATGGGACGGCTGGTTTCCACAACAGAGAATGAGGAAACGGTCACCTTTGTCTATAATGGTCTGGGACAGACGATCGCGGAGAATGACAGCTTTACGGACAAGGAATATATGTATGACCATACAGGAGCAGTGCTGTCCATGAAAATTTCTAACAGCAGTGGAAATCTCCGGCATACGAAAAATACTTATGATCTTCTGGGTCGTCTGACCAGTGTAAGTGAAAATGGGAAGTTGAAGGCATCCTATACCTATGATAAGGTGTCCCGACTTCTGACCACAAAGTATGAAAATGGGATTACGGAAACAAATGTCTATAATGATGCAGGGCTGCCAAAATCCGTCGTAAATAAAGATATTTCCGGAAAGATTATTTCCGAATATAAATATATATATGCGGTAGACGGAAACCAGCTCAGCAAAACGGACGCAGGTGGAACCACATCCTATCAATATGACGGATTGAACCGGTTAACCGAAGAAACCCATACCAATACCGGGGAAGTGGAAACAACCAGTTATAAATATGATGAAAATGGAAACCGTACCCGGATGGAGAAGAGAACCGGCAATGGACTGAAATGGGAAGAGTATACTTATGACCAGCTGGACCGTATTTTAACGAAATCCACCCCGGATGGAATAACAGCATACACTTATGATCGAAATGGCAACCAGCTTACCAAATCGGAAGATGAAAAGGAGGAAATCCAGACATATGATGCATTGAACCGCCTGATCTCCTGGACAGACGGAAGCAAAATGGCTGAATATACCTATTATCCGGATAATAACCGTGCCGCAAAGATGGTGGATGGCGTTACTACCAGGCATATCTGGTCAGGCGGAGAAATACAGGTTGACATTACGGAAGGAAAGACGGTAAATTATATACATGGACACCGTCTGATAGAGTCAGATTATGGGACATACCTGTATAATGCCCATGGAGATGTTGTGCAGCTGGTAAAAGATGACCAGGTAGTGGAACGTTATGATTATGATGCTTATGGCAATCCCAAAGAAGAAAAGAGCGGGGAGAAGAAAGCAGCAGAAAGACAGGAAGACAGGCAGAGCAACAGCAGTAATTCTGATCGAAACCCATACCGCTATGCAGGAGAATACCGGGATGAAGAAACGGGATACATCTATCTGCGGGCGAGATATTATGATGTCAAACTGGGGCGTTTTCTAAATGCGGATCCGGCGAAGCAGGGGACAAACTGGTATGCATATTCTGGTGGAAATCCTGTTTTGTATCACGATCCCAGCGGATTGTTTTTTAGTGAAGCCTGGCAGGATATAAAAAATACAGGTAAAAAATTAGTTTCGGGCGCCAAAAGTTTTTTTAATTCAATTGGAAGTGCAGCTTCGTCTGCAGGAAAAAAGGTTAAGGAATTTGCGTCAACCCCTGGTGGGAAAATAGCAGTTGGTGTCTCTGTAATTGCCATAGCTGGAATAGCTACGTTAGCAACAGGAGGCGCTGCGGCTGGTTTAGCAGGCGGAATAGCACAGGGAGCGCTGGTAGGTTCATCGGCAGCCGGGGCAATCGGAGCGGGATCAGGTGCTTATTCGGCAGTTGTTGCCAATCGCGAGAAAACTGGTAGCTGGGATGGGTCCTTTTCAGCCGCATTGGATGGAGCTGCTTCAGGTTTCCAATCAGGAGCACTATCAGGTGGATTTATTGGAATGCCTATTGGGGCAGCAAGCTATGGGACTAGTTACCTAACGGGACAGATGATGAACCCAAATAGTCCGCTTTATAGAAATAATAAAATACCAGAAAGTGAAAAAATTATTGAACTATATAGGGCAGTGAGTCCTGAAGAATTTGATGATATTTTTTCAAGTAACAGCTTTAGGGGGAAAATGGACGGTACTACACTTCAGGCAAAAGAGTTTGGAAATAGTTTTAGCGAAACACTTGATTTTGCAAATAGGTCTATTAATAGTGATAAAGCTGCGATAATTAAAGTTTCAATTCCCGAGAGTATTTATAATAAATTAACTCATATGAATTTAGATCCAGGTATATTTAAATCAGGCACACCTGTAGTTGAACCTAATATGTTAAATGAATTCAATAATAATATTATTAGCATTGAACACATTTATTAAATATTACAATTTTGAACTATAATTATCAAAGAAATAAAAAAATATGAATACGAGGAAAAATAAAATGAAACCAGATATAGAAGTAATTTTTGAGTTTTGTAATACAAATGCAAAGATTTATAATGGATATAGACCCTCACATCTAATCAAAAAAAATTATTTAACTACTGGAGTGCATCATTATAATAGTGAATGTTCATCTAAGTCAGATAAAATTTTAGGAACAATTACATTCATATCTCCAGAAGAATATCCTCATACATTGTGGTTAGGAAAAAGAATACAGATGTATGAAGGTAGTAGATGTATAGGCTATGCTGAAGTTACAAAAATATTAAATCTCCTTTTATTAAGGAATTAAATAAGTTCAGGACTTCGCAGGGCCGGAAAAACATAGGTTGGGCAACTCAATCCAAATTCGCTTATTTACTGTTTTTTACACCTCTTTTTTTGTTATATTTATTGTATAATTTATGGAGGTTCATGTTCATGAAAAAGTCAGCTGAAACACAAGATCTTAACATGAATGTGCTAGTCAACAATCTGTTGAAACAGCTCGTAGCAAAAGACCGTCAGATGGAACATCAGACCATTGCAAACCTCACGGAAACAATCAATGAAATGAAGTGTAAGATTTTTGGCATCTCCAGTGAGCAATCTTCCAATGTGCTCAGTATTGACGGACAGCTCAGTCTGTTCGTATAGCTTGGCATAGATGAACCTGTTCAGCCCAAAGATACAATAACTGTATCCTCTCATGAAAAGAAAAAGCCTCGTGCTAAACATGATGAGCTTGCATAATATGTTCCTGTCAGGACGGTCTTTCTTACACTGGAAAGTGATGATCTCAAATCATCTTACTGCTACACACCTATGGAGGAATTCGACTCAAAGGACGTTCGCGAAGAGGTTTAGATCACTCCGGCAAAAGTCGAGCGTATCCAGTATGTGCAGCATAGTTATGCGTGTCCACAGTGTCGTATCTATGGTGAATCCACTATCGAGAGCCGTATCTGGAGGTATTCGTTATGGAACAAATGCTTTGGCGGGAAAGTTGGCAAATCCTAATAATCCTTTAAATAATGGATCCGGTAGCAGCGGTGAGACTTATTATCGTACTATGAGTCAAGAACATTATGGACAGTTAACAAAAATAGGAAATTTGCCTGCAATGTCCGAAACCTATATATCACCTAATGCAGCTTATTCTCAACAATATACTGGAGTTACTGTAAAATTTAATGTTCGTGCAGGAACAACTGATGCATTAAAGTCAATTGGAGTAAGTAATAAACAGTATTAGATCAATTTGGTCGTATGCCGCAGGTCTCAAAAGGATGGCAAATGACAAATGCATTCTTTAAAGGGGAAGGCAAAATTGTAAATATTGGTTTAGGGAAAGGTGATGCACTAGATATATTTAATCAAGCCATAAAGTCTTTTACAAGAATAGGAGGCTAAGATGATAGAAAAAATTAAGAAATATGTTCTTGATATAATTGCAGAAAGAATTACACGTGAAGATATGCAAAAAGAACTTAATAGTATAGTGATGTGATTGCCGATGAAGCTGTTAAATTGGGCCACTTTGGAGCAAGCTGTTCTATCCACATACAAGCAAGAAGTGTATGGTACATTTGAAAATTGGAAGGAAGCCTTGAGTAAGTCAAAAGTACGATGTCAATGGGATCCAGATCGAGATATATATGGAAATCCACTGTCTTATAGAGCTATACAGTTGGGAATTAAAGATTTATTTGCTTATCTATATGTAAATGAATGGATTGTAAATATAACAGATGTAACATCGATGGTTATAGAATTACGAGAAAAAAAGAACCAAAGAATTTTAGAATACAGTATGCTGCCCAGAGAGATTAAGTATCAACCATGAAAACCCAAAGAAAAAAGAACCAGGATAGAAAACGGCTAAAAACAAAAAGTCAGGCAGAGCGACAGTAGCCATACTGTTATACATTAACAAACTGGTATGCCTATGATAGTGGGAATCAGGTTATAAATCATGATATCAGTGGTTTGGTGATCTGTTTTACCAACTGAGCATTGTCGGGTGATATTGGATTAGATTCAGGTGAATTTTTAAATAAATTGGGTAGAGGCGGGAGAAAGTAGGAAGTAATTATGACAAACAGATAAAAAGCATTAAGTATATTCCAAAGTGGATACCCATACACGGCAACCAACGGATCAGCTGCAGACAATTTACCAGATAGAATAGAACGGAAAAAACCATGTAAGCCAGTTGGCCGGATAATATTAGTAGGCATGTATTTACGGACCAAAAACCCCTGGGGAGGATTTATTCTTATTCTCTGGGGGGGGGCTTTTTTTGTTATTTATTTGTAAGATTTCCATGCCCGAGCGCTTATATTTAAGATACAATTGACTGTTCGTAGTCAGTACCATCTATAAATAAGGTTTCGGGTGCAATATCGATATCTCCGTTACACCATGTAACTGTGTCGAAATCAATATAAACTTTGTTGAATACATTGACATCTTTAAGAACTTGGAAGGCAGGGAGTTCTAACAGCGGTGTTACATCGTATATTTTGGAAGCACCATTAGAAAAAGAAAGCGCCAACTTGTAATCTGGCAACGGTTTTACATCTACTACTTTTATCATCGGCATATTAGATCCTGCATATAAAATACCATCTAGTTCATACATAAAAACACATCCTTTCTTGTAACAGCCCCATTTATAGGGGCTATACCTTTTCGAAGTGTTCAGACTTGACTGCTTTATTCCAAGCCTATAAACTTCTGTTACATCGTTAAATCGCATATCATATCTATTACACACTATAAATGGTGAAAAAGTTAAGTATTATTTTTGCTATTTGTAGTGATGCTTGAATCAGTATCTTCAACGAACTTAATTAGGTTTCCGGGTTGCATTTCTAAAATATGACAAAGTGTTTCAAGAGTTTTTATTCCAGGTACTATACCGTGATTTAGGTCTTGCAAGGTTTTCTGCCCTATTAACTTTTCTTTTCGTATTCTTGTTGTTGTATAACCATTTTCTTTTAATAGTTTCATAATATCCATTTTAAATTTAAACATCACATTACCTCTCAATATTACATTACCATTTAATTCAAACAGAGTCAACACTAATTATAGTGAAGATTGAATAAAAAAACAAATATTTAATCACAAATGTTAGGGAAAAAAGTATATTTACATTTCACTAAAACGTAGATAACAGTGAGTAATACTTTAGTATATGATTTACAAGTTTACGCATACCATATGCATGGGATTTGGCTGCAACGCAGCCGGCATCATCGGCTGGGGGACCCTCTGTTTCCCCAAGGGACGTGGGTAAAAGA
>UQGG01000100.1 GCA_900540475.1 uncultured Robinsoniella sp. | reverse complement strand
TTTTAATAGAATCTTTCAAGGTTGTTTCACTGTTCAATTATCAAGGTTCTGTTTGCTTTTCTTTGTTGTTGTACTCTTTAGCGCAACTTCTATATCCTATCACACTGCCAAGTGCTTGTCAACAACTTTTTCAAAAAGTTTTATGTGCGTTATTCAATTGAATTCTCTACACATTTTGGACTTTTTTTGTGTTTCTTGTCGTTTGTTTTAAGCGACTTTGATATAATACCATTTCATTCGTTAAATGTCAACAATAAAATTACCTTTTTTTACAAAAAATTCCGAAGAATTTTCTCCGGAATTTTTGATTTATGCATACCCACAATATATTGTGTCCCTTATTGATCAGTACCACATATTATTGATTTATATCTACACATGACTTCTGGCAGAATCCAGCAAATACGTAACGGAATGAAACGTTTATAAAAATTGCTTTCTGATATCTTTGTATCAAACTTTGCGGAAAATGCTTCATTCCTCCTCCAGCTCTTCTGCCAGACTTTCTATTATAAAGCTTGCCATCTCCTTACATTTGATACATTGCTTTCCTATATAAAGAAGTTCCTGTACATCTTCGTATGTTCTGGCTCCTCCATAAACTGCATCTTCTATTTGACCTGCCGTCACTCCATTACAGGTGCATATGATAAGATCACGCTTCATATTCCACTCCTCTGGCTTCGTCTCCATCCAATTCAAACCAGAATTCCACACCGTTGTCGTAGTTGATCGCTCCGCATTTCTGTCGGAAGGAATCCATGATCGCTTTTACAATGGAGAGGCCAATACCACTGCCGCCATACTCACGTGTTCTGGCTTTATCCACTTTATAAAATTTAATCCAAATCTTATCCAGGTCTTCTTCCGGTATCGGAAGTCCTGTATTAAATACAGACACACGTATTTTTTTATTTACGCTGCAAATTTTAACTTCTACAATCATTTCATTTGCCACATGATTGAGTGCATTGCTGATATAATTGGTAATGACTTCTTCTATTTTAAATTCGTCTGCCCATGCATAGACAGGCTGTTCCTGCTCAAAATTTATTTTTGCACCTTTTTGCTGTCCCAGAATGCCAGCCGATTGTACAACACCGCGTACCAGTGCAGTCAAGTCAAATCGCTCCATCGTAACTTTTTCCTGTCCACACTCAAGCTGATTCAAAGTCAGTAGCTTTTTAACCATCTGATTCATCTTAGAAGCTTCATCCATGATAACTTCACAATAGAAATCCCTGCTCTCTTCGTCATCATTAATGCATTCCCGTAAGCCTTCCGCATATCCCTGGATCAGGGCAATAGGTGTCTTTAATTCATGAGACACATTTGACAGGAAATCTTTACGCATTTCATCTATTTGTATTTTCTGTTCAATATCTTTTTGCAGTTCGTTATTTGCTGTCTTTAATTCTGAAATAGTTGTCTCCAGAGTTTCCGACATCTGATTAAAATGATCACCCAACTGACCGATTTCATTTTTCCCGCCGCTTTTATATTTTGCATTGAAATCCAAGCTTGCCATTCTTTTGGATAAATCGGTAAGCTCCAGAATCGGCGCTGTAATATGATTGGACAGCCACCAGATAATAATGATCGCAAGCAAAATGAAAATGATACTGATGTACGTCAGGAATTCATTTGAGATTTTAACGTTATCACGGATACTGTCCAGGGGAATTCGCATAATCACATAATCATTAGAATCTAATATGCCCCACATTTCCAGGAACTCTGATTTCGATATATCATCCCAGTTTTTTTGGACGAGAAAGTTATCTCCCTGTCTCAATATACTAATGTCAGAATCATCAAATCCCATAACATATCCAAAAACCCTGCCAACCATATTTTTTACTTCCTTGCTGTCATTACTCGTGTACAAGGGCAGTAAGTTCTCATTGAGAATCGCCAGATTAATGTTATTCTGACCGCACAAGCTATTTAAATTTTCCCAGAATTCATTTGTATTATAATTGTTATCAATATCACCTTTATTTATTTCCTGAAAAACCTTTACCAGTACCTTTTCCTTTTTTACCAAATAGTAGCTTTCCAGAAAAAAGTTATTAATAAGCCAGTTTGCGACCAGCATAAGCACTACCAGTCCGATAAAGATAAGCGCCATTTGTCTCCGAATTGAATGCTTCATCTATTCCACCTCGAACTTGTAGCCCATCCCCCAGATCGTTTTGATATAATCACCTTTTTCACCCAGTTTACTGCGGAGTTTTTTCACGTGTGTATCAATCGTTCTGGCGTCGCCAAAGTAATCGTAATTCCAAACGCTGTTCAGAATCTTCTCTCTGGAAAGTGCCAGTCCCTGGTTCTCCACAAAATATGCCAACAGCTCAAATTCTTTATAACTTAAATCCACCGGCTTTCCGTCCACTTTTACAAGATGAGCCGCCTTATTAATCTCAATTGCTCCGGCAAGAATAATCTCATCCGGTGAGATTGAATTCGTTCTTCTAAGAATCGCTTCTACTCTCGCAACCAGAATCTTTGGACTAAAGGGTTTGGAAATATATTCATCAACGCCAAGTTCAAATCCAAGAAGTTCATCCCGCTCATCGCTTTTTGCAGTTAACATGATAATCGGCACCTTAGAATAGGTACGGATTTCCCGGCATACCTGCCAGCCATCCATTTTAGGCATCATCACATCCAGAATCACCAGTGCTATATCTTTTACTTCAAAGAAAACGTCCAGAGCCTCTGCCCCGTTCTCCGCCTCCAATACGACAAAATCTCTTTTCACCAGAAAGTCTTTTACCAGCTTTCTCATTCTGCTCTCATCATCTACAACTAAAACTTTTAATTTATCCATTATCTCCAACCTCCGAACCTGTATTCTGAATGAAGTATAACAACAAATTATGTCAGTTCTGTGAAAACCCCAATCCGTTCACGAATATTTTGCATTTTGCAATCGGTGTCAGCAATAACCTCCGCACATTTCTTAAGTTCCAGACTGATATCCTCGCTGTCTTTAATGTCCTCAAAATTCTTTTTATAACGAAGCTGATGCTCCAGGCTCGCCCAGAAATCCATAGCAATGGTTCGAATCTGTACCTCTACTCTCATGTTCTGTTTTGCCTTAGAAAAGAAAACCGGCACCTCTACGATCATATGCAGGCTGCGGTATCCATTTTCTTTTGGATTGCGGATGTAATCCTTAACTTCCAGAAGCTTTACGTCATCCTGTCTGGCCAGCATCTTAGCCACATCATAAATATCATCAATAAAATAGCAGATAACCCGGATACCTGCTACGTCATTTAAATTATTCACTACAGAATCTATCGATACCTCCAGCCCTCTGCTCTGGAGTTTATTAGCAATACTGATCGGCTTCTTAATTCTGGATTTAATAAATTCAATGGGATTACGGTTATACCTTACCGACAACTCATCGTTTAATACTTCCAGTTTTGTTTTAATTTCACGAATCGCACAATTATACATCATCATTAATTCATCGAATTCTTTCGCCTGTCTAAATAAGGGGCCCGCGGAATCCGGAATAATGCGTTTATTTATAAAACTCATTTCTTTTTCCAAAGATATCTCCTCCTTTGTAATACCGAAACGCCAGCTCTAGAGCGTGTTTTAAAATTGCTTTCTGGCAGCTGTGCGTCACACTTTGTGGGAGATTTGTCCCGGATGAAGGGCGCGTAGCGGGCTACGTAACCTGAATTCGGGGCAAATATGCCGCTAAGTGGGGCGTGCAGATGGCAGGAATGAATTTTCAAACACGCTCTAGTACAGCATAAAAGCGTCTCATAATACTTCCCCTATTCTAGCATAAGTGTTGCATCCATACAAGGTAAAAGCGAAACTTTATACTATTTTAACGTTTATTTTATGGTTCTTTTGGCAATATTATGGTTATGTTGTCAAATGTGAAGATACAAATCAAACAATGTGAAAGAAGAGGTGGCAGGCGATGGAAAAATTTTCTTTGAAGTGTTTTCTTTTAATTGAAATTACTTTTTATTCTATGATATTTTTATCCGATTTCCTTGGATTATTTCCCCATCTGCCCATTACGATACTAAAATTCTGCACCGTGCTGACATGCCTGTTTTTCAGCATCTGGTATCATCTGAGTACAAAATCCTCCAGCCGCTATTTTATTTTCATTACTGCATCTTTATTTTTCTCATTATTTGCAGATTATTTTCTTATATTCACAAAATTTTATTTTCTGGGCATCTGTATGTTTTTGATTGTACAGGTCTGCTACTGTAAAATTATTCAGAAGAATGTTTTTACCATGCTTGCTTTTGGGACTGCCGGCAGCTTTTTATTCTGCCTGATCTGCGGGCTGGCTTCTATAAAAATTAACAGCACTGCCGTATTGGCCGCAGTTTATTTTTTCTGTCTTCTGTTCAATCTGGTAAATTCATGGAAAGAACAGATGGGATTATTTGCTTTTGGCATCTGCCTGCTGCTGTTTTGTGATATTCATGTGGGGATTGGAAACTTGACGTTATATGTGGAATTAAGCAGAGGGGGGTGGCTGGACAGCTGGTACCGGATTGCACCCAGTATGGTCTGGGTGTTCTATATACCAGGGCAGGTTTTGGTTACATTGTCGGGGTTGGTGAAGATGGACGGGGGATTGGTGCAGATTGGGGAACGATTCCCTTCCTAAATATATCATATCACATCACTTATAATAAGAACTAACTAATACCGGCTCGTACCTTTCTAATGCATAAATAAATCCCATAACCAATCAAAGTACCAAATACATTTGTAATAATATCATCCGTCTGGAAATACCCCCGCTCAGAAACAAACTGAAATATTTCAATAGCCAGACTTGTAAGAAATCCAACTGCAAGACATCTCCAAACCGTATGAATCCGTTTCCAGAGAACCGGTACCAAGAATCCCAAAGGAATCATCATAATAATATTTTCTATAACATATGACATTGCCCTGGGCGTATTCTGAAAAGTAGCACCAATCATTAAATCCGCCCTCGTTCTTGACCCCGGCTCCCTGGAAAAATAAGCGATCTCCAGAACCAGATAACAGTATACAGAAAAGATATAAATAACCGGTAACAGCGAACCTCTTATTTTCAACTGTGGATTAAGAAATTTCTTAACACTCCACAGGATTATTACATATAGAAATATAATACCAATTCCGAACAGTATGCCCCTGATACCGTAAGCAAAAATGAATTCTTTAAAGTCTTTCAAAATGAGTGCTTTCATAAACATAACTTCCCTGCTTCTGTTTTCTATTTCTGTTAAAGCAAAATAACATGTCTGATACCAGACTAATTTATAATGATACCATATTATATAGGAATATTGTAATTAATTTTATTAATATTTGCGTCATATAATCTTAATAGTCTTTCCATGAAGCGTCTTCTTTTTTAGTCTTTCATTTCTATTAAATATGCTGCTGTTTCTTGTACTAAATCACATAAATTCATTGACAAATCTTGCTAAAAGAGATATCCTAAATCCAAATGAAAGGTGGTGGTTTAGTTATGTACAAAGAAAGAGGTTTTGCTATAATTGAGAAATTAGTGCTGATTTGTACATGCATTTTTAGTATAACCTATTTGCTGTGCAGTACACAGTTTGTACATGCTGCGGAAGCAAAAAATCAAGGCGAAACAAAAAAAGCCGAATCCAAGGTTACATATAACAAAGAGACTTATACACTGAAATCCAATATTGAGACGACATTGTTCATGGGTATCGACAACGTTAACAATGAACAGGAAGATGGCACTGTGGATTCCCTGGGGGATAGCGGTATGGCTGACTGTCTGTTCTTAGTCGTTTCAGACAAAGACACCGGAAAAAGCCAGATTATTGGGATCAACCGGGATACCATGACAGATGTGGATATGCTGGATATCTATGGCGAATATTTTCGGACCGCAAATCTTCAGATCGCACTGTCCCATGGATATGGGGATGGCAAGGAACAAAGCTGTCTGAATACAGTAAAAGCGGTGTCAAACTTATTTGGCGGCATCAAAATTGACCATTATGTTGCTATGAAAATGGCTGCTATTCCTACGATTAACGACGCTATCGGAGGGGTATCCGTAGAAGTAATGGAAGACCTTACCAGCCAGGATCCGGCTTTGGCAAAAGGAAAAACCGTTACGTTAAAAGGAAAACAATCTTTACAATACGTAAAATACCGCGATACTGACAAATTAGATTCCAATCAGTTAAGAATTCAGCGCCAAAAACAATATATTACTGCATTTACGAAAAAGCTGGCGTCTGAAACATCAAAAGATCCGTTTAGTATCCTTACCCTTTATAAACAGATTGAGAAATATGTAGTAACCGATTTAAACACTGCTCAAATGCAGACCTTATTTGACAAATTTGCAAAATCCGGTCTTGGAGATGAGAATTTCCATATGGTTCCCGGAAAGCTAACCGAGGGGAAAATTTATGCTGAATTCCATGCAGATGAAAAGGGGCTGAATGAACTGGTCCTGGATCTCTTCTATACAAAGCAGAAATAAAAAACTCTCTAAAATTGGTGGACAGTATACACTTACATTTCTGTAGGGGTATTCACAATAAAATTTAACACAAAGTGGAGGTAACTAACATGAAAAACATAAAAAGAATTGGCTCTCTTGTATTGGCATTTGCATTAATGCTTTCCTTTACAATGTCAGCATTCGCTGCTCCAAGTCCTACTGTTAACGTAAAAGCAACTAAAGTTATGGTAAATGGCAAGAGCATCGATATCAGCAAATTGAAAATCACAAAAACAAAAGTAACTGTAGATCCTGCAACAGTTGATCCTTCCCTGAAGAATATGGCAATTGCTTATGCAGTTGACGTAAGCCTGGATGGTGTTGATTTTGATGAAGTATCTATTACTTTTGCTATCCCAAGCATCCAGAAAGATGAAAACGTAAAAGTTCTTCATTTACAGAAAGATGACAAGTGGGAAGTACTTACACCGGATAGTGTGGAGGATCAGGAAGTAACTGTGACATTTAAATCTCTGTCACCGGTACTGTTTTTAGTAGATAAGAAATAATACAGAAATGTTTGTGAATATTGGGTATACTGTTGGGTTATGAGCCTGCTGCCTTTTTAGGCGGCAGGTTTTTTAATGTTCCAATCACATGCTGCTGTCTTCACCACTTTTATAATGGCATAGCAGAATGTTTCTATTGAAGTATCAGACTTTCCTATATATAATAGCTTTATTACTTCATGCGAAAGGAAACAATGTGGATGAAAATACCAGGCTATTATTCTTCCGGTGAGTTTGCCAGTCTCTCTCATATCACGAAGAAAACACTGCGCTATTATGACGAACATCAGATTTTAAAACCATCTTATGTGACAGATTCAGGTGCACGTTTTTATACATACGATGATTTTGCCAGACTGCAGCAGATACTCTTGCTTAAATATTTAGGATTTTCGCTGGATGATATCCGGGAAATGACAATTACGAATACTGATGAACATTTTATGGTTGATTCTCTAAATCTTCAGCTGAAGCTTGTGGAAGACCGCATCGAACAAATGCAAGTCGTGGCTCAGACAATACGGGATACTTCCAAATCCATCCAAGATGAAAAAACAGTGGACTGGTGTCATATGTTAGAGTTGATTCATGTGATGGGTATGGAAAAGAGCTTAAAAAATCAATATCAAAATGCTTCCAACATAGCAGCACGTATCAATCTCCATCATTTGTACTCACAAAATGCCCAGGGCTGGTTTCCCTGGATCTATGAACAATGTCACATAAATTCCGGAAATAATATTCTGGAACTGGGATGCGGTGACGGTACTCTTTGGACAGAGAACTTTTCTAAAATACCGGATGCCATACAAATCACCCTATCAGATATTTCTGAGGGAATGCTGCGTGATACCCGCCGAAGAATCGGTTGTGAAGATTCACGCTTTGATTTTGATACTTTCGATTGTAGTCACATTCCCTATGAAGATAAGAGCTTTGATCTGGTTCTAGCCAATCATGTACTCTTCTACTGTGAAGATATTGCAAAAGTATGCCAAGAAGTGATCCGTGTACTAAAGCCTGGCGGCACCTTTATCTGCAGTACCTATGGAAACCGGCATATGAAAGAAGTAAGCCAGCTTGTATCTGACTTTGACGATCGCATTGTCCTTTCTGCGGATAAGCTGTATGAACGATTTGGACGAGAAAATGGGAAAGAAATACTAGCCCCCTTCTTTAGCGACGTTCTGTGGAACTCCTACGATGATTCTCTGCTTGTTCCCGACTCAGAAACGCTGATCTCCTATGTATTGTCCTGCCACGGAAATCAAAACCAGTATATTGTAGATCGATTTAAAGATTTTCGATCATTCGTGAATAAGAAAACAACCGGTGGATTTTATATCACAAAAGATGCCGGAATCTTTATTTGCAAGAAATAAACAAGTTTTTTCAGAAAACACTTGAAGGTGCCCTAGGGGCACCTTTTATAATGGTATTATACTTGAAGAGATTTCATTTTGCAGAAGATAAAAACCAACAAAGAAAAGGAGAATTCATATGAAAGGCATTATACTTGCAGGCGGTTCTGGTACCCGCCTTTACCCACTGACTATGGTTACATCAAAACAATTATTACCCATTTACGACAAACCTATGATTTATTACCCCATGTCCGTTCTGATGAATGCGGGCATACGTGATATTCTAATTATTTCAACACCTCAGGATACCCCGCGTTTCAAAGAACTGTTAGGCGATGGGCATCAGTTTGGCACGAATTTATCTTATGCCGTGCAGCCAAATCCGGACGGACTGGCACAGGCATTTGTCATCGGGGAAGAATTTATCGGCAAGGATACCGTTGCAATGGTACTTGGCGACAACATATTTGCAGGACATGGACTTAAAAAACGGCTTAATGCTGCAGTCAAAAATTCAGAAAGCGGAAAAGGTGCCACTGTATTCGGCTATTACGTAGATGATCCGGAACGATTCGGCATTGTGGAGTTCAATTCAGAGGGCAAAGCGATTTCCATTGAAGAAAAACCCAAACAGCCAAAGAGTAATTATTGTGTAACTGGTCTGTATTTCTATGATAATAAGGTCGTTGAATATGCTAAAAATTTAAAACCCAGTGATCGCGGCGAACTTGAAATTACAGACCTGAACCGTATCTATTTAGAAAATAATAATTTAAACGTAGAGTTATTGGGTCAAGGATTCACCTGGCTGGATACAGGTACACATGAAAGCCTTGTAGAAGCCACTAATTTTGTCAAAACCATGGAATCTCATCAGCACCGCAAAATTGCCTGCCTGGAAGAGATCGCTTATCTCAATGGCTGGATAACAAGGGATGACCTCATTCGCGTATATGAATTTTTAAAGAAAAATCAATATGGCCAATATCTGAAAGATGTCTTAGACGGAAAATACATGGATATCCTTCACTAAAACGTATTCTAAAACTAAATTCAAAGGAGAATGAAAACTATGAATATTATCGTAACCGGCGGAGCAGGATTCATCGGATCCAACTTCGTATTCCACATGTTAAACAAATACCCTGACTATCGCATAGTCTGTTTAGATTGTCTGACTTATGCGGGCAATCTTTCCACCCTGGAACCAGTCATGAATCATCCAAACTTCCGCTTTGCAAAGATAAGCATCACGGACCGTGAAGCAGTTTACGAACTTTTTGAAGAAGAACATCCCGATATGGTTGTAAATTTCGCTGCCGAAAGCCATGTAGACCGTTCCATCGAAAATCCGGAAGTTTTCTTAGATACCAATATTAAAGGAACTGCAGTCCTCATGGATGCCTGCCGTAAATATGGAATTCAAAGATACCACCAGGTATCTACCGATGAAGTATATGGTGATCTTCCATTAGACCGCCCCGATTTGTTCTTTACTGAGGAAACACCGATTCATACCAGCAGTCCTTACAGTTCCTCCAAAGCAAGCGCCGATTTATTAGTTCTCGCTTATCACCGGACTTATGGCCTACCGGTTACAATCAGCAGATGCTCGAACAACTATGGTCCCTACCATTTCCCGGAGAAATTAATCCCTCTGATGATCGCCAATGCATTAAACGATAAGCCGCTTCCTGTATACGGGGAAGGATTGAATGTCCGTGACTGGCTCTATGTGGAAGACCATTGCAAAGCCATAGATTTAATCATACACAACGGACGTGTTGGTGATGTCTATAATGTAGGCGGTCACAATGAAATGAAGAATATCGATATTGTTAAAATTATTTGTAAAACGCTGGATAAACCAGAAAGCCTGATTACCTATGTCAAAGACCGCAAGGGTCATGATATGCGCTATGCTATCGATCCCACCAAAATTCACAATGAATTAGGATGGCTGCCGGAAACGAGATTTGAAGACGGAATTAAAAAAACGATTCAGTGGTATCTGGATCATAAAACATGGTGGGAAACAATTATTTCCGGAGAATATCAGAATTATTACGAGAAGATGTATGTAGACCGTTAGAGTGTGTGTGGAATTGTTTTCTGGCAGTTGTGCGTCGCAGTTTGTGGAAAATTTGTAACGGATGAAGGGTGTGGCGCAGATTAGACAACTTGAATTTTGGACAAATACGGCGGACAGTGGCGCGCATACAGATGGCAGGAATGAATTTTCAAACACGTTTCAATGATTATGATCTCAGATAAGGAGTGAACAAGATATGAAAGTATTAGTTACCGGCGTTAAAGGACAGCTTGGCCATGATTGCATGAACGAGCTTATTAAACGAAATCACGAAGCGATTGGTGTTGATATCGAAGAAATGGATATCACCGATTCCACTTCTGTAAAAAACGTGTTAAACGAGGTGAAACCGGACGCTGTTATCCACTGCGCCGCATGGACTGCTGTGGATGCTGCTGAAGATGAATCAAATAAAGAAAAAGTTCATTTGGTAAATGTTGTTGGTACAGAAAATATTGCAAATGTCTGTAAAGAACTTCACTGTAAAATGATGTACATTTCAACAGACTATGTATTCGATGGACAGGGAACTGCTCCCTGGCAGCCGGACTGTAAAGATTATAAACCTTTAAATGTCTATGGGAAAACTAAGCTGGCTGGAGAATTGGCTGTGTCACAAACATTAGATAATTATTTTATTGTTCGGATTGCCTGGGTGTTTGGTAAAAATGGAAATAATTTTATAAAGACTATGCTGAATGTTGGTAAAAGATTTGAGGAATTGAAAGTTGTCAATGATCAAATTGGTACTCCAACCTATGCCTTTGATCTAGCGAGACTTTTGATTGATATGATTGAAACAGATAAGTATGGATATTATCATGCTACTAATGAAGGTGGGTATATTAGCTGGTATGATTTCGCCAAAGAAATATTCCGTCAGGCTGTTGCTATGGGGCATGATGAGTATAGTGAGGAACGGTTAAGTGTGATTCCGGTTAGTACTGAGGAGTATGGGGTTTCTAAGGCTGCCAGGCCGTTTAATAGTCGGTTGGATAAGGGGAAGTTGGGGGTAGAAGGGTTTGAGAGGTTGCCGGAGTGGGGGGATGCGGTTGGGCGGTATTTGGAAGGTATAAAATTATCAAATTAAATATATCTTTGGTTCTTAATTACCTTGATTAAATTCGCTTGATGGTGATGTCCAACACTTTTACTGTAAACGTCAAATCATCCGCCTGCCCAAATAAATACGCCGCTTTTTAGCGGCGTGGTTTATGACACTTGGCGGGA
>UQGG01000099.1 GCA_900540475.1 uncultured Robinsoniella sp. | reverse complement strand
TGGCTCCCATCGGATTGTAAGCGGGCAGTGAGCTGCGAAATGCATCAGGATTTCGCAGCGAATGCCCGCGTGCCGCCAAAAAGCGCTTCGGGAAGGTTAGAAAATGCCAGTTCTGCGTTAAGCCTTCCAAACCAATGTCCTGGTCCGCCCCCTTCTCTTTCCGTACACAACCTCTGTATACAAAGCGTCCTTAATCAGCTAAACCCAAATATAATGCATTTAATAGTACACATATAAAGCGTTCGCTGTAGTACGAAAGAAATATAAAAGCACTCTAAAGCAATATAAAAGCACGGCTTGGATTCTATGCCGTGCTTTTATCGTTTTAAATGATTGTCTCTCTGTGATGCATCATAATAATGGGCTGGGTTCTCCCGGGCAGAACAGGTTCAGCCGGTGAAGTGCCCTTGTACATGCAATGTATAAGAGGTTTTTATCATCCTCACTGTTATAATGATCCGCATTGGTGTCACATAATAAAACGGCATCAAATTCAAGGCCCTTTGACATATAAACAGGTATGATAAACACCCCGTGCAGATCAGCCATACTTTCATTTTTTATTAACTGGATGTCTATTTTGCCTTTTAAGCAATCAAACAGCGACAGCGCATTCTTTTCGCTTTTGCAGATCAGCCCGATGGAGCGGTAACCCTTTTCCTGACAGGTATTTACTTCGGCGAGAATCAATTCACTAAGCGCCGTCTGGTTGGAGGCAGTATAAATCTCCGGTTCATCCCCCTGGCGGTTAAAGCTCTTGATGCCCGGGTTGTGCTCGATGAATTTCAGGCTGTAGTTCAGGATTTCATTGGTGCAGCGGAAACTTTTATCCATAGTAACCAGAGATGATTTTTTCTTATTTAAGATGCTGCTGATCTGCTCGTACAGAGATAAATCTTCCTGTTTTTCCAGCGTCTGGTTCATATCCCCTAAAATGGTGAATTTAGAAGTTGGAAACAGCAGATTAAAAATTTCATATTGGAGGGGATAATAATCCTGTGCTTCATCAATGACAACCTGCTTGATGCTTTTATACTCGTTCGTCCCGTATATTTTCAGATGCAAATATGCCAGAACAGCCGCATCATCGTAATGCAGAAGGTTGGAATCTAAATTTTCCTGTGTAAATTTTACGATTTCATCCAGACATCCGTGAAAGGAAGGGTCTTCCAATAAGCTGTATATATAATCTTTGTCACGGAACAACTCTTTGTACAGGTCAAAAATCTGAAGCTGTGTAAATCTTTGAATTTCTTCCTTTATCAGTGCCTCCTGAGCTCTTGACAAACGTTTTTTCTGTGTCTCATTCACTTTATCCAGAATAAAATCCTCAAGTTGTTTCAATTTTATTCCCAGAGGTGTTTCTGTTCTTCCCGTTATTTTGTTCTTCAGTAAATCTTTGCTTACGATACACCTGCCGTCATAGCAGACATCTTCAAAGGCGATCCATCTATTAGGCAGATCAGCAATAAACTGGTCTAATAATACAAGAAACGATCGGGAGGTTTTCCACTCTATGCTGCCTTTTATAACCCCACGGTATTCAGGATTTGTGATTAAGTTTTCTAAAAACTGGTTTCTTGACTGTATATGTGTACTCGGGAATAATTTTGCAAGGATTTCTTCGAATACCATGGATACAACATTGCTTTCACCCAGTTCCGGCAATACATCAGAGATATATTGTTCAAACAGGGTGTTCGGTGAAATGATAATGATATTATTTGCAGACAGTTTTACCTGCAGATCCTGATACATCAGGTATGCAGCCCTGTGGAGGGCTATGGATGTTTTGCCGCTTCCGGCTACACCCTGTACCATCATCAGGTCATTTTCCATGTCTCTGATTACAAGATCCTGTTCTTTCTGTATGGTTTCAATGATCGTCTTCATTTTTACAGAAGTATTCTTAGATAACAACTGTCTTAAAAATTCATCTACGATCTGAACATCAGAATCAAAAAAATATTCCAGTCTGCCATCATTGATTTCAAATTGCCGCTTCAGATTCACCTCTCCGGTAATTCTCCCGCTGGGTGCATCGTAATATACCTGCCCTGTCAGAAAACGGTAAAAAACACTGGCAATTGGGGAGCGCCAGTCATAGATGTACATTTCATGTGTAGCGGTGTCTTTTAAAGAAGTGCGTCCGATATAAATATTTTCAAAAGAATCTTCATCGTCAAACTTAAAATCAATACGAGCAAAATAAGGAGACTTTATTAAATTTTCCAACAGAAATATTTTGTTCTCCACCTCTTCATAGTCTGCAATTTTATCCAGAACCGGATTCACATACTGACTTAACTCGGCAAGGGCTTCAAAACCATCCGAAGACCAGAGCCCGGATATGGAGTGGGACGAATTTTCCCGCATCTCTTTCTTAGCCGATATAATGGCAGACTTATTCTCTTCATTGTTCTGTCTTGCCTTTTCTATCTGTTCCATTGCTAAAGATATCGTTTGTTCTAGCCTTTTGTTTTCAAATTCCAATTCAGACTGTTTATTCACCATGATAAAAAACACCTCTCACCCAAATTCAACCGGAATATTACTGCATAGCCGTTGTTCATCAAGTCTAGCACAACTAAAACTTAAAAAATAGTCTTGTTGTTGCAGATTATGTATGGTACAATAAAGACAAGAGAAAAGGTGATTGGTGCGCAAGCACAATCGCCTTTTTGTTATACTCTCATGGAAGTAAGTTTTTTATGCATCTATATTTTCAAATTCTATCTGCATCGCTTTGCAATTCCGCAGCAAAATCCCAACATTACACTTTTCTTATAAAATTGGAATTTTAATTCCTCTAATTATTTCTTATAATAAAGACATCAAAAGGAGGTAGGACAAATGAAAAGGAGATTAGCAATTTTACTGGCAATGGCATTGGGAGCAACGACACTTTTTGGATGCAGTACTGCATCAGATTCATCCGGATCTTCCGATGCAGCAAAAGCAGCTGCAGACACCCAGACGGATGGAGGGACAAAGACAGAGTCAGGGACAAAGACAGAATCAGGGACGAAAACCGAGTCAGGGACAGATGCTGCAAGTGAAGCAGGTACAGACGGGGACGGCACAGCAGCCCAGGGAGGAAGTGCATCTGCAGAGGGTAAAGAAGAAGTGGTACTCTGGCATTACATAACGGATCTGGAAAAAGAGTCCCTGGAAAATACCATCAATGAATACAATGCGTCCCAGGACAAAGTTTATGTAAAAGCAGAATATGTACCAAGGGAAGAGCTCCTGAAACAGTACACCATCGGTGCTGTATCCGGCGAACTTCCGGATATTGGAATCATTGACTGTACCGACCATTCTTCTTTTGCATCCATGGGAATATTTGCAGATCTTACAGAAAAATTCCAGTCATGGGAAGAGAACCAGTTCCTGGAGGGACCGATAGATTCCTGTACCTATCAGGATAAGCTCTATGGTATCCCCTTTAATAGTAACTGTCTGGCGTTGTATTACGATAAAGACCAGCTGGCTGAGGCAAATATTGAAGTACCAACCACCTGGGATGAATTAGAAAAAGCAGCGGAGGCACTTACAAAGGACGGGCGTTATGGACTGGCGATGAGCGCTATTAAGACGGAAGAGGCAACCTTCCAGTTCATTCCGTTTCTCTTATCGGCAGGTGGTGATCCGGAGCATCTAAATACCCCGGAAGCCCAGAGTGCATTGGGATTTGTAGCCGGTCTGATTGAAAAAGGGTATATGAGCAAGGAAATTATTAACTGGGGCCAGACGGACATAGAAAAACAGTTTGCTGCAGGCCAGGCATCTATGATGATTAACGGACCCTGGTCCAATAACCTGATTGATAATGATGCACCTGATAAAAACTGGGGTGTAGCGATGATTCCAAAAGATAAAGAATTTGCCTCTGTTTTAGGAGGAGAGAATCTGGCTGTTTCCAAAGATGCCAATATCGATGCCTGCTGGGACTTTATAACCTGGTTTGAGAGCAAAGAAGTATCCAAAAAGCTGTGCGGGGAAATTAAAAAATTCTCTCCAAGATCCGACGTATCCGGCGAGGAGACTTTCCCGGATGACGAGGTAATGGCAGTGTTTGGGGAACAGCTGAAAGTGGCACAGGCAAGAGGTCCCCATCCGAAATGGACAGAGCTTTCCACGGCGATTCAGTTAGGAATCCAACAGGCACTTACCGGAGAAAAATCAGTACCGGATGCACTTGAGGAAGCACAGAAAACAGTGGATGAAATTAATGCTACGATTAAGTAACAGTCAGTTCAATAAAAATTACAGATTATAGAACGCCAGGTGCACGTCTGCAAAGCCCGCAGCCCACAATACCGCTTCTCAGATGCACACCTAGTGCCTCCCGGCGTAAATACGTCGATATATAGTGCCTGATATCTGTGTCAGGACGTGCAGCAGGCGCAGATAGCGGGTGCTATATAGTGGCGTATTTACGCTGGGAGGCTCTAGCGTGATATCCGGTACTGGATTCACAGGAAAGATGACGGCAGGTTCTCACATAAAATGCAGGATGGAACAGTGGCTTTAAAGAGAATATGTCAGTGAAAATATATGGCAGAAAGGGTTTTTAAAGGTGGTATTATGAAAAAAAGAAAGATAACAGGAGAATACAAAAGGGATATGATGATGGGATATTCGTTTATCCTTCCGGCGGTGATATTTATGCTGGCGCTAATCGGCTACCCGATTATTTACAACATCATAATCAGCTTTCAGGATGCCACTGCTCTGACCATTTCCCAGAACAGCAAAGCATTTGCGGGGTTGAAAAATTACAGGGATATTTTCGGGGATTCATTATTCTGGACTTCTTTTAAAAATACATTTGTATATACGGGAGGATGTCTGGTATTTCAGTTTGTAATTGGCTTTGCACTGGCTTTGTTCTTTTCCAAGAAATTCACTTTTTCCCGTTATACCAGGGGGTTAATCGTGATCAGCTGGATGCTGCCGGTTACGGTTACGGCACTCACTTTTAAGTTTATGTTTGCAGAAGGAAATGGTATAATTAATGAGATTCTGCTGAGTCTTCATCTCATAAAGGAACCCATCGGCTGGCTGATTGAACGGAAAACTGCAATGTTAGGAGTTATTATTGCAAATTCATGGGTGGGTATCCCGTTTAATATGCTTCTTCTTTCCAACGGGCTTGGGAATATTTCAGAGGATGTATATGAGAGCGCAGGCATGGATGGAGCGAATAAAATCCAGCGTTTTTTCCATATTACGCTTCCGCTGTTAAAGCCCACTATCCTGTCAGTTCTGATTCTGGGATTTGTGCTCACGTTCAAGGTATTTGATCTGATCTATGTAATGACATCGGGCGGACCGGTAGATGCGACAGAAGTCCTGTCTACTTACTCCTATCAGCTGTCCTTTAAGAATTTCAACTTTGGAAATGGTTCGGCGGCGGCTAATGTACTGTTCCTGTGCCTGTTTATCGTAGGTCTGGTCTATCTTAAATTTATTTCGGATGATGAGGTGATGTAGAATGAAAAAAATACATTTCAATGAAAAGCAAAAAAACCGGATTAACAATGGTATAGCGGTTCTGGTAGTTATTATATTTTTGTTCCCTATTTACTGGGTGGTTGTCAGCTCCCTGAAAATAGATCAGGAGATTTTCAGAAAGCCCCCCACCCTGATTCCATATCAGCCCACATTAACGGCTTATATCCAGCAGTTTACCGGCAGCAGCTCCGTATTCAGGCCCTTTTTAAATTCAGTAATCGTAGCAGTTGGGTCTATGGTCATCTGCCTGACACTTTCGGTACCTGCCGCATACGGACTGGCGAGGTATAAAGTAAAAGGGTCCAAGTTCTTTATGCTGGTATTTTTGGTAACCCAGATGCTTCCGGCATCTCTTGTGCTCACACCCCTGTATCTGATCTACTCCAAACTGGGGCTGTTAAATAATTATCTGGCACCTATCTTATCTACGGCTACGGTCTCGGTGCCTTTTGTTATACTAATGCTGCGGCCCATATTTTTGAACTGCCCCATAGAATTAGAAGAAGCAGCCAGAATAGACGGATGCAACCGGTTAAGTGCCTTTATCAGAATCATTGTCCCCATCTCAAAGCCGGGAATTGTGACTGCTTTTTCCTTTGGATTTATTATGGCGTGGAATGACCTCGCCTATTCCATGACCTTTAATACAAAAGAGGCAATGAGGCCGATGACAGCAGGCATCTACCAGTTCCTTACGCTGTATGGAACCAGGTGGAATATGATAATGGCATATGGAGTTTTATTAATTCTGCCCATTGTAATTCTATTTATGTCGTTGCAGAAACATATAGTCAGCGGGCTGGTCAGCGGAGCCGTGAAAGGATAATACTGGAGCGCGTTAAAAATTAGAGACAGGAGAATATAGATATGTCAGTATTTCAAATGGATGGAAACCGTCTGGTCTTCCATTACGACGCAGAAAAATTATGGATCGATCCCTGGGGAGATAACAGTTTCCGGGTTCGGGCAACAAAACAGGCAGAAATGCCGACGGAAGACTGGGCACTTCTAAAAGTGGAGGAAAAGTCCCCATCCCAGGCTGTACTTGAAGAACATCAGGCTTCTATTACAAACGGAAATATAAAAGCCGTGATCTCCAGATATGGAAAAATGACCTTTTATAATCAGAAAGGTGAGGTTTTATTAGAGGAATATTTGCGGAACCGCCTGGATGTATTTGCAGATTATTGCAGCGCGCTGGAGATTGAAGCGAGAGAATTCTGTCCCATACCGGGAGGCGATTACCGTTTGACCATGAGATTTGTCTCCAATCCTGCAGAAAAAATTTATGGAATGGGGCAGTACCAGCAGCCGTACCTGAATTTAAAAGGAACAGATTTGGAATTGGCACAGAGAAATTCACAGGCAAGCGTGCCATTTGCACTTTCTTCTCTGGGATATGGATTTCTGTGGAATAATCCGGCGGTGGGAAGAGTTATTTTTGGAAAGAATATTACCAGCTGGGAAGCGGTGTCCACGAAGGGATTGGACTATTGGATTACGGCAGGGGATACGCCAGCCAAGATAGAAGAGGCATATGCCTCGGTTACCGGAAAAGTTCCCATGATGCCGGAGTTTGCCATGGGATTCTGGCAGTGCAAGCTGAGATACCAGACTCAGGAAGAACTGTTACGGACAGCCAGGGAATACAAAAAAAGAGGGCTTCCGATTTCTGTAATCGTAATCGACTACTTTCACTGGCCCCTGCAGGGAGACTGGAAATTTGATCCCAAGTACTGGCCGGACCCCGATGGCATGATTGCAGAACTGAAAGAAATGGGTATTGAACTCATGGTATCTGTCTGGCCCACGGTTGATTACCGAAGCGGGAATTTCAAGGAGATGATGGAAAAGGGCTATCTGATCAGAACAGACAGGGGATTTCGTATGGTTATGGATTTCCATGGGAATACGATTCATTTTGATGCCACTAATCCGGATGCGAGAAATTATGTCTGGAATAAGGCTAAGGAAAATTATTATGAGAAAGGAATCAAAGTTTTCTGGCTGGACGAAGCCGAACCAGAGTATTCGGTATATGATTTTGACAATTACCGATATCATCTGGGACCCAATGTGCAGGTTGGAAATATTTATCCCGCAATGTACGCCAAGGCTTTTTATGATGGAATGAAAGCGGAGGGACAGGAGCAGGTTATCAATCTTCTCCGCTGCGCATGGGCGGGGTCACAAAAGTACGGCGCACTTGTCTGGTCGGGAGACATCCACTCCAGCTTTGCCAGCCTGCAAAATCAGCTGGCAGCCGGATTGAACATGGGATTGGCGGGAATACCCTGGTGGACTACGGACATTGGTGGTTTTCATGGAGGTAATCCGGATGATCCTGCATTCCGGGAACTGTTAATCCGCTGGTTCCAATATGGAACCTTTTGCCCGGTAATGCGTCTGCATGGGTATCGGGAACCGCTGAAAGAGCCTATGGGACGGGAAGGCGGCGCAGCCTGTGTATCCGGTGCGGATAATGAAGTGTGGTCATTTGGAGAAGAAGCTTATGAAATCTGTCGGAATTATTTAAACATGCGGGAACAAATGAAGCCGTATATTACCCGGATGATGGAAATGGCACACGAAAAAGGAACGCCGCCCATGCGCCCGCTGTTTTATGATTTTCCAGAAGATACAGCTTGCTGGGAAACCGAAAATGAATACCTGTTTGGAGATGAACTTTTAATCGCTCCTGTTTTATATGAAAAGCAAAGACAGCGGGAAGTTTATCTTCCCAAAGGAACTGAATGGATGGATATTCGGACGAAGGAGAGATATGAGGGCGGACAGACGATCCTGGCAGAGGCTCCATTAGAAACGATACCGGTATATTGCAGAGGGGGATTTACAGTTTTAGAATAATTATTTGGGGACAGCTTACCTTTATGCTTTTTTCTTCCGGACTTTAATGATATACTTAATGTGCAATGTAGAACAGACGCGGTTAGGAGGAAATATGATAGTATTTGATAAAGATTTATGTACCGGATGTGAGGCATGTATCAAGGACTGTCCGGGCAGTGCAATCAAATTGGAAGATGGTAAGGCGCAGTCCTGCCGGGCATGTATCCAGTGTGGGCATTGTGTGGCGGTCTGCCCTGTAAAAGCGGTAAGTATTCCGGAATATGAAATGAATGAGGTAGAGGAATATGTAGAAGCTGATTTCAAAGTCTGTCCGGATCAATATCTCCGTGCAGTAAAATTTCGCCGGAGTATCCGCAGCTTTAAAGAGAAGAATCTGGAAAAAGAAAAACTGGAACGCATTTTGGATGCAGGACGTTATACAGCCACTGCAAAAAATATGCAGGCGTGCACTTTTGTACTGGTACAGGAGCGGATGGAAGAATTCCGGCAATTGCTATGGAAAGAGATACCAGGGGTATTGGAAATCCTGAAAGAAACGGCTCCTGATTATGAAAAAGCATTCCGAAGTTTTTATAAAAAATGGCTTCGTAATCCAAAGGATGATACCTTTTTATTCAATGCACCTGCATTTCTGGTGATTGCCTCCGAAAATCCTCTGGATGGAGGGCTGGCGGCAGCAAACATTGAGAACATGGCTGTGGCGGAAGGAGCAGGAGCGCTGTACAGCGGTTATATGATGCGGGTTCTGGGAACGAGCCCGGCATTGCAGGAATGGCTGGGCATTGGAGAGAAAAAGGTGTCCTGCTGCATGCTGCTGGGATATCCAAACGTGAAATACCGCAGAACTGCGCCAAGGCGGAAAGCAGATATTATCTGGAGATAACTGCCGTCTCGTTAAAGTTTTTCAAAATTTTACCTGATTAATTTTACCTGAGATACAAAAACTATCTAGAGCGTGTTTGAAAATTCATTCCTGGCAGCTGCACGCCCCACTTAGCGGCATATTTGCCCCGAATTCAGGTTACGTAGTACGCTTGTCGCCCTTCATCCGGGACAAATCTCCCACAAAGTGTGACGCACAGCTGCCAGAAAGCAATTTTAAAACACGCTCTAGGATAGGAGGTATGATCATGGCAAAAGCAGGTATGAGAAGGCCAAGTCCTTATGACCCGAAGAATCACGGTACAGAGAATCATGAACGGATGCATCACCCGAAAAATGAACAGGCACAGGTTCCGGAGATCCAGGGAGCTGCGAAGACCGGCAATGCAAAAGCCGGTCCTGTCAATGCGCCAAACTGGGCAAGAGATGACTATAAGGCAGGAAGTAAGCACGAGTAAAAAAGAACAGGTATAACAAGAGCAGAGTATTTTCAAAAGCGGGGAAGGTGATTTCCCGCTTTTGCTGATTAACACACAATTATCCAAAAAAGCTGGAAAAGTAGGCAATAGTCAGGATGATCATACCCAACACAGACAACATACGATTATAGCGGATATATGTTTTTGAAGGCTCACCTTTTTTGCCTGCAAACCTCCAAAACTTGAAATACCATAAAGCACTGGGAAAAATAATATTCAATACCAACAAAAATATAGCGATGAAATATGTGATCATATAATACCTCCCTGGCAGATCTGGCTGCCTCTTATGGCAGAAATTCCAACACGGCTGTCTTATTTAAGACCCGTAATTGCTTATTTTCATAACAGAACAATCCGTCTTTTGTGCAATTTGCGATTGCCCGGTTTACGCTTCTGATGGGAGCACTTACTTCTAAAGATATTTGTTTCTTTGTGAGCAGGTGCAGCCGATTGCGGTGGTAATGGACAGCAACGCATCTCAAAACTCTTTCACGCACATTCATGAGTGATAATTCCTCGATTAACAGGCTGTTTCCCACAAGCTTTTCTGCAATGATAGAAATTAATACCGATACTGCTTCAAAATCATTTCTCAGCCATTCTATGAAATCCGTTTTATGAAGAATATCTATGGAACATGCTGTTATGGCGGTAATGCTTACGGGCTTCAATTCATCATAGAAGGGCTCAATTTCTCCAAATACACTGTTGGATCTGTATATGTATACGGTGGCTGCGGTACCGTCTGCATTCTGAATAAATGCTTCCGCTTCACCTTGTATTAAAAAGAAAACAAAGAAATTATCATGACCGGAAAGCAGGATAGGGCTGCCGGCAGAATATTGTTTTCTCACTAATTTTTCTTTTATTGCAGGAGGCATAATCATTCGTAAATCTTTGTTCATTAAAATTTCTCCTTTAATTGGGTCAAATGACCTTATTATTTATCATACTTTGGGGTTATTCTATTGTCAAGCTAAAACAACAGCCGGCAGCGTTATAGTAGGAAGTATAAGAATCGGAAGCGTAATAATTGGAAGCATAACAGCTGGCAGCATCATAGTAGGAAACGTAATTATTAGAAGCTACATTTTGGTTACTTTTCATAAAGGAGGAATTTCATGGAATACAGGGAGTTAAAGACAAAATTATGGAAGATGTTTGATACCGAAAAATTGGCGGCTTTGCCGCAGGAGTGGGGAATCTATAATGAGTTTGACCGGGAGATCAGCAGGATTGGGTATGCAACCAATCTGACGCTTGAAATAATTGAGAGAGCAAAAAAGCTAGAGGCTGATTTTATACTGACCCATCATGATTCCTGGGAATTTATCTTTGGAATGAAGAAGGAATGTAATGCGTTGCTGGAGGAATATCATATGACTCATGCATTTTTTCATGCACCGCTGGATGATGCAGATTTTGGAACAAGCGCATCCTTGGCTAAGGCGCTGGGAATCAATAAAACGAAAAAAGAGCTGCCTTATGCCGAGCTATATTATGGAGGCCGTATGGGAGAACTGGACAGGGAGGTATCCTTTGAATCGTTCGCTGACAGATTGTCGGAGATTTTAGAAGAGCCGGTACGGCACTATCAGAATCACAATGGGGTCAAAAAAATATGTGTAGCTGCAGGCGGCGGAAATCTTACGACGGAAATGAAGATTGCGGCAGAAAGAGGATGTGATACTTATGTTACAGGAGAGTATTCACTGTACTCCGCTCAATATGCGCGTTTTGTAGGTATGAACCTGCTGGTTGGGAGTCATACGAATACGGAGATTTTGGGAGTACAGGCAATGGCTGAAAAAGTAGTAAAGGATACAACGGTAGACGTAAAACGAATATGGGAACGTAATGATTGATAAGACTTTCCTGTTTTTATAAACGCTGATTCACAATATCAGAAGAAATATGGGCTTTTAAGCAGAGTTCATATTTCCTGATATTGTGGGTTGGTGTTTTTTTGTGCTTGGAAAAGGTATGGGGTTTTGCTGAGGAAGGACGCTTTGTGGTATATAGGTAGTGTACGGAAATATTGGAGTAGGAAAATTGCATGGACTCCGTCAGCTTATCGCAGAACTGGTATTTTCTAACCTTTCCGAGATAGCATTCGTTGATACAAAGCTGGTTTTCTCAGCATGTTGGAACCCCTGGGCTGTGGCTGGCTGTTCTTTATTGGATGCAGTGTAGTATGTTTTGGCTGTTTATGCGTAAAAGAAGAAGAAAGTTTACTACTTTTTCTGGAATGAAGAAACAAATCCCGTTCTCAAGATTAGTGACTTTACACCAGTTGCTTTACGCCAATCGCGTTCAGCATGCCACAACCCCAGGGT
>UQGG01000098.1 GCA_900540475.1 uncultured Robinsoniella sp. | reverse complement strand
TTGTCCTCCTGATTAGGAGGGCAGCGGGGGTTCCGGCGCCAGCCGCAAATAAAAGCGGATATTACAGCAACAAGGCTGCGATAACCGGGCTGGAAGAAAATACCCGGTACGTATATCGTGTGGGCAATGATGGCAGCTGGTCAGAGCTTTATGATTATGACACTGAAAATTTTGACGGCGGTTTCAGTTTTCTCCTGGCAGGAGATCCTCAGATCGGGGCTGGTTCCCAGGCGTCTGATCAAAAGGGCTGGGAAAATACGCTGAATAAGGCAATGACCCAGTTTCCGGAAAGCAGCTTTCTGATTTCTGCAGGGGATCAGGTAAATACAAATAACAGTGAAAGCCAGTATACGTCCTATCTGGCACCGGAAGAACTGAAAAGCCTCCCCATTGCTACTAATGTAGGGAATCATGATACCAAAAGCAACGCATACAGCGAGCATTTTAATATTCCCAATGTAGACCAGACAACGGTTACAGCAGGGGAATTCAGCGGAGATTACTGGTACAAATACGATGATGTATTGTTTATGTCCATTAATTCCAATGATAAAAGTACTGCAAAACACAAACAGTTTTTGGAAGATACGGTAGCCGCACAGGGAGCTGATGCCAAATGGAAAGTGGTGACCTTCCATCATTCCGTTTACAGTACGGCGTCCCACACCCAGGATTCTGATATTATCCAGAGAAGGAACGAGCTGCCTCCTGTATTTTCTGATTTAGGCATTGATGCTGTTCTTATGGGACATGACCATGTTTATACCAGAACCTATATGATGAATGGTACAAATCCGGTTAAAACGGACAATGTAGAATCCCAGGTGGTTAATCCGGGCGAGGGCGAAGTACTCTATTTAACAGCGAATTCAGCCAGCGGAAGTAAGTTCTACAGCATCCAGAATTACGATTATCCGTTTGCAGCTGTGAAAAACCAGGAAAGTGTTCCCAATATCACCAATGTTAAGGTAACGGATACCTCCATGCAGTTTACCACATACCGCACAAGTGACATGAGTCTGGTAGATGATTTCACCATTTATAAAGATGTGGATGCAAATGCTGATTATATTGCACCCGTAATTACCACTCCGGATAATGATACCGTTATGATAGGCAAAGCCTTTGACCCGCTAGCGGGGGTAACGGCAACAGACAATAAGGACGGGGACATTACAGGCAAAATAAAAGTAGAGGGCAGTGTAGATACCAGCAAAGCAGGGCAGTATACCTTAACTTATACCGTATCCGATGCCGCAGGAAATGAAGCTAAAATTGTACGCACCATAACCGTACTGGAGGAAGATAAGACGGCTCCCGAGTTAAATGTACCGGCGGCAACCGAACTGAGAACCGGCGAAGCGTTTGATCCCATGGATGGAATTACGGCAGTGGATGACAGAGATGGTGACATCACAGCATCTGTTAAGGTAGAAGGCAGTGTGGACATCCTGACTCCTGGAACCTATGAATTAACATATCGAGTATCCGATGCTGCAGGAAATGAAACGGTCAGAAAGAGAATCGTAACGGTAAAAGAAGCCACAATTGAAGAGACAACGCTTATTACGACCCAGGATACCGTATGGAACTATCTGGATAACAACACCGATCCGGCAGAGAACCTGGAAAGCAGAACGGCATGGACCGTTCCAGACTTTGATGATTCTGCATGGCTTACTGCAAAGGGAAGCTTTGGAGCTAAGAAAGGACAGATTGCAGACTTAGGCGGAGGATGCATTCCCAATACCCTTTTAACTCAGTATATAGATGGTACAAAAGATGATATCCCAACGTATTTCTTCCGCACCACGTTTGAACTTGCAGATGCACAGAGTGTAGTGGATCTCACCGGAAGCCTGATGTATGATGATGCGGCAATTGTATATATCAATGGCCAAAAAGCAGTTTCCTATTATGAGCCGGAAGGCGGATTTGAAAGCAATATGTCCTATGGCGGTTCTAACAAGAGTGATCCGCTGAAAGGGACTTTCCAACTGGAAGATTTCAGCATATTAAAAGATGGCATCAACACCATAGCAGTGGAAATCCACAATGGACGTATCGACAGTTCCGATGTATATTTTGACTTCCTGGATTTGACTGTTACCACAGAAAAAGAGGCTGCCGATACCATAGCACCTGTTATCAGCTTCCCGGAAAACACAGTACTTATGGTAGGAGATGTATTTGATCCTATGGCAGGCGTAAGCGCGTCCGATAATGTGGATGGAGATATAACGGCAGCTGTTCAGGTACAGGGACAGGTAGATACATCCCGTCCGGGCACCGCAGAACTGGTTTATACAGTTACCGACAAGGCAGGAAACAAAGGGGAAGCTGTTCGAAAGGTAACCGTTAAAGCAAAAGAACAGCCGGTAGTACCGGATAAGACAGCTCCGGTATTAACCATTCCGTCAAGTACGGTTATCACAACAGGAAGTAAGTTTGATAAAATGCAGGGAGTCAGCGCAAAAGATGACAGGGACGGAGACCTTACTGCAAAGGTGATCTGCACCGGAGAGGTAGATACAGCAAAACCCGGAACTTACACACTTACTTATAGCGTAAGTGACAAGGCAGGCAATACGGTAACCCAGAAAAGAACCGTAATTGTAAAAGCAGTACAACAGGGAACAGATAAGCCGGCAGTTGTCAAAGCTTCCAAAGTAAAATTAAGCCACAGTAAGATTACCATTCAAAAGGGTAAGAAATATACCTGGTTAAAAGCAGTTGTTTCACCAAAGAACACAACCAATAAAAATCTTACCTGGAGTTCCTCCGATAAAAAAGTAGCATCGGTTAATTCCAAAGGCGTGGTTACAGCCAAAAAAGAAGGAACGGTTACAATTAAGGTAAAGACAGCAAATGGTAAAAAAGATTCCGTAAGAGTTAAGGTAGTAAACAAGAAAATAAAAGCCTCCAAAATTTCCATGGATAAAAAAGCCAATATGAAAAAGGGAGGAAAATTGAAACTGAGTGCTGTTGTAAAACCGGTTAATGCAGCTAATAAGAAAGTAACCTGGACAACATCGGATCGTAGGATCGCTACGGTCAGCCCTAAGGGAGTTGTTACAGCGAAAAAGACCGGTACAGTTAAAATTACCTGTACAGCTAAAGATGGAAGCGGCAAAAAAGCGGTATGCAGCATTACTATAAAGTCTAAGAAAAAGTAAATAACTAAAAAAAGTAGATAACAAAAAACAGTGAATAACTAAAAAACAATGGATAACTAAAAAACAGGGCTACTGAGATAGCTCTGTTTTTGCGGAACAGGAGATTACAGATGTTAAAAAAATATCTGATGGATAAAAGATGGCTGGCATTTTTAGCGGTATTTCTATTGACCATTGCGGCAACAATTATTTTTTATAATAGAACGGACATGTCTTATGAGTTTGCGGATTCCAGCACGATTCAGTATGTGAAGGGAAAAGTGACGGAAGTTCTGTCTGAGGAATTAGAGAGAGCAGACGGCAATGATCCCCGTACCCTTGGTACTCAGAGGGTGAAGGTCTATATAAAAGAAGGCAGGCAGAAAGGGGAAGAACTGGAATTTGACAATATACTCTCCACCACCCACAATATCTATGTAAAGCCGGGGCAGGCAGTTTTGGTCAAGGCGGATATGCCAGAGGGGGTTGCGCCTTACTATTCTATTTTTAATTATGACAGAACCAAAGGGATTGCGGCAATTGCAGTGATTTTTATCCTGCTGATGGCGCTGGTTGGCAGGAGTAAGGGCATCAAAAGCGTAATTGGGCTGCTCTATGTGTTCCTGTTACTGATTGGTTTTCTCATTCCGGCAATTTACAGCGGCTGGAACCCGGTACTGGCAACCGTGCTCATGGCGGTCACAGCATCTGCGGTGTCCATGATACTGCTGAACGGATTTTCGGCAAAGACCTGGACAGCAATCCTCTCTACCATTGTTGGAATCTTGATTGCAGCATTGGTATTTGCCATTTTTGCAGGGATATTAGCGGTAGACGGATATAAGCTGGATGAAGTGGAAGAATTGATTCTGGTTTCCAACAGCTCCGGTATGAAGGTGGGAGATATTTTGTTTGCCGGCACTCTAATTTCATCTCTGGGAGCCATTATGGATATGACCATGTCTGTGGCGGCACCGCTATATGAGATGAAGGAGACCAACCTTAAGATGAGTTCCGGAGAAATCTACAGAACTGGTTTAAAGATCGGAAAAGATATGATCGGTACCATGTGTGAAACACTGGTACTGGCATTTACCGGTACGGCAATCACCACGCTGCTCCTGTTAAAAGCCTATGGAATTCACATGGATCAGCTGCTAAGCTCCGATTACATTGCCATTGAACTGGCACAGGGACTTACGGGGAGCATCGCGGTGATACTTGCGGTACCGATTACTTCTCTGCTGGCTGGAGTGATTGGCAGCAGAGGAGTAAAATAGACTATTTCAGGGTATGCATAATCTCCCGTGCCTCATCCGGTGTGGCTGTTTCAAATCCAATCGCCCGGATCAGATGTGCCAGCCGTTCCACTAGTTCAAAGTTCATAGACGCGGACTTGTCCTGTGCCAGGAAGGCACTGTCTTCAAATCCGATCCGAACAATACTGGCGCCCATTGCAATTGCTGCAGCCAGGAAGTGCCAGTTGTCACGTCCAAAATGGGTTACGCCCCATTTTGCATCGGCAGGAACAAAGGAACGGAAGGCTGCAAGGCTTTCTACTGTGGGCTGCATACCGCCTTTGTGCCCGAATACCAGGTTGTAGATGATAGGGTCACGGAAGGGGTATTCTTTTGCGGTCATTTCAATATTATGAATCATACCGATATCAAATACTTCAATCTCCGGTATGGTTTTCTTTTCGTATACGGCTTTTGCGCAGTAGCGGATATCTTCAAATGAGTTGCGGTAAACGGCTTCCCCAAGGTTGGTGGAACCGCCGTTTAAGGATGCAGATTCTACCTTCGGATAATCCAGGGGCGTACAGCGTTCTTCAATGGAAAGATCGGAGACACCTCCGGTAGACGCCTGTACCAGCACATCTGTTTTAGCCAGGATTTTTTCAAAGCATTCTACCATAAAGCCGGTATCTGCGGTGAGGGAGCCATCCGGGCGGCGGCAGTGGAGGTGGCACATTGCTGCACCTGCAGCTACTGATTTTTGCACATCCAGAGCCAGTGCATCTGCGTCAATGGCGGTAGAGGCTGCCACTGGAGCCAGTGAGATTATAATTTTTTTCATGCGTTCTTCCCTTTCTGGATTTTCACAATTTAATCTTTTTAACATAATTCTTCTACGATTTCACGTAAGGTATTTACTTCGCCCACATTTCCGGGGAAGATAATATATGGCGTATCGGGAAATTTACTTTCTGCTCCGGTGAGCCATACCGGGATTCCTTTTTTCACCTGTCCCAATACCAGCGCCTTTTTTACCTGCAGGCCTTTTGTTCCCACATCGCTGGATGTAATACCACCCTTGGCAATGATAAAACGGGGTTTTACAGTGAGCAGGGATATAATACTGGTGAGGGCATCGGAGATGTGGACAGAAGCCATCAGAATTTCATCTTTGTCTGCGGTGTCGGGTACCAGAAGCTGCCGGCTGGTGTAGATAATCACTGTTTTATTGGAGCGGATCAGTGCTTCTGCACGTTCCAGGATACGCTGTACCTCGGCTTTTAATCCACCTTCCAGGAAATAGGCATTAACATTGAACTCCAGGAAAGTCAGGTCTTTTTTGGACTCCAGCAGAGCGTTTAACTGATCTGTTGTTTTTTTAACGTGAGACCCGATGATCACGATTCCGCCTTTATCTTCACTGTCCGCTACCAGATCTTTCTGGGTGAGCAGCGGAACATCCGTGATCTGTCCCAGGACTTTAGGCAGAGCAGCCGCACTTCTTGCAAGGAAGTTTTTGCCTTGTCTGATGGCGCGAATCAGGCAGATACAGAATATTTTTACGTCTGTGTAGTCAATGGCATTTACAATAATCTTTGCAAAACCCGAGGCGGATAACAGTTTTTCGGTAATGATGTCCAGCTTTCGTCCTCTTAATTCTTCCAGAGAGATGGTGATGCAGTCTTCACTGCTGTAATTTCCTTCACTTTTTTCTTCTACGTAGTCCCTCAGATCCGATGAAGAATATCCAAAAGTCTTGTCTTTGGCAAATTCTGTATTCCCAGCAGGAGTCAGGAAATCCCCTTCTTTCACATAGTGGATATTGTTAAGGGTATACCGTCCTCCCTCTTTGAAGAAGGGGTAGATAATTTCTCCGTCCATTTTCATGTCAGACTCTGATTCCAGAGTGTCTCTGAGGATTGCTGTCTCCAGGGGATAGTGTCCCCGCAGTGTGGAATCACCACGGGAAATCAGGAAAAACCCCTGGTTGTTTTTTACAGCTGCTGCCGCCAGACGGCGGGCGATCAGGGTATGCACCTGAATGGTCTGCTCCCTGGAAAAACTCCGGGAGTTTGTCAACAGAAAAAACATATCTTCTTTTGCAGAAAAAGCCTCATTTATGGAAGCTTCTTCCCAGTCAGTATAGACATATACGTTATGAACCGTCTGGATTCCGGTGGGATCATCATCCAGAACCACTATCTTTTTATGAAAGTCCTGGTATTCAGACCTGAGCATATGGTCGATATGTTCGGTATCCATAGAAGGATATTTGTCCAGGACATCTGTTTTTAAGACTTCTGCATTATGTTTCATAGATAAACCTCCTTAGGGATTTAAATTACCTGTTTCCAGAATTTATAGTGTTCATTTATGGTCTGTTCAATGCCGGTAAAATCCTTCCGGGCAATCATGGTCAGTATTTCTGTATGAAGACGGATAAAATCATCGGTATCATTTTCCGCCAGAACCATTTTTACAGCATTTTTCCTGGAGGGAATGGTTATCCGGTCTACGTAGGAATACATGCTGAGCAGCAGCTGGTTTTGTGAGGCATTTGTAAGCGCCATATGGAAGTCGATATCTGCATTTAAGACGGCATCAATATTCTTATCTTTTTTAGAGACAGCACTTCTCAGGTTCTCCAGACAGCCCTCCATATGGGCAATCTGTTCCGGAGTGATGGTGTGCATAATCTGCTGCATAATGCCGATATCCAGAACTTTGCGAAGCTGTATAATTTCATCGGAGGAGTTCTTCTCCAGGAGGATGCCATAGAGCATGGGATCCAGCATCTTCTGGGTGTAGCGGTCATTGACGAAAGTACCATCAGGGCGTTTGATGTAGACTACGCCGTAAGCTTCCAGTATTTTAATCGCTTCCCGGATGGAGTTGCGTCCTACCTCAAAAGTGGCACAGAGGCTGGTTTCGGTAGGCAGCTTGTCTCCTGGTTTTAGTTCTCCGTTTATAATGGCATCCGTAATTTGGTTTACGATGCGGCTGACAATGGATTTATTCTGCAAAGATCTGGAAAGGATTGGCGTTTCTGTTTTTGTCTGGGCCATAGAGGACCTCCTTTATATCTTGATCAAAGTATAGGAAGATTCTTACTGCCGGGTATGGCTGTAAGCCACCGGCATCCAGATCTTCATTTCGCCAAATCCTCTGTTGTCCCAGGCAAAGTATGGGATCAGACGGATACGGGTCTCGGACATTCCATGATAACGCAGGGTCTGGTACAGGGAATCACGGTTGTATTCTTCTCTGTTTATGCGGTATACTTCTCCTTCCAGTGCGGTAAGGTCTCTGCCCCCTATGTTATATGCAGCGGGTTTAAATTCAGCATCCAGCTTCCATAAAAGGTCATCTAAGGTTTCCACATCTGCGTCCGGGCTTTCCAGACAGTAAACCAGGGGTCCGCGTTCCAGTGCAGCCTGATTATTGGTTTCTTCCACCAGGGCATGGGCAGTCGTGAGACGGGCAGGCATATCAAAGAGTACGGTGATTTCGGATACTTTGTCCGATACGTTGTCCGGATTAATGCATATTTTCTGATAGGACTGGCTGTCAGTTTGGGTAAGACAGATTGTGGTTTCCCCGCCAATGCCTATGGTTCCCTTTTCTACCCAGCCGGGAATACGGATATTCAGGTAGATGGGGGTCTTTTTATCCGGGGAGGCATACTTCAGGTCTTCGATACGCAGGGTTATCTTTCCGTCATAAGGATAACTGGTATCCTGAATCAGTGTAAAGGATGCGCCGCAGGGAAGCTCTATTTCTGAGCGGCTGGCTCCGTACATACCCATCCAGAGTGTGTCATGGGAAACGGTGTAAGCATATTCGCTGGACTGTGCTATGGTTCTGGCAAGGTTTGGAGGACAGCAGTAGCTTAAAATGTACTCGCTTCGCTCCAGGGGCCAGATTAATTCATAATCCAGTTTCTTCGCTCTGCGCAGCATGTTTTCATAAAAATATTTCTTTCCGTCCATGCTGACGGCAGCCAGGTTCACATTCAGCATGGTGCGTTCAATAATATCAAAATATTCAGCTTTCGGATCTGCCTGGAACATACGATAAGCCCAGAAAACACTTCCGATCGAAGCACAAGTCTCATTATATGCAGTAACATTGGGAAGCTGGTATTCATATCCGTAAGCCTGATGGATTTTCTGGTCGATGAAGAAGTTGCCATAAGGTGAGGTTCCGTTATAGAGGGCACCGCAGCCTCCGGTAATATAGAGCTTTTTATCGATCAGGTTGCGCCATACCTTATCCAGCATATCTTTATATTCCGCTTCGCCGGTTTCCGCATACAGATCGGCAACTCCTGCATAGAGATAATTGGAACGAACGGCATGGCCTAAAATTTTATCGTGCTGTTTCAGAGGTATACGGTCCTGGTTGTCATCGGTGCCATCTTTCACGGAGTCACGCAGCGTGATGGCAAGCTTTGCAAGCTCCAGATATTTTTGGTCCCCCGTAGTCCGGTACATTTCTATGAGGCCCATGTAGTGGGAAGGGCAAACCGCGGTCTGGACCTCGCCATTTCTGGCATTTTCCTGATACATCTGATCCAGATATACAGCTGCTTTTTTTGCAATATCCAGAAAGTTCTCCTTGCCGGTGATTCGTTTGTAAAGGCAGGCTGCCGTAAATAAGTGTCCAAAGTTATAAACTTCAAAATCATTAATATCGCCTAACCGGGCAATCCCGTTATTCTGGCGTTCTCCCAGGATTTGCTTGGTAGAAATATAACCGTCTTTAAGCTGGGCACGTCCGATAAGGTCAATGTACCCGTCCAGCTGGTTTAACAGTTCCTGGTTTCCGTTTTTTGCCGCACTGTACATTGCGGATTCCATCCATTTGTAAAAATCGCCGTCGCCAAAATTTGTTCCATCAAAGGATCCTTCTGCTTCGCCTGCACAGATGCGGAAGTTTTCCACAACATGGCTGATATCCTTAGCTTCAAACATACTTTGCAAATGGGGAACGGTATCACTGGCACAGGCTTGAAATGCATCTGCCCAGAAGCCTTTAGTCCAGTTAACGGCATTCCAGGGGAGTGGGGAAACTTTAGAAAATGGGGATTTTGTTGTATTTGTCAGCATAATAAAACCTCGCTTTCCATCTTATATTATTTAAATTTATAGTATCAAACCCTTCATACGCAGTGCCTCTTTTAAAGCGGCTGCACCATAGCGGGGACTGGAAACCACCGGCTTCCCGTAAGTTTTTGCAATCAATTCTTCACAGTAAGCCATAGAACCCTGGCATAAGAGAATGATATCTACATCCTGGCAGATTTCACCGGCTTTTTTCAGAAGCAGTTCCTTGAACTGTTCCTGATCCAGTCCGAATGCACCATCGATTAAACCGTCTGTCAGCGTTACCGGTTTTCCGATTTCTCTGGATACCCGGAGAATGGTATTCTTTGTTGGCTCTAAAGTAGTGGGGAGCGTAGCCAGCACTCCGATGCGGGAACCACGGCGGGCAGCATCCCGGCACATCTCCTCATCCACCCGGACGATAGGGACACCGATGTATTTGGCCATATCCTGTACGCAGTCAGCAGCTTCTCCCACAGAAGAGCAGATATTCAAAACTGCATCGGCGCCGTCCTGAACAGCTTTTAAGAACAGGGTAATCAGCCTGGCAGCAGCATTTGCGGTCACATATCCGTGATCTCTTGTTTCAGAGAGAATCGTTGGGTCTTCATAACTGAGCAGTATCGCTTCTTCTCCCAGCTGGCTTTTCACTTCGCGCTCAACTAATTCAATTAATTCCGGTGTGGTACTTGTATACACTAATCCTATTTTCATCTTAATACCCTTATATTGCAGGATTGCCTGCAATACTGAATCCTTTCTGTTGTTTATCCAACGTTCAACGTAGGATGTTGAAATATAGCTTTATATTCTCACAGTTTTCGGAATTTGTAAAGATAGAAATAGTGCATAAAATAAAAAGCTAAATTTGTAAGTATTGTACAAGATATTTCAAGAAAGAAGAAATTGGCATTGTAAGACTGGAGAGATTAGTGTATTTTAAAGGAGGAGTAAATGTCTAGCATACACGCTCTGACTGAGTTGAAACGGAGAAGACAAATGAAAAAAATAGCAAGATGGTTTGGACGGTGTAAGATCAAGGATCAGATCAGAACAGCGATTATTGCACTGGCTGTATTTTCTACAGTATTGCTGGGGGTATTAAGTTACTTTCTTTCCAAGCATATTATTGAGCGGAATTACCAGGAGGACTTTTCCTATAACCTGGAAATCTCCGATGAAATCACAGATATACAATTAAATAATATCATAGAACTCACCAGAAACCTTCTTGTAAATCCAAGTTTTATGTCTGTTTTCAAGGAGTCTGCTATGAATGGAAACAAGGATTTTTCCAGTACAGAGCGGCATACGCTGGAATCCTATCTGGGCAGAATTGCAACCCAGGAAACCCTGATCGGTGAAATTATTGTATTGGATAAAACGGGAAAACTTTATACATATTCTGCGAATTCAGGAGAGAGTGTTTCTTACCATGTTGAAAATGTGCTGGAGACCAGCTGGGTGAAGGAAATGAATGAAGCCGGCGGTAAAGAAGTATTTTACGGGCAGAATATATTGAATCCGGATAAGAACCGGGGAATGGTGTCCATGGGAAAATTACTGGTGGATCCGGGGAATTATGAAGGGATCGGCTATATGGTGGTAAATATCCGGCAGAAGATATTTGAGAAAGCCTTTGGCTCTACCCACCGGGCAAACCAAAGCGTTTCCTTTATGGTTGTGGATGATGAAAAGGACAATGGAATTATTTATTTCAGAGGGAATGAAGAGGATCAGGAGCAGATTGAACAGGAATATTTCCGGGAATCCGACTTCGGGAACCAGTTTGTATTTGCCAGCGTGGAAAATGATCCCACTGGATGGAAAATGGTGAGTATTATAAGGAAAAGTGAGCTGACCCGGGACAGTAATGTGATCGGTGCTATCATAATGGGCATTATTCTTATGCTGGTGGTTCTGGGCTTTTATATTTCCAGATTTATATCCGGGAAAATCTATGAACCTCTTCGGAAACTGGAGAACACCATTGAGGAAGTGGGTGAGGGGAACCGAAATATCACAGAAGAATTTGATTCCAGCGAGGTCGGGCAGATCGGCAATAAATTTAAGCAGATGGTCAACAATAACCTGGAACTGCGGGAGCGTCTGCTCTCCAGTGAATTAAAGGAAAGAGAATCGGAGCTTTTGCTTTTGCAGTCACAGATAAATCCCCATTTTTTATATAATACCCTGGATTCCCTGTACTGTATGGCTGTGATTCATGAGGCGGATGATATGGCGCAGATGGTAGATGCTCTGTCACGAACGTTCAGGCTGAGTCTGAATAAGGGCAATAAACTGATTAAGGTTGCAGATGAAGTAGCCCACATCAAATCATATATGGAAGTGCAGAACTTCCGCTATAATAACCGGTTTGCCCTGGTACTTGACATTCCGGCTGACATGGACGAGGTCTATATTTTAAAATTTATCCTGCAGCCATTTGTGGAAAATGCCATGTATCATGGGCTGGAGCCGCAGATAGGGAAAGGGAGTATAAGAGTCACAGCAGTCCGGGAGACAGAGAAGATTATTTTCACCATTGAGGATGACGGAGTGGGAATTGCCGATTTGTCAGTTCTGGAAAATGGTTATGGGGTACGCAATGTAAGGGAACGAATCAGTCTGTTTTATGGAGAAGGATATGGAGTCAGATTTGACAGTGAGCCGGGTGTGGGGACAAAGGTTACGGTCACGGTAGGTTTGTCTTATCAGGAAGGAGTAATTGCAAATGAAAAGAGTAGTGATCGTTGATGATGAATATATTGTAGTAAATGGGATAAAAGCTATGATTGCCAGAGAAAAAATGGATTTTGAAGTGGTTGGGTTTGCTTATGATGGAATTGAAGGACTGCGTGTAATACTGGAAGAAAAACCGGATCTCGTAATTACGGATATCCGTATGCCTGGTATGGACGGTCTTTCTTTGATCGAGGAAGCCAGAGAGTACACGCCGGATACCATTTTTGTGGTGATCAGCGGCTATCAGGAATTTGAGTACGCAAGAAAAGCACTTCTTCTTGGGGTGAGAGGCTATATTGATAAGCCCATAACGATGGACAAGATACGGGATACCATGGAGATGACCGAAAGCCTCCTGGCTGACAGGGCTAATCAGTCCCGCAAAGAGGAAACCCAGATCAGAAAGAAGGAGTTTCAGGATATCAGCCAGGAATTAATGCATTCTATTGAGGAAGCGGATATTACTGCGTATGAAGAAATGCTTGCCGGGACCCTGGAGGCACTTCAGAATTATACGGACACGCTGGAAGAATACAAAAAAGAAAGCTACAAAATGGTCTGTCTTGCTCTGGGCATTTATTTTGAAAAGCGCAGGGAAAGAAAGGAGGAACAGCACTTCCCCTCTTATCAGAATGTGGAAAATATGGAATCCTATGAAGAGGTCAATATCTTTGTGGAAGAAATATTCCGATCCATGCTTCAGCGAATGGAGGTTTCCAGGATCGGAGGGATGCATCGTACTGTAGAAAAGCTGCTGACCTATATTAATGAAAACTACCACCGGGATATCGGGCTTGCGGAACTGGCGGATATGGTAGCCATGAACCCGGCATACCTGAGCATCCTGTTCAAAGATGAGGTGGGCATGAGTTACATCAAATACCTGACCAAAACCCGCATGGAACATGCAAAGGATCTTCTGAACCAGGGGTATAAGGTCATCGAGGTCAGCGAAATGGTGGGGTACAGCAATTACCGCTATTTCTGCGATATTTTTAAGAAGAATGTGGGTCAGACGCCCAATGAGTATAAGGGGACGGTTCGGAGAAGGAATGAGTAGTGGTTTTGATGATAAAATACGCTTTGTATCAGTAGGTAGTGTACAGAAAGATGGGTGTGGGAAACTGGTATGGACTCCGTCAGCTGGCCGCAGAACTGGTATTTTCTAACCTTTCCGAAGCGCTTTTTGGCGGCACGCGGGCATTCACCGAGAAATCCTGATGCATTTCTCGGTTCAGT
>UQGG01000097.1 GCA_900540475.1 uncultured Robinsoniella sp. | reverse complement strand
TTTCGGAGCGAATGCCCGCGTGCCGCCAAAAAGCGCTTCGGAAAGGTTAGAAAATACCAGTTCTGCGGCCAGCTAACGGAGCCCATACCAGTTTCCCACGCCCATCTTTCCGTACACTACCTCCACCTACAAAGCGTCCTTACTCAGCAAAACCCCAATATAATGTTTTATAGCAAAATCGGCAGCTACAAACAAGTAGCCGCCGATTTTGTCTTATTATATTTACGATACTATTACATTTATCATATCACATCTACTGCTTCACATATCCCGTATTCAATACTGCCCAATCATCCCCTTACGATGTCTGCTCTCCGGCATTTGCCGTATTCGGGTCTGTTGGTGCCTCGATTGGGGGCTGACCGGTTGCTTCCGTCTGCGGTGCATCTGTTGTCGGAGTCTGATTCGGATCCGTAGGTGGTGTCTGCGGGTCGGAAGGAGTCTGGTTTGGCTCTGTCTGCGGCGCATCCGTTGTCGGAGTCTGATTCGGGTCCGTAGGTGGTGTCTGAGCATCAGTGGAAGGCTGTGTCTGTGGCGTAGCTGCCCCACCGCTGATTGCTGCCTGTACCGCATTTAAATCATTGGCGGCAATCGCATTGCTGATCGCTGCTGCCTGATTGGGATCTGCCGTAGCGGTACCAACTTCATATCCTACCGGCGCTGCCTGATAGTAGCTGGTGTTAATCTGTGTCTTCGTAGTTTCTCCATTTTCGGTAACATATTTCCAAAGTCTTGCTTCTTTACCGGTCAGAGCACTCTGGGTCTGCTGCAGGTATCCAACATTCTGGTTTGGATTGGCATACAGGGCAACTCCTTCTGCACTAAAGGTCTTCAAGGTCTCGCTTACATATTCAACCACCCGGTCAGCAGACCTTGTCTCGTGTCCGTAAATAGTGAAAGTCAATTCACCGCCATATGCAGAACCCGCAAGATAGATAGGTGCATCCGTATTATTCACAAATACAAGATCCATCAATCCCTCTGCAATAGCAGCATCCATGGAAGGCTCTACATAAGTTACGATCATAGTATGATTCGATCTCTCTGTCACATCCAGTTCCGCAAGGAGCAATGCGTTGTATAAAGTCGTGGATACCTGACAGATTCCTCCGCCATAGCTGTCTACTACCCTGCCGCTTTCATAAGACGGCGCCATTTCATATCCATTATCAGCATTAAACGGAACCACTGCATCCGTTACGGAGAAGCTTTCTCCCGGATAAAGAAGATGACCGTTCAGAAGTTCTGCGCCTCTTTCTACATTCTGGTTTCTGCCTGAGGTAGAGCCATAGTATGTAGTATAAGTCCCCAGCACATCTTCTACCTTTGACAATTCTTCATCTGAAAATTTGGGCTTATCCTGATTAACAGAAAGTGTAACCGTTCCCGATTCCCCTTTAAAATCACTGTTCATATAATTAGTAATCGCATATACCGAGTCTTCAACATTGATCTTCTGTCCGATGACGCCCGGTACCACTTCGAACTCACCGTTTTCTCTGGTCAGGCTGCCTTCCTGCGCTTCTTTTTCAAATGTCTTGCATTTTGTCTCAACATAATTGCGGGCCGTGGATGCATCCGCTGTATATTCCAGTTCAAACTTTGCAGGCTCATGCTGCAAATCTTTATTTTCTTTATAACGCTTAATTAGATTGCCGGCTTTTCCAAGCTCTAATGCCTGTTCCACCACATCTGTATTCGCCCATTTAGCTCCCAGCTCCCCTGCTGTTGCCGTTGCTGTATCTGTGCCTACCTGAAGTGTAATAGAAGCCGATTCCATTTTTGATACTTCTCCTTTTACTGCTTCTTCAGCCTGTTCCTTTGTCATTCCGGATACGTCAACGCTGCCAATATACACGCCTTTGTTAATCGTTCCGTCGGACTGTTCTGCATTGGCGGACAGGATACTTCCTCCTGCTGCCAATACTGCTGTCAGAACTACAGCCGGCAAAACCACCTTATTCCACTTATTCATCTTCATTTCCCCTTCTTAAATAAATAATTCCAATACCATAGGTACCACCATAGCCAATACAATGACTACAATAATCGCAGCTGCAATAATACGCTTTGTCTTATTGTTGTGAAAATTCATCATAGGAAATCACCTCTTAATCCTTCCATATTCTAGTATTATTTTATCTATCAATCTCGAGGCGTCATTTCTGGTCATGCTCTCGATTGTGACATCCAGTTCTATTCTATGATATTTTACCAAATCTATCAAGTAAACTTTTTGAGAATTTGTAATGGGACTCTGTTTTTTTACTTGGAATATCAGTTCCCGGGGGATAAATGCCCTTGGAATCGCCCTTGCATACTCATTTGCCAGTAGCTTATACAGCTCACTTGACGAAATTGCGTCATCCAGCGCACGGTGGTGCCGCTCCTGCCCGATCCCAAAGTGGCAGCAAAGATATGTCAGGCTTTTGCTGGGCACATCATCCAGGCACTGTCTTGCGATCTTCAGAGTATCAATGCCCTTCTTTTCAAAGGACAGCTTATAATTTACCGCCTGGCGCTTGACAAAACTGTAATCGAATATCACATTGTGCCCAAGCAGGGGCAGTCCCTCACAGAATTCCACCAGTGTCCTCACTGCCGTCTCCGTACACTCTGCATTTTCCATCATAGAATCATCGATTCCTGTTAATGCCTTCACTTTCTCTGGAATACGCATCTGGCAGTCCACGAAAGTCTCATATGTATCCGTAATTTCCCCACCTATTACCTTTACCGCACCGATTTCCAGAATTCTGTCCCGGTTGGGATTCAATCCGGTAGTTTCCAGATCCAGCGCAACATAATTTTCACTCATCTTTTCCTCCTGCGCTCCAGAGCATGTAATGCTATGCTCCGGTCGCTGTACATTTCCATCTATATTTCTTTCATATTTATTTCTTAGTTTTCTTCTTTTTATTTTTTTCCTTGTACTCCAGACAATAATCCGTCAGGAAGCACTCCTCACATTTTGGTCCTCTTGCAAAGCAGATCTGCCTTCCAAATGTAATAATCTGTATATTATAGAGTATCCAGTGATCCTTTGGCAGAACTTTCATCAGTTCAAACTCTACCTTTTCCGGATCATCTTCTTTGGTAAGCCCCAGCCTTTTGGAAATACGCTTTACATGGGTATCCACTACGATGCTTGGCTGGTTGAAGATATTCCCCCGGATTACATTCGCCGTTTTCCTTCCCACGCCCGCAAGCGCTGTGAGATCTTCCAAAGAATCCGGTACCTCGCCATTGTATTTTTCCATAAGCGTATTGGTACAGGAAATTATATTCTTGGCTTTGTTATGGTAAAATCCCGTTGGCTTAATATCCTGCTCCAGCTCTTTTAAGTCCGCATTTGCAAACTTTTCCACAGTATCATATTTTTTAAATAGATCTTTGGTCACAATATTCACTCTGGCATCCGTACACTGGGCGCTGAGCATCGTTGCAATCAACAGCTGCCACGGTGTTTCATGATCCAAATAACATTTGTATTCTCTTGTATATACTTCATCCAGTTTATCCAGAATCGCTTTTGTTCTTTTCGTCATTCTTATTCCTCCTGCATACCGCACATGAATTCAATTACAGAAACAGCTGCGTCATCACTCAGCGGATTTCTGCTGCGGTAATCAAATACCACACCGCAGCACCCCTCCTGCAGCTGATCCAGCACCCGATGATGAAACACTTCAAAATGCGTCATCTTCGACAGCTGTTTGTAACTGTAACCCTCATATCCCTTTAAATAAGCAGGATTTTCGGCTTCCTTTTTATAAAAATCGTAAATGCGCTCTTTATAATCTACCTGGTCAGGCGCCCAAACCGGCCTGCTTTTGCTATTTTCCCGCAGATAAAGATCCAGTAACAGTAATTCATCATAGATCCCGGCGTTTTTTTCATCCTGTTCTCTGGCAAAATTCCGCAGATGTTCCATTCTGGACATGCGGGAATGCTTCTGGCCGCCCAGCCCATTCCGTTCATAGAAGTCAGCCAGCTGTTCATACATCTCATAAGCAGACCCAAATGCTTTTTCCAGAAAGCGAACCGTATGGGCAAATTGAAGGCTGTTATAATATACCTCTACCATCTCTTCCACTGCCTTTAGCTTTAACACTTCTTCATAAGAAAGCCATTTTGTAGCCAGCACTTCATACTGGGGCCTGGTCTTATATTGAATTCCGTATTGTGCAGCGTTCTGATGCATTTTTGATCCTTTTAACACCTTCAGAAAACCAAGCTGGAACTGATCCGGCTTCAGTGCATAGACATCATTAAAAGACTGGATAAAACGGTCATAATTTTCATAAGGCAGCCCCGCTATCAAATCCAGATGCTGATGTATATTATTCCCTTCATGAATCCTCTTCACTATTTCCTTTAAAGCTTCAAAATCCATCACACGGTCAATTTCCCGTATGGTGTCCATATTCGTAGACTGTACACCGATTTCCAGCTGTACCAGCCCCGGGCGTAAAGTCCCAAGAAGCTGCAGCTCTTCCTCATTTAACAGATCCGCCGCAATCTCAAAATGAAAGTTCGTAATTCCATTGTCATGCTCTTTGATATATTTCCAGATTCCCTGGGCATGTCTGTGATTACAGTTAAAAGTACGATCCACAAATTTAACCTGGGGCACCTGATGGTCCAAAAAGAACTGTAATTCTGCCTCTACCAGTGAAAGGCTTCGAAACCGCAGTTTCTTATCGATGGAAGAAAGGCAGTAGCTGCAGGAAAAAGGGCAGCCTCTGCTGCTTTCATAGTAAACGATCTTATTGGCAAAATCCTTCATGTCGCCGTACATAAACGGCAAAGTATCCATATTCAGAATGGGGTTACAGAGATTTTGCGAAATCTCGTTCCGGTTATTACAGTATGCGATACCCCTGATCTTCTCAAGTTCACCGCCCTGCACATAGTACCTGGTCAGATCATAAAAGGTCTGTTCCCCTTCTCCAATCATAACCCCGCTTACCTGAGGATACGCTTCCAGAAACGTTACCGCATCAAAGGAAACTTCCGGACCCCCTGCCCAAATCCTGGTCTCCGGCAGAACTTTAGCCAGATCTTCTATCAAAATCTTCACAAATTCCAGATTCCAGATATAGCAGGAAAAGGCAATGATATCCGGTTTTTTCTTATAAATATCCTGTAGGATATCATCTGTATAATGATTTATCGTATATTCTGCAATTTCAATATGCTCTTCAAACTCCCTGGCAAAAGCCCGCAGACTGTAAACAGCCAGATTGGAGTGAATGTATTTTGCATTGATTGCAGCTAAAAGTAACTTCATAATTTATACCCCCAAATAACGCAAGCAGGCTTGTGCTATTCAAATATCAGTAGTGTGAAACTCGCACTGTGAACGAAGTTGCACCGTGAAAGCAATTTTCTTTTTTACTTGTTTCTCAAATTTTATTCATACCTTTTTAGTATAACATACTCAGATGGATTTTCAACTGGGAGAAACGACAAAAAATGAGGATTTATGCGGGTGTAAATTTACAACGGCTGGAATTTGCGCTAAACAGAAACAGGGCGGACAATTGTCCACCCCGGAGTCTTTATATCCTATTTCTTCATATCTAATTCTATAAATTCTTTTCTATAGATATCTATCCCATCATTGTATAGTCCATAAATATCTATTCATAAATATCTATTCAATTATCTATAAGCCGTCTTCAAAGCTACCGCCAGCACTTTCGGATTTTTCTTATACTGTGTAACGGGGCAGATTTTCTTATTGATGCGCAGCAGTTTATAGATTGCAATCCTGGCAGCTCTCACCGAATATTCTTCTGTAAACACCATATCTTCCGGTATTTCCACAAACTGGCTGATCATAGCAAAATTAGTGGAGTTGCCCGGCACAACTTTTGGTCTGTCTGTCATTTTTCTTGGTTCGAACTGAGAATCAATATATGGCATCATGCATGGGATTACATTTACAACATCCTCCATAATCTCATCAATCTTGTCTTCAAAGTGAAGATGATGAAGCAGCTCTGTCAATAACTCCTCGCCGGTACAGTCCCTCATAGCCTTGGGCACATAATCTCCCACTTTATCGGTATACAGTCCGTATCCCCAGAAAATAGTCTGGTCAGCCGGCTGGTTTTTAAAATGAGGCTGTGCTGCTACCACGATGCTCATTAACCAGTTGGAATCTTTGAAAGTCATCAGGGCACCGCTTCCCGGTATATTCGTTGAGAATTTTTCAATCATCTTTAACAGCTTATTGCCTTTGCAGGTAACGGTAAAGCTTTCCCAGTTCGTCTCCTCCGGTTTTGTAAAGAATGGTGCCGGATTTCCAAGACCGTCTTTTTTAGCAGCAACTTTCTTCCAAAGTTCACCTGAAATCGGGTTTTCCGGTTTGTATGCAGCCGGTGTGCTGAAATCTCCAAGGGTTGCGCAGTCTGTCATACAGCCGTTTGTCATAATGCACAGATCCCCTTCTTTTAATTCCACTACACTTTCTTCTCCGTCTTTTGTAAGATGCATTGCGGTAGCTGTGATGGAATATCCTTCTGCAAAGTCGATGTCCGTTACCGTTGCATTCGTTACGAAGTCCACACCATGAGCTTCCAGATAAGATCGGATGGGCAGGATAACGGAATCATACTGGTTAAACTGTGTCCTGGTCACTCCTTCCAATGTTTCAATTCTGGGGAATTCAAATATCATTCTTTCCATATAGCGTTTAAATTCAAATAAACTGGACCATTTCTGGAATGCAAATGTTGTCTGCCACATATACCAGAAATTAGTCTCGAAGAAATGCGGTGTATCTTTGAACCAGTCCAGGATCGTCATGTCATCCAGTTCGCTCTCCGGAGTGATCATTAATTTGCCAAGTGTCATACGGTCGTCATTGTTAAATCCCATACTCTTAACATCCTGGATCACACCGTCTTTATCGATCAGACGTGCCTTGGCATGAGTCGGATGCGCGTGGTCAAAGCTTAAGATCTCTTCCGTCACACTCTTGCCCGGATACTCCAGGGATGGAATGCTTTTAAATAATTCCCAGAAGTTCTCATAAGTTTCTTCATTTAACATACGTCCGCCTCGGCATACAAATCCTCCGGCTGGTGTACCGATTCCGTCATTGCTTCCTCCAAGTATGTGCATTCCTTCATAGATATGGATGTTTTCGCCCTTAAAGTGTCCGTCTCTGATTGCATAAGCCGCTCCCGCCATGGAAGCCAGTCCGCCGCCTATAAAGTGTATCTGTTTATCTCCATGGTCGATTTCTTCATTGAAGTCATATTCATAGCCTTCCTGCTTTTTATCCTCTTCTTTTTGATCTCTGGATTTTTTATAAGCAGTTGCCGCTACTGCCGCACCTCCTATAATCACACCTGTTTTCACTAATTTTTTCCATGTTTTGTTAGCCATAATCTTTACCTCACTTCTCTGTTTTCTGGTTTAAATTTGCTGGTACCCCATTGCTTCTTTTACTTTTAAATGCACAATGATGTACTGGTTTTCATTTATTATCTTTTATTGTTCCCTTATGGCTAAATTATAAAACAGGCAATTCAAAATGTAACTAGACATTTTGAACTGCCTGTCTAAACCGTGTTTAAATTCAGCTCCCCCATTCCTGGCAAAAGCTAATTTTAAATACGTTCTAATCAGTTTTCGTTACTGCTGTTTCGCTGCTGTATCGTTCATATGCAGCTTTTTCACTGCTTAAGACCAGCCCCTTCATAAACTTCACAAATACCCGGGGTTCTTCTTTCATGCCCCGCTTCATCCAGTCAATCACAATTCCGCATGCTCCGTGGGCAAAAAAGCCGGCATAAAACTTCTTATCCGGTTTGGAAAGTTTCTCTCTCGTATCCAGCGCCTCTATGGCTTCTCCGAACAGTTCCGTAGTCACATGGAATAGATGCTCCTGAAAACTGTCCTGGGCATAGCGGATGGTGTTTTGGTAGAAATAACTTTCCTCTTTAATTTTCTCCAGCATCCTGCACAGATGACCGTCCCAGTTGTCAAAATCAATTCCCTTTACCAGATCTGCAAAAATGTCCTGATAGTATACCCAGTTCAGGAGTTCGTATTTATCCTGAAAATGATAGTAAAAGGTCTGTCTGTTGTAACCACTGACTGCCGTAATATCCGAAACGGCTATCTTATCAAAAGGCTTTTTTCTTGCAAGCTGTTTTAAAGCCTGCCCCATATCTTCTTTCGCATTTGATTCCATAGTACCTACCTCCCAGATCAAACATTCTGCTGAAACTGGCTGTTATAAAGCTCTGCATAAAATCCTTTATTTCGCAGCAATGCCTCATGATTTCCCTGTTCAATAATCGCACCGTCCTTCATAACCAATATAATATCTGCCTCTCGTATGGTAGATAAACGATGTGCAACAATAAAGCTGGTTCTGCCCCTCATCATCTTCTCAAATGCTTTCTGGATTTTAATCTCTGTCCTGGTGTCGATGGAAGACGTTGCTTCATCCAGAATAAGCATCGGCGGCAGGCAGAGCATTACCCTTGCAATGCAAAGCAGCTGTTTCTGGCCCTGGGACAGATTTCCTCCCGCTTCTGATATGACCGTATCATAACCTTCCGGCATCCTTTTGATAAAACTGTGGGCATGTGCCGATTTTGCTGCTTCCTCTATTTCCTCTCTGGAAGCATCCGGTTTTCCATATGCAATATTCTCTCCAATAGTTCCCGATTTTAACCAGGTTTCCTGCAAAACCATTCCGTAATTCGTTCTCAGACTGTCTCGTGTTAAGGTCTTTATCGGGTGTCCGCTTACGGTAATCTCCCCGCTGTCTACATCATAGAACCGCATTAACAGATTAATAATCGTTGTCTTCCCGCAGCCTGTGGGTCCCACAATGGCAATTCGCTGCCCGGGTTTGACCGTAAGATTTAATCCGTCAATTAAAGACACCTCCGGATTATAGGAAAAATGCACATTCTTAAGCGCCACATTTCCATTCACCATATCCGGTTTTAATTCTATTGCATCCGGCTGATCTGGTGTCTGGGGTTTTTCATCAATCAGTTCAAATACTCTGGAAGCAGAAGCCAGTGCATTCTGTAATTCCGTGACCACCCCTGAGATTTCATTAAATGGCTTTGTATACTGATTGGCATAGCTTAAGAAACACGACAGCTGTCCTACGGTGATCACTCCCCGGATAGCGGAAATCGCACCTACAATTCCTACTCCGGCATAAACCAGACCGTTTACAAATCTGGTCGCCGGATTTGTGATCGAGGAAAAGAAAATTGCCCTCAGGCTGCATTTGCGAAGATCCTCATTAATAGCACTGAATTTCTCTTTAGCCTCTTCTTCATGGGAAAACGCTTTTACGATTCTTTGGTTTCCCACCATTTCTTCCACCAGAGAAGTCATTTCCCCACGGGTTTCCGACTGGAGTTTAAACATCGAGAAAGTCCTTCTGGCAATAAAGCTTGCCACAAATAGAGACAGGGGTGTAATCAAAACCACCACCAACGTTATTTTAAAGTTGACGCTCAGCATAAATAAAAGCGTACCCAGTATCGTTATGACTCCTGTAAACAACTGTGAGAATCCCAATAACAATCCGTCTGAAAACTGGTCTACATCGGTGATCACCTTACTGATCACTTCCCCATACTGATTGCCGTCAATATAACGCAGGGGCAAAATCTCCAGATGTTCAAAAGCTTCTGTACGAATATCTTTTACGACATGGTAAGTAATCTTATTGTTGCACAGATTCATCAGCCACTGTGCCAGTGCCGTAAATCCAACTACAATTCCAAACTTCACCAGAAGAGGCATGAGCGCAGCAAAATCAACTTGCTTCTTACCAACAATAAGATCAATGCCCTGCCCGGTAATCACCGGTGCATACAGAGTGAGAACTACGCTGATCACGGCGAAAATCAGAGACATAATGAGAAGATGTCCGTATGGTTTAATTAATTTTAATATTCTTTTTTCTGTTTCCCGGTTGTTTCCCTGTTTTTTCATGATCTACCCAGCTCCTTTTCTGAAAGCTGTGACAAACAGATTTCTTTATATACTTCACATGTTTCGAATAATTCAAGGTGGGTGCCGATTCCAGCCACGGCACCATCATCCAAAACAATAATCTGATTTGCACCCCGAATGGTAGTCGCCCGCTGGGATACGATAAACACGGTCATTCCTTTTGTTTTTTCGGTAATCGCCCTTCTCAGCTTGCTATCCGTTGCAAAGTCCAGCGCCGATGCACTGTCGTCCAATATCAGCACTTCCGGCTGTCCCACCAGAGCTCTGGCAATGGTAAGCCTCTGACGTTGTCCGCCTGAGAGATTCTTGCCTCCCTGCAAAATCTTTGTATCTAATCCTTCTGGCTTGTTATCCACAAATTCCTTAGCCTGAGCTATTTCAAGGGCGCGGTAAATTTCTTCATCGGAAGCATCCTTTTTTCCCCACTTCATATTGTCCCGAATGGTTCCTGAAAACAAAACTGCATTCTGGGGAACTACACCTACCTTCCTGCGAAGCTGCCCAAAGGGATAGTCTTTTACATTCACCCCATCCATCTTTACTGCCCCTTCTCTTACATCATAAAAACGTGGAATCAGGTTAACCAGCGTACTTTTACCAGACCCGGTACCGCCGATAATTCCGATGGTCTGTCCAGCCTTTGCCGCAAAAGACAGGTTTGTCAGGGAATCCTTATTCCCCTTATACGCAAAACACACATTGTCAAAGACAACTTTTGGTGCGCCTTTTTCCTGCAAAACCGGTGTATCTCCCTCTTTCATATCCGACTTCTGCTCAAATACATCATTGATTCTGATCGCAGACGCAGAAGCTTTTGTAAAGGATATGATGAGACTTGCCAGGGCCACAAGTGCCAGCAGAATCTGTGACATGTAATTAATCAGTGCAATCAGCTCACCCTGGGTTATAATACCGCTATAAACCGTTTTTCCGCCAAACCACAGCACGATAATGATTGCGGTATTAACCACAACATAGGTGATTGGATTTAGCAGCGCAGAAATCCTGCCCACCAGAAGCTGGATTCCCATGAGCTGGCTGCTCTCCCGGTCAAAATCCCCTATTTCTTCTTTCTGCCTGGAAAATGCACGGATCACTCTGGCACCGGTGAGATTTTCACGGGTAATCAGCAGAACTTTATCCAGCTTGTTCTGTACCTTCTTATAAATAGGAATGCTGATCATCATTATTCCATAGATCACAATCGACAGAATCGGCACCAGAACAACGAAAATCCATGCCAGTTTCACATTGATGGTAAATGCCATGATTACAGCTCCCAACACAATAAAAGGGGACCTGAGAAACAGGCGCAATACCAGATTGACACCTGCCTGCGCCTGATTAATGTCACTGGTAATTCTGGTTACCAGCGTAGACGTACCTATGGTGTCCAGTTCAGTATAGGACAGGCCATTGATGTGGCTAAACAAATCCTTCCTTAGTTCCGTACCAAATCCGGTCGCCGCCTTGGCTGCAAAATACTGGGCGGTCAGGGAACAGGTCAGCCCCAGTACTCCAAACCCAATCAGCACCGCTCCCATTTTCAGTATGTACGGAAGATCTGCATTTTTGATTCCAATGTCAATAATTCTCGCCATAACCAGCGGTACCAGAAGTTCGAAACACGCTTCCAGAAGCTTAAACAGCGGTCCGATAATACTTTCCTTTTCATAGCCTTTCAGATATTTTATTAGTTTACGCATTGGTGTACTCCATATCTCCTTCATTTTAAAAATAATAGCAACTGTTCCGGCAGCTGTTCATCCCTTCACAGTTACAAGCAAAACTCACGTAAAATCCCTAGTACTCAATCCAGACAGTAATGATAGTGACAGTGCTGAATATTTTGTCAGTCTGCAAGGCGAAGGATGGAAGCGGAGTGGTTCCTCCGCTGACTGACGACAACGCGGCAGATGGCAATATAGGCAGTGCTGTCACTATTGTTACTGTCCGGATTGAGTACTAGCTTTATCGTTACAAAATATATTCAATTATACAACGTATTCAGAAATCTGTATAGGTAGTTTCGGGTAACTGTATATTTTGCTAAAAAATTATTTTTTTATTGACCAAACTTCAGAATTCTGTCATTGACAGCCTCTTTACGGACATTTATAATAAAATGGTAAAAGATTTTACGTAAACCACACATGTAGAAAAATCAGGAGCGAACCATGAATTTATCATCATTAGATGCTAATCTTCGTAATTTAACAAAAAAAGAACAAGAATATCAACAGGGAATCCGAAGCAATTTCTGGTCACAATTCCCCACAGAAATCAGGGATGGTAAGACTATTTATAAGATCTTCATTAACCGCAGCCGTGAAAATGACATCTGCGCAATCCCCAACAGCCTTTTTGTGCGCAAGCATTCCAGGTTCCAGGCCTGTCCCCTGCACATTCACAAATGGGTAGAAATTAACTATATGTATTCCGGCACCTGCGCCCAGATCATAAACGAAGAAACACTTATATTAAAAGAAAACCAGATGATCTTCATAGACTCGGACACCCCTCATTCTGTAGGGAAAATCGGAGAAAATGATATCATGATCAGTCTTCTAATCGACAAAAACTATCTGAATATGAATTTTTTCAGCCGCCTTGCAAAAGGCAGCATTCTTTCTCAATTTTTCATTGACACCATTGTTGAAAATACCAGCGACATACACTATATTTTGTTCCACTCTCAAAAGAGCCGGCGCATTCCAATATTTCTCCGTGAATTTCTGTGTGAATGTTATGATCCCTCACTGAATTCCACTGATATGCTCAAGAGCCTTTTTAACCTGATCCTATCCGAACTGATCAATGTATATGAAAATGATCTGGGTAAATGCGAGCGCAAAGGTCTGAAAGGTACCATCATCCCCATACTCCGTTACATAGAAGGTAACTTCAGAACCTGTTCCCTGGAGTCTACCGCTGCATTTTTCAATTTAAATGCCAACTACCTGACCACCCTGCTGAAACAAAACACCGGCTATTCTTACAAAGAACTTGTTCAGATGCAGCGTTTTAAAAGTTCCGAAAAACTTCTGGCAAACACCAATACTCCGGTAAGTGTGATCGCTAATCAGGTCGGATACGAAAATGTAAGCTTCTTTTATAAAAAATTCAAGGAAGCCTATGGCTGTTCCCCGAAAGAATATCGGATGAATCACCGCAGATAAAGAAAGTTTCTAAGAGCGTGTCTGAAAATTAATTTCTGTCAGCTGTACGTCAAAGTTTGTGGGAAATTTGTTCCGGATGATGGGCGCATAGATGGATATGTAACCTGAATTCGGGGTAAATATACCGCAAAGTGGGGCGTGCAGATGGCGGGAAGGAATTTTCTGACACGCTCTACTGCTGCAACGTGCAATTTCAGATAACATATACTATGAATAATTCAAGTCTTGACTTAGCAAGAACATAGGGAGACCAGGCGGCTATAAAACACTAAATTGGGGTTTCGCTGATTAAAGACGCTTTGTAGATGTAGGTAGTGTACGAAAAGAGAAGGGGGCGGACCAGGACATTGGTTTGGAAGGCTTAACGCAGAACTGGCATTTTCTAACCTTCCCGAAGCGCTTTTTGGCGGCACGCGGGCATTCGCTGCGAAATCCTGATGCATTTCGCAGCTCACTGCCCGCTTACAATCCGATGGGAGCCA
>UQGG01000096.1 GCA_900540475.1 uncultured Robinsoniella sp. | reverse complement strand
TGCCCGCTTAGTATCCGATGGGAGCCAGTCGAATACTATCCGCCAAAAAACACTCCGAAAAGGTAAGTAAATACTCAGCTCTGCTCTACGCTTCCTCCACCCATACCAGTTTCCCACACCCATCTTTCCGAGATTCAGGCTATTGCCACAAAGCTGGTTTTTCTCAGCAGGTTGGAACCCCTGGGCTGTGGCTGGCTTTTCTTTATTGGATGCAGCGCAGTATGTTTTGGCTGTTTATGCGTAAAAGAGGATGAAAGTTTACTCCTTTTTCTGGAATGAAAAACAAATCCCGTTTTCAAGATCAGTTGCTTTACGCCAATAGCGTTCAGCATGCCACAACCCCAGGGTTCCACCATGCTGAGAAAACCAGCTTTGTATCAACGAATACTATCAGCCTCTTTCATCATTGCCAATATATTTTTCGGCGGAATAATATCTACCATTGTATTACAGGTGGATAGTATGAATCCTCCGCCGGGTCCTGCAATTTCAATGGTCTTTCGAACCTCCGCCCGGACTTCCTCCACGGTGCCAAAGCACATGATGTAATCTAGGTCTATATTTCCCCACAGACACAGGCGGTCCCCATATTTTTTCTTAATCTCACCGATATCCATGCCGGCTGACGGCTGGAGGGACTGAATACCGTCAAATCCGCATTCCACCAGTTTATCCATTATGCTGTTCAGGTTTCCATCGCTGTGCAGAAATATTGGTGTATCTTTATATGACTTGATTTCCTGAATCATCTGTTTATAGAATGGATATACATGCTCCTCCATTACGTAAGGCGGCAGGAATACCCCGGTGTTAAATGCCATGTCATCCGCTATGAGAATAGCATCCGCTCCTTTGTCCAGGAATAATTTTGCTTTTTTCGTTTCAAATGCTATCACCTTTTCGGTTAACACATGGGTCTCATCCGGGTAGGTGATACAATTAACCATATAATCTTCCATGGGATACATTTCATTCAGCATGGATATTGGTCCGCCAATCTGGGCAAACACGAAAAAATCCGTTTCTTTTACATATTTTTCTACCAGATCTCCGGTCACTTTTGTAATATCCGGTTCCTGATAATCCCAGGCATCCTCGATGTCCACAGGTGGGTTCAGAAGCCGCTTGCTTTCGTCTCCTTCTAAAAAGGTCTGTCCATACACACTCTGTATGATTTTTTTTCCGTCTGCAGTTTTTCCAATTTCCCATTCCGGCCAGTCACCTACATTGATAATATCCATATGTAATAACTCCCGTACCTTTCGGTCCCTTTCAAAATGCTGGTAATCTGCAGGGTATTCCATTCCCAGAAGCTTGTTGGCAATCTGAGGCTGTATATATAATTCTCCTTTTGGTACTCTGTCTCCTTCCATGTGGCGGATTGCCGCCCATACCCGTTCTTTTTTTGTCATGATATATTCTCCTTATGTTAGGTTGTAATTTGAATTTGAAACTGCTTCTATAATTTATATGGAAAATGCTATTTTCGCTTTGAAAAAGCGGATGCATATGCTGTGCCGCATCCGCTAGAGCGTGTTTTAAAATTAGATGATTGTGTTTTCCTACCGGATCTTTATACTCTTTACACTGCTGTAACTTTTGGAATAGATACGCTTTCCGGCTGAATCTTTTGCATAAGACCGAACCTTTACATAGTAAGTCTTTTTACGTTTCAGCCCTTTTATAGAAGTTGTTATTTTCTTGCCTTTGCCTTTTGAAATGTAAACCGATTTTGCCTCTTTAAATGACTTATCGGTTCCAAATCGAATCTGATATCCGTCAGCCTTTTTAACATTTGTTATCGTAACTGCGCATATCCTTGCCTTTTTGCTTGAAACAGATACTTTTTTCACGATATCCGGCTTTGATACTTTTTTCCACTGGGCGTAGAGGTATATGGTTTTACCGTTTACCGAGGTAAGATTCTTTATCGTCTTCTGGCTGGCGTATGAGGTTCCTTTTCCATTCTTTTTTGTATTCCAGCCTTTTAACACATACCCTGACCTTTTAAATCTGTTTGCCTTTAATCTTGTAAGCTTGTCATAGGTAATCGTTTGAATTCCCATACTGCCCTTTCCTCCGTTTTTCTGGAAGGAGATGCGGTAAGTATTGGCTTTATAACGGGCTGTAACTACAAGGTTCTGTATCACATTTCCGTAAGATACATTCCATCCCGCAAATGTGTATCCTTTTCTGGACGGAGACTCAGGTGCTTTTGCACTGCCATGGTTCAATACATTCTGGCGGCTCAGTACTTTGCCGTCATAATTCTGGAAGACTACCTGGTACACCTCTTTTACTTCCGGTTTTGTTTCCGTTCCCGGCTCTGTCTCTGTTTCCGGTTCTGTCTCCGTTCCCGGTTCTGTCTCCGTCCCTGGCTCCGTTTCCGTTCCCGGTTCTGTTTCCGTTCCCGGTTCTGTCTCCGTCCCTGGTTCCGTTTCCGTCCCTGGCTCCGTTTCCGTTCCCGGTTCTGTTTCCGTTCCCGGCTCTGTTTCCGTTCCCGGTTCTGTTTCCGTTCCCGGCTCTGTTTCTGTTCCCGGTTCTGTTTCCGTTCCCGGCTCTGTTTCCGTTCCCGGTTCTGTCTCTGTACCCGGTTCTGTTACCTCTTCCAGTTCCCCAATACCAGCATTCAGCCCGTCTACTGCCTCACCGATACGTATCTGATCCCGGATCGTCAGATCTTTATTTTCTAACAGCTTGTTTGCCTCATCCAACGCATTTTTAAGTCTCTGCGCAGATTCTTTTGTGTAGAGTTCAAAATTAAGATTCAGGACTTCCTGTATTTTCTCCTCCAGGGCTGACTTATCTGCGGGTCTGAGTACAAGATTTTTAATGGCTTCTTCCAGCTGCTTTTGTACACTATCCAGCATTGGCTGATCCTTTTCTGTCAGATCCTCCCTGCCCAGCAGTATCTCCGCTTTATCCAGTACCGTTTTCAGGCTCTGAAGGGATGCTTCTGTATAATCCGTATCCTGCTCTATCTCTCTTCCTTTGTCATATACGTCCTGCAGTTTTGAAATATCCGCCGGTTTTTCCGGCTGCGGCTCCGTAAATCCAATGATCCTGATGTTGTCAAACAATGCGTAATTAGCTTGGTTGCCTCCAGTTGAAAATCCCAGGTGGAGTCCGCCTCCTCCCTGTAACCCGCTTACTTCACCTACGGCCATCCAGTCCACAGGCTCCTGGCTTCCATCCTTCCAGACTTTCAGCTTCATTTCACTTCCTGAAGTATAGGTCTTCATATGGTACCAGCTTCCCGGCTTTACATAAAAGTCTTTATTCTCAAGCCTTGCCGCTTCCCTGGCATTACCATTTACATTCTGCTGCAGCAGGATGCCTCCGTATCCCGGTATAATGGGGTATATATGCATGTTATCCGGATTATAAGTCTGGAAATAGCTGCTTACATAAAGGCCCTCAATCCCGCTTAATTCCTCCTGGTATTTAAAATCCAGGGTCATAACCGTGCCGTCCCAGTTATCCTGCTTTGTCATACGTACTGCCGTATTTATTTTGCCCTGTATTTTCAGGGTGTTGCCCGTCGGGGACAGTCCGGATACAATCTGAAACTGTTCCGGGTTCGTAATCTCATATCCTTTCTTTGCAGAATCCTGAAACTGTCCCTGATCGTATTCTTCAAAGTTTTCCTCGAAGATGACATTTCCCTGCACCACATTACCTTTTAATTGCTTTGGTTCTTCCTTGTTGCCGGCATGGTCATAAGCAAAATAAGTAAGGGAAAACGGTCCATTTTTTGCAATCACTACCGGTATCTCATAATTTTGCAGTTCTGACCCATTCAGCTTCCAGTATATTCCCGCTACACCGGAGTCCTTATCCTCCGACTTCAGTATGATTTGCGCCTCATTGATATAATCTCCGTTCTGCGTCTGATCCCCCGTCAGTTCTGCCATTGTTACAGGCGCTTCTGTATCCTGTGAAAGATCTTCTGTTACACCGTCTTCAAATGCCGTTACAGATAAGTTGTCAAAACTGGAGAATGCGGTATCCGCACCGGATGCATCTGAATACTGCAGGAAAAACCCGCCTTTTTCCAGTCCGCCAAAGACAGCCTGGCCAATCCAGTCAAGAGGTTCCTGTTCTCCTTTTTTCCACATCTTTACCTTCAGCTCGTCTCCCGCCAGTTTCATTTTAATGGAATACCATACACCGGTCTCATAAGCAAATTCAGTTTCTCCATGCTCAGAGTAACCGTTATTTAAATAGCGCTGATATAATATTCCTCCCCTGAAATGGGGCAGCAGATCAGCCAGGTAGCGGTTCTCCTTATCCTGGTATCTTGGAGAAATGTAGATACCGCCAAAGTCTTTTGTATCCGAATCGAACCGATAGTCAAAAGAGATGTTAACATTTTCCCAGTCTTCTTCTTTGGTAAGATATGTATCAGAACCATCGGAGTTCATTCTCAGAATTTTGTTGCCATCCTCCTCTGCTACGCTGATCCGGTCATGGAGAAATGTATATTTTTCTACAGCCGTCTGCTGGTCATTTAATTTACCTGTAGTATACGTTTCAAAATTATCCGCAAATACTTCTTTTTCCCAGCCGCCTGCTTTCAGCTCTTTATCCTTATTCGTCTGTTGCCTGTCAGCCGTTTCAACATAAATGATACCGCTGGATACACCTCCCGGAACCAGGAATTTTATGCAGTCAGATTCCCAGCTGATCAGATAAGGTGAATCTGCATTTACAGTTACCTCGCCTTTTGGTCCCGTCATAACCACTCTGCCTGGATTCTTCCCGAAATGTCCCTGCAGGATTACCGTATCACCTGCTTTCACCTCATCCGGAGCGGTAACCATATTCAGACGGATATCCTCAAAAGTAACACGGATAACTGCTTTATGGTTCTTTGTGTTTGTGATATGGCTTGGAAGATTCACAGGACTGCCGGTAAACATATAGGTACCTGTTCCATTGCTGTCGTATTCCGGCACAGCGCGATCCCATTCCACATGGATTTCCTGCTTGCTTCCGTCAGAAAGAACTGCCTCCACAGTCCCGGGCAGATTTAGCTCTTCCAGGGATGTACCTGTTTCTACACGTTTGTTTTCCAGGGATGAAATTTTATAGATATCCTGTAATCCGAAATCATTCTGAGATGACAAAATTACTTCTGATAAAGCAAGCGACTTATATCCTTCTATCTGAATACGTATGTATCGGGCACTGGTATTAATTAACCGGGTAATACTTGGGTCCGGTACCTCAGTGACATGTATCTTTGTTATATCTTTGCTATTTTTCAGCTGATTCAGTGTACCGGTCAATTCCTTATCCGATGCAAAGATCCAGAAATTACTGAGGTTTTCTTTTGCAGATCCTTCGGTGTTCCAGATGGTTATTTCTCCAATATCCTGGTTTGTCCCCAGGTCTGTCTGCCACCACGGATTGCTTTCCATATTAGTAGCAGAGACACTTTCATGGCTGACAGCACCGTCTATGATTCCATCAGCAGCCCGTTCTCCATAAGAATGTCCGGATACAGAGGATTGCTTTATGGGCTTTTTATATGCCAGATTCAGCGCCGGATCGTAATCTTTATACCAGCTGGAAGGAACATCTTCCATATTGGGCAGTTTTTCATATGCTTCTCCTATTTCCCTCAGACGCGACAATACATTATCGTCCATTTTCCCTTCCGGATTAGGAGCTGCATTTAAAATAAAGGCACATCCTTTACGGTTCTGGGGATAGCACATCTGGTTAAGCACCCAATCTACTGACTGCAGTTCCTGTGTTGGATTGTTTGTATTCCAAAACCACTGTCCCTGAAGGTTATGGCACGCCATACCGGGTTTATCAAACCAGGATGGGATCGTCTGTCCGGCACCATTTTCAAAAATCGTCAGGTCCGTATGTGTATCATTTACTTCACAGCTGATATTAATGATAATACAGTTTGGCTGAAGACTGTGCACCAGTTCTTCAACGTCAGCATAGGGAAATTCTGTATACAACGGGCTGCCCAGATCACTTCCCCAGTCGGTATTCCAGCCGTCCAGTATAAGAAATGGTATGTCGCCGTAATTAGTCATAAGTTCTCTGATCTGTCCAAGAATTAAGTCCTGGTTCTTTGTGTATATGCCCTTCCGTATCTGATCCTTTGTTCCGTTAAAATTCGGCTTCTCTATTGCCTCCAGATGCAGATCCAATATTGAGAAATAAAGACCGGCATTAATTCCGCGGCTTCTGAAAGATGTGAGATATTCATCTATCACATCCATGTCTGGACGGCTGCTTTTAGAAATATTGTGGTCATATACTTCACTTGGCCATATATCAAAACCATCATGGTGTTTACTGGTCACACAGGAAAATTCCATCTGTGCAGAAACGGCGGCGTCTGCCCACTGATCTGTATCCAGATCCGTTGGATCAAAGTCTATCGGGTCCGCCATAGCCGGTCCCCAGTCTTCTAATGCAAAATCGTATTTTGGATTTTGTCCATTATTTGTGTAGGTTGACATGTTATAGTGCAGAAACATGCCAAATCTTTCGTTTACCAGTTCCCGGTACATTTCCATACGATCCTTTGGTAAACTCCGCAGCTTTGCGATTTCCCGGGTTAGAGTCTTCAGAGAATCGTCTGCCTGTGGGGCGTTTCCGGTATCATTTACATCAAGCCCGGAAGCTTCCTGGGCTGCCAAAACTGCCACATCAATTCCGCTTTTAGCATTTTTCCAGCTTTCCTCTGTATAGTCCTCTTCTCTCAGTTCCTGTGCTTCCTCTATTTTCTTTGTTAAGGAAGCAGATACACCGAATGGAATCCCGGTATCTGAAACCGCAAGATCCAATATATCCCTGACAGCCTCTATTTCCCCTATGGAAATATTCTCATCTCCAGCAATTGATGCAGCATTTACAATTGCTTTCTGCAGCTCTTCCCATTTAGAATTGGAGTAGTCAAATGCAGCTCTTTTATTTGCTGCCTCGATTGACTTTGCTAATTGCTCCATAGCGATATCTCTGTCATCCATGTAATGGGTAATCATAACTTCGCTGAGTCCATAACATCCCCCACCGTCAAAGGTTCCGCGCTTTGGATCCGGGTTCGCAGATATACGAATATATCGGGCAGTAATTCCTAATTCAATCACATCATTTACCGGTTCCCTGCCGGAACCGGACGCCATATGAAGCTCACGGTTGTAATCTGCATCTTTCTGTGCGTCTAAGGCTTTCCACTTTTCTCCGTCAGAGGAATATTCCACATTTACATAATGGAATCCCCTTTTTAAAAACCGGTCGGTGCCATCATATTGGTTATGATTCCAGATATACATTTTCGCCAGTTCCTGAGTTTTTCCCGTATCCAGTTCTACCCATACCGAACTTCCTGCATGATCTTCCGTCTGCCACATTCCCTGGGCAGTTCCTCCATTGGAGTGAGTGGCTTCCAGGCTTCCTTTCTTAGAAAGACCGCTTCCATTTACAAGATTGTCCGGACTGATATCCCATCCACTGCGGGACTGGCTGGCTTTTGCCGTAATCGTAAGAATTCCTTCATCTGCAGTAGTATCGGTGATATTCTTTGCAACCGTTTCTGTTTTTGATTCAGAAACTGGTTCTGATTCAAGTGCAAAAGCAGTAACCCCATTTGCCAGGGTTCCTGTCAATATCATTGCTGAGCTTAAAAATATTGCTGTACACTTTTTTAAATTACCTTTTTTCATACTAGATCCCTTCCCTTTGGTTCTATTTTTCAGCATTTTTATATATGGACAGAAAGCGGGCTGCCCAACGGCAGCTCCTTCCTGTCCACATTATTTTTATCACTCGGTTAGAGTCTGTTTGATCGCAATGCTCAGACACACTCCAATTATTTTATTTTTACACTTCTTACTTTACTGTAATCTTTGGAATACCAGCGTTTTCCGGCTGAATCTTTTACATAAGCGCGAACCTTTACATAATAAGTCTTTTTACGTTTCAACCCTTTTAATTCCGTTGTTGTTTTCTTGCCCTTTCCTTCCTTCACATAAACATTTTTAGCCTTTTTAAACGTCTTGTCTGCTGCATACCGGATCTGGTATCCATCTGCCTTTTTTACATTTGTTACCGTAACGGTACAAATCTTTGCTTTTTTGCTGGAAGCAGATATTTTTTTCACAGAATCCGGCCTGGATACCTTTTTCCACTGAGCATACAGGGTTATGGTTTTTCCATTTACATAGGTAAGGTTTTTAATGGTCTTTTGGTTTGAGTAGGACTTCCCTTTTCCATTTTTCTTTGTATTCCAGCCCTTTAATACATAACCGGATTTTTTAAAACTGTTTGCTTTTAACTTCGTACTCCTGTCATAGGTCACGGTCTGTCTTCCCATACTTCCCTTTCCGCCATTTTTCTGGAAGGAAATGCGGTAAGTGTTAGCTTTATAACGTGCTGTTATGACAAGATTTTGTGTTACGTTTCCATAGGAAGCACTCCATCCACTGAAGGAATATCCTTTTCTGGACGGCGCATTTGGAGCTTTTGCCGCGCCGTGATTTTTTATCGACTGGCGGCTTAATTCTTTTCCGTCATAAGTTTGGAAAACTACCTGGTATACGGCTTCCGTTGCTGGTTCTGTTTCCGTTCCCGGCTCTGTCTCTGTTCCCGGCTCTGTTTCCGTTCCTGGTTCTGTCTCGGTTCCTGGCTCTGTTTCCGTTCCCGGTTCTGTCTCGGTTCCTGGCTCTGTTTCCGTTCCCGGTTCTGTCTCGGTTCCCGGTTCTGTCTCGGTTCCTGGTTCTGTCTCGGTTCCCGGCTCCGTTTCCGTTCCTGGTTCTGTCTCGGTTCCCGGCTCTGTCTCGGTTCCTGGCTCTGTTTCCGTTCCCGGTTCACTGATTTCTTCCAGTTCTCCAATGCCTGCATCCAGTTCGTCTACTGCTTCCTGTAACAGATTCTGATCCTGAATCGTCAGATCTTTATTATCTAACAGCTTCTGTGCTTCCTCCATTGCCTTTTTAAGTCTCTTAGCTGATTCTTCCGTGTAGAGTTCTAAATCAATATGCAGAACTTCCTCCACTTTCTGCTCCAGTGCCGTCTTATCTGCCGGTCTGAGTACCAGATTTTCCATGGCATCTTCTATCTGCTTTTGTGCAGCATCCACATCCGGCTGGTCGTTTTCGGTCAGGTCATCCCTGCCAAGCAATTGTTCCGCCTTATCCAGAACTGCTTTTAGCTTCCCAATGGATTCTTCTGTATAATCTGTATTCTTCTCTTTTTCTCTTCCCTGCTCGTACACCTCCTGCAGCTTTGTTAAGTCCGCGGATCCCTGTTCCCCAAAACCAATAATTCTGATATTGTCAAACAGTGCATAATTTGCCTCGTTTCCTCCTGTGGAAAAGCCCAGGTGGAGTCCGCCTCCGCCCTGCAGTCCGCTCACTTCCCCTTTTGCCATCCAGGACGCTGGTTCCTGGCTTCCGTCTCTCCAGACTTTCACCTTCATTTCACTTCCTGAGGTATAAGCTTTCATATGATACCAGCTGCCTGGTTTTAAACTGATTTTTTTATTTTCCAGTCTTGCTGCTTCTCTTGCATTTCCATTTACATTCTGCTGAAGCAGGATGCCCCCGTATCCCGGGATAACAGGGTATACATGCATATTGTCCGGGTTAAAGGACTGAAAATAATTACTTACATACAGGCCTTCAATTCCATTTAGCTCTTCCTGGTATTTGAAGTCCAGGGTCATCACCGTACCGTCCCAGCTGTCCTGCTTTGTCATACGGACTGCCGTATCTTTCTTTCCCTGGATTTTCAGAGCATTACCTGTCTGGGATTGTCCTGAAACAATCAGGAACTGATCCGGATTTGTCAGCTGATATCCCCTTTCATCCGGGTCGGTAAAGTTCCCTTCTTCGTAATTGTCAAAGCGTTCTTCAAAGATAACCTTGCCCTGGACTACCGTGCCGGTTACTTCCTTTGGTTCCTCTTTGTTACCAGCCCGGTCATATGCAAAATAGGTAAGCGTAAATGCGCCATCCTTCGACACTTCAACAGGTTTTACATAGTCCTGTAAATTCCCGCCGTCTAACTGCCAGCGGATACCGGCCACTCCTGATGCGCTGTCTTCTGATTTTAATTCTATTTTTGTCTCGTTAATATAAGCACCTGTCTCTGTAGTTTCACCTGTTACTGCTGCATTGGTTACAGGCGCTTCCAGATCCTGTCCCAGATTCTCTGTCACACCCTCCTGATATGTGGTAATCAGAAGATTGTCAAAGCTGGAAAATGCCGTGTTTTCACCCGATGAATCGGAATACTGTAAATAGAATCCTCCTTTTTTCAGCCCGCCGAAGTTTGCACTTCCAGTCCATTCGGAAGGTTCTGGTTCTGAGCGTTTCCACATTTTTACTAAAAGTCTGTCCCCTGTCATTTCCATTTTTATGGAATACCAGGCACCTACCTCATAACTGAAGTTTGTATCACCATGTTCAGAATACCCATTGTTCAAATAGCGCTGATAGAATATTCCATTTCGAAAATGGGGAAGCAGGTTTGCCAGATACCTGTTTTCTTTATTCTGATTTTTTGGAGAAATATAGATTCCTCCATAGTCTTTCGTATCGGAATCAAACCGGTAATCAAAAGAAATCTTAACGTCTTCCCAGTCCGCATCTTTTGTAAGATAAGTATCTGAGCCGTTTGAATTCATTTTGAGAATCTTGTTTCCGTCCTCCTCTGCAATGCTGATACGGTCATGCAGATAGGAATACTTTTCTGTGGCTGACTGCTGATCATTTAACTTTCCAATGGTATACGCTTCAAAGTCATCCCCAAACAATTCCTTTTCTCCGCCAAACACGGTGAGCGTTTTATCCTTATTTGTCTGTGATTGATCTGCCGCCTCTACATAAATGCTGCCGCTTGAAACACCTCCCGGAACCAGGAAAACAATTTTATTTTTTACCCAGCTGACCAGATAAGGCGACTCTGCACCTACAGAAACTTCTCCGTCCGGACCCGTCATAACCACTCTGCCCGCTTCGTCCCCAAAGTATCCCTGAAGGGTAATACGGTCCCCCGCCTTAATGTAATCCGGTGCCGTTACGGTATCCAGTTCCTTTGGACGAATGTTGTCATTTACTTTTTCAATACCGATCTGATCCGCGATTTCATGTGGATAAGCATCGCTTTCGGGAGCAGTATTCCAGTAATTTTCTTTGAAGTCCGGCTGGTCCATTCGATGTCCCCAGGTGAACTCCCTGATATTATAAAAACAGGTATATGGGGTATCATAGGTGATATTTCCCTCAACCTTCATACCACCGCTTCCCTCATCCAGATATAAGCCTCCAGGCCAGCTGGACATGTTGTGAATGCTGTTAAAGGAAATGCTGCTGCCCGGCATGTCTCCCAGGGTATAAATACCGCCGCCGTCATGCATCTTAGTCATGCAATATCCTACATCGTTGTATTCAATGATATTATTTCTGGAGACTGCCGCATCCCCCAGTTTAAATACGGGATAATAATCAGGCGTGATCTCACCTGCTTCTGTAGAATCTGAACGTCCTGTCTGATCCCAGAATCCCCAGCCCCAGCCTACGGAAATACCGGAGTATGCCACATTTTTAATCGTGTTATGGGTAATTACGGTGCCATCCGTATAACCGGCCAGTACCGCTATACTGCCTTTATACTCTGTCCCGATCCGGTTAAAGTAACAGTTGGTAACCACGTTATCTTTTACAATGTAGCGGTCATCATGGGGTGACTGCGCAGGATCATCCGCGTGTTTCTGCATCGCTTCTTTGATTTCATCCAGCGTGGCATTCTCATCCATGGTAACGGGATGTGCGTCATTGATATTGACTCCTCCGATCAGCACTCCGCCTCCTGATATATCCTGGAAAACGCACTTTTCTACCACATTGTTTTCCGATCCCTTTAACAGGCTGATTGCCCCGGACCCGATATTCTGGAAATTACAGCCTGTAAACGTAATATTCCGGCTCATTTTCGTCTCAATCGCAGCCTGCGGTGTCAGAGAATAAGCATGCATATTTTCTGTCTCCTGGGGATCGTGGGCAAAATTTGCCTGCTGATCCGGCCAGCCATAGAGGCTTGGATAAAGCCAGGTATTATACTCAAATGACAAACCTTCAAAAGTAATATCTGTTACCTTTGTATCTGCCTCCCCATATACAGTGATAAATTGCTCGATACTTGGCACAATCACTTCGGCAGTATCCATATTCTGCCCTTCTTTTGGCATATAATAGATAGTCTTATCCGTTTTGTCAAAGTACCACTCTCCCGGCTCATCCAACAGTTCATAAGCATTCTCAATGTAGCTTGGAACATCGGCATGTACCTGGTTTCCTCCTGCTATCTGGTTCAGGCGGAAAGATTCCCAGTCCATTTTTATGTAGATTTCATTATCACCGGCTGCCTGAATAGATTCAATGGGAGAAATACGGTGTACCCAGAGAATATCGTATACGAATTCAATATCCTGTATGTTTTTCCAGTTAAGCATTTCCATGGCGCTGCTCTTATATCCATAGTACGCCTTGTGGGTACCGCTGTAGGTAGTATAGTTTTCGTAATGCCCAGCTCTTTGAATGCTTCCCGGAACCTGTCCTTTGGCTTTTACCGCCATCTCTCCGTTTACGTAAAGCTCCCTGGTGTTTTCCACACCCAGTGCCTGAGCCTTCATTAGTCCCGGACGATTGGGATCCTGGGCATCTGTCCACCCGGTTACCTCTTTACCGGAAGTAAACACAGGTGTATTTCCCTCCAGTGCTTTGTACACGACCTGATATCCATTACTGCCGGTATCCTCGTATTGAAATGCCGCAGTGCGGTCCATAAAGTAATCCCCATCCTCAAAATTCACGTAAATATCCCCGGTCATATCCTGATTCATTGTTCTTACTTTTTCTCTTGCCTGATCCATAGTCTGCAAAGGATCCTGGGCTGTTCCGCTTCCCTGGGCGCTTCCTGACGGCGATACATAAATTTCAGCCATAACAGAATCACCTGACGGCTCACTTGCATAACTAACATCATATACCGACAGAGAACTGACTACCATAGATGCTGCCAGTGCCGCTGCCGTTAATTTGCTTTTTATACCCTTTTTCATCTCTCTTCTCATACCTTCTCACCTTCCATTTTAGAATGGGAATTCATATGTATTTCATAGATCATCGTGTTTGATCATTAACAAAGTCAATTTATGGGATTGTTGTAATCAGTGCCTGGCAGTTTCCACTCACCCCAAAGCGCCCGGTGGAAGCCGTGATTAGCAGGCTGTCCCCCTTAGTAAAAGGGACTTCCTCTCCATTTTGAATCACACCGCTTCCTTCCACCACCAGCATATGTACAAAAGTACTTCCGTCAACCTCTCCGCTCATTTCCTTCATAACCCTGCCGTCCAGTGTAAGCTTATCCACAGTAAAGTATTTACAGCTTCCCAAATGTGGCTCAAAACCATCTGTACACACCTTTGGGCTGCGGTTTGTCACCGCCAGAGCCTTTTCAATATGCAGATCTCTTTTTTTCCCGTCCGCCCCCTTTCTTCCATAATCGTATATGCGGTATGTCACGTTGGAATTCTGCTGGATTTCTGCAATTACAATTCCTTTTCCAATTGCATGCAGCGTACCTGCCTCAATGAAAAATACATCCCCTTTTTTCACTGGGACCTTGTTTAACACTTCCAGAATCGTCTCATCCTGAATCCGCTGTTTCAGCTCATCTTTCGAGATTTCCCTGGAAAAACCATAATACAGATACGCATCTTTGACACAATCTGCCACATACCACATTTCTGTTTTCCCGTACTGCCCTTCTTCATTCAAAGCATATTCATCATTAGGGTGAACCTGTATAGACAGGTTCTCCCTAGCATCGATGAATTTAATCAGTACCGGGAAGTTGTCAAATGCTGCACAGTGGCTTCCCAATACCTTTTTCCCCTCCCAGTCAATATATTCCTGGAGAGATTTTCCCTTGAAAGGACCAGCGGCAATGCGGGAACTGCCATCTACATGGCAGGATAATTCCCAGGACTCTGCCAGAACCTTACCCTCATAGTGCTTATGATAATCTTTCATCAGCTTATCTCCGCCCCAGATATATTCCTTAAAAGCCGGTTCCAATTTTAAAATTGCCATATTGATTCTTCCTTTATTTTTTAATTGTTACTCTTTTGCCCTGTCCCTTATTCGCCATGATCTGTTTATATTTTTTCAGCTTTGAAGACGGAACTTTAA
>UQGG01000095.1 GCA_900540475.1 uncultured Robinsoniella sp. | reverse complement strand
TGAGCTGCGAAATGCATCAGGATTTCGGAGCGAATGCCCGCGTGCCGCCAAAAAGCGCTTCGGGAAGGTTAGAAAATGCCAGTTCTGCGTTAAGCATTCCAAACCAATGTCCTGGTCCGTCCCCTTCTCTTTCCGTACACTACCTCTGCATACAAAGCGTCCTTACTCAGCTAAACCCCAATATAATGCATATAATAGAACACTATAAAACACGCTCTAGTCCAGCTGTTCACACCCTGCGTAAAGTCATTTGCCGTCTGGCTTTCATTTGCATGAATGACATTGCGGGTAATATCCATCACTAGTTACAATCATTGTGTTCCTCCTTGCCGGATGTAGTACTATATTGGTTAATACCATTATAGCAGAGGGAGGAGGCGTAAATTACCCACTTTTGTGGGTGTTACTCAGGTGTAATTCCTTTCTCTGTTAAGATATACCCCATACCATTTTCTTTTAGATAGTCAATTCCAATGTGCTGCATGATTTTTAAGGCTTCTAAAATCTGTGTGCCCATAACAGGAGTCAGTGAATATTCTACATGGAGGGGATAACCCTCGTAAGTTTTCTTTTCCACAAATCCATATTCCATCAGTTCCTTAAGCTGTTCCAGGAGCATTTTCTGGGTAATACCGTCAATATCTTTTTCCAGTTTGGCTAATGATGTGCCGCCCAGACGCAGTCTCCACAAAATAATCGTTTTCCATTTCCCTTTAATCATGTCATGCACCAGTTCTAAAGGACAGGTATATTCATTTCTCATTTTCATGTTGATTACCTCCATATCTATTTTAATACAGTATCATGAACGGCACAGAGGTTCAACAGAAAATTATCAGTTTGATTCCAGAAATCCTCTCTTTGCAAACACCTTTTTGGCGGTTTGAATGGCATTCAGGACTTTTGGAAACCCGGTATAGGGAACGCATTGTAAAAAGGTTTCCGTTATTTTTTCAGGAGGAATGCCTACATTAAGTGCGCCATTAATATGTACTTCCAGCTGCGGTTCGCACCCTCCCGCAGTGAGCAGGCTGGTTATGGTAATCATTTCCCGCTCACTGAGAGATAATTCCTTTCGGTCATAGATTTCTCCAAATGCAAATTCTATGATGTATCTTCCCAAATCAGGTGAAATGGAACTCAATGACTGAATAACCGCTTCGCCTCCAACACCATCAATTTTCTTCAAATTTTCCATTCCTGCTTCAAATCTTGTTTTCTCCATTTTCTTTTTCCTCCAAATCATTTATAATCAAAGGATATGATTTAGACTATAGTCTAAGTCAAGTACTTTTTTGATTTTAAACAAATGAAATTTATTTGAGATTTATATGAGGAATAATTGGAGGCATAAATGAAGGTATAAATGAGTTATAATTGAAGGCATAAATGAAGGTACAAATAAGATGAAAGCAGGGATATGACATGACAATCGGAGAATTTGCGGAAATCACCGGAATTAGTTCCTATACATTGCGTTACTATGAGAAGAAAGGCCTGATTCATGTAAGGAGGGATTCGGCCGGGCGGCGGGATTACTGTGAAAGCGATGTGGAATGGGTAAAATTCATACAGCGTTTGAAAGAAACGGGTATGCTATTAAGAGACATTAGGCATTATTCGGACTTGAGGTACGAGGGAGATGCAACTATGGGGGGGAGAATGGAATTATTGATACGCCATCGGGAATCCGTGGTGGAAGAACAGAAAAAATGGGATGAATATCTGAAAAATCTGGATGGGAAGATCGCATTTTACCGGGATAAAATCAGATGATTGCATAAGTTTGGAACAAAAGCGTTCCATACTTTCTATTGACGCAATACCGCAGACCCATCTGCGGTATGCAGGGGTATAATTATGAAAAATACGGAGGATACAATGGAGCGTTACTACTATAATCACATGAACAAAATGCAACAAAAGGTATACCTGGCAATGAAGGCAGGGCTTACAGCTATGGATTCTGCATTTCTTGTACCCAGGCTGGAGATCCGGGAACTGGGAGAGATTTTTTTCAAGCTGAGGCTGGATTATCCGGATATATTTTATGCAGTAAATCTTCAATTTCGATCCTATCAGGGTTCCGGCAACGTGGAGGTTGTCCCGGAATATCTGTTTGACAAGGGGAAAATAAAAGAGCATCAAAAGGCAATGAATGCCAGAATAACAAAATTAATCCGGAAGGCACAGTCTATGACGGATTTAGAAAAGGAATTGTTCATTCATGACTTTGTATGCAGCAATGTACGCTACGACAAACTGAAAAAGCCATATTCTCATGAGATTATCGGTCCCCTTGGACAGGGAGTGGGTGTATGTGAGGGGATTGCCAAAACGGTTAAAATTCTCTGTGATGCTCTGGGAATCTGGTGTATTATACCAATCTCTGATGCCAATCCGGACAAGAAAATTAAGTACCGCCACGCCTGGAATATCGTCAGAATTGACGGGAAGTACTATCAGTTGGATGTAACCTTTGACAATAGCCTGGGACACGATGGCATAATCCGGTATGACTATTTTAATCTGGAGGATAAACAGTTTTTCCGGGATCATGAGCCGGTGATTTATGAGGTGCCTGCCTGTAAAGAGGGAAATCATTTCTACTATCGGGAAAAGAAGCTTTCCTTTACAAAAACAGAGGATGTTGCGAAGCGGACAATACAGGCAATCAGAAAGGGAAAGCCTCTGGTATTTCACTGGAGAGGCGGATACCTGACCAGGGAGACGCTGTCCGAGCTCCTGTTATTGCTGGAACAGACGGCACGGCAGAAAGGCAGACATGCCAGAACGAGCCTGAATTGGCCCCAGGCGGTTTTCCAGATTGCATTTACTGAGGAAACACCTGTGGAAGAAGTGATTGTGGAAGCTGCCAACGAAGGCGAATTATACCGTTTGTCATCTCCAAACGACCAGTTGTCGCAGCAGCATTGACTTTGTCATTTGAAAATGGGATAATCCGGGATATCAAAGGAAAGCGATCTGGAGCCTGTGAGAAAGCAATTTCTAACACGCTTTTTGGAAAGGGAACTATGAAAATACAACTTTTGATTGATAAGAAATATAAGCAGCCGGAAATTCATATATGCAGTGATGAAAAGAACCATATAACAGACCATCTTGTCCGGACCATCGGTCAGGCGGTCAATCTCACGCTGACCGGATATGAAAAGAATGCTGCTGAGATCTTACCATGTGAATCTCTTATTCGCATTTATTCACAGAGTAAAAAAGTATTCGCGGTCTCGGATACGGGTACTTATCAGCTGAGAGAGCGGCTGTATGAACTGGAAAAAATTCTGGATGGAAGCCACTTTGTAAGGATATCCAATTCCGAAATAATTAATATCAGGAAGATTAGACGGCTGGACACAGACCTGGTAGGAACCATCCGGATTTATTTTAAAAATGAAACGGAAACATATGCTTCCAGAAGATACGTTTCCAGAATCAAAAATGCATTGGGAATATGAGGTGAAGTGAATGATTAAAAAGGCGATTTATAAAGGACTGTGCAGTTTTTCGTATGGGGTAACCATTAATCTCATTTTAGGTATTCTGCTGACCTTTACAATAGGGGAGGGGAAGACCGCCCCGGTAGTTCCGGAATTTGCAGCTCATTTTCCATCAGATCTCATAGCGTTTGGCGTACAATGTCTGCTGATCGGCATCACTGCAATGTCGTTTTCAATGGGGACTGAGATAATGGAAATCAAAAGCTGGAGTCTGGTAAAGCAAAGCATTGTGTACTTTATTGTTACAGCTGCGGTCTGGGTTCCGGTAAGTATGTTTTGCTGGGGATTTGGAAAATACATGCAGTCAACGGTCACTGTTATATGCAGCTATGTTACCGGTTATGTCATAAGCTGGTATATCCAGTACAGAATCTGCCGGCAGGATATTGAAGCAATTAACCGTAAACTGGAAGAGTTGAATCAATCATAAAAAGAGGAGATGGAGAGATGGAAAAAGCAATTGTAATAAAGAATCTGCGAAAAGAGTTTGGCTTAAAAGTAGCGGTGAGAGATATTTCACTGGAGGTGGAAGAGGGGAGTATTATTTCTCTGCTGGGTGTCAATGGCGCAGGAAAAACCACTACGATCAGGATGCTCAGCGGACTTTCTAAACCAACGGGCGGAGACGCATTTATCTTTGGAAAAAGCATTCGAAATGAAATGAATGAAATAAAAAATATCAGTAACCTCTCTACCCAGGAAACGGCCGTGGCACCCAACCTGACGGTTTTGGAAAACCTGGAATTTATGGCTGAACTCTATGGGCTGTCCTCTCAGAAAGTGAGAGCCCAGGTGGATAAAATTATACAGATGTTTTCCTTTGAAGAGGTGAAAAACCAGAAAGCAAAGACACTTTCCGGAGGCTGGCAGAGGAAAGTCAGTATCGGGATGGCGCTGATAACCGCACCCAAAATCCTCTATCTGGATGAGCCTACCCTGGGGCTTGATGTACTTGCACGAAGAGAGCTGTGGAAAGATATTGAATCATTGAAAGGGGAGGTGACGATTGTGCTTACCACCCATTATATGGAGGAAGCGGAACATCTTTCCGACTGTGTGGCGGTTATGGTGAACGGAGAGATAAAAGCCTGTGGAAGTGTAGAAGAATTGAAGGTTCTGACGGCTGCAGACTCATTGGAAAATGCTTTTGTTTCCATTGCACAGAATGAGATTGCATATAGTGGAAATGGATTAACAGACACGCTTTAACTAGCGAAAGGAGAGATTATAATGAGGAGTATTGTATTTGCGAAAAGAGTTGTGAAGGAAATGCTGCGGGATCCGCTTAGTTATATTTTTTGCCTGGGATTTCCCATTGTTATGCTGATTGTAATGACGGTTATTGACAGGAGTATCCCAAATGAAACGGGAATGACGATTTTTCATATCCAGTCCCTGTTGCCCGGGATTGAGGTTTTTGGATTGACATTTATTATGCTGTTTACGGCACTTCAGGTTTCCAAAGACCGGTCAACTGCTTTTTTAATCCGGCTGTATGCATCACCCATGAGGCCCATTGATTTTGTGTGCGGGTACACCCTGGCGATTTCCATAATCGCTGTCTGCCAGATAATCATTACTTTTAGCGTGGGATTCGTAATGGGTCAGTTTATGGGGTACAGCTTTCATATTGGATATCTCATTGCCGGATTGCTTGTGTTAATTCCGTCCGCCCTTATGTTTATCGGAATCGGTATGTTTTTTGGAACCTTATTAAATGATAAAGCGGCTCCCGGGATATGCTCCATTATTATTACTGTTGTCAGTATGCTGGGAGGTATATGGATGGATATTGACATGATCGGTGGAACGATTACGAAAATAGCACATGCTTTACCTTTTTATCAGGGCGTAAATGGAGCCAGAATGGCAGTTCTGGGTAATTTTGGAGATTTGGCAAAGCCGCTTTGCATCATTTTGATTTATGCATTTCTCATTTATTGTGCTTCTGCGCTGGTATTTGGCAGAAAGATGAAGAGTGATTTGACTTAAAATATCCTGTGATTTAAGTATCCTGTGTTTAAATTTCCTGCAATAAAAAGTTTTTAACCCGATCCGGTGAGAATTCATCGCCAATAAAATAAATAATGTCCTTTTCTGTTAATGTAGCATAGGAACCGGGTGAAATTAAGATTTTATCATTTCTTCGGATTGCGATCACAGTTGCGGTTGTGTGTTCCCAAAACCGCAACTCGGCTAAAGTCTTTCCCACACATTGCATATCCGAAAGAATTTCAAATTCAAAGGGCATAAATGGGTGCAGCATTTGAAACCTGTTCGTGCTTTCAATCAGCGCTTCTACCTTTTCCGTAAGATTATCCAATTCTTTTTTCTGCCGTGATATATTGTCCAGCAAATCTTTTTTATAGTTATGGATAGTCTGTACACTGTTAAACTGCTGTAAAAACCGCCATGCTTTTTCCTGTGATAAAATTGTAACGCCGCTTCCTTTAGTTGTTGAAACAATTTCCAGATCTGCCAATATGCAGATTGCCTTGCGCGCTGTCTCGGGTGATACGGAATACTGACTTGCAATCACTGAGCGGGAATAAATTTTCTCACCCACAAGGTATTGCCTTTCTGCAATTTTAGCAGCAATATCCGCCGCAATTTTTTGATAAACCGGCAGCTGGACTGCTTTTTCACTTTTGTTTATGTCCATGTGAAATATTCTCCTGTATATAAAATTATATCTAAATTATATCTTAATATAGCATAGTCCTGCGCCGGTCACAAGGATTTTTTACCACTGCCGGATTGCGTCAGATCCATCCATTATTGAACCAATCCATTGCTTACCAAAAACTCTCTTGCCACCTGTTCCGGGGGCTGTTGCAATTCGTCTACTTTGTAATTTAAGTCCATCATGACTTCATCGGTCAGATAACCTCCCAGCTCTTCCATAAGGGGTGCAATTTCCGGGCATTCTTCCAGTACTTCCCCTCTGATAATCGGCATTGCATAATAGGGAGGGAAAAAGGCTTTGTCGTCCTTCAGCACTTTAAGATCAAATTTTTTCAGCAGACCGTCAGTTGCAAAGGCGTCAATAATATCAACGTCCTTATTAATCAATGCAGTGTACCGGGGTGATCCATCCAGAGTCACGCTTTCCCCAATGGTAAATCCATATTCTTTTTGCAGACCCGTCAGACCGTCAGCACGATTGGAGAATTCAAATACAGTGCCGGACTTCATGCTGTTTGCGACTTTTGCAAAATCACTGATGGTTTCAAGCTTGTATTGCTGTGCGGTTTCCTGGGTAACAGCCATTACATAGGTGTTATTAAACTGCATCTGCTTTAGAACATCAATATCATAAAGTTCTTTCAGTTCTGCTTTCGAGGTATTATAGACCAGTTCCACATCGTTGACTGGCGGATGCTGGAGTGTATCGCTATATGCCGTGCCGCTGTATTCCACATACATATCAATGTCCCCGGTCTTCATAGCGCCAAAGCAGACTTGTGTACCGCCCAGTTCCACCCTCCGGTTGACCGTAATATCGGTGCGGTCTTCAATAAAATCAGCAACCATATTGCCCAATACAGCCTGTTCTGTATAATCTTTGGAGCCGACTGTAATGGTTCTTCCATCACTGGAGGTACCTCCAAAAGAAGTAAATACCAGAATGGCTGCAGTTGCTGCTGCGGCTGTAATCAGTATGCCTTTTTGCATTTTTCGCTGTTTTTTCTTGATGTTGTTATCGCCTTTTTGCAGGCTGACCGGCGTTACCAGTTTTTCTACGGTGCCGATTAAAAAGTCCACCAGTAATGCAAGAATACATGCGGGTATTGCACCAGCCAGAATCTGGTTGTTATTTACGGTACGGATTCCTGAAAATACCAGATAGCCAAGTCCTCCGGCCCCGATAAAAGCAGCCATGGTCATCAACCCTACCGCTGTAACCGAAGCGATGCGGACACCAGCCATAATGACTGGAAGGGCAAGTGGAATCTGTACCCGTGTCAACACCTGAAAAGGCGTAAGTCCGATTCCCTTTGCAGCCTCTAAGGTCTGCGGGTTGATATTCTCAAGCCCGGTGTAAGTATTTTTGATAATTGGCAGCAGGGAATACAGTACAACCGCGCAGATAGCCGGAACTGTTCCAATGCCGAGAAATGGAATCATAAAGCCGAGAAGCGCCATGCTTGGAATTGCCTGTACAATATTTGCAACCGATAAAATGGGCTTGCTCACTTTGCTCACATAGGAAATCAGAATACCCAGGGGAACACCGATTAAAATAGCCAATCCCACAGATATTGCTGTCAGCTTAATGTGTTCCACCAGCAGACTAATGATTTGCAGATAATTTAATTGAATGTACGAAATAAAACTCATTCTTCATCCTCCTCTCCCACATCCAGATATTGCTGGCTCAGTGTTGTTACCAGACTGCTTCTGGTAATCAGTCCTACGAGTATGCCGTCCGCATTCGTGACAGGAACAGTAGATGAATGATTTTCTGTAACAAGCTTAATGGTATCCAGGATGCTTTCTTCCGGCTGCAGTGTCAGGACATTCTGCTTCATGAAGACTTCTGCAGTCTGTGTTTTATCCGCTGCACCTCTTAGCTGGCTTGCCTTAACAATTCCTAAAAGCCGTTTGCTGTCCCGGTCAACTACCAGCAGGCTGTCAACCTTGTTCTGGCGCATTTTATCAATGCATTTTAAGACGGACATATCTTTTGTTGTGGTAACCGGTTTTTCGATCATGATATCAGATACCTTGATAAATTCCGGTGAGGACCAGATTCGGTTCTGCCCCACAAAGTGAGAGACAAATTCGTCAGCCGGATTCTTTAAAATATTTTCCGGTGTGTCGTACTGAAGAATGGAACCATTGCGCATAATACATATTTTATCAGCAATTTTTACGGCTTCATCCATATCATGGGTTACGAAAACAATTGTCTTTTTCAGCTTGGACTGTAACTGTATCAGCTCGTCCTGTAAATCGGATCTGGTTATGGGATCCAGTGCGGAAAAAGGCTCATCCATTAAAATAATATCCGGATTCGTTGCAAATGCCCTTGCAACGCCAACGCGCTGCTGCTGCCCCCCGGAAAGCTCAGTGGGGTAGCGGTTTAAAAATTCATCGCAGTCAAGCCCTACCATCTGCATCATCTGCTTCGTGTTCTCGGCAAGCTCTGCGGGATCTGTCTTTTGCAGTTTGGGAATCAGTTCAATATTTTCCTGAACAGTCATATGGGGAAATAAACCGGTCTGCTGAATGACGTATCCGATCTTCCTGCGCAGGGCCACTTCATCCATGTTCTTAATATCCTTTCCATGGATTGTAATGGTACCGCTGCTGGGCTTAATCAGTCGGTTAATCATTTTAAGCAGAGTCGTTTTCCCACATCCGCTTTCACCGATGATGGTAACTAATTCGCCTTTGTCAATCGTAAAATTGACGTCTGTTAAAACCCGTTGTGTTTTGTAGGCTTTGGTAATATGTTCAAATTGAATCATTTTTCAGCCTCCTTTCAAAGTAACTACTTTTAGCATATAGTAAAGTTGTTACTTTGTCAAGGCGCGCAAAAAGCCACATTCTGGGTATGGGTCAAAAAAAGCCAGCAGATATGCGCTAATAATAGGGCTTCTGTTGGCTTTCATTCATACATTTTGCAAAAATTCACGGATATAATACAGTGCAGCTCCGATTGCCGGAGTATATTGTCCCTGGGTACCCAGAAGGATCTGTTCTCTGGAAAGGGTAAAAGGAGACGAGGAGTTTATTTGATTCAGAAGATAGGTTACATCATCTTCGATAAAAAAAGGAACCAGATACCCGCTGATAATAATGGAACCGTCTATCATAATATTCAGGTTACGGATGGCGAATGCCAAATGGTTCAGGTAATCGTCCCATATCTGACGGCAGCGGGAGCCACCATTTCCCAACTCCTGAAAAAAGGCTGTAATGCCCATGCCGGAGGCATTTTCCAATGCGTTGGCGGAACAGTAAGTTTCCAGACAGCCCCGGCATCCGCAGTAGCACAGAGGTCCGTCCGGGGTAATACACAGATGCTCGATAATGCCGCTGTGCATATGAATGCCCTGGTGGACCTGGCGGTTTGTAATGACAGAGCCGCCCATATTGCGGTTTAGCAGAAGAACAACGGCACTGTCTATTTCTTGATGGTTCCACAGTTCCAGGTATGCCGCTGCCTTGGAATCGTGTTCCAGACGGCAGGGATAAGTAATAAATTCTGTAAAATCAGACAATTTCATCTGAATATTATCCATAATCACGCCGTAGCTCACGGACTGTCCATCGGGAGCAATAATCCCCTGAGTGGCAATGGATACCCCCAGGATAGAGGAGCGGTCCAGGTCATTTTCGGAAATAAATTCTTCAAGTTCCAGACCTAGCTGCCGGTAGTAATCAAGGGAAGGCTCATAAGGGATGTCCTGTGTGGAATCAAAAATGACAGTTCCATAGAGATCAATCGCTACGAAATGAACCATCTTTTTCAAAATTCCAATCCCAATGGAAATTCTGGCTGTACGGCGAATCTGGATTGCCTGGGCTTTGCGTCCTCCGGTAGATTCGAAGTAGCCATTTTTTTCAAGCAGACCTTCTTCTTCTAATATTTTTAGATTCTGGCTGACAGTAGATAGCCCCATTTGCAGCTTTTGGACAATCTGAAGTTTTGATGTAGTGACCTCCTGCCGGATAAAAGAATACACTTTATTCTTATTAATTTTTTTGACCGCCATCGTTGTCATTCCTTTATCGCTCATAGAACCCTCCTTCGTCTTTTATTCATTTCATCGGTCTGACTGCAAATACGCTGGGAGCGTTCCTGGATGGAGCATTCGTTTGATGAAAAGAAATATGAAAATGCTTTAGAGCGTGTTTGAAAATTGCTTTCTGCTAGCTGTGCGTCACACTTTGTGGGAGATTAGTTCCAAATTATGGGCGCATAGCGGGCTATGTAACCTGAATTTGGAGCTAATATACCGCTAAGTGGAGCGTGCAGATGGCAGGAATGAATTTTCAACCACGCTCTAGTATCTTATATCATAGTATGCCTGAATTTAAATTGCAATTTAAAATTATTTATTATGCAATATAGACAAGAAATCAATCAAAATATTGGAATAAAAATCTATTGTTATTCTGAATATTAAGTTATATACTCTACTTATGATTAGGTGTTACGCATAAGTATTATATATAAGAATGAATAATGGAGGAAGATCATGAAAAGTGCAGTGTTCTATGGGAAGCATGACTTAAGAGTCGAAGAAGCGAAGAAGCCTGAAATCGGACCCAGGGATGTATTGATCCAGGTGAAAGCATGTGGAGTATGCGGTACGGATGTACATATTTATGAGGGGGATAAGGGAGCTGCTGAAGTAACCCCGCCAACGATTCTGGGGCATGAATTTTCAGGTGTAGTGGTACAGACCGGAGCGGAAGTGGAAAATTGCAGAGCAGGGGACCGGGTATGCATTGATCCCAATTGTTACTGCGGAACCTGTGAACCCTGCCGAAATGGCGTGGCTCACTACTGTGAGAATATGATCGGATACGGTACTACCGTAAACGGAGGTTTTGCGGAATATTGTGCAGTAAATGAAAGACAGGTATATCAGCTGGGGGAGAATACATCCTTTGAACAGGGGGCTATGGCGGAGCCGGTTGCCTGCTGCCTGCATGGAATTGACATGTGTGAGATTCAGCCGGGACACCAGGTTGTGGTAATCGGAGGCGGAATGATCGGGCTGTTGATGATGCAGCTTGCAAAACTGGCAGGAGCAGCTAAAGTTGCTCTATTGGAACCTGTGGAGAATAAAAGAGCGGTGGCTGAAAAGCTGGGTGCAGATATCTGCATTGACCCAGTACGGGAAGATGTAAAAGGTACATTGAAAGCCGCAGGCATGACCTGGATCAATACCGTTATTGAATGTGTGGGGAGGCCGTCCACAATTCAGCAGGCAGTAGATATTGCTGGTAATAAGGCGGTGGTTATGATGTTCGGACTGACAAAGCCGGATGAAACCATTTCAGTGAAACCATTTGAAGTCTTCCAGAAGGAACTGGTGCTAAAAGCATCTTTTATCAACCCATACACACAAAAGCGTGCTCTGGATCTGATTGATTCCAAACGCCTGGATGTGAGCAGCATGATTTATGAAGTCTGCGGACTGGAATCCCTGGAAGACGTATTGAGCAAACCGGAATTACGCGCAAATGGAAAGTACATTATTTCTCCTGAAAAGTAAATTTGCAGGGGAAGAAATAAAGTAATAAGACACCTCTGCTGTAAAACGGAAATTGTAAAGGGGTTAAATGATATTTTTCTGTTCTTGGGGGAGATCGGGGGTGTGGGGCGCGTAGCCCCGCAAAGTCTGATAATAACCCATGCGCCAGTGAAGTCGATTTTGCCGTATAATGAAGCAGACAAAAACGGGGAGCAGGATTTTTTATCCTGTTCCCCGTTTTCGGTAGCGTAATGGAACGGCAAAAATACAAGCTGTCAATGGTTTAAGGGTGGTTATTTTCGTTAGAATATACTACCCGTCCATTGATAGGCTGGATAGGTGGAGCGGCAAAAAGAGGGGAATAGCCTGCGTTAATCAACACAAAAAGGTTACAGTTCATTGCTTGAAGTGGCTGCGGCTTAATGGTATAATTTTATAAATAGATTGCGTACAGAAAAGGGAGGGCGATATATTGGGGATTTGCACAAAGCATAGACGTAAAATCACAGTTGGGGACAGAATATATTATTGGCATATAGCAAGAAATGATGATACTGATAGGTTTGTATTGCATATCATTTCTGCTGATAAAAAAACCAATTTATCGCATCCGATGCAAAATTCGATTCAATATATTGTAAGCAAAGGAACGATTTTTCAAGGTATAAAGTCTTGCGGAATATGGGAGCGTTTCTTACTGCCCTTTGACACGGTTTACCCTATAACGCCTAAATTTGTCTCAGATATTATCCGTTGGGAAACTACAGGCGAGGGTGCGGTTAAAATAGATTATGCTTATGACAATGGGATTTGGTTGTAGCTATGTATTATGAGCAACTTGCAGTGTGTAACTGCCAAAAGGCAAGCTGTATGGTAAACTACTTTATAATTTAGGCGGTGTTAATACTATATGATAAATATACAGAATTTGTTGGGAGAACGTATCATTAAAATACTTTGCGTTACTGATAATCAAAAAACATCAGGATATGATAGAATTATAATGGTATTTAGAGACTGTTACATAATTCTTTCAGTGGATATACAAAGTGATGAAATTGAAATAACTATCACGAATGTTTGTCAAGAAACAGAAGCTTTTCAGCCGAAGTGGTCAAATGCCTTTATTCAGCACAAACTTGCTGATGTATGGGAAATGAAAAATATAAATGGATATAATGATTCTATTTGTTTTGGCTTTGATTTCTCACTTCCTACCTTGCTTTTTTCCTGTGCTGCATCAGAAATAAAGGTTGGAACTATCGTTTACACATAATAAAGTTGAATAAAATGAGCATTCGCTTGGAGCAAATTCATATTGTATGAGAGGAAGATGCTATGAATAAAGAACAGAAAATATTATTTATTGCTGTAAAAAATGCTATAGATAAATGGAATCCGTATGACCTTTTGCCCGAGGCACCGTCGGATGAATTTGACAGTGAAATAAAATCTGTTGCGGCTAAAATAAGTTTTGAAAGTTCAGTTGACGATATTGCCAGAGTGATTTCACGTGTTTTCTCAAGTTCTTTTGAACAAGAATCTTTCCATGTAAATGGCTGTTTGACTGTGGCAAGAGAGGTCAAACAAAATATTGATATACAAAGTTACAGGTAGCCAAGAGAAGACCTTTGCGAAAGAAACGAATTAAGTCAAATACCCCTGCAGCAGCTGCTAAATGGATGTGATCACACATCTGTCAGAATCGTTGCCTGGGGAATAAAGGAGGTTATGCTTTATGTGTATCGAATTCAGGAAAGTGAGCGGATTCCCCAGAGGAACCATATGCAAGTTATTAACAGATGCCTACTCGTTTGATGAAAGAATGGTTCAGTGCTGGGGAGCCGACTGGAAGGAGTTTGATGATTTTTTCTATGACAATCTTCAGATTGCAGATAAATACGGATTTATCACTACCTTAAATGGGGAAGCAATCGGAATGGTTTCCTGGGATCCGAGAAATATGCCGGAGTATGCAGCTGTGGGGCATAATTGTATTAAAAGAGAATACAAAGGCAGAGGCTATGGGAAGATGCAGCTTCAGGAAGCTGTCAACAGAATCATGAAGTGTGATGTGAAAAAAATAATAGTAACTACCAACGCCGGTTTGTTACCGGCACAAAGAATGTATGAGAGCGTTGGCTTTAAAAAAGTCCTGATGAGAAAAAATGACGGCATAGCTGAGTTTGCCGGCGACAATATTGATTATGAAATCATTGTAGATGAATATGCAGGGAAGACAATCAGGTAAAACAATTAGGTAGAAAATTCAGGTGGTTAACGCAACTGCTCTGTATGATGAAGGTTTATTCCTTTTTCTGATCACAGAACAAATAACAATTCCTGGTCTCAAGATCAGTTGCTATACATCAGTTGTTTTACTCCAATAGCGTTCAGCATGCCACAACCTCAGGGTCCCAACATGCTGAGAAAACCAGCTTTGTATCAACGAATGCTATCTCGGAAAGAGAAGGGGGCGGACCAGGACATTGGTTTGGAATGCGTATAGCAGAGCTGAGCATTTACTTACCTTGCCGGAGTGTTTTTTGGCGGATACAATTCGACTGGCTCCCATCGGATTGTAAGCGGGCAGTGAGC
>UQGG01000094.1 GCA_900540475.1 uncultured Robinsoniella sp. | reverse complement strand
TTCAGCTGGTTGACGGCGGTGTAACGAATAATCTTCCCGTTGATTTACTGGCAGCCGCCGATGAAAAAAGAATCATCGCCGTTGATCTGGGCGATGATTACAAAAAGCCGCCAAATAATTCTATTTTTGAAGTATCCCTGCATGCCTTCTCCATTATGAGCAGAGACCTGAAGGATTGCCTGTCGCAAAAAGAGCGTCTGCTCCTGAAGCCATCTCTTCCGGCTGAAGCAGGATTGTTAACCTTCGAATACATGACAGCCTGTATGGAAGCAGGTTATCAGTATACGAAAAACATGATTCCCCGCATCCGGGAAGTCCTTTCAGAACCCGTAAACCCATTAAAAAAACTGTAATTCCTGGTCAGTACAGGAACTACAATATGATTTATTTTAAATCTATATTAGATTCATTTTAAATGTTACCTTAATTATGCATATGTCACATAATTATGCATCTCACCTATTTATGCATATGTCACATAATTATGCATCTCACCTTAATTATGCCTTAATTGCCCACCGCATTTTTGTAGAACGTGCACGGCTGTTCAGATTGCATTCTTCCGCAGACGGCCGAATAACTTCTGTTGCAATTTCACTGTAAACGCCTGCCCGGCACAGTTGTTTAAATGACTTTTTAACAAGTCTGTCCTCTCCGGAATGGAAGGTCAGTATGGCTGCCCGTCCGCCTTTTGACAATACATTGGGGAGCTTCTCAAGGAATTGATAAAGCACTTCGAATTCACTGTTTACATCGATTCTCAATGCCTGAAAAGTCCTTTGACAAGATTTCTTAACTGCTTCTTTTCGTTCATCAGCAGGAACAAACTCCAGTGCATTTCCAATAATCTGCTGGAGTTTTGTTGTTGTATCGATAGCTTTTCCCTTCTTACGTTCAGCGATTACTGCATTGGCAATCTCTTCCGCATAAGGTTCATCTGCATTATCAAGCAGCATTCCCACCAGTTCCTCCCTGTTAATGGTTCTTAGCCGTTCTGCTGCAGATATGCCTTTTTCCGGGTTTAAACGCAGATCTAAAGGGCCTTCTTTTTTATAAGAAAATCCTCTGTCCGGATTATCTATCTGCATGGAAGAAACGCCTAAATCCGCCAATATAAAGTCAAAAGTACCAGCTTTCTCAGCTACCAGATCGATATCAGCAAAATTCATCTGCAGGATTGTCAATATATCCGGTCCAAAGCCCAGGCCTTCCAGACGTTCTCTGGTTTTCACAATTTCAATAGGATCAACATCCAGAGCGTACATATGCCCCCGGGACTCCAGACATTTCATCATCTCCAAAGTATGTCCGCCATATCCAAGTGTAGCATCTAACCCGGTCTGCCCCGGTTTAATCTGCAGGAAATCCAGTATTTCCTTCACACAAATAGAAATGTGCATCCCTACAGGTGTACTTCCCTTCTGAATTACCTTAGCCACCGTCTCAGGATATTTTTCCGGTTGAAGTTCCTTATATTTTTCCTTATATGTTTTGGGATGAGTCCCTTTATATCTTACACGACGTTTATGTTTTTGTTCCTGATTATCCATTGTCTGCCTCTCTTTTCTTAATCTAATAAATACCTTTAAGGTTTCACCTTTTGTCAGTGGTTTTCATACCAGAAGTATGTCCCTCTGCCGGCTTCCTTTGCCTGATACAAGGCTATATCTGCCATCTTGTATGCTTCTGCAAATAACAGTTCACCCTTTTCAACGGTGGCAATGCCAATGGAACAGCTCTGTTCCATCCCCAGTCCGTTAAATATTCTGCCCACCTGTTCAATCAGTTCAGAAGCAATCTGAGCACCTTCATCTCTGCTTCGAATCCCCTTAAGAAACAGCATGAACTCATCTCCGCCAACCCTTCCGGCAATACCTGAAGTCCCTGCATGTTCAGCCAGAACAGCCGCCGTGCGCTTAATAAGTGCATCTCCTGCCTGGTGCCCCTTTTGATCGTTGACTCTCTTAAACTCATCCAGATCAAGCAAAAGCAACAGCCCCTCTGTCTTCTCTTCCGCCAGCAGTCTGGTGATGTGCTTTTCGGTATACTTGCGGTTAAAAAGCCCGGTCATAGCATCCAGCTGGATATCTTTTTCCAGCACTGCACTGCGCCGCATAGCTTCTTCTGCCTTACTGGCAAATGTTTTGGGATAATACTCCCCTTCCTGCTGATAGGCATAAGGAACGGAATGATGCAGGCTGTCAATGATTAATCTGCCGTCCGGCTCAGCGTGTACCGCAGAAGTTATCCTGGTATCCATATTTATAATTACCTGTTTCCCCTGAACATTGGATTCACAGGCTTCAAATTCCCCATATACAATACAGGCATCCTCGCTGACCAGTTTTGCTTCATACCATTCATTTGTGATAATAAAGTCAATCCCCTGCGCCTCCTCCTGATCCTTTTTCAAACCACTGATCAAAGATTCCATCCCCCGATAAAACTCATGTTTCCCCGTTCCAATCACCAATATGTCTGGAGAAAGATATTCAAACATTTTTTCAATCTTTATCTGATCCCCGGAAACATAGCTCTCCATCAACTGTTGAATCAAGAGACTTGCCTTGCTGCATATATCTTCCTTCCTCATAGCTGCCTCCGTTCCTAATTATCATACTTTTATTATGATAACATACGGATTGTTATGTGTCGACTTCCTTTGGGGATTTTATAAAAAGAAACAAGATAACAGACAGGGAGGTATTACAATGACCGCTCAGACATATATCGGTCTATTTCTTGCTGTGTTAATCTTCTTGTTTGAGTGTACGGATATTCCCGATACTCCCCGGCACTGTAAACCTGAGCCATTTTTTCACAGACTTTGTCCTTATTTTTCTTTAGAAACAAATACAAATCTTCTATATCAGCAAATATTTTATAAGAAACACGTCCCTTTTCATTTTTTAGTTCATAGATTCCACAAGCCTTTTTCCTGGTGTAATCAGCAGTCCTTAAATACAGTTTTGCAATATCTAATGATTTAAAGGGAAAATTCCACCTTTGCACACCTCTTTTTTCATCGTGTTCTATACAAATGCAGCGTCCGCAGGATCCGCAGATATATTGTGTATGATTTTCCAGGCACTCCAGAGGATTTAACAAAGGGGTTACCCGGTTGTTTTCACTGTAACATTCTTCACACATATTTTTTTCACCTCACTTTTGCCTTTATTTTTCACGACCCTTTTCCATCAGATTGCGTGCTTCTTCCATGCTTACACATCGGCCATATCGTTTGTTCCACATCTTTTCATTGTAATACCGGCAGGTCTGTTCCCCGGTCATATATTCATTATCTATGGTAGTGTTACAGCCCGCCGGAATGATCATTTCAAATCCATGCTCAAAACCGCATTTCACAGTGGCATCTATACAATAATCCGTCTGCGCTCCCACGATCATAACCTGTTGTTCCTGCTTAGATTTCAAATAATCCACTAATCCCGTATCACGGAACGCGCTGTTAACAAACTTATCAAAAATAACCTCTCCTGGCTTTGGCTGAAATTCTCCGATAATCGAAAATCCTCTGGTTCCTTTTGTGAGTGCACATCCAACTCCGTCATCATGGCGGATGTAAATGACCTCCGTCTGTTTCTCCCTGGCTGTTATAAGAAGTACCTGTACATTTTCTATAAACTGATCATAGTGGTAAAGTTCTTTTGTTACAACCAGTTCCTGTGTATCTACTACAAGTAATACCATTTTAATTCTCCCTTACCCATCTGATATTTGCTTTCTCTTCGACGTATTCTTTGTTAAAATAGCCCTTTCTTTATATCCCTCAAAGCAGTCTTTCATAAAGCCTGAACCATTTTAGCCCATAAGCTTCCAATCCCAGGTCAACCGTACCGGTATACTGAAAACCGCATTTTTCATAAAGACGAATCGCCGGTGTATTTTTCTCATACACATCCAAACGTATTGCTTTTGCATTTTCTGAAATGCTTCTGGAGATCACAAAATCCATTAACAATCTGCCCACGCCCTTTCCCATATAATCCGGATGTACCGCAAATGTATAGACTACAACAATGTCTTCATAGCCTGCTTCTATATTCCATTTTACTTCCTCATAAGCAGCTTCCGGCTTATGCCGCAGAATAACGGAAGCAATTATCCGACCGTTGTACCTGGCTGTATACAGACATTTTTCATCGATTCCCTCTACAGCTGTTTGCCGGTCCGGGTAAATACCTTTTCTCCACCCCGGGAAATTGATATGCAAAGCAAGGTGATCATTAACCAGATTGTAGAGTATTTCCAATTCATCGATATCGTTATATTGCGCTTGTTCAAAAATAATGTTCATCGCTTTCTCCCTTGTATCTTTAAATGGTTTATGGAACCTCTGATTCTTCGTACATGTTTTTTCTCCATGCATAAGATGATATCCGCCCAGCCTAATAATCCGAATGTCACTTTTACTCTTGCATTTTTTTCTGTTCCTGCTGATCGAACAGCGTAACCATCCAATCTTTGAAATACCTTTTCAGCCGTCAGACTTCTTCTTCTGTTTTGGCTGCATAAAAATAATAGATGTATGATGTTAACCTCCATGAAATGTTTTGATTAATTTTATAATCTGAATGCATACAGTTTACTATATTTTGCAAAAACAGTCTATCAGAATAATAAGCAGCTATAACAGAATCTTCATAAACTGCTGAAAAAAAAGTTTTGCCGGATCGTTCTCACTTTCCGGCAAAACCCTTTTCTTTTAATTACAATTTATTTCCTTTCGAAGCAGATTCTGCATTTTCCGGATGCCCTCCCTTTGGGATGTGACGATGGCTTCTAATAAGGGGATCAGCGAAGAACAAATCGGGAACTGCAGTGCATTTTCTGACATGTAGACCGCCCCTTTGTGATGGGGTATCATTTCACGCATAAAATTAGCATCGATATTATTGTCAGCAGCTGCTGTCTTCATCTCATAAAACATATTCTGCAGGATGTGTTCATTATTCTGCTTGTAGCAGCTTAGATCTTCCGGATAATTCATGCAGCACTGACACTCGGGATATACTGCTGTCATATTCTCAATGCTTTTCTGCTGGGATGTGATAATATTCATTGCTATATTTTGTAATGGAATATTGGTTGTATACCTCAGCAGGTTTTCAGACATGGCAATGGCTGCACAGTGATGAGGTATCATCTGTGTTATGAAACTGCCTGAAATGCTCTCCGTAAGTTTTACCGCTGACATCTTCTGAATCATATTTTCTAATATGCAGCGATATTGTTCGATATATGCTTTTGTATTATTACTTAACTGGCATGTATTGGTCATAAATTCACCCTCCTGCCATGATATGCAGGATGATTATTTTTGTGCCAGAATATTTTCATTTTTAAATTATCAGACCATATTTATCATCATTTTAAGTCAATCTCGTATTGCTTTCTGGCACAACCATCTCTTCCATTCGATTTAACCGTATACAGTGCCTGATCCGCCAGATTCAGCAATTCATCAGGTTCTATGCCCGCGCGGAAAGTCTCATTGCAGTATCCGATAGATACCGTCAGGATATCTGAATCAGGATGCTTCTCATGCTGAATCTGCTCCCGCTTTAACTCTTTTGTTACCTGTTCGATATAAGCTTTTACTTCCTGATCCTTCATATTTACACACAGACACACGAATTCATCTCCGCCGTAACGGCTGAGATAGATTCCTTTCTTAACATTATGCGCCAAAATCTGCGCTGCCTTTCGTAAAACCACATCTCCCTGAAAATGACCATAGTAGTCATTATACTGTTTAAAATAATCAACATCCAGCATAATATAGCCCAGGGTCTTCAGATTCTCCCCGTGAGTCATCTTAGTCACCAGTTTATTAAATGACCGCCTGTTGTACAATCCTGTCAGTTCATCAAGCTGGCTGGCATTTTCCAGTTCCTTTCTCTGCTGAATCATCTGTTTATGCTCCATGGCAGCCTCATGGATCTGAATCTTAGAAATCATACTCTGGGAACGCATCTCATCTTCGATCGCTGCAATCTTCCTGACAATTTTATAATAATCCTGATATGCCCTTCCAAGCTCATCTGCTTCCTGGTACTTCTGGTAATATTGTATTTTAAGAAGCTGAATACGGTACATTAAGGATAACGAAACATCATATTCGAATCCCTGCAGGATATCCAGCAGTTTCTTACATCGTTCCCTGTCCCCGATTTTCAGCATGCTTGCACACATGCCCTCTGCCATATCGCAGACAAAAAACTGGTCTTCCACATGGGGCAGTCCTTCTGCTATGACTTTGTCTACTTTGTCAGCACATTTCCTGCGTTCGCCAGTCATGGCATAATAAGCACACCAACTGCACGCCGACCGGATGCGGCTGTACACTCCTTCATCACTCAGAGCATCACAATTCTCCAGCGCTATTCTGGCACCCTCCGCATCTCCCAAATGTATGCATGCTTCCGATAAATTTGTCAAATAACAGACTGCACTTTCAATATTTTCATCCACCAGATTATGATCAATGGTCATATATGCCGATTGAAAATATGTCCTGGACGTTTCCCAGTCCTCTCTGCTGGCAAATGAATATCCAATATTATTATACAGCTTTCCAGCCATGCTGATATCTCCCAGTTTATCAGCCAGTTTCTTACCTTCTAAAAAGTAAGACAGTGCTGCCTGGTCGTCATTCAGCTTCTGATAGCAGAGCCCGGCGCAGTTACACAGAACCAGCATCAGATCTTCAAAACCATATTCTTTGCATAATGTGCTTGCCCGAAGCAAATAAAAACCACAGCTGGAATACTCTCCTAAAGCCAGGTGGCTGTCCACCAGATATACATTTGCAAAGGCGCATCCATAAGTATACTGCTCTGCTTCTGACACATCCAGCAGCCTTTTGCAAAGCCGCCTTTCTTCTTCCAGATCCGTGTACCGAACCTCCAGAATTCTCTCCATTAGTTTCGTTTCATAAGAATTTAATTTCTCTTTTCTGCTCATAACAAATCTACTCTTTTTCTGGAATATATATTGCGGCCGGAACGCTTACTTTGATATAGCGCCTGGTCTGCAAGCTGAAACAATAAATGCATCTCTACCTGGGCTTTCTCTTCACCTGCCGCATAGCCAATCGAAAGGGTCACTTCATTGCTGCAATGAGACTTTTCATGAGGCAGTGCTTTTACATGCAGCCTCTCTCTGATGTGTTTGATAAATGTTTCTATCTCCTCCACCTCCAGGCCTTCACAAACACATACAAATTCGTCTCCCCCATAACGGCATGAAGAAATCCCTTTCTGTCTGTTATCCAAAAGGCAGCGGGCAATCTCCTGCAGCACAGTATCTCCTTTTAAGTGTCCATAATAATCATTATATTCCTTAAAGTAATCTACGTCCAGAATAATAATTGCCATATTTTTCCGGCCATTTTCGTTTGTTTTAATTCTCATTAAAGATTCTAAATATCTGCGGCTGTATACACCCGTTAATTCATCCACATTCACTTCCCGCTCTAAAGTTTCCTGTTCCGTCTGCATGATTTCCGTCTGCTGCACCAACTGATCTAAATGAATCTTTGATTTCATGGCATTTACAATTATATTGTTAACCTTAGTCCTAAACCGCTGATTTTTCTCATAGTATCTGTGATAGGCTTCTGCATGTTTGGAAACGGGCTCAAACAGCAGCTCGTAGCGAATTGTGGTTTCCTCCAGAACCTGCATCTGGTCCACTCCATCTTCCACACTGGTCTTCTCCATTGCGATGAGAAAACGCTTTGCATAATGGGCGTTGTCCAAATCCATCATTTTCTGGGACAGCGTATGATAGGTTTCAAATGCGGACAGCATGTCTTCATTGATGACTTCCTGATTTTTAAGTATGCGTTCTGCATATGCAATTGTTTTTTCCTTTTCACCGGCAGCAGCATAGTAGAGACACCAGTTCTTATATCCCAGTACTTTTTTCTGGGGTGAGTCCGGACCCGTATGGTCGCACTCTTCAATATATTTTCTGGCTTCCTCATATTGATTCATAAGTAATAACACTTCAGCCAGATTTCCCAGTATGGAGATGCGTATCAGGCTTTCCTCCAGTCCGGAAGACAACAGGTGGTGTGCTTTCATATAATAATTCAGTGCCTGTTCATAACATCGATGGCGCTGAAATGCAAATGCAAGGTTGTTAAGTACTACGCATTCTCCTGCTGCGTCATTCAGCCGTTCCGCCACTGAAATGGCTTTCAGGTAATATTCGATAGAGTTTTCTTCATCCGCACGCATATCGTGATAGATCCCGAACAGACTGTAGAACCGCAATTGAAGATCGTCCCAGTCCGGTTCTTCCTGAAGCAGGTTTTGCGCTTCCAGCAGGCATTTTCCCGCATTCTCTTCATCATATACTGCAATGTAATAATCTCCCAGGTAAGTCCATGCAAATGCTGTCCCATAGGAATCTTCCTGTTTTACTGACAAGTCCAAAAGTTCCCGGCACAGCTTCTTTTCTTCTTCCAAATCCGTATAACGAACTTCCAAAATTCGGGACATGATCTCTTTCATGCCGTGATTTAAATATCCTGTCATAAATTGGCCTCTTTTATCGATTTTGGTCTGCATAGTGGCAGGCAGCAAGATGCCCGCCAAAAATTTCCTTTAATGCAGGTTTTTCATTCATACACCGCTCCTCTGCACACTTACAGCGGCCTGCAAATGGGCACCCAGTAACTGATCCTGCAGATAACGATATCTCATCTGCACCAACTCGTTTTCCGCTTATAGGCTGTTCACGGGATTCTACCGTTAATACCGACTCCAGCAAAAGTCTGGTATAGGGATGCAGCGGTGTGCTATACATTTCTTTTGTACTCCCAATCTCCATGATATGTCCCAGATACATGACTGCCACACGGTCCGATAGATAATGTACCATATTCATATCATGGGCAATAAAGATATAAGTTAAGCCGGTTTCTTTTCCCAGACCTTTCAACAGGTTCATAATCTGGCTCTGAATTGACACATCCAAAGCGGCAACCGGCTCATCGCAGATCAGCAGCTCTGGCTTTAATGCCAACGCACGTGCAATTCCGATGCGCTGTCTCTGCCCGCCGGAAAATTCATTGGGAAACCGTCCGGCATGGGCTTTTTGCAGCCCCACTGATTCCAGAAGTTCGAAGACCCTTGCCTCTCTCTCTTTTTTGGTTAATTTATTCTGTATCACCAGATTTTCCGCCACAATATCTCCCACCGTCATGCGGGGATTCAGAGAGGAATATGGATCCTGAAAGACCATTTGTACTTTTTTTGCAAAGGCCAGCCGGTGTTTTCTCCGTCTTAAGTCAAGTTTTTCACCATGAAAGTACAGGCTTCCTTCTATTTTAGGATAAACACCCATAATCACTCTGGCAAGGGTAGATTTTCCACAGCCGGATTCCCCCACAATACCAATGGTCTCTCCTTTCATCACCTGCAGATTCACATCCTGCAGTGCCTGTACTCTTCGTTTGCCCGTTAGCATAAAACCCTTGGAGACATGTTCTAGCTGAAGTAATGGTTCCATTATGAAATTCCTCCTTTGGTGTTATCCCGGTGATAAAGCCAGCAGGATGTCTTATGTCCTTCCTCTATCTGAATTTCGGGCGGCTCTTCCAGACGGCAGATCTTCATACAAGCATCACATCGGGGCGCAAATGCACATCCTTTTGGCAGCATTGCCAGGTCCGGCGGCGCTCCCTTAATTGCACGCAGTTCCTTTTCTTTTTCCAGGGTTGGCAAACTGTCTATCAAGCCTCTCGTGTAGGGATGTGCCGGTTTTTCAAACAGCCTTCCCACCTGGCATTCCTCTACGATCTTCCCGGCATACATAACCGCCACTCTATCGGCAGCATTCGCCACCACGCTGAGATCATGGGTGATCATTAATACCGACGTCTGCTGCTTTGTCTGCATATTTTTAAGGAGTGCCAGAATCTGCTTTTGAATTGTTGGATCCAGTGCCGTTGTTGGTTCATCGGCTATCAGCAGTGCCGGTCTGCATGCCAAAGCCATAGCAATCATGGCTCTCTGACGCATGCCCCCGGAAAACTGATGGGGATACTGATTTGCACGTATAGATGCTTCGGGTATCTGAACCATTTCCAACAGCCGGACCGCTTCCTCCCTACACTCAGCCGCGGTTTTTTTCCCATGTCTGCGCAGGGTTTCCGTCACCTGTTTTCCTACCTTCATGGTAGGATTTAAAAACGTCAGGGGATCCTGAAAAATCATACCAGCCAGTTTTCCCCGTATTTCAAGCATTTCTTTCTCAGACGCAGCCAGAATATCTCTTCCTCCAAGCCAGAGTTCTTCTGCCTCCATCTGCCCGCCGGAAGCGTCATTGAGTTTTAAAACAGATCTTGCAGTTACGCTCTTACCGCATCCGCTCTCTCCAACCAGCGCCAGAATTTCTCCCTTGTGAACCGACAGGGACACTCCCCGTACCGCTTCCAGCTTCCCATAACGCTGTTTAAAGGACACTTTCAGATCTTTTATTTTCAGCACTTCGTCCATAAGTGATATGTCTCCTTATCTTAGGGTCCAGAACATCCTGCAGCCTGTCTCCCAGAAGATTGAATGCCAGCATAAGCAGGCAGATATAGATTGCCGGCACTGCTAACTGCATGGGATATGTCTGGAACACACCGATTCCTTCATTTGCCATGACGCCCAGAGAGGGATACGGCGGTGCAACTCCCATGCCCAGCATCGATAAAAATGCTTCTGTAAAAATAATACCGGGGATATCAAGCGTAGCATTTACGATAATAATACCAAGCATATTCGGGAGCAGATGTATAAAAATTATCCGCCCTGCTCCGGCTCCCATTATTTTTGCCGCCACCACAAATTCCTGATTTTTCAGGGATAATACCTGTCCCCTTACAAGCCTTGCCATGCCGGTCCATCCCACCAGGGAATAGGCAGCAATCAGCGAACCGATTCCTCTTGGCAGAACTGCCATCAGCAGCAGAACAATTACCATATAGGGAATGCCGCTGACTACTTCCAAAATACGCATCATAATATTATCAGCAGCTCCCCCCAGGTAACCGGAGATACTGCCATATGTAACCCCTACCACGCAGTCAATCAATGCCACGGCACCTGCCACTGTCAGGGAATTTCTGGCACCATACCAGAGCCTGACGAAGATATCCCGCCCCAAATGATCGGTGCCAAATAAATGAAGCAATCCATTCACCGGATCTCTGCTGAAAAATGGCTGATTCGCAAAAGCCACGTTCTGGGCTGCATAATCAAACGGGCTCAGAAACGGGATGAGCACCGCCCCCAATACCATCGCCAAAAGGAGAATCAGGAAAAAAGCAGTGGAGGGACTGCCCAGGAAGAGCTTTAATGTTTCCCTGCCATAGCTGATAGCCGGATGTGGGGGCTCCTCTTTCTGCTTCGGTTCATTTTGCGGCACCCGCTCAAAATACTCCGCCGGTATCCTGCCCTTTTCATCCTTCAACTTCAACACCTCCCAGCTTTATTCTCGGATCCACGAGACTATGAATGATATCCACAATTAAATTGCAAAGCACCAGAAAAATACCAAAAAATAAGGTTGTACCCACAATAACCGGATAATCATTTGACCTTACCGAATCCACAAAATACTTTCCAAGTCCCGGGATGGAAAAAACATTTTCAATGGCAAATGTTCCTGTAAGCAATACCGCGGTCATGGGACCAAGTACCGTAATCACTGGCATAATTGCATTTCGAAGGCAATGACTGAAAATAATTTGTTTCTTACTCAGCCCTTTCATTCTTGCTGTGGTAATATAATCCTTTTCCAGCACTTCCAGCATACTGGAACGCATCAGCCGGCTGACAACTGCAATTGTACCAAATGCCAGTGCAAAAGAGGGCAGCAGCTTACTGCTTTCCCCTTTCCAGCCAATGATATCAAATACATGCATACCGGTAACCTCATACAGTTTTACTCCCAGAAAATACTGCAGCAATGCCCCCAGGATAAAAGACGGCACCGAAACCCCCAGCAGTGCGATTATCATAATTCCGGTATCCCAGGCTTTCCCCCGTTTAACCGCAGCCAGAACGCCCAGTAATAATCCAATCAGAACAGCAAAGATCAGGGAACGGATTCCCAGTTCCAGAGACACCGGAAATGCCCCTGCAATAATATCGGTGACCTGTCTGCCGCTTACCAATGAGTTCCCAAGGTCTCCTGTGCATACATTCCCCATATAAATCATATATTGTTCAAAGACCGGCTTGTCCAGCCCGTACTTTGCTGTAAGGGCTGCCTGGATAGCCGGTCTGATTGCTTTGTTTCCCGAGAATGGGCTCCCGGGAAGCATATGCATTAATATAAATGTTATTGTTGTCAGTACCATTACGGTAACAAAAGCATAGATCATTCTTTTTACAATATATCGGGCTTGAAAACACATTATCTTTACCTCTGTTCTCTGCCTTATCCGGCATTAATGGATGCACCCTCACATACGTTAAAATACTGGAATGGCGTGCGTACCAGTCCCTCCAGCTTGTCTGAAACTGTATAGGTGGTGCAGGTAAAATACAAAGGTCCCATTGCCATTTCCTCAATCAATAACTTCTCTGCCTGAATCATCAATTCCTGCTTCTTCTGCGGATCACTTTGTACATCGGCATCCGCCAGAAGCCTGTCATACTCCGCATTGGAATATTTTCCAATATTATTCGCATTGTCGGAAGCAAAATACTCCAAGAATGTAAGCGCTGTATTCTCCGTAGGCCCGTTCGCTTCAATGCTGATATTAAAATCTCCATTTTCTTTCGCTTCCTGGATCGCTTTCCATGACTGGGCATTTACCGACACATCAATTCCAAGATTTGTCTTCCACTGCTGCTGGATATATGCCGCCTGATTCTGGCTGTAAGATGTATCCGCAACATCCAGCGTCAGCTTCATATCCGCTTCTGATATTTTCAATTCCTCCAGGGCAAGCGCCATACATGCTTTCGCTTTTTCCAGATCATAAGCGAACAGGCTGCCACGGGCACTTGCATAACTTTCCTCTCCGGCACCTGCAATCGCCTCCGGTACAAGACCATCTGCTGCAACAGAACCATCTGCAATTACATTATCCAGAAGACTCTGGGTGTCGATAGAATAAGCCAGCGCTTTCCGGAGATTTTCATTTGCCAGATATTCATTCTTCATATTGAAGCCCAGATACCAGGAACCTCCGTCAATGTAGCTGCGAATAGCCTTTTCATCTTTGTCTTTCACCTGTACAATCTGTTCACTGTATATATTGCACAGATCGATTTCCCCGGTTGTAAATGCATTCAACCGTGTATTCGTATCGCCGATCATAACCAGCTTTACTTTCGGAATTTTAATATTGGAAGCATTGTAATAATCCTCTGACTTTTCCAGCATCATATGATCGTCGTGTGTCCATTCCGTCAGCTTATACGCTCCGTTGGTTACCATTTTATCTGCTTCTTTCCCATATTCCTCGGCACCTATTTCTTCATATGCCTTCTGATTCATCGGGAAATACATGGGCAGTGCTAAAAGAAACAGCCCCTCTGTCATGGGATGTGACCATTCAATCTCCAGGGTATAATCATCGATTACCTTAATCCCCAGTTCTGATTCCTTAGCCTGCCCGTTATAAAAAGCTTCTCCGTTTTTAATATTTTCATATAAAAGGGAAGCCATCATTGCACCGGTATCCGGCTTCATCTGGGTAACCCATGAAAAATAAAAATCCTTAGCAGTAACCGGATCACCATTGGACCACTTTGCATCCTGCTTTAAGTAAATGACATATTTCGTATTATCTTCAGTGATATCCCATTTTTCCGCCAGGTCGGCAACCGGCTGGTCATTTTTATCAAGCCTCGCAATACCGGACATGCATTGTGTCAGTATACTCAATGCAATGGAGTCATACGCAAGCAATGAATTCATTTCTACCGGCTCTGCCGTAATATCCAGCACGACAGTATCTTCTTCTGTGGTGCCTGGGAATACACCGGATTTTTCCTGAGCTGTTTTCGCCTCATCTGTTTGATTTGTTTTCACTTGGTCTGTTTTGCCTCCGGCATCGGCATTGCTGCAGGATACTAAATTGAATGACATGATTAAAACCATTGCAAATGCTAGTAATTTTCTTTTTCTCATAGAGCACTTCCTCTTTTTTTTCGTAATGTAAGATAGAAAATTGTATATTTGGAGTAATTATATCATTTATTGAAAACTGTTGTCAATTTATACCTTTATTGTTTTATTTTACAGGGTGAAAAATGCCCCTGACTATTCTTTGGAATAAGTTAAGAGCATTTCTCATGCTTAATTTTTATAATGTTTATATGTTCACGGAATAAATTCCAGATGGGAATCACTCACTCTAGAGCGTGTTTTAAAATTGCTACACCTTGGTTATTTTAACCAAATTAATATTG
>UQGG01000093.1 GCA_900540475.1 uncultured Robinsoniella sp. | reverse complement strand
TGAACCGAGAAATGCATCAGGATTTCTCGGTGAATGCCCGCGTGCCGCCAAAAAGCGCTTCGGAAAGGTTAGAAAATACCAGTTCTGCGGCCAGCTGACGGAGCCCATGCCAGTCTCCCGCGCCCATCTTTTCGTATATTACCTAACATACACAAAGCGTATTTAATCAGCAAAACCCACTTTTCATTCATTTATTCGTAATCAACTAAGGATTATAATCGGGGATGGATATAACAAACTCCATCCCCAATCGAATCCATCTGAGCAATTTCATTATTTCACGCACTCATCCACCCATGCAATAAAATTAGTTGTGCTGTCACCAGTTCTTTCTGCGGTTGTATGACCTTGATTCCATACGGTCTCAAACTCCACAGATTTCACGTCTTGGCATTGTTCTAATGCCAGTGCCAGGTTTGTCTCTACGGTCAATGCCGTGTCACCCTGCTCTATACCCGTGTGAATTCTCCAGTTCTGAGCTGGTTTTGACGTGCCATAGCCTTCATAATAATCACTGAGATAATACATTGGATTATACATATTCTGGCGATAGGAAGAGGAGTTCCCCAGAGCATCTTCAGATGATAAACCGTTACTATAGGACGCAGCATAAGATGCATCCCAGTTGCTTAGTTCAGCATACTTTTCCTGATTATCCTTTAATAATGACGCCATTACTGAATCGAAATGCATGGCATCCTGTTCGTCATTTCCAAACAGCATGTTCTCCGCCTGACTGCAGTTCAGATCATCAAATGCCCCCACATCTTTGCTGGCTGTTTTACACTGTTTTACAAATGCTTCCATACTGGTAATTTGAGCAGTGTTAGTTGCCTTGTCATAGGTGACCCATTCTTCTTCCGTATTTAAAAGTGCAATGTAATCCTCTACGGTCTCATAGGTTGTTCCTGTATTTTCAGATGATCCTGCACCCATTTCCGGCATAGTACCATTTTCAGGCATTCCTCCATCCTGAGGCGCTTCTCCATTTTGTGGCATTTCTCCATCTTCGGGCGCTTCTCCATCTTCCGAATTACCGGTAACACTTTCTGGAACTTCTCCGTCTGCATTCCTGTTATTGCTTTCTGACTTGTCTCCTTTTGTGATTTCACCGCCTTGCGGTGGTGTCTGCCCGTCTCCGCCGGCAAATCCTCCATCCGGTCTTGTGAATCCTGCTGTTGCGGTGTAGGGGAAGGTGGTGTCACTCAGAAAATTATTCAGGGAAGTCTCCACAACAGACAGGAGATAATCGTAATAACTTCCTGATGTATAGATTCCTGTTTTGCTCTCTTCCAGAGTTAAGGCATTCCCCTCTTTGTCTTTTAATCCAAGCCGATTAATGTATTCTGCATATTTCACAGACATATCATCTGATAGCGCTGCCGTAAAGGTTCCATCCGCCCGGGTTCCCTCCGATGCATATTGCCCCAGATTCCATTCGTAAGCTTCATCTGCATAATCCAGACTGGTGATCGGACACCAGCACATCGAACCACAAACTGCATCGCTGATATCATTGCCATCATCGTCTTGCATAGCTGCCCCAATTTCCATCAGATAAGGATTGTATAGATCACTGTCTCCTGATGCACCTGCAACTGCACTTTGGGCACCTCCGCCGGACATTCCGAAAGTAAATATGCGTTCCGTATCACCTGGAAGCAGGTCTGCATTATATCGGTAATACCGAATTGCAGCCTTTAAATCCGTAACCCCCCAGGGCGCGCCTCCGCTATAGCTCAGATTTCCTGCATCATCATACCCATTATTTCTTCCCCGCATTCCGGCGTATACATAGATATAGCCGGAGGTCAGGTAATCCGATAACCCCTGATAGCTGTAGGATGAGGGTGCCTTCTGTGCCGAATAACCTGCGGTATTAATTGGAAATACAATGGGCGCAGTGTCAGCCGTGTATTCATTTACCGACTTTTCTGTATTGATGGTACAAGTATAGGTGCCATCGCTATTCTCCGTGCCATCCATATAGTCTCCGGGGACATAGATTCCCATTGTCTCATATTCATCTGCTGCCGGCATAGAACAATACCCCACCTGAATCTGCCAGTATACATGATTCTCAGCATCGTAGTTCCATGCGGTATCCGAAAAAGCCAGGCTTTGATTATCCTGCTGGTAATCTGCCGATGAAACGGTACTCTGTTCTTTGGCCCCACCCTCTGTCGAGCTTCCTTCCGTACTTTTATCTGCTGTCCCATCACTGCATGCCACAAGGGATGCTGTTATGGACAGAACGAATCCCACCGCTAAAAATTTTCTAAATATCCTCATTTTCCTTATGAAAACCTCCTTTTTTCTCTTACATTTTAACAGGATCTGTGAAGAAAACAAAAGAGCGCAAATCCATACAGAAGCCTGGACTTACACTCTCGTTGCTCAACTCGTTTTATAGTATATCATTTTATAAATGAAATTAATGTGAAATATCGGAGAAATAAATGTGAATTCTGCGTATAAATACCCCTGCAGCCTATACATAATATAATTATAAATTGTAAGCTGGCAATATCAGGAGGTGCACCCGGTGGATCATGTAATTCTACACTCAGATATGAATAACTTTTATGCCTCCGTAGAATGCCTGTATAACCCGGCTCTCAGAGGAAAACCCATGGCAGTGGCAGGTGACCCCGGAGAACGTCACGGAATTGTTCTGGCGAAAAGCAATGAAGCAAAAAAATACGGCATTAAAACAGGTGATCCACTTTGGATGGCAAGGCAGAAATGCCCGGATATCCTGTTTACGCCGCCCCATTACGACCGCTATATTGAGTTTTCACAGATGGCGCATGAAATATACCAGGATTATACAGACCTCGTGGAATCCTTTGGTCTGGACGAATGCTGGCTGGATGTAACAGGCACCGCCTCCCTGTTTGGTGACGGAAAGCAGATTGCCGATGATATACGGGAAAGAGTTAAATTCGAACTGGGCATTACGGCAAGTGTGGGCGTCTCCTATAATAAAATATTTGCAAAGCTTGGCAGTGATCTGAAAAAACCCGATGCAACTACCGTTATCGGCCACGATTTCAAAGAAAAGATCTGGCATCTGCCCGTTGATTCTCTGCTATATGTAGGCAAGGCAACTTATCAGAAATTAGCAAAATGCGGCATTCGGACAATTGGAGAACTGGCTCAGGCGGATGTGCGTTTTCTGGAGCAGCTTCTGGGGAAAAATGGAATTATGCTCTGGTATTTCGCAAATGGCCATGATACATCCGCAGTAGCACACATCAATTCCCGGCGCATTATTAAAACCATAGGCAACAGTACCACCGCACCCCGTGATCTGATATCCGATGACGAAATCAAGATTACCCTGCTGATTCTCGCTGAAAGTGTAGCGGAGCGGATGCGGGCAGAGCATTTTTATTGCCGTACCGTACAGATCAGCATTCGAGATAATACATTATTTGCTTATGAAAGACAGGGGCGGCTGCATTCTCCTACCTGTACCGCACAGGAAATATTTGAGAAAGCCTACGAATTATATTGTAAAAACAGACCTGCAAATCCGGTGAGAAGCCTGGGGGTAAGGGCATGTAATCTTATGCTGCTGGAATTTCAGCAGCTCTCCTTTCTGGAGGAAGCAGTGAAAAGGCAAAAACAGGAAGAGCTGGAACGGTCCATAGATTCCATCAGAAAACGGTTTGGACATTATTCCGTTCAAAGAGGAATCATGTTGACAGATAAGGTTTTATCCAACCTGGATCCGGTGGCGGAACACACCATCTATCCGGAATCATTCCTTAAAAGCAAGTAAATGAGGAGACCTATGACAAGGAAAATATTTGTAGAAGTAACTGCCCGCTTTGGAACTGACGGTACGATTACACCGCTGAATATACTGTGGGAAGATGGGCATATATATACCATCGACAAAATCATTGATATCCGGCGTGCTGCGTCACTGAAAGCCGGAGGCCAGGGGATGCGCTATACCGTATCCATCGGCGGCCGCAATGCCTATCTGTTTTACGAAAATCCAAATTGGTTTGTGGAGGGAAAATTTTAATGTGTGGAAGATATAGTTTATTTACGGAAGAGGACAACCGGGAGATAATGAGAATTGTGCAGAATATCACAGCCAGATACCCGGAAAATAATATGAAACGGGGCGAAATATTTCCTACAAATACAGTACCTGTATTAAAAGCAGAAAATAGTCAGATCGCGGCTGACCTTTCCATCTGGGGCTTTCCCAACTTCCGAACAAAGGGCGTCATTATCAATGCCAGGTCTGAAACGGCTGACGAAAAAAGAACCTTTCGGGAAAGTCTCCATTCCAGAAGATGTGTAATACCAAGCACAGGTTTCTATGAATGGTCCCAGGATGGCACCAAAACGAAATACCGGTTTACCCTGCCCGGGCAGAACACCCTTTATATGGCTGGTATCTTCAACGAGTTTAAAGGAGAGCAGCGATTTGTCATTTTGACTACCGAAGCAAATAATTCCATGGCTGACATTCATAACCGCATGCCTGTAATTCTCCCCAGGGATAAAATAGAGGACTGGATTTTAACAGAAGAATTCGCAGTCCCCTATCTGCATGCAGTGATGCCGCCTTTAGACAGGGCACCGGAAGAAAGGGTGACCACAGGAAAATAAAGTGTAATCCGGAATCCTTCGTCATAGTTTTTTGCAATTTCCACCCTTCCATGATGCACTTCCATAACCTGACGCACAATTAATAAACCCAGACCATGGCGCTGGGTCTTCAGGTTGCTGTCGCAGAGCATGTAATGAGGGGTCTTTGCCAGATAATCATATCGTTCAGCCGTAATTCCTTTCCCGTTATCGGTTACTCTGATGCAAATTTCGGACTCCTCACAGAATACATGGATTTGAATCCCACACCCCTTGGGATTGTGGATCATTGCATTATTAATTAAATTTCCCATGGCTCTGTCAAGCAATTCTGCATCCCCGTTTAGGCAGACTTCTTCCCCTATTTCTTCAAATGTAAAATCAACGGAGTAGTCGTCCGGTATTCCATCATTCAGATACCCTGCCATTATTTTTCGGAGCATAGGAACCGGATGCAGCAATACCAGTTTGGAGGGCTGCATGTTATATTCCAGCTTAGATGCCAGATTCAGATCATTTACCAGCTGCCGGATACGTGCGCTGTTCTTATAAATAACAGAAGCCCATCCCCTCTCTTTCTCTGCTAATCCTGGCGCATCTTCCAGCTTCCGTGCATATCCCATAATCAGAGAAAGGGGTGTCCGGATATCGTGGGAGACACCTGCGATCCAGTTTGCCCGGGCAGTCTCTTTCTTTTTCAGCGCCCTGTCTTTTTCCAGCATCACGGCAGATACTTCATTAATACTCCTTGCAACGGATTCCAAAACCCCCGTTTCCGGTATAAGCTCTGCTTTTCCCCGGGGAAGTTCCTCAATTTGATTTACCAGCGGCCTTATGGAACGCTGCAGTTTTTTATTGGTTACATAATAGACCCCAAAGAGAAATAAAAAATCTCCCGCTGCCATAATCAAAGCAGCCAACGGTACTTTTTGAACCATCTGAACAGGCAAATAATTGGAAATCTTCATGTAGCTGTTCTTAGGATAGCCCAGTACTAAGAGATGATCTCCCATAACCTGTGTGAATACCGGATAATCCTTCAGGTAGTCCTTTGCAAACAAAGCGATATCCGCCAGAGAATACTGCAGGGGAATTTCAGGCGGAAGACCGCTGCTCCATATGACTTTGCCCACAGGATCAATTACCATTCCCCAGATTCCGTATTTCTTCAGATATTCCTGATCATTTTCCGGGACTGTAACCCCCTGATCTGACCGGATCAGACCGCTTGATATCCTCTCCAATACCGGAACAGGTGCCGCTTCGTTGGCTGCATGATAATCTTTCATAATGAAGAAGAAATAGATACCTGCATTTAGCAAGAGTATGATTGGAATTATCAGACAGAGAATCAGAAAAAATCGTTTGAATATCTTCGTAATCCCTTTCATGTTTACCTCCTGTCCTGCACAATTAATTTATATCCCAGCCCTTTAACCGTTAACAGAGATTCCGGCTTCGAGGGAACCCGCTCAATTTTTTCGCGGATCCGTCTGATGTGAGCAATCAGAGGCTTTTCATAGCCAAAGATATTATCTCCCCAGGCAGCTTCGCAGAGCGCATCTATCGTCAGAATACGGTTTGCATTTAGAAGAAGCGCTTTTAGGATCTCATATTCCTTTGCTGTGAGGGCAATATGTTCCCCCTCCTTAACCACCTCTGCCTTCTGAAAATCAATGCTGCAGCCTGCCAGATTTACCAGGGGATTATCCGTCTTGTAACAGCGGCGCAGCATGGCTCTTATTTTCAGCAAAAAAGCCTCGGGCAGAAAGGGCTTTAAAATATAATCATCTGCCCCCAGGCTCAAACCTCTGATCTGATCCTGGTCTTCACTCTTTGCCGTAAGGAAAATTACCGGTATATGAAAACGTTTCATAATCACTTCCGCAATCTCATAACCCTCCCCGTCAGGCAGCATAATATCCAAAATAGCCAGATCCGGCGAAATATGCTCCACCAGCTCTAAGGCAGTCTGAACAGTAGTTGCCGCAGATAAATTTATATATCCGTCTTCCTTCAAAATCATCTGCAGAAACTCCAATAATTCCGGTTCATCGTCCACCAGTAAAATTTGCTTTGTATTTAAATAAGTATCGTCCATATCCCCACTCCTTTTCTTATCTGCATTATACTATATTATTTCAAAAAAAACGCAAAACGAAGGAAAAAGTAATCTAAAAGTAATCCTGAGAGAATCCTGGCGTCATCCTGTATTGCTATACTGAAATTAATCAACCGGAAAGGAGCACTACAATATGAACAACTACATCATTGAAACAAAAGAACTGACGAAGCGCTACAAAGATTTTACATCCCTGACAAACTTAAACCTCCATGTAAAAAGAGGAAGTATCTACGGCTTCTTAGGTCCCAATGGAGCCGGTAAATCTACCACTATGAAGATACTGTTAGGACTTACCAAACCCACCGGGGGAAGCTTTATGATCAATGGTAAAATGTTTCCAAAGGACCGTGCAGCAATCCTGAAAGATATCGGTTCCATGATCGAATCACCATCCTTCTATGCCAATCTGACTGGTGAAGAAAATCTGGAACTGATCCGCCTTGTGCTGCATCTCCCCAGACAGTCCGTTTCGGATGCACTGGAACTGGTGAACCTCACCGAATTTAAAGACCGTCCAGCCAAAAAATATTCTCTTGGTATGAAACAGCGTCTGGGGATTGCATCTGCTCTGATTGGACATCCTCCCATTTTAATTCTGGATGAGCCTACAAACGGTTTAGACCCGGTTGGTATCCACGAAATCCGATCCTTAATCCGGTCCCTCCCCCGTAAGCTGGGCTGCACAATTTTAATTTCTTCACATTTGCTATCCGAAATAGAGCTTGTGGCGGATGACATCGGTATTCTGAATCACGGGCATCTTTTATTTGAAGGAGGTCTGGAAGATTTACGGAAGCAGGCATTTCAGAACGGTTACCCAGCAGACAACCTGGAAGAAATGTTCCTGGAAATGATAGACGAAGATAACCAGATACGAAAGGGGCGGCATTGATGGGAAAAAACATAATAGCTATTGAAAAAAGGAAGCTGAAACGGACCTGCTATTTTTTAATCATGCTGTCCGCCGGCATCATAGGCGGCGGATATGCATTTGCCTTCTTTGCAGTACAAAAAGATGTGATACTGCATCTGCCTCTGGCTCCGGCGGCGGGGCTGCTCACCCAGTCCTATGGTCTGATTTCCCTGGTAAATTTATTTGCTGTTATTGTTGGCGCCTGTACATTATTCCATACAGAGTATGCTTCCGAAGGCATAAAGAAGATGGCAGCTCTGCCCGTTAGTATCATGCGTATCTATACCGGGAAAACCGTGATTTACCTTTTTACGATATTCTCTGCCCTTATCATAGAAACTGCCGGTCTGATTCTGACAGCGCATATCTTTCTTCCGGCAGATACAAATGCTGTTGGGCAGATTGTTTTGTTTATGGGAAGCGTATTCCTTCTGACTGTCCCTGGTGCACTGCTGATGCTTCTTATATCAGCATTAAACAGCAATATGTGGATCACCATTGGAGTTGGTGTTGCCGGACTTTTCAGTGCCCTGGGTTATGGGGCACTGGGCGGAAATACCGCATTTTTAATCAATCCTTTTTCACTGATTATATATCCGGCGATCCATATGGATGGTTATATACCAGGCTGGATCATAGGAATTGCCATAGCGGAAAGTGCCGTGATCTTGATCATATCAACGATTTTACTGAAACGAAAGGAGTGGGTCTAAATGAAATTTATGGATTTAATGAAAATGGAATTTATGAAAATCAGGCGTTCCAAAATTATACTGATCTTGATGATACCTGCGTTATTGGTCATTATTACGGGCATGGCCTCCATATCCGGTTATATCAGTCAACAGCCCGATCATGCCTGGGAAATGATGTTTGTGCAGAGTTCTCTAATGTACGGCTATTACTTAATGCCATTGAGCCTGGTGGTGATTTGTACCATGATGCTGCAGAGGGAATATGGGGGAAGAGGCATCATTAAAACACTTACCCTGCCAATCAATCCCCAAAAAGTCTCTCTGGCTAAAATGACTATAATCTTAATCTTGCTGTTTACAGAGCTTCTCCTGTACTTTCTGCTTTTTATAGCTGCCGGAATCATAACCGGATTGGCTGCAGACATTGAACTAGCCACGCCCATTGGATATCTGGGGATCTGGTGTATCAAACTCTTTTTGGCAGCGGTTCCAATGGCAGCGGTGTTCTGGCTTTTGTGCGTCTCTCTGGTAAAACCAATCCTGACACTTGCGGTAAGTCTGGTTTTGATCCTGCCGGGAATCTTAATTTCCAACATTCCCGTTATAAAGCTTCTCTACCCGTTTAATTATCCGGGTATTTTGGTTACCGAAGAATTAGGCAGGCTGTCCGGAAGCTTTGACAGCGAAAATATGTTTATAATTCCTTTAGCGGGCGTATTGATTACGGTAATTGCTGTCTGCATTTCCGGGAAGAAATTTGGGAGGGGCGCAGTGGAATGACCGCAGCCCGGGGACACCTGTTCTATTATCCGCATCATTCTATACAATCGTCCCATCCTGCACCTTAATAATCCGGTCACTGCACCCCGCTGCTTCCCGGGAATGGGTAACCATAATAATAGTCTGTCCGATTTTCCTGTTTATATCTTTGAGCAGCTCCATGATCTCCGCCCCAGTCTTACTGTCCAGATTACCGGTAGGCTCATCGGCAAACAGAATTTCCGGATTTCCGATTAAAGCACGTGCTATTGCCACACGCTGCTGCTGCCCTCCCGACAATTCCCGGGGTGTATGCTTCCGCCTGTCTTCCAATCCTACAACTTCTAATATTTTATCAAGCTGCTCTTTATATGCTTTCATTTTTTTACCATCCAGCAAAAGGGGCAGCATGATATTTTCTTCCACATTCAGATTGGGAATCAGATTATAAAACTGGAATACAAATCCTATGTTTCTACGACGGATCATACTCATTTTTTCATCATTAAAATGTGAGATATCCGTCCCATTCATCAGAACTTTTCCATTCGTTGGCTGATCCAGTCCCCCCAGAATATATAGAAGGGTGCTTTTCCCGGAACCGGACTGCCCCATAATGGAGACAAATTCTCCCTGCATGACCTCCAGTGACAGATCTTTTAAAACCCTGTTTGCCGTACCGCCCACGTTAAATTCTTTTCTGATATTTACTGCTTCAATTGCCGTATTATGATTGTTTTTGCTCATGATGATACCTCCTGTTCTATTTAAACATTCAATTATTTAATCAAACTTCCCTGCATATCCCAGGTCCCGCCTGGGATACTGCATGATAAAGAGTTTAAAAGGAGCTTTCAAACTTTATCTCTTCTACTATTTTCATGTTTCTGCCTTTTATAATCGGTACTGTGCATCCAATCAGCGTAACTGCGATTCCCAGCCCTCCTGCCAGCAGAAATGTTTTGAAATCCAGATCCGGCGTCATGGAAATCTTCGGCCCTGCCACAATGAAGATCGTCTGTATTTCTATTGTAGAAATTACGATTCCAATGACAGCACCCAGTATTCCGGATGTAAGACCTTCGATCAATGTCATTTTCATATTCTGCCTGTTACTCTGTCCCACCGACTTATACATGGCGATGGACCGCCGTTTTTGTATATAGTTAATCAATAGATTGTTGATAATCCCAATAGCCGCAAGTAAGAGTATAAAATAAGTCATATAGTTCATAGGTGCTAAGAAGCTGCCTATGGTACTTAGGGAATCGTGATTAAATTCTTCTACCGTGCGGCTCCAGTTAGTTGTATCACCGAACAGTTCTCTTACCTGAATCATAATAGCATCCGGATCCGCCGCAGTATAAGCCATAAATCCATAGCTGGTCTGGTTAAAGTCGGCAACAGCATATTCGGAAGGTATCACAGCCTGAACATCGCTTGCCCGGGATTTAAAGCTGCCGGCAACTGTGTAGGAAATTTCTTCATTTCCATTTGACAGCTTAATGGTATCACCCACCCCGCAGTCCATTGCCTTAATCGTTTCCTCATTTAAAATAATTGCCCGTTTCTCTCTAAAAGCTTCTGCCGCCTGTTCCTTCATTTCCGGATCCGTATAGCGGATTGCCAGCATGGAGCTATAAGTCTCAATATCATCGGTGCCTTCCATCCTTGAAAATGTTATATGATTGCCGGAAATTTCTTGATTCATAACATAAAGGGGAAGAACTTTATCGATACCCTCCATTTGCCTTACCTGCTCAATAAATTCCTGATCCATTTCACCATCTGCAAATCCCTGCAGTTCGGCATCCCGGAATACATCTCCCACATAAGTTTTCACAAAATCTCCTACCACACTGATTGCAATGACTGCCGAAATGCTGATAAACAGCAAGGTAATATTCTGTGTGACATTTTTATTCTTCCTCATATTCCTGGCAGCCAATTTTCCCTCGTTACCCCAGATCTTTTCATAAAGCAGCTCCAGGATCACGGATGCCAGATCAGTAAACAGCGGAATGAGCATAATGGCTGCTGCGATTAATCCCAGCAGGGAAAAACCTCCTGCTATGTACAGCAGCTGATCCGGGGCTATCCGGGGCAGTATAACGGATACCAAAAGCATAACAATTCCAATTCCTAAAACGGTACTGTTTGAAACATTCTTCTCCTCTACCGTACCTAATACCACATCCTTTATGGGCAGACGGCTGGCGCGTTTAACCGGTATATAGGCGCTGAGCAGTGAAACGATAATCGCAGCGGACACAGACACCGCCACTCCCACTGGAGCAATTACTGTTGGAATGGCGATTCCCTGTTCCAGCGACTTCCCCAGTCCGTGCAGCATAAAATTCAAAACTGCAATACCGATGGGAATCCCCAGTAATCCTCCCAGGCATCCATAAAGAATACTTTCTATCATCAGAATTTTTTTAACCATTTTCTCATTTGCCCCAATACTGCGGAAGGTTCCGATAATGGGAAGGCGCTCCAGGGTAATCACTTTATAACTGCTGTAAATAATAAAAACACTCATTGTCAGAGAAAAAAAGCTAATCAGGAAGAAGGGCATTGTCTTCTGTCTAGCTCCGGCTATGATCTGTTCCTCATTTACAGTAGTATTCACCCTATATTTTCCCGCGGGAAGCTGTTTGGATAATTCATCAATCAGGCTTTCTGTGGCTGCTCCTTCTTTCTGTTCAATCAATATTTGTGAAAATCCACCCGCCTTATGCAGGAGCTCAGATAAAGTTTCCAGAGGCAGCAATGCATTAACTCCCCGTGTATGTCTTAAAAATACGGTATCATAGGCTGCAATATCCGACACTTCAAATGAATATGGATTCCCTCCTATTTCCAAAGTGACGGTATCTCCCTGCACGATATTATATTTTGAAGTAAATCGGTCCGGCAGAATAATTTTATTACCAGTAAAGCCGGAGATCTCACTGCCGTTAACTAAACGGGGTTTATTAATCTGATTTAACTGTTCCAGATCCGCGGCTATCAGATCCACGGACTCAAAATAGCCGTTTTCATGGTAAAGAGCACTGCTTTCTAAGATTCCTGCAATAGATTGTATATTCTCCAGGTTGGGAATATCCTCCAGTCTGGACAGCGAATCTGCATCTGCACTTTTAACCGTAATGGACGCCGTTCCTGCCATTCCTCTTGCCATTTTTCTTTGGGCACTTTCGTAAGAGGAACCAATGGAAAAGGAAACAAACAGCAGCGTGGTTGACAAGACAATGGACAGCAGCATTACTGCCGTTCGGGTTTTCCGTTCTTTTACATTGGTGAAAATGTACTTTAAAATAATATTCAAATCTGCACCTGCTTTCTTTGATTATATTGTTCTCTTTAATCACTTTGCTTTTTAATTATTTTGCTTTTTAATTACCTTGCTTTTTTAATTACCTTGCATTTTAATTACCTTGCTTTTTTAATTACTTTTCTTTATTTACTCCATTCTTTTATATCTCTTCTTCAAAACAAAAAAGGCTGACAGCTATCAAATACATGATAACCTGTCAACCTTATATACACTTTCATCCAACCTTATTTATCCTTAAATCATTCATTTATCATTTCGGGAAACGAAATATGAAATGCTGTTCCTCTTCCCAGGGAACTTTCCACGACAACCGTACCTGCGTGCAGTTCTATAATCTGCTTTGCAATGGCCAGTCCCAGTCCGGTACCATCCGGCTTCTGTTCCGTATTGGTCCCCCGGTAATACCGCTGAAACAGATTGGCTGCTTCTTCTTCCGTCATCCCTTTCCCATTATCAATCAGCAGTATCCTAATATTTTCATCTCTCGTAATATGTATTTCCACTTTTGTATCTTTGTTACCATGTACAAAAGCATTTACAATCAGATTATTAAATGCCCGCTTCAGCAGCTGTGGGTCAAATTCAAAATTCAATACAGAAATATCAGTTTCCAAAACAATCTCATTGTTTTCGTATTCAGGAGTGTTTAAAAGATCAATAGACAGTTCCTTCAAAAATCTGATCAGATTATCATTCTGCCGGTGTAATGGCAGCATTCCATTTTCAAGCTGATAGGTTAACTTTAAGTCGTTAACCAGCATGTTAGCATAGTCAATATTACGAAGCATAACAGCAGCATATTTTTGAACCTGTTCCCGGGAAAGCAGCTGTCCGTCATCTGCAAGAAGTTCCGCATAACCTTTGATGGGTGCCAGCGGCGTTTTTAAGTCATGGGTTATATTGGCAATCCACTCTTCCCGCATAATGTCTGTATTCTTCTGTATCATATCACTGCTCAGAATTTGCTCATTCAGAGTATTTAAGCTTCCATAAACATCGATAAATACGCCATGCCTTTCAACAGGCATATACTCCCGTTTTGCAATATCGCCCACTGCAGCAGTAATTCCGGTAATAATCTTTGTCACCCAATACCCATATCCGATCCCCGAAATCAAAAGAAGCAATAACAGTATTCCTGCCCCGCTAAGTATAATCGTTTTACCGCCGCTGAATTTACTTCCGTCCAGAAACATCGTTACATTTGAAATGGCGACAGGAAAATGAATGAGATAAACAAACTCCTCTTCATTGTTTTTAACGGTCCCCAGGTACATCGTCCCATCCGGCCTGTCTTCCTGCCCTGCCAATTCAACAAGTTCCCCATTGGTATAATGGCTTTTCTGCTTTTCCGGCTCCTGAAAACCATAAACCCGCTCCCCCTTCCCATCCAAGATCTGAAGCCATAACTGCTGCTCCTGAAGCTGTCTTAATCCGGACTGGGTTACAAGCGGTTTATGATCCATAAAAATAATCTGCTTTACAAAATCCTCCGTAAACTTTTTTGGCTGATCGCTCCGGATCAGTGTTCCGTCCGGCTGGCGTACCGTAATAAGCGAATAACAAATACCAACTCCTGTTAATGAAAGAATAAAAAAGACTGAGAAAAAAGCAATGTACGTACGCAGTATTGTTTTATAACCAGATTTCCCCATCTATTCCACTCTCTCCAGAAGTTTATAACCTAACCCTTTTATCGTTATTAAATGCTTTGGTTTTGAAGGGTTTGTCTCTATTTTTTCTCTCAAATGACGGATATGGACCATAATTGTGTTATCGCAAATGCTGCTGTATTCACCCCAGATCTGTTCATAAATGCGCTCTTTGCTGATAATTTTATTCTTGTTCTGAATAAAAAAAGATAGCAGTAAAAATTCCCTTCCGGTTAAATTCAATACTTGTCCGGATTTACAGGCAAGACCGCTTTCCATATCAACGCTCAGCATTCCTGCTGCATATACCATATGTTTATCCTGAAGCATACCGTTGGAATATTGCTGCCTCCTCAGCTGCGCCTTCACTCGGAAAGAGACTTCTCTGGGGCTGAATGGTTTCGTGATATAATCATCTCCCCCATTAGATAATCCCAATATCTTGTCTATATCATCATTTTTAGAAGACAAAAACAGAATCGAACAATAAGAAAATTGCCGGATCTCCTTACACACCTCAATGCCGTCCAAATACGGCATCATTACATCAAGTATCACCACATCCGGTTCAAAACTTTTACACAAATTCACCGCATCTCTGCCGTTATGTACTTTTTTTATATTTCGAAATCCATCCATTATAAGGACTTCTTCGATTAAATCAGTTATATCTTTTTCATCATCAACCAATAGAATTTTACTATCCACTTTTCTTTTCTCCATTTACTGCAGAATAAATACCAATCAGTTTTTAGTTACTGACAATTAGATTTCATTAAAAATCATCAGATATGATAGAGGATTTTCACTAATCCAAACTCATTAAATAATAAAAATCTGCCCACAAACATGACACTGATATAGAGAACAGGCTCATATTTGAAATAATCGTTACGCTTAGGCTTCCATTTCATTATTTTATTCAGGATTACGTATAACAGATATCCGATAACTGCACCTATTGTATTCATAATCAGGTCATCCACATCCGTCCTCCTGTGATTGCACAACTGACTGATCTCTATCACCAGGGAAAAGCAAAATCCGAATAACACCATATAAGTAAGCTTTCCTGACCTTGGCCAAATAACCGGCAGAAGAAACCCAAGCGGTACAAATAAAAGGATATTAAGCACATACCCCGTCAGATCTATGTCCCTAGAAAATGGCAACAGGTTAACCTCTCCTGCACGCACTTCTATACCATACATCGTTAAATCAAACAGCGTTCCTGCCCCCGTCAGATAAAAGACCGCAAAAATATAGCAGGCAAATAAGAACACCAATACAAAATGCCTTTTCGTTCCGTCAATGCCTTTTTGTATATATCCCTTATATCTTATTATGCAGAAGATCATAAGCGGGGCGAGAACTGTCAGGAATTCATAGAGTTTTAAAATAATTTCATTCATTTAATCCCTCCTCGTATAATAGGTTTGTAAGCAAGAAAAACAGCTTACAGACTTATTCATTTTTG
>UQGG01000092.1 GCA_900540475.1 uncultured Robinsoniella sp. | reverse complement strand
TGAACCGAGAAATGCATCAGGATTTCTCGGTGAATGCCCGCGTGCCGCCAAAAAGCGCTTCGGAAAGGTTAGAAAATACCAGTTCTGCGGCCAGCTGACGGAGTCCATACCAGTTTCCCACGCCCATCTTGACCTACACTACCTATCATTTACAAAGCGTCCTTCCTCAGCAAAACCCAAATTCAATGTTTTATAACTGCATGAACTCACTATCTTCAAGTTAAATAAAAACTAGTACGCCGCCAGGCTCTACCCTCTGTAAATTTTTTCAATAATATCCACACACTGCTCATATCCCAGGGTGGAGGTATTCAGACACAGGTCATAATTTGCCATATCCCCCCACTCTTTTTCCGTGAAAGAGTTATAGTAACTCTTTCTCTGCATATCCTTTTGCTTGATAAAGCGTTCGATATTTTTCTTCTCTACTTTATCCACGCTGCCTGCCCGGCTGATGCGGTCAGCCATTGCAGATGCATAGATAAAAATATTCAGTGTCTTACATTTATCCTTCAGTGCATAATCGGAACATCTTCCAATAAAGATGCAGGGACCGTCTTCAGCCAGACGCCTGATGGTATCACACTCAGCCTGGAAAATTTTATAGGGCTGGTTTACCTTATCATATTGTCCATTTGTCATGATCGCTATATTATATAAAAGGCTTCCGTTTCTCTTTTCATCATGTTCACGCATGATTCCCGGATTGATACCATATTTTTCTGCGGCGATCATCAGCAGTTCATTGTCATAGAAAGGAATATCCAGCCGCTTTGCCAGCATTTTCCCTACCTCTCTTCCACCACTTCCATACTGTCTGTCGATTGTGATACATTTTCTGCTCATCTTACTATTTCCTCCTTTTAAGCTGTCTTAAGCTGTCATTTCTTCAAACTGAGAATTGTACAGGCTTGCATAGAATCCCTCTTTTGCAAGCAGCTCTTCATGGTTACCCTGTTCTATAATATCGCCGTCCTTCATTACTAAAATCAGGTCGGCATCTTTTATCGTAGATAAACGATGGGCGATTACAAAACTGGTACGCCCTTTCATCAGATTGTTCATTGCTCTTTGTATTCTGGATTCTGTTCTGGTATCTACGGAACTTGTGGCTTCGTCCAGTATCATAATCTTATTGTCAGCCAATATGGCTCTTGCAATTGTGATCAGCTGCTTCTGTCCCTGGGATACATTGCTGGCATCCTCATTGAGTTCCATTTGATAACCTCCGGGAAGTGTCTGGATAAAGTGATGTGCATGTGCCGCTTTCGCAGCCGCTATAACCTCTTCATCCGTTGCCTCAAGCCGTCCGTACCTTATATTCTCCATAATAGTTCCCTTAAACAGCCAGGTATCCTGCAGCACCATGCCAAAATATTCCCTCAGCTCACTTCTGTTAAAATCCCGTATGTCATGTCCGTCAACCTTAATACTTCCGCTATTTACATCATAGAAACGCATCAGCAGTTTGACCATGGTCGTCTTCCCTGCTCCGGTTGGGCCTACAATAGCCACCGTCTGTCCCGGTTCTACCTCACAGTTAAAATCATTAATGATAATTTTATCCGGATCATAACCAAAATGAACATGCTCGAAGGTAACCCTTCCATCTATATTATCAATCTGAACCGGATTTTTTGCAACCAGTTCTTCTTCTTCCTCACCGAGAAATTCGAATACACGCTCTGCCGCTGCCGCTGTTGACTGTAGCATATTTGATACCTGGGCTACCTGTGCAATCGGCTGGGTAAAGCTCTTCACATACTGGATAAAGGACTGGATATCACCAACTTCAATAGCACCTTTGACTGCCAGGATACTTCCGCTGACTGCAACTGCCACATATCCCAGGTTCCCGATAAAGCCCATAATGGGCTGCATCATTCCGGATAAAAACTGTGATTTCCATGCGGACTGAAATAGTACTGCATTGGTATCATCAAATTCTTTTTCTACGGTTTTCTCCCGGTTAAACGCCTGCACGATACTGTGTCCGCTGTATACTTCTTCTACCTGTCCGTTGATCTCACCCAGGTATTTCTGCTGTGCCACGAAATACTTCTGAGAGCACTTCACAACAACACCGATGAGTATCGCCGATATTGGAAGTATGACAATGGCGATCAGGGTCATAAGGGGACTGATGCTCATCATCATGATAAAAATACCAATCATCTGGGTAATGGATGTAATCAGCTGGGTAATACTCTGATTCAGGCTCTGCCCCAATGTATCCACATCATTGGTGATGCGGGATAACACTTCTCCAACGGTTTTTGATTCAAAATATTTCATTGGCATCCTGTTGATTTTCTGAGAAATCTCTTCACGGAAACGGTAACTGAGCTTCTGTGAAATGCCGCTCATAATCCACCCCTGTACAAATGACAGACAGGAACTAAATAAATACAAACCTAGCAGAAATAACAGGATCCGTCCCAGTTTCGTAAAATCTATACCGCCGGTACCGGAAACTTTCGCTACCAGCCCGTTAAATAATTCCGTTGTTGCCTTACCAAGTATTTTGGGTCCCAGGATTCCAAAAATCGTACCTCCTATGGCAAAAATCAATACACCCACCAGAGCGATTTTATAACTGCCCATATAGCCCGCTAGTTTGCGGATTGTTCCTTTAAAATCTTTTGCCTTTTCTCCGGGTGCCATTCTGGACCCGGGACCATGGCCTCCTGCTTTCATTTTTGGTGTTTGGCTGCTTCTTTCACTCATGATGCGGCACCTCCTTTCAATTCTGCTTCCGATAACTGTGATCTGGCAATTTCCAGATATGTTTCACAACTTTCCAGTAATTGTTCATGCGTGCCAATTCCTGCTATCCTGCCCTCATCTATTACTATGATCTGATCTGCGTGTAGAATTGTACTGATACGCTGTGCAACGATAATAATCGTGGCATCTGATATTTTTTCATTCAGCGCTTTACGTAAGACTACATCAGTCTTATAGTCCAAAGCAGAAAAACTGTCATCAAACAGAAATACCTTCGGCTTCTTCGCAATTGCCCTTGCAATGGAAAGACGCTGTTTTTGTCCTCCGGATACGTTGCTTCCTCCTTCGGAAATGCTGCTATGGTATTTCTCCGATTTTGTATCGATAAACTCTGTTGCCTGTGCAATGCCCGCTGCCTCTTCCATGTACTCATCGGGGATGTCTTCCCCACCAAACTTAATATTAGATGCAATGTCCCCGGAGAACAGAACTCCTTTCTGAGGCACAAATCCTAATAATTCTCTTAACTTATTTCTGGATAAATCCCGGATATCAATACCATCCAGTGTTATTCTGCCGCCGGTTACATCATAGAACCTGGGAATCAGATGTACCAGTGTGGATTTTCCACATCCCGTACTTCCGATAATTGCAGTGGTCTGCCCCGGCCTTGCAGTAAAGTTCAGATGCTCCAGTGCGTCTTCGTCTGCCCCCGGATAACGGAAGGATACATCCTCAAATGCAATCGTTCCATTCCATTGCGTTCTGCTGTTATCCATGGTATCTTTTTTATCTTTAATGACTACGTCGGTTTCAATTACTTCGCCGATACGGTTTGCAGAAACCCCTGCTCTTGGAAGCATAATGGAGATCATGGTTAACATCAGGAAGGACATGACAATCTGCATGGTATACGTGATAAATGCCATCATATCACCAACCTGAAGATTTCCAGCGTCAATCCCCTTGCCACCAAACCAGACAATCATAACCGTAATACAGTTCATAATCAGCATCATTGCCGGCATCATAAATGTCATGACGCGGTTTGTAAATAACTGTGTGGACTTTAAATCCAGATTGGCTTTTGCAAATCGTTTCTCTTCATATTTTTCTCTGCTGAAAGCACGGATTACAGGAATACCGGTTAGAATTTCCCTGGAAACCAGATTCAATTTATCCACCAGTGTCTGCATTTTCTTGAATTTTGGCATTGCCACGGAGAATAAAATTCCAACTAAAAGAATAATCGCTCCCACAGCCACACCGATAATCCATCCCATCCCCGTCTCCGTATACCCGACTTTGATAATGCCGCCTATGCCCAGAATCGGTGCATAGAGCACCATGCGCAGCAGCATAACCGACACCATCTGGATCTGCTGAACATCGTTGGTACTGCGGGTTATCAGAGACGCTGTAGAGTACTGGTCCATCTCCGTATTGGAGAATGACAGGACTTTTTTAAATACTCTGCCTCGCAGGGTCATACCGATCTTTGCAGCGGTATAAGATGCCAGCATTCCCACGAAAACGGCTGCGATCATGGATACAATAGCCAGCGCAAGCATCATTAACCCCTCGTGAATCAAATAATTGATCTGATAATCTCCCAGGTCAATTCCCATCGCCTGATACTCTTCCTTGTCAAACAGTAACGCTTTTTGCTTTATGATAGAGTCACTGTAGTCCCCAAACTTTTCCATCGCCTGGTCCTTCATCTGAAGAATCTGGTCCTTTGTCATCATTCCGGATGCGAGAGCCAGTTTGATCTGATCAATATCCACCTGCCCTGACTCTTTGGCGCTGGAGAGAAGCAGCATTGGCGTTCCCAGGATTCCATCCAGTTTCTCAACTTCTTTTTTACCTTCTTTATTCAGATGCAGGTAGCCATCCTCCTGCTTATCATAAGCAGCTTTCACTGTATTCTCTTCCTCATCGGTTAAAAACAGACACAGGCTTTCCATGGTTTCCTGGCGCATCTGATCCGGAGCCACGTTGGCGATACCTCCCTGCTGGATCCCTACATCTACAATGTCGGAAGTATAGGAGGGCAATGCCAAATCGCAGTAAGCCTGCACTACCAAAAGAAGTACAATACACAAAATCAGCATTTTGCACTCACTTAAATATTTAAAAAGTTTCTTCATCCCGATCTCCTTTCCCGGTTTCTGTCAATTCCTCTTCCATAATGGTCGTCATCTTATGAATCAGGCTGATCAGCATTTCTACGTTTTCATCTCCCATGCGTTTCATAACCTTTTCGGAAAAGTCATCCATAGCCTTTGCTGCTATATCCCGGCTTTCCATTCCTTTTTCAGTAAGATACACATAGGTATTTCTGCGGTTATTTTTATCTACTTCTCTTCGAATCAGCCCTTTTTCTTCCATATTGCGAAGAAGCCTTGATGCTGCGGGAGGTGAAACCCGCAGGCTTTTTGCCAGATCCGATACTATGACGCCCTGGCTGTCTCCTGCTCTCTGCTGAAACTTGCGAAGCATTTCCAGTGCGAAGAATTCTCCTTGCGATACATTGCAAAATACATGGCTCATATTCAGCCTTCTCATGCGATGTGAAACCCTGATAAACTCTTCCTTTAAATTTTTTTCACTCATATCCAAACTCCTTTCCTTCCACACATCTTATTCTTTATCGCTTCATTGCTTATCCACGATATTAATTAACATGGTTAATCATTTACTTCGATAAGTATATGCCTGTAAACTTAAATTGTCAATCCCTGAATTATAAAAAATATATAAACTCAATTACAAAAAAAAATTGCCTTTTTAAGATTAAAAGCTTATGATATGTGTATACTACAAATACGACCGGGAGCAAATGATGAAACAGCAATGGTAACAATACATCGGAGCATGTTAACATGCATGCTATAATATGGAGGTTTCTTATGATAAAAAAAGCAGACCACAGTAAGATGGGCAGAAGTGAGCTGGGATGGTTGAACAGCTGGTTTCACTTTTCATTTGCCGAATACTACAATCCCGACAATATCCGTTATGGTGCCCTTCGCGTCATAAACGACGATATCATTCAGCCACATACCGGATTTGATACACATCCCCACAAAAACATGGAAATCATCACCTATGTGGTAGACGGTGAGTTAACCCATGGTGACAGCATGGACAACAAAAGGACGCTTACCCGCGGAGACATTCAGTACATGAGTGCCGGAACCGGTATTTCTCACAGTGAATTAAATGAATCCGAAGAACGCCTGCGCCTGCTGCAGATCTGGATCTTACCGGATGCTGCCGATTATATCCCCCAATACGGCGACTATCATTTCCCCTGGAGCAACCGTCTGAATCAATGGGCGCAGATAGTTTCCTCAGAAACCGGATCCGCTCCCATACGCATTCATCAGGATATGAACATCTATGTAACCCAGCTCATTGCGCATAAATCCCTGGAATATGAGATTCAACCGGGACGTCAGGCATATCTGGTATTAATAGATGGGCGTGTACAGTTAAATGACGTGACTTTAGAAAAAAGAGATGGTGCCGAAATCTCTGCCGGAAAATTAACCATACAGGCTCAGCCAGAAGCACATCTGATATTTTTTGAAATGAAAAAACGATAGTTAAACGATAATATAACGAAAATTAAAGACGTACGATAAAAGAACTTCCGGCAGCTATACAACTGCCGGAAGTTCCGGAATATATACATCAATTACTTTCTGACCGTTGTGTCTCACATTTTGTGGGAGATCCTTTACAAATGAAGGGTGTGCATAGCGGTCTTTGTTATGTTAATTTGGCGCTTAATAGCCTATAGATAAGATTCTTTATTAAGATTTTTTTATTAAGATTCTTTTATTCAATTCGAAAAACCGGGGACCCCGCCTCATTCCATTTCACCTTCATTAACATAGCATGGCGATTCGGATTATATAAGGGATCACCTGTAATCTCTTTCTCCGTCCTCCCATGATACACCATAATATCATTTCCTTGCGAATCCGTAGTAAATGAATTATGCCCAGGTCCGTAAATGCCCAAGGTTTCCTCTGAGGTTAAAACAGGCATACGCTCTTTCTTCCAGGAAAGCGGATCCAGCAGATCGCTGTCACTGTCCGCACTGAGCATGCCCATACAATAAGCTGCTCCGGTTTCGCTTGCGGAATAGGTCAGAAATATCCGTCCATCCCTTTTTATTACTGCGGGTCCTTCATTTACCCAGAAGCCAACACGCTCCCAGGGATAGTCCGGTGTGGTCAGAAGAACCTGAACGGTTTTTAATCGGTACGGACATTCTAATTCTGCAATATACAGATTGGAAATCTGTTTTCCAACTCCCACCTTTTCCGCCCATACATAAAAGTACCTGCCCCCGTTTTCAAAAACGGTAGCATCCAGAGAGAACCCGCGAAATGAAAATTCATCCTCATCTGCGCACTGCATCATCCCCTTTTCCGTCCAGGATCCGGTTATTGGATTCTCATCACAGCATTCCAGCACATAGGGGCGGATAGCCCACACATCCTCTTTGTCACCTGCTGCATAATACAGATACCATTTCTGATCCAGATAATGCAGCTCCGGTGCCCAGATGTGCTCACTCATGTTCCCGCTGGGATGCTTGTGCCAGATCTCTGTTTCTTGTGCATCCGGCAGTTCTTCTAAGCTTTTGGCACGGCGCAGAACGATGCCGTCATAAGCTGGTACCGATGCAGTGAAATAATACCAGCCATCGCTGTGGCGGTAAACATATGGATCTGCCCTCTGTAATATCCATGGCGTGTTATAGTTCAGGTTTCCGCTAAGTTTTTTTGTGGGCTCCTCTTTGATTTCTTCAATCAGTTTTTCATTTTGCTCTTGTTCCATCTTTTCTATTTCTTTTATTTTACCTATTTCTTTTATTTTATCTATTTCTACTATTTCTTCTTTTATTTCAGCTATTTCCTCTTTTATATCCATTCTGCCTCCGCTGACATATAGATCATCATCCCAGCGTATCGCCATCTACCGGCCGATACTTTACTATACGTTCTTTTTTTACTTTCTTTTCATTAATGAGATCAAAGAGCAGACTTACAGAAGTCTCTGCCACTTCCTCCACAGAATTATAAATCGTGGACAGCCGAGGGGATACATAGCGCAGTATATCAATATTATCAAATCCCATGATTCCATAATCCTCCACTACTTTTTTCCCTTTCATCTGCAGATACCTCATTAATTCCAGCGCGATCATATCAGAGGTACAGAAAAAAGCTGTGTGCTTATCCCCTCTGCTGATTTCCTGATATGCAGCCTCCTGGTATTCCCAGCTTTGAATCAACCCCTGTTCCACTTCCGGATAACCATCCATTGTTTCCTTAAATCCCTTTGCCCTTTCTTCATGCACATAGACATTTTCTCTCCGTGCATCCGCGAGCGGCGGGCATACGAAAATGACCCGCTCATATTGCTTTTCGACTATCTTTCTTGCAGCTTCTGCCGCGGCTTTTTTTCCATCGATTCCAACAAAAGGAATTCCTTTCGCCACCTTGTTGTCGATGGTTACTATGGGGATTTCAAGACTTTTTAAAAATTCTTTATACTCCTCCCCCTTGTTAATGGAGGAAAGAATGATCCCGTCCATATGGTAATCCGCCAGCCGGCACAGCTGCTCCCGTTCTATTTCTGATTTATTTTCATGGAAGGCGATATTCACGGAATAATCGATCTTCCTGGCCTCTCTTACAATTGCATTTAACATCTGGGAAAAATAACGGTTGTCGGAATCCATAATTACAACGCCGATATAAAATGTTTTTCCCTTAACCAGCCCCCTTGCGAGCATGTCGGGACGATAGTCATGTTCTTTTGCTATTTTCAGAATCATATCTTTCGTCTCTTCATTAATTCTTCCTGTATTGTGAAGCGCCCGGTGAACGGTTGTCCTGGACACGCCGCACAGCAGAGCCAGATCCTTCGTAGTAATACCCATCTTTATACCCCCTCTTGCATTTTATTCTATTACAATCCATATGGGTTTACAATATGAATTTCCGGTGCGGAGGCACGAGATGCTATCACACACGTACTTTTACCCGGATCATATTCCAGGACAGGGGTTCCAGCTCACATGCCACACGGTTTCCTTCCACTTTTCCTCCAGATACCCTGCGGGGCTTCACCGCATCGTGGCGGACTAAATTAGTCATTTTCTTATCTTCACAGCTCATAGTTACCTGCTCTGCGATTTCCTCCACTTGAAATCCCTGCAGTTCGCATCCAAAACAGATAGACTCATCCTCACTCCGGTTGATCAGGAAAAATACCACTTCATGCTCTTCTTCATTATATACCGTAACGCTGTCAGCATAAGGTACCTCACCAAACAGATCACAGGCATATGCCGGACAGTCAAATACTTCCTCCAGAACAATCCCTCTTCCATATCTGGATGTATAGGAAAATGGATAAAAAATTGGCTGTACCCAGACTCCGCCGCCTTTTTCTGTCATAATAGCAGCGCTGATATTCGTAAGCAGAGACTGGCAGGCGATCTTAATGCGGTCTGCATATTTCAGGAAATTCATCAGCATACTGGCAAATAAAAGAGAGTCTTCCATGCTGTAGATCTGCTCGCTTAAGTTTGGCGCTACCTGCCAGGGACTTTCATCCACCTGGGCAGCCACTTCCACATCTGCCATGGACCACACGCCCCATTCATCGAAACTGATGTACAATTCTTTATCCGAACGCTTTTTTGCCTTCACATAATCGCAGGTACCGATCACTGTCTTAATATAACGTTCCATATCTAATGACTGCGCCAGAAAATAAGGTGTCCCTTTATCCTGCCCGTCGTAATACTGGTGCAGCGAGATATAGTCAACATAATCATAAGTATAATTCAGCGTAATGGCTTCCCATTCCGGATAAGTTGCCATGTCGGATTTGGAGCTGCCGCAGGAGACCACTTTGATGCTGCTGTCCACCTGTTTCATTGCCTTTGCTGTTTCCTGAGCCAGACGTCCGTATTCCTCCGCGGTCTTATGCCCTATCTGCCAGTCCCCGTCCATTTCATTTCCCAGACACCAGGTCTGAATCCCATATGGATTTTCCACTCCATGGCTTTTACGCATATCACTGTAAAAAGTTCCCTGGGGGATATTGCAGTACTCCACAAATGAAACTGCATTTTCAATCCCCTTGGTCCCCAGATTCACTGCAAAAACCGGTTCAATCTCCGCTTTTTCTGCCCACTTCATAAATTCATTAGTTCCGATTTTATTTGTTTCAATTGCCCGCCATGCGATTTCCAGCCTGCGGGGCCGTTCTTCCACCGGACCTACGCCATCTCGCCAGTCATAACAGGATACAAAGTTCCCTCCGGGATAACGGACTGCCGTAACTCCCATTTCTTTTACTTTTTCCAGAACATCCTGCCGGAATCCGTCTTCATCAGCCGTTGGATGCCCCGGCTCGTAGATCCCGGAGTACACCACACGCCCCATATGTTCCACAAAGGAACCATAGATCCGTTTATCAATCTTTCCTTTTTTGAAACTTTTATTTACAATCATAACCGCTTTTTTCATTCTTCTACCTACTGTCATTAAGCCACAATTATCTGGTTGAAAGATTCACGCTGTGGCTTCCTTTCTATTTTGTAATTTCTTTCAACACCATGTCATAAATCGCAATAACGATTCAGGATCTCTACTCCTTCATACCTGCGGTAGCTATTCCCTCCACAAAATATTTCTGGCAGAATATATATAAGATCAATAGTGGTGCCAGTGAAATGAGTGTCGCCGCAAGGGTAGGACCGTATTTGATCACTTTGTTGCCCACAAGGACAGCAAGACCGGCGGACAGTGTTCTCTTATCTGCCGAACTGGACATCATCAGCGGATAAAGCAGATCATTCCAGTTATTCATAAAGTGGAAAATGCCAAGGCTTGCAATTGCCGGTTTGCACAGGGGAAGCATCAGTGACCAGTAGATCCGGAATTCTCCCATGCCATCGATACGCCCGGATTCTTCTATGGATTTTGGCAGCCCTGCAAAAAATGACCGCATCATATAAATGCCAAATGCACTTGTAGCTCTTGGGAGTATCAATCCCAGATAAGTATCTAACAGGTTTAATTTATAGACTTCAATGTAAAGAGGTGTCATGATAATCTGAAATGGCACCATCATAGTCAGCAATATAATGGAAAAGATAACGCCCGATCCTCTAAAATTCATTCTGGCAAATGCATACCCTGCCATGGAATCAAAAAATACACTGAGAACCGTTACCGCCCCTGCAAAAATCACAGTGTTTTTGGTCATATCAAAAATAGGAATGCTCTTTGTGACATACTTAAACTGGTTGAGGGTCCATTCCACCGGGAAAAATTTCGGTGGATACTGAATAACGCCAACATCCGTTTTAAAGGAAGATACCAGCAGCCACAAAATGGGAATGACAACCGTCAGGGCTACAAACAGCGTTAAGATAACGCCAACGATATTTCCAAGGGATCTTTTTTTAATCATTTGCTTCCTCCCCCTTATTCAGTACAAACTTCTTTAGTACAAACGTGATAACCGCTATAATCACAAAGAGATATACGGATATGGAAGAAGCATACCCAAGATCATAGGGTGCGGTCTGAAATCCTCTGTCATAAATATACTGCACCACCGTCTCCGTCCTGTTCAGCGGACCTCCCTGAGTCATGACATAAGTCTGGTCAAATACCTGAAGGGCACTTATGGTCGTTGTGACCACACAAAAGCTGATGGTGGGAAAGATCCCCGGTATTGTAATATGGATAAATTTCTTCCACTGTCCCGCGCCGTCCATGTCCGCTGCTTCATAAAGAGATGCCGAAATATTCAGGACCGCAGCCGTAATCAAGGTCAGCGTATAGCCAAAGCCTTTCCATGCTGTAACTGCAATTACCGTAGGCATTGCCAGATTCGGATCCTTTAAAAAGGAGATGGATTTCAATCCGGCCTGCTCCAGCCAGTAAGGAACCAGTCCCATGTTGGGATCCAGAAGCATGGACCATATAATACTGATAGCAGTCATGGAGCATACAAAGGGCAGATAATAAGTAGACCGCAGCAGTTTGGTATATCTGTTATTTTTCGCTACATACATTGCCAGAAGCAGTGCCAGTCCCACTTGTAGGGGAACTTCAAAAAGTGTGAAATACAAGCTGTTAAAAGTAGCGTTTCCCACCCGGGAATCCTGGAATAGCTGTTTGAAATTTGTAAGTCCCGCGAATGAAATATCTTTCATAAAGATATTCATATTCAGCAGGCTGATCACCAGCGAGGACACCAGTGGTATAAACACAAATATTGTTAAAATAATCATCGACGGCAAAATAAACAAATACGCACATTTCTGATTATGCGTCCGATATTTTTTTGGTTTCTTCATTGTTTTACCCATTGCATATTGCAACGATGCCTGCAATACTGCCACAATAAGACAGGTTGAAAGAAAGATACCGTGGCTTCCTTTCTATTATTCATTTTCTTTCAACCTTTACATTGCATTCCATATTCCGTAGTACTATACGCAATACCTTTATTTCCCCAGCACTTTATCCATTGCTGTAACCGCTTCTCCCAATGCTGCGTCCGGGGCTGCCGCTCCTGTAATTACTTTTTCAAACATGGGAATCATAACATCGTTATCAATCTGGCTTGCCAGTGAATATCCCAGATTATAGGATCTGCCAATCTCCGTTGCCTTGGATATGGAGTTCAATACTTCATCATCTTTAATTTCCGGATCTTCCAGCAGTGATTTGGACCATACCGGGAATCCATTTCTCTGTGACCATTCCTTCAGTGTATCATCGGACAGCCAATATTTCATAAATTTGTAGACAGCCGCTTTTTTCGTTTCGTCAATTCCCTTTGGAATCATGTAACTGCATCCGCCTGCCGGAGAATAGGCACCGTCACTGCCGGATACACAAGGTGCGATCCCAAAATTAATCCCTGCTTCTTTTAAACCGTTGATCTGCCATGGTCCGCTCATATACATTGCAATCTGCCCTGCCTGAAGCATGGTATCTGCATCCGGTCCCGTGAGATTCATGGGAGTCACTTTCTTATTTACAGCCAGATCCTGCAGCCATTCCAGGGTCTTCACGTTTGCTTCAGAATCAAGTAAGTTTTCATTCTTTACCGGGTCATCCGCATCTCCCCCGTTTGCCCATAAGAATTGCATATAGGTGACATTTGTGGGCAGTGCCAGTCCATATTGTCTCTTAGACTCGTCCGTAAGTTTTTCCGCAAACTGTGCTAATTCGTCCATGGTTGCAGGGGGTGTCTCCGGGTCAAGACCTGCTGCTTCAAACATATCTTTATTCCAATACAGGTACTGCACGTTATACTGCATTGGTACACCGTATAATTTTCCGTCCACACAGGAAAGATCCACTACATTATCCAGAAAATTCGTTTTGTCCACCCCTGTTGTTTCCCAAAAATCACTAATATCCTCTAAAGAGTCATTACTAACGTAAGGTGCGATATTCTCTATACCAAACAGAACAAAATCAGGTGCCGTATTCGTGGCAATTGCTGCTGGCAGTTTCTGCTGAAGCGTATCATTTGGCATGATATCCATATTAACCGTAATGTTATCCGTATTCACAGCATTATAGTTATCCACGATCTCTCTTAAAATATCTCCGTCGGAACCGGTAAATACATTCCAGAAATCCAGGGTTACCGCTTCACCGGATGACTGCCCATCAGATGACTGTTCCCCTGATGTCTGTTCTCCTGATGTCTCTTCTCCTGCAGCTGCAGTATCTGTTCTCTTTTCTTCGCCTGCTGTTCCGGACTCTCCGGCCCCTTTCGTACTTGCGCTTTCATTTCCGGACGTTGTTTCTTTACTTCCTGATGTGCTTCCCCCGCATCCTGCTAATGCACCTGCTGTCAAACTAACTGCTAATAATACACTCCAAAACTTTTTCGCTTTCATATTCTACCTCCATATAGAATGAATACTGTCTGGTGACTGCTTTAAACAGTCCCTGGTGGTTATCACCAATAGTCCCCCCGAATATTGTTTTTACCGAGACATTTTTTGGTGAACTTTATTTGCGTACACGTGTGCTCTACATTTAGAATTATATATAATGTACATAATTTTGTCAAGCATGTTTTTTAGAATAATGTCAAATATTTTATTTTACTGTCAATATCACCATCGCATTGCCCCTTATTTCCTACTTTTCGACACGCAAAAAAAGCTGGACCATCCGAGCGCATTTGTAAAATTGCTCTTATGTCCAGCTGTATTTCTTCACGATTGCTTTCCATTTTCCGTTTTGTTTCACTAAAACCTTAAGTTTACCAGAACCCGGAAATCGATCTGGGATTCCTCTTCCTTTTTTTCTTTGGGAGGAAAAGTACGCTCAAATGCTTCGAATTCCTCTTCCTTTACTTCAAATCCACTGCTCTCAATAAATCTTCCCTGAATTCCATTAAGGACCCCGGGTATTAATTCCAGAAGCTGCATCGGCACTGCATATTTGCCGTCTTCCGTCTTAATCTCATATTTTTCTCCACAGTGAAATCCAAATCTGCTGTAATACCGTGGATCCCCGAATATGCAAACTGCCTGATATCCAAGCTTTTTCGCCTTTTCCAGAGAGTAACGGATCAGTGTTGAACCGATTCCTTTCTTTTTATAATCAGGATGTACGCTCACCGGTCCAAAACACACCACCTCAAATGCCTCTTCGGCATCCGTCACTATAGCGCCCAGCGTATACGCAATGTGCCCTACAATCTTTCCATCCAATTCCGCTACCAGATCCAGCTCTTTGATAAATTCCTTTTGATCTCTCAGATTATGGATCATAAAATGTTCTGTACACCCCGGTACATAGACATTCCAAAATGCTTCTCGGGTCAGCTCTTCTACCGTTCTGTAATCCTCCGGCTTTTCAAGCCTGATATTTAATTGATCTATCATTCTGTCATTCTCCTGAATTCATTATTATTTACCTCTTGGTTCGTGTAATATTCAGACTCCGGGCGGAAAACTTCTTCCATTTTTTTCTGAATACCACCAGTAATTCCATTCTTTCATTTTGGGAAAAATCTATAAAGCTTTTTATAATCCGTATCTCATCTTTCCCGCCACCTCGGGCTTTTATTGCTTGCAGCAGGTCCTGCAGCCTGCCTGTCAATACCGTTTCGTCATGCAGATCTCCGATTACCGTCTGAAACCAGATGCAGCTATTCATAAGCTTCTGCCCTTTTTCTCCTGACTCTTCCCGAAAAAAGTCCAGGACATAGCGCATATTTTTAAACGCAATCCGCATCTGGTGCAGCACCGGTTCAGGGACATCCAGCCCATTGATCCATTCATCATAGGCCTTTAACTGTGTACCGCACTGAAAGAGGCTGGCTTCCATTACCTGACGGCTCTGAAAAACCATCACTTTCCCTCCTTTTGTCAGAACCGGTCTGCATACGCCCGTTTCTAAGTGGGACCCGATGTCCCTTACAAACGATTCATATGAGGCTGAACTGCAATGACTTGATGCTTCACTTAAACGGCTGTCTCTGTTCTCCCCTATCATTTTCCACAAAACAGGAACATCTTTTATGTTATATCCACTTTTTTTCAAAAAATACACCGTCTTTTCCTGCATTATATCCAGATCCCTCAGACTGCCCAGTATCTTGAGGTTTTCCTTTAACCTGATTACGCATTCCTGCTGCCACCTGTCGCTTATGTATCCGCCAAATATTACCGATAGAGACAGCAGCTTTCGAAAAGCCACTCGGGTATCATGGATGATCTCAGGGCTGGACAGATTAATTGCATCACTGCTCAGTGCGGAGATTTCCTGTATCTGTAATGCCATATAATCAGACAGCTTCTTAGGGAAATTGCAAGAAGAATGCCGGGCAGACTCATCGTTGCTTTTTTGGGTTTTCTGCTGGATCATCTGCTCCCCAGCCAGAATAACGCTTTCTGCTAATAATTTTAATACGCTGGCTTTGTCCATACCTATCCCGTATCTTTTCATACTCCACTTTAGGGATTCTTCCAAAGGGTCCTCTGAATTTATACAGCTGACCGCTGCAGCCAGCATACGGTTTTCCTCCTCAGACAATGCTTTCAGAGGATGTGTCATAATAATTTCCCCCGCATATGAATGTTTCGATGCTTCCAAAATCCCCTTATGAATATTTTGCAAAAGATATGCTTTTGCTGCCACCGTTTCATAATTCACTGGCAGCTGATACATTCCCGCAAAACGCCGGAACAGTTTCTTCGCTATCCATGCGCCGTCTTTCCGGCTGTTTTCCAATATGCCAAAATGACGGCATAATGCTCCTGTTTTCCAGTAGATGACCTCCTTTTGGGGAAGGGGCAGATATCTTAGATTCTGCTTCTGTCTGACATCAGCTTTTTTCATAAGCATCCTCCTCGTATAATAGGTTTGTAAGCAAGAAAAACAGCTTACAGACTTATTCATTTTTG
>UQGG01000091.1 GCA_900540475.1 uncultured Robinsoniella sp. | reverse complement strand
AGCCCCTGTGGAAAAAATTTCTTTATATGACAACTAGGCCTGCCGCAAAAGCTACGGCAGAAGGAATTAAGGCAGTGAAAAAGGGAGATCGTTTAGAGGTTCATTCCTTACAGGAGTTCCATAAAAAAATTAAAGAGTAAGATGAGCAGAAAAAATGTTAAAATTTGCTTGACAAATTCAGACATACTATGCTATAGTCTATTAGAAAACTGCCGAAGACAGTAGGTGCCGCAAGGCATAAGGTGAAAACGCCTACCGAGGAGTAATGAGTTCTTATAAGAATGATTTATGAAACCTCTTTGTCTTGCACAAAGAGGTTTTTTTACGGCGGTACACATACTAACATAAGGAGGTGCACCATTCATGGCAAAAGTTGAACTTAAAAAACCAGTTGTTGAAGAGATTAGCGCAAATATCAAAGATGCAGCATCAGTTATTTTAGTAACTTACAGTGGAATCAGCGTGGAACAGGACACAGCTCTTCGTAAAGAGCTTAGAGAAGCTGGCGTTGTTTACAAAGTATACAAAAATACAATGATGAACTTTGCATTCAAAGATACAGATTGCGAAGCACTCGGCAAACATCTGGAAGGACCAAATGCAATTGCAATTTCGAAAGAAGACGCAACTGCTCCGGCAAGAATCTTAGCAAAACATGCAAAGACTGTTCCGGCTATCAAATTGATCGCAGGTGTCGTAGAAGGAGCTTACTACGATGAGACAGGCGTACAGGCATTAGCTTCCGTTCCGTCAAGAGAAGAACTTCTTGGCAAGTTACTTGGAAGTATCCAGTCACCTATTACAAATCTTGCTCGTGTTCTTAATCAGATTGCAGAAGCAAAAGAAGCTTAAGAATTCAACGTAAACTTGGAACCGGGAAATCGGGTATCCGTAAAAAATTTAAAAATTATATGGAGGAAAATAAAATGGCAAAATTAACAACAGCAGAATTTATTGATGCTATCAAAGAATTATCTGTATTAGAATTAAACGATTTAGTAAAAGCATGTGAAGAAGAATTTGGTGTATCTGCAGCAGCAGGTGTTGTAGTAGCAGCAGCAGGCGGAGCAGCAGAAGCAGCAGAAGAAAAAGATGAGTTCGACGTAGAATTAACAGAAGTTGGACCAAACAAAGTTAAAGTTATCAAAGTTGTTCGTGAAGCTACAGGCTTAGGCTTAAAAGAAGCTAAAGAAGTAGTTGACGGAGCTCCTAAGGTTGTTAAAGAAGGCGTTTCTAAAGCAGAAGCTGAAGAATTAAAGACTAAATTAGAAGCAGAAGGCGCTAAAGTTACATTAAAATAATTTGATGATTAGCAATCCCCGCAGATTCCTGGGTTCCAGGTGTCTGCGGGGATTTTTTTTCTTTATGAACTTGAAATGTTTTCCTGGTCTGTAAAGTGCACGTTTATTTCCATTTTAAAGTATAGGAACCATTACACGCGGATTTATAACCTTCCCGGAATACCTGAATGTAATAGACACCAGCAGGAAATACAGATTGGGTAGTTTCTGTCTTAGTAGAATTTACCCGATAAGTTGATGCATTATCTATCCTAATATAGGGGCTTGCCGATACGATTTTAAATTCTATCCAGTTGTTATTAGCCAAGGCACCGTATGTAAAACTGATCCTTTGCGGTGCAGGTAAAACGATTTTGTACCAGTCAGATTTAGAAGGGGATTCACCCAGTAACAGGGTTCCCTGTGCCGTTTTATTACGGGGAAGGTTCTTTGCATTGGATTGTTTCGAACCACTTTTATCCGAAATTGCTTTAAAACTGTATTTTAATTTGTAGCTGCTGTCATTTGTTTTAATGTAGTAAGTTCCCTTTTTCACACAATAGTACTGTTTTGAGCTGTTGCTTCCCGAAGTATATTTTGTAAAAGTATCTAATTCCTTTTTCCGACTGTTACATAACCGGATTCCCATAGGCCATTTATAACTGGTGTATGTACTAAAGCGGTATCCCGAGACAGAAATCAGACCTGGCTTTGTAACTTTAATCTTATGATATACTGTCTGTTTATTGCCATAACTTTTATCCGTATACCATTTGTTATTGCGAAGTGACGACGTCTTGGATGCTGCCAGTGCTGTCATTCCCAGCACAAGGGTAAACATAAGTGATAAAATTGCCAAAATAAATAGTTTCTGTAAATAATTTCTCTTTCTCATATCTGTTTCCTCCTGATATATTTATAATTCATATTATACCAACTGACGTAAAAACTAAGTCAGGGCATGTATTGAATAGCTGATATTGTGTAATGAATTATCAGTAAGGAAGATATGCAGTTCTGAGGCGCACCAAAGCCCGCCAATCATAAAAATATATAGATAATTGAAGATTAGGAACACATGAGTGCTCACAGATAATATCCTGATTATTTTGTGAATAAAATAACGAAAAGTTTGTGTTGATTTTGGTTAAGTTCTGTGATAATATAAGATATATCCAAAATGTAATCAAGAAATTACAATAGTTTACCACAAATATGAAAGTGAGGATTTATCATGGGCGATGTTAAGAAACTGGGTTATTATGTAAATGGTGTGTTTAAAGAATCTAAGACGGAACGTTATACGGATGCCTGCAATCCAAGTACCGGCGAAATTACTGCAAAAGTACCTTGCTGTACCTCCGAAGAAGTGGAAGAAGCCATTGCAGCAGCAAAGGCAGCTTTTCCGGGCTGGTCAGGAACACCTGTAATCAAACGTGTACAGATTCTTTATAAGCTGAGAGATCTGCTGATCACCCATATGGATGAACTGACAGAACTGGTTGCAAGAGAAAATGGCAAGGCATGGGTTGAGGCAGAAGGAGATGTCCTGAAAGCAAAAGAAGGAACGGAACAGGCGATTTCTGCACCATCATTGATGATGGGTGAAAGTCTCATGGATGCTTCCTCCGGTTTTGATACGGTAATGTATCGTGAACCCCTGGGTGTATTTGCAGGAATAGTTCCATTTAACTTCCCGGCAATGATTCCTATGGGATGGATGACACCAATGTGCATCGCCTGTGGAAATACCATTGTAATAAAGGCCGCAACATTTACACCTCAGACCTGTATGCGCATCGCTGAATTATATAAGGAAGCAGGACTTCCGGATGGCGTAATCAATATCGTAACCTGTTCCAGAAATGAAGCGGAAATGTTCTTAGAACATCCGGATATCAAAGGAATTACTTTTGTAGGTTCAACGGAAGTAGGATTACATATTTATTCAACTGCAGCAGCAAATGGAAAACGTGTTCAGGCTCTTTGTGAAGCGAAAAACCATGCACTGGTGTTGAATGATGCACCAATCGAAAGAACAGCAGCCGGTATTATTAATGCAGCATTTGGATGTGCCGGTGAACGCTGCATGGCACTTCCGGTAGTTGTAGCCCAGGAAGATATTGCAGATGATCTGGTTCGTGCTATTGTAGAAAAAGCTAAAGAAATCAAAGTTGGTCCGGCTTACGACAAAACAACAGGCATGGGTCCGGTAGTAAATGAAGGCCATAAGAAGTTTGTAACAAATTGGATCGCAAAAGGAATTGAAGAGGGTGCAGAACTGATCTTAGATGGAAGAGATATTCAGGTCCCGGGATATGAGAATGGCTGTTATGTAGGACCTACGATCTTTGATCACGTGAAACCGGGAATGACGATTGGAGACAGAGAAGTATTTGGTCCGGTTCTCTGCATCAAACGCGTGAAAGATTTCGAGGAAGGACTTGCGGTTATGAATGCAAATCCCTATGCAAATGGTTCTGTAATCTTTACACAGAGTGGACATTTTGCAAGAGAATTTTCACGGCGTACCGACGGAGGCATGGTGGGTGTCAATGTAGGTATTCCGGTTCCGGTGGGCATGTTCCCGTTCAATGGCCATAAGAAATCTTTCTTTGGAGATCTGCATTGCCTTGGAAAAGACGGATACCGTTTCTATACAGAAGGAAAAGTAGTGACAACCCGGTGGTTTGACGAAGAAGAGAAGAAAGCAAAAACGGTTTCTACCTGGGATGGAACAATCTGATCCAAATATCATTGCTCAATTTCATATTGCGGGATAACATAAAATAAATTACGCTGGTGCCAAGAGATCATCTTGGCATCGGCGCATTTTTATTTTTCTGTAGTGCTTATTTCATAAAGTTATATATGGCAAATTTGATTTGGTTAATCTTATAAAATCATGTATAATATTTCTAAGAGCCAGAGCGTGTTTTAAATTTGTTTTGTGATAGCGGAAATCAATTTTCAAACGCGTGCTGGTTAGAAAGATGAAGTGGGGGTAGAGTTAAATGAACCAATTAAAGAAACGAATTTTTATTCCGTTCACATTAATTCTGATTATGTTATTGGGCGGATCAGCTGTATCTCAGGCGGATGCAGCCTGGAAGCATAAAAGTACAGGCTGGTATTATTATACGAAGAGCGGCAGATTGCAAAAAAGCAGCTGGATTGGTGACCGGTACGTAAATTCCAAAGGCCGGTGGATAGTGAGTTTTAAGAAAACCCAGAAAGGGTACCGCTATAAGAATGGTTCTGAGGGATATCTGAAAAGTCAGTGGAAAACCATCGATGGGAATCGTTATTATTTTAATAAGAAGGGTTACGCCGTTACACAGGGATGGGTAGGAAAACGATATCTGGAGGCAAACGGGAAATATGTGGAAGGGCTTGTGAAAACTTCCAGGGGTTGGCGTTTCCGAAATGAAAAGAACCAGTACATAGCAAATAAGTGGAAGACGATCAATAACAAACGATGTTATTTTGATAAAAATGGTTATGTGGTCAAAAATAAAAGAATTACCATAAATGGCGTTAAATACAGCTTTGATAAATATGGATTTATGAAGCCGGGCATCCGGACTAACGGCAAAGGGAAGAAATATCAGAATCAAAGCGGAAGCTATCTGAAAAGCAGCTGGAAGAAAGTATCCGGCAAGTGGTACTATTTTGGCAATAACGGATATATGGTGAAAAATAAGTGGGTTGGGGATTACTATCTGGGAAGTAATGGGGCAATGGTAAAGAGTACCTTTGTAGGCAGCAAGTTTGTGGATGCTTCCGGGAAAAAGGTAAGTGCTTCTGCGTTAAGCCTTTCTGCTCCTTCTGCGGTTTTAATTGACGCCGGGACAGGAAAAGTCATCTATCAGAAAAATGCAAACCAAAATCGTCCCAATGCCAGTACTACCAAAATAATGACAGCAATACTTGCATTGGAGTATGCCGGATTGAATGATTCGGTTTCCGTATCGGCATATGCTGCAGCCCAGGAAGAAGTCAAGCTGTATATGAATCCCGGAGAGGTCTACCGGATGCAGGATCTGCTGTATGCATTGCTTCTGCCTTCCTATAATGATGTGGCGGTGGCAATTGCGGAGCATATCAGCGGTTCTGTACAAAACTTTGCGGACCTGATGAATCAAAAAGCAAGAGAGCTTGGATGTAAAAATACAACCTTTGTCACCCCAAACGGACTGGAGATGGGAAACCATGGATCATCCGCTTCGGACCTGGCGAAGATGCTGCGTTATGCCATTAAAAATGACCTGTTTTGCCAGATTATCCAAACCAGGACATACAGCTTTTCCTGTCTTTCAAACGGCAGGGGCTTTACGGTATACAGCACGGATGATATGCTGGGACAGATGGCGGGATTCCAGGGAGGGAAAACAGGATGGACCACACTTGCCGGACACTGCTTTGCAGGGGTATTAAGTAAAAATGGTAAGACCTACATCTCTGTGGTACTGGGATGTCCGTCCAGTGAGTCCAGATGGAGAGATACCCGCGCGCTGTTAAACTATGGTGCCGCTAATTATTGATGTCCAAATTGTACCAATTTAAAACCAATTTTTTCTGAAAAAACTGCTTGACAGCAGTTTTTCTTTATGCTAAAGTGGAAGATGCACTATTGTGCAGGATTGTGCCCAAGGGTATCATTATGCCCAAAACCGGGTTGTTGGAAATAGTTTATATTTATATAGAAAGAACAGGGGTGAAACGTCAATGGAGAAAAACAGGATACGACCAATCAAAAGCGGCAAAAGCTTTCGTATGAGTTACTCAAGACAAAAAGAGGTTCTGGAAATGCCCAATTTGATTGAGGTCCAGAAAGACTCATACCAATGGTTCCTAGACGAAGGAATGAAGGAAGTTTTTGAAGATATCTCTCCAATCGCGGATTATAGTGGCAAGCTGAGTTTGGAATTTGTAGATTTCACATTATGTGAAGATGATGTGAAATATTCCATCGAGGAATGCAAGGAGAGAGATGCAACATTTGCTGCACCGTTAAAGGTTAGGGTGAGACTTCATAATAAAGAGAATGACGAAATCAATGAACATGAGATATTCATGGGGGATTTACCTTTAATGACTGCAACAGGTACCTTTGTAATTAATGGTGCTGAACGTGTTATCGTTAGTCAGTTGGTTCGTTCGCCAGGGATTTATTATTCAGTTGCTCATGATAAAATTGGTAAGAAGTTATTTTCTGCCACCGTTATTCCTAACAGAGGTGCCTGGCTGGAATACGAAACTGACTCCAATGATGTTTTCTATGTTCGTGTAGATAGAACCAGAAAGGTGCCGATTACAGTATTAATCCGTGCTCTCGGCATCGGTACCAATGCTGAGATCATTGAGTTGTTCGGAGAAGAACCAAAGATCCTGGCTAGTTTAACAAAGGATACATCAGAAAATTACCAGGAAGGTCTTCTGGAATTATATAAAAAGATCCGTCCGGGTGAACCGCTGGCAGTAGAAAGTGCTGAGAGCCTTATTACCAGTATGTTCTTTGACCCTAGAAGATATGATCTTGCTAAGGTTGGACGTTATAAATTTAATAAAAAGCTTCTGCTTCGCAACCGTATCTCCGGGCATGTGCTTGCAGAGGATGTTGTAGACACTACAACAGGTGAAATTCTTGCAGAAGCAGGTACCGAAGTGACACGTTCACTGGCTGACGATATTCAGAATGCGGCAGTTCCTTTCGTTTGGATTCAGACAGAAGAACGTAATGCGAAAGTAATCTCCAGCATGATGGTTGACATTACGAATTTCGTGGATGTGGATCCAAAAGAAGTTGGTGTTACAGAGTTAGTATATTACCCGGTGCTTGAAAAAATACTGGAAGAAAATGACGATATTGAAGATATCAAATATGCAATCAAGCAGAATATCCACGAGCTGATTCCAAAGCATATCACAAAGGAAGATATTATTGCTTCCATTAACTACAATATGCATCTTGAATATGGAATTGGTAATGCAGATGATATTGACCATTTAGGAAACAGACGTATCAGAGCAGTAGGTGAATTGCTTCAGAACCAGTACCGTATTGGTCTTTCCAGGCTGGAAAGAGTGGTACGCGAACGTATGACTACACAGGATCTGGAAGGAATTTCACCCCAGTCACTGATCAATATTAAGCCGGTAACAGCAGCTGTTAAAGAATTCTTTGGTTCTTCCCAGCTGTCACAGTTCATGGATCAAAATAACCCGCTTGGTGAGCTGACACATAAAAGACGTTTATCCGCACTTGGTCCTGGTGGTTTGTCCAGAGATAGAGCGGGATTCGAGGTTCGAGATGTTCACTACTCCCACTATGGAAGAATGTGTCCGATTGAGACGCCTGAAGGTCCCAATATCGGTCTGATTAACTCCTTGGCAACTTATGCCAGAATCAATGAGTACGGATTTATTGAGGCACCGTACCGTAAAATTGACAAGGCAGATCCGTCTAACCCGCGTGTTACGGAAGATGTTGTATATATGACTGCAGACGAAGAAGATAACTATCACGTTGCTCAGGCGAATGAGGCTCTGGATGAAGAAGGACATTTTGTTCATAAAAATGTTTCCGGTCGTTACAGAGAAGAAACCCAGGAGTATGAAAGAACTACATTTGATTACATGGATGTATCTCCGAAGATGGTATTCTCTGTTGCTACAGCATTGATTCCTTTCCTGGAAAATGATGATGCTAACCGTGCGCTGATGGGATCTAACATGCAGCGTCAGGCAGTTCCGTTATTGACAACGGATGCACCGGTTGTTGGAACAGGTATGGAAATGAAGGCAGCGGTTGACTCCGGTGTCTGCGTAGTTGCAAAAAAAGCAGGAACAATTGAACGTTCCACATCTAAGACAATCGTTATGAAAAATGATGATGGCTCAAAAGATGAGTATCATCTGACGAAGTTTGCAAGAAGTAACCAGAGTAACTGTTATAACCAGAGACCGATCGTATTTAAAGGCGATCATGTGCAGGCAGGAGATGTTATTGCTGACGGACCTTCCACGCAGAATGGTGAAATTGCATTAGGTAAGAACCCATTAATCGGATTTATGACCTGGGAAGGTTATAACTACGAGGATGCGGTATTGTTAAGTGAAAGACTGGTTATGGAGGATGTCTATACATCTGTCCATATTGAAGAATATGAAGCAGAAGCCAGAGACACAAAATTGGGACCGGAAGAAATTACAAGAGACGTTCCTGGTGTGGGCGATGACGCTTTAAAGGATCTGGATGAAAGAGGTATCATCCGTATCGGTGCGGAAGTTCGTGCCGGAGATATCCTGGTTGGTAAGGTAACCCCTAAGGGAGAGACCGAGCTGACTGCAGAAGAAAGGCTCCTTCGTGCGATCTTTGGTGAAAAGGCGCGTGAAGTTAGAGATACTTCTCTGAAAGTACCTCATGGAGAATATGGTATAGTCGTAGATGCCAAAGTATTTACCAGAGAAAACGGAGATGAATTATCACCGGGTGTAAATCAGGCAGTACGTATTTATATTGCACAGAAGAGAAAGATTTCCGTTGGAGATAAGATGGCCGGCCGTCATGGTAACAAGGGTGTTGTTTCCCGTGTACTTCCGGTAGAGGATATGCCATTCCTGCCAAACGGACGTCCGCTTGACATCGTATTGAATCCCCTTGGTGTGCCTTCCCGTATGAATATCGGACAGGTACTTGAGATTCATTTAAGTCTTGCGTCAAAAGCGTTAGGATTTAATATATCCACACCGGTATTTGATGGAGCGAACGAAGTTGATATTATGGATACTCTGGATTTGGCAAATGATTACGTGAATCTGGAGTGGGATGAATTTAAAGAGAAACATGAGCAGGAACTGCTTCCTGATGTTATGGATTACTTATATGAGAACAGAGCACACAGAGAACTCTGGAAAGGTGTACCGCTTTCACGTGATGGTAAGGTAAGACTGCGTGATGGCCGTACTGGAGAGTATTTTGACAGTTCAGTTACAATTGGACACATGCATTACCTGAAACTCCATCATCTGGTTGATGATAAGATCCATGCACGTTCTACCGGACCTTACTCCCTGGTTACACAGCAGCCTCTTGGCGGTAAGGCACAGTTTGGTGGACAGCGTTTTGGAGAGATGGAAGTTTGGGCGCTGGAAGCATATGGCGCATCCTATACACTGCAGGAAATTCTGACTGTGAAGTCCGATGATGTTATCGGCCGTGTGAAGACTTATGAAGCAATCATCAAGGGAGAAAATATACCGGAACCAGGTATACCGGAATCCTTTAAGGTATTGTTAAAAGAGCTTCAGTCCCTGGGACTTGACGTGAAAGTACTCAAGGAAGACCAGACAGAAGTTGAAATCATGGAAACCATTGATTTTGGCGAATCAGATCTGCATTCCGTTATTGAAGGCGAGAAGGGCTACAATGAGGAAGAACCTCTGGAAGACTTCGGATTTAGTCAGCAGGAATTTGAGGACGGCGAGTTAGTTGATGTGGAAGATGAAGAAGAGGAAGCATTTTTAGACCTAGAAGAAGTTCTTGATGAAGAGTAAACGTAGGTAGCTATCAATGGAAAGGAGTACCATCAATGCCTGAAACAGCAAACAATGAAACGTATCAGCCAATGACTTTTGATGCAATCAAAATTGGTTTAGCATCTCCGGATAAGATCAGAGAATGGTCCAGAGGAGAAGTAAAAAAACCAGAAACGATTAATTATAGAACCCTGAAACCAGAAAAAGACGGATTATTCTGCGAGCGTATTTTCGGACCCAGCAAGGACTGGGAATGCCACTGCGGTAAGTATAAAAAAATCCGTTATAAAGGTGTAGTCTGCGACCGATGCGGCGTAGAAGTAACCAAAGCCAGCGTTCGTAGAGAACGTATGGGACACATCGAGCTTGCAGCTCCTGTTTCCCATATCTGGTATTTTAAGGGTATCCCTTCCAGAATGGGATTAATTCTGGATCTGTCTCCGAGAGTACTGGAAAAAGTATTGTACTTTGCCAATTATATTGTGTTGGATAAAGGAACTACTGATTTACAGTACAAACAGGTTCTGACAGAAAAAGAGTTCCAGGAAGCAAAAGAAAAATGGGGAAATACTTTCCGTGTGGGTATGGGAGCAGAATCCATTAAGGAACTGTTAGAAGCCATTAACATGGAAAAGGAATCCGTTGAATTAAAAAGAGGACTGAAGGATTCTACCGGTCAGAAAAGAGCCAGAATCATTAAGAGACTGGAAGTGGTAGAAGCTTTCCGCGGTTCAGGAAACAGACCGGAGTGGATGATCATGACAGTTGTTCCTGTTATTCCGCCGGATTTACGTCCTATGGTTCAGCTGGATGGTGGACGTTTTGCCACATCTGACCTGAATGACTTATACAGAAGAATCATCAACCGTAATAACCGTCTGAAAAGACTTTTGGAATTAGGCGCACCTGATATCATCGTTCGTAATGAAAAACGTATGCTTCAGGAAGCGGTAGATGCCTTAATTGATAATGGACGCCGTGGACGTCCGGTAACAGGACCGGGTAACAGAGCCCTTAAATCCTTATCTGACATGTTAAAAGGTAAATCCGGACGTTTCCGTCAGAACTTACTTGGAAAACGTGTTGACTACTCAGGACGTTCCGTTATCGTTGTTGGACCGGAGCTTAAGATTTACCAGTGCGGTCTGCCAAAGGAAATGGCAATTGAATTATTCAAACCTTTCGTTATGAAAGAATTAGTAGCAAACGGTACTTCTCACAATATTAAGAATGCGAAGAAGATGGTAGAAAGACTTCAGCCGGAAGTATGGGATGTTCTGGAAGAAGTTATTAAAGAGCACCCGGTTATGTTAAACCGTGCCCCCACACTTCACAGACTTGGTATTCAGGCATTTGAGCCGATATTGGTAGAAGGTAAGGCGATTAAGCTTCATCCATTGGTATGTACTGCGTTCAACGCTGACTTCGATGGTGACCAGATGGCTGTCCATCTTCCATTGTCTGTGGAAGCACAGGCAGAATGCCGTTTCTTACTGCTGTCTCCTAACAACCTGTTAAAACCTTCTGATGGTGGTCCCGTTGCCGTTCCTTCACAGGATATGGTCCTTGGTATTTACTATCTGACACAGGAGAGACCGGGCGCACTTGGAGAAGGCAAAGTATTTAAAAGCGTAAACGAGGCAATCCTTGCTTATGAAAACAAAGCTTTGACATTACAGACCAGAATTACGGTTCGTATGACAAAGATCATGCCGGATGGAAGCAAGCTTACCGGAAATGTAGAATCTACTCTGGGACGTTTCATCTTTAATGAAATTCTCCCTCAGGATTTAGGTTTTGTAAACCGCGATATTCCGGAAAATGCATTAAAGCTGGAAGTAGACTTCCACGTAGGTAAAAAAGGATTAAAACAGATTCTGGAGAAAATCATCAATACTCACGGAGCAACCAAGACTGCAGAAGCCCTTGATGATATTAAGGCTATGGGTTACAAGTACTCTACCAGGGCAGCGATGACCGTATCCATTTCCGATATGACAGTACCTCCGGAAAAACCACAGCTGATTCAGCAGGCACAGGATACTGTTGACAGAATTACAAAGAACTACAAACGTGGTCTGATCACGGAAGAAGAGCGTTACAAAGAAGTTGTGGAAACATGGAAGAACACCGATGATATTTTGACCAAGGCACTGCTTGACGGTCTTGATAAATATAATAACATCTACATGATGGCTGACTCCGGAGCCCGTGGTTCTGACAAGCAGATTAAACAGCTTGCCGGTATGCGTGGTTTGATGGCCGATACAACAGGTCATACAATCGAGCTGCCTATCAAATCGAACTTCCGTGAAGGTCTTGACGTATTGGAGTACTTTATGTCTGCACATGGTGCGCGTAAAGGTCTGTCTGATACCGCTCTTCGTACAGCCGATTCCGGATACCTGACCAGACGTCTGGTTGACGTTTCTCAGGACTTAATCATCCGTGAAGTAGATTGCTGTGAAGGAAAAGAAATTCCGGGTATGTATGTTAAAGCATTCATGGACGGAAAAGAAGAAATTGAAGGTCTGCAGGAGAGAATTACAGGCAGATTTGCCTGCGAAACTCTTACAAATAAAGATGGTGAGGTTCTTGTTAAAGCAAACCATATGATTACGCCAAGACGTGCAGCACGTATCATGAGCGAAGGTGTGGATGCAAACGGGAAATCATTTGACAAGATTAAGATTCGTACAATTCTGACTTGTAAATCACACATCGGAGTATGTGCAAAATGTTATGGTTCCAACCTTGCTACCGGTGAAGCTGTTCAGGTAGGTGAATCCGTTGGTATTATTGCAGCCCAGTCTATCGGTGAACCAGGAACACAGCTTACCATGCGTACGTTCCATACCGGTGGTGTTGCCGGCGGCGATATCACACAGGGTCTCCCCCGTGTCGAGGAGCTTTTTGAGGCAAGAAAGCCAAAAGGACTCGCTATTATTACAGAAATTCCTGGTATTGCAGCAATTAAGGATACCAAGAAAAAACGTGAAATTATTGTGACAAACGATGAAAGCGGTGAAGCTAAGACATACCTGATTCCTTATGGATCCAGAATCAAAGTGCAGGATGGCGCAGTATTAGAAGCCGGAGATGAACTGACAGAAGGTAGCGTAAATCCACATGATATCCTGAAGATTAAAGGTGTTCGTGCTGTACAGGATTACATGATTCAGGAAGTTCAGCGTGTTTACCGTTTACAGGGTGTTGAGATCAATGATAAGCATATCGAAGTTATAGTTCGTCAGATGCTGAAGAAGATCAGAATTGAAGATAATGGAGATTCTGAATTACTTCCAGGTACACTGGTAGATATACTTGATTTTGAAGATGTAAATGATGCATTAATAGAAGAAGGCAAGGTAGCGGCTGACGGAAAACAAGTAATGCTTGGTATTACAAAGGCATCTCTTGCAACCAATTCTTTCTTATCGGCAGCATCTTTCCAGGAAACAACGAAAGTACTGACAGAAGCAGCAATCAAAGGTAAGATTGACCCGCTTATCGGATTAAAAGAAAACGTTATTATCGGTAAATTAATTCCTGCCGGAACCGGCATGAAGAGATACCGCAACGTAAAACTGGATACCGATTATACACTGGATCAGGGTTATGACGAAGACGAAGATTTTGATGATGATGACGATCTGGATCTTGGACTTGACTTATCAGATGATTTAGATCTGGATGATCTGGGTGAAGAAGATTTAGTTTCGGCTACTGAAGAATAAGTAATTACAGATTTGGCATGTTATAGTGTAGCTTATAACATGCCATTTTTTTATGGGGAGGAAAGATATGAAGGAGGAAAGATCACTGAATATTGATCTGGCTAGAATTTTTGCAATTCTGGGAGTGACCTATTATCATATATGGAAGAGGATGCGCCGGCCGGAGAATATTGTGGGAATATTTAATTTAGACGGTTTTGCAAAATGGGGAGTGATCGGCGTTGTAATAATGTTTGTGATTTCAGGGTATTGTATGGTTGGCTGCTATAAGCGATTAGAGAATTTGCCTACAGGAAAGCGTTTAAAAAGTTTTTATATAGGTCGTTTTTTGCGCATAGCACCAGCTTATTATATCTCAATATTAATCTGTTGTATTTTTATGGCTAATAATCTTAAACCGCAGCCATATGATTTAAAGGATATTATAACACATTTATTATTTATCCATGCACTGAGCATGGAAACAGTAACAACAATAAAAGGCTTCTACTGGTACATAAGCGTACAGATGTTATTTTATATGCTGGTTCCTCTGATATTTTTTATATGCAAAAAAGCAGTGCAGTGGCTGCATCTATCTGATACGGCGAAAAAATGGTTTTCTGTATTTGCCTGCATATTTTTATTCCCTCTGACCTGGCTCCCGGTGTTTGCGGAAAAGGAATATATAGCAATGTTGCCTTGCTTTTTGGTGGGAATGCTTGCAGCATATTTAAAGAAAATAAAAATCCCAAAGTTCATTGGCATTTTATGCTTTTTAGGCGGTTTAGGTATGATGTTTTTAAAATCAACCTATTTTATTCCTTACGATGTTTATAAATGCACAGCAGGTATCGCTATAGCTGTAGGGTTATTATGGATGCCGAAGATAAATGCAAGAAATTCCTTGCGCACAATTATTATTACGATTTCCACAGCATCATACTCCATATATCTATATCAATTTGCACTTTTCCCCTTTATTCCAAAAAAACGAGGAGAGTTTGTGATGACACTTTTTGTGATATTTACGGTAGCTGTCGGGTTATTGATGTATCTGTGTGTCGAGTATCCGATATCTAATTTACTATGTAAAAATAAGAAAAACCCTGCTTCCGAATAGATTCGAACCAAAGGCCTGAAGATAGAAAACACAATTTTCTATCTCCGGGCTTTTGTATTTTATATAAACCCTTTTTGATTTTACATGTACCTTTTCCGTCCCTCCTGATAAGATAAAGACAGTTAAGCGAGAGACAGCAAATGAAGATTGGAGGAGGAACTATGGAAAAAACAATATTGGAACTGAAAGATATTGTGAAAACTTTTCCAGGTGTCCTGGCGTTGAATGGTATTGATTTTGAACTTCGAAGCGGAGAAGTGCATGCCATCTGCGGCGAGAACGGAGCGGGAAAATCCACGCTTATGAAAGTGGTATGCGGGGTACATAAGCCAGACAGTGGAACGATGATTGTAAATGCGAAAGCGGAAGCATTTGCGAATCCCATGGAGGCATATCAGAAAGGGGTTTCCATTATTTTTCAGGAAACAAGTCTGTTTGAGGAAATGACGGTACTGGATAATTTGTTTCTGGGGCATGAGATGACGAAAAAAATAGGACCTGTCAGCGTGATTGACTATGACGGAATGAAGAGAAAGGCAAAAGAAATTTTTAAAAGGCTGAATACCCAGATGAGTCTGGAAGCTGCCATTAAGACTTTGGGGATGGCACAGAAGCAAATGGTGGAAATTGCAAAAGCCCTTACTTTTGATGCAAATATTATTATCTTTGATGAGCCTACGGCATCTCTTACCCAAAGAGAAGTCAGTGCCCTGTTTGAAATTATCGGAAACCTGAAAAAAGAAGGATTGGGAATTGTATATATCAGCCACCGTCTGGAAGAAATATTTGAGATTTGTGACCGGGTAACGGTGATTCGAGATGGACAGTATATTTCTACTAAAAAAGTAGGGGACACCAATAAAGATGAACTGGTTGCGGATATGGTGGGAAGAAAGATGGGCAATTACTATCCCAAAGCCAAAGCGAAGATCGGTAAAGAGCTGCTTCGTGTAGAGCATTATTATGATGAAGGATTTTTAGAAGATATCAGCTTTACCCTGAAAAAGGGGGAAATACTTGGGTTTGCGGGTCTGGCGGGGGCAGGCAGGACAGAGCTTATGGAGTCGCTGTGCGGATTTACGGGAAAAGCAGCCGGTAAAGTTATGTTAGAGGGAAAAGAAATTATAATCAGGGATTATAAAGATGCTATGGCAAACGGACTGGTCTATGTTTCGGAAGATCGTGGAAAATTCGGCTTGATTGTTGATATGAGTATAGAACAGAATATTTCTCTTCCCCAGCTGGATAAGTTCGCCGGAAAACTTGGGATTATCAACACAAAAAAAGAACAGGAAACGGGTGACAGATATATTCAGGACGTTGGCATAAAAGCCCCTTCAGCTGAATTTCTGGTTGCAAATCTATCAGGTGGAAACCAGCAGAAAGTGTCTGTATCAAAAGCGTTGGCTTTAAATCCGAAAATCCTGATACTGGATGAACCTACCAGAGGGGTAGATGTAAATGCAAAAGCGGAAATTCATAAGATTATCAGTGATCTGACGCAAAAAGGTCTGACGATCATTATGATATCCTCAGAGCTACCGGAACTCCTGGGGATGTGCGACCGAATTTATGTAATGAAGGACGGTTATATTGCAGGTTGTTTTGACAGAGATGAAGTGACTCAGGAAAAGATATTAACGGTTGCTCTGGAATCAAAAAAGCAGGCAATGGCATAAGGAGGAAGCAGAATGGATCAGAATAAGAAAAAAGCAGCGTTTTTAACAACAGAATTTTATCTGGCGGTCTTCCTGGTTGTGGTATTGGCTGGACTTGCGATTTTTGCAAAAGGTTTTTATACCGTAAATAACCTGATGAGTTTATTGAATTCATTTAGTTACATCTTAATATCGGCAGTGGGCATGAACATGATTATTTTAACCTCAAATATAGATGTTTCCACAGGAGCTTTAATTTCCGTGATCTGCATATGCGTGGCGGCACTTGGGAAGATGGGAGCACCGTTTGCAGTTCTGCTGCCAGTGGCTATGGTTATTGGTGCAGCTCTCAGCACTTTTAACGGGCTGTTTATCACAAAACTAAAGATTCCTGCCATTGTAGCCACTTTGGCAACAACTCAGATTTTCCAGGGAATTCTGCCTCTGACGGTAGAGGGATCTATCTATGATTTACCCGCATCCTTTACCTGGCTGGCATTTGATGCAAAAATCTTCGGAATGATACCCGCCAGTGTATTCATGTGCCTGATTGTGGTGGCAGCAGCTTTGCTGTTTATGAAATACTCCAGATTTTCTAAGAAAATATATGCCATCGGCAATAACAAAGGCGGAGCAAGGCTGGCTGGCATTCACGTGGATAAAACAGTGGTGCTGACGTATACCATAGCAGGTGCGCTGTTTGGAATATCAGCAGTCATTATCGCAACGGCAGGTCAGCGAGTAACGACTACCATGGGAAGCGGGCTGGAAATGACCTTTATTGCGGCAGTAGTCCTGGGAGGAACCAGTACAGCAGGAGGATCCGGTAAAATACTGGGTACCGTTATAGGAGCTTTTATACTTGCCATGATATCCCCTGCAATTAACTATCTGGGAATTAGTCCCAACTGGTCGGATGCTATTAAAGGCGCGATTATTATTATTTCCGTTTTAGTTACGGCGGCAAGATATATTAAGAAAAAGAGGGTGATTACAAGCCCTGTAATCAGTAAGGCAGGGGGTGAAGCGTAATGGAAAAGAAGAGAAAAATTAAGATTACGTTTAATATGGCTCTGTTTATCATCTGGATTGTGATATTTGCGGCAATCTCCTTAAAGAGCCCATCCTTTTTAAAGCCTGCATATATCATCAACGTTATGTTTCGCAACATCGTAGAAATTGGTATGGCTGGCCTGCCCGTGACGCTGATTATTTTTATTCACCATGAG
>UQGG01000090.1 GCA_900540475.1 uncultured Robinsoniella sp. | reverse complement strand
GTAGCTCCCGTTGCTCCTGTGGCTCCGGCTTCCCCATCAGCTCCTGTTGGACCTGTTGCTCCAGCTGCTCCGGCTGCTCCTGTGGCCCCCGTTGGACCTGTCGCTCCATTTGCTCCAGCTGCTCCCGTCGCTCCGGTCGGACCTGTCGCTCCATTCGCTCCCGTATTTCCCGTGGCTCCTGTGGCTCCCGTCGGTCCAGCTGCTCCGGCTGCTCCTGTAGCTCCCATAGCCCCTGTAGGTCCTGTTGCCCCATTTGCTCCCGTTGCCCCGGTCACTCCGGTCGGGCCTGTTACTCCGTTAGCCCCGGTATTTCCCGTGGCTCCTGTGGCTCCGGTCGGACCTGCAACCCCGGGTGCTCCCGTCGCGCCTGTCGCCCCTGTGGGACCGGTGGCGCCTGTGGCTCCCGTTGGGCCTGTAGGACCGGTAGGTCCCGTAATCCCGCTGGATCCACAGCAGTGAGGCTTACAGGTTAACCTGATCGTATCACATGCCTCCATTTCGTTAGACTGTTCATTGCTGCCATCATTATCGTGGCAGTCATAATTGCATCCATAATCATTAGACATTTTGTTCTTCCTCCACTCTGATACAAATTTTATTTTGCAAAAAACTCCTTGTTACTTAAGTAAGAGGGATGATTAGGTCTCACCTTTCCAGCAGATTCATTATACATCACCGCCTTTTCAAAATCACCAAGTGCATAGAAGCATACACACAGCTGAATAAACGGGATAAAGTCATAACAATCTGTTTGTACAAATGTTCCTTTATCATCAACCCTCTTACAAGACAGCGCCAGCTTATACCAGTAAACTGCCAGCTGATATTGCTTTAAATCCAGAAAATGCTTGCCAATATCGCAGCACACTTCCGCCCTTGGCTCGTCATATTCAAAACTCCTGAAATAACAAGACAGCGCTTCTTCCGGACGATCCAGTTTATAGTCACAATATCCCATAAACTGACAGGCCGAAATATTATTTTCCATCCACCCCTGTTTCCCATCTAAAAATTCTTTGAATTGTCTGTAAGACTCTTCATATTTTCCATGGTAATAGAGTTCCCTCCCATAGTAAAATTGTTCCCTAGGTACTAAAGCTACGCCATTATTAACCATATTTTGAAAAATCCTCAGATTTCTCATAGGGTCTGCTACTTTTAGCTTTTTGTGAGAAACAGCAATATCGCTATATTCAATCATTCCTGATGGAGATATAGCCTCATGAATAGCTCCTTTCCATTGAAAGGAATCACAACGGCGCAGCAGCCTTTCTCTGTAATAGGTGAAAATGGGATTCCCATCCTCATCAAAAGCTGTATTATATTTCATCATTACAACAGAAACACTCGGATTCAGGTTTTTCTTCAGCTCCAAAAGCTTTTCCTGATCCTCCGGTAACAGTACATCATCTGCATCCAGCCACATACAATAATCGCATGAAGCTTTTGAAAAAGAATAATTTCTGGCTTTCGAAAAATCATCGCACCATACAAAATCATACACCTGCTCCGTAAATTTCTTTGCAATCTCTTTTGTTTCATCCGTTGAACCGGTATCTACGATGATGAGTTCATCTGCAATTCCTCTTACTGTAGATAAGCACCTTTCCAGAACAGATTCCTCATTTTTAACAATCATACATATACTTATTGTGACCATCTGCATTTCCTCCTTTTCTAAAATATGCTTCTCCCCCAAAAGAAGGAACAAAATGTTCATGTCAAAAAATATACTATTTAATACAATTTTCAACAAAAATCCAAAATTATATTGTATAATACAAAATATGTGCTGATTTAGAACCTGGTTTCTACATATTACGGTCAATTTTGTATGCTCTTCGTTCTTCACAGCCAGATGAAAGTGAAATCATCATTAGAAAGGGAGGGAGTCACATTCATATTTCAAAATCTGCCGGCTTTATGGACAGCAAAGATGATCCGATCGCCTATCATGATTTAAATCAAAAAATAAAAGTATTAATCAGAAATATCTTCGAAGAATATTTCAAACCGCTGGGATTCAGACAAAATGGACAGAACTTCAGGCTCTATCAGGAAAATGGCTTATGTAAAATTGTAAATTTTCAAAAATACAGATACAACCATAATAAAAATTGTAGTTTGACCGTAAATATAGGGTTGTATATTGAAAAAGATATAGTAATCCAGAATAGAAATTTTTATGAATCCGACTGTCAAATCAGAATTCGGCCATCTCATGAATACTATGGAGAAGAAAGATGGTGGCCTGTAAATGATGATCGCAGCCTTGAGCAGTTCGCAAAAGAAATTCGATCCTATTTTGAAAATACAGCCCTGCCATGGCTGAATCAATTTGCAAACCGTGAAGAATTGATTGCAGAGATGTTAGAGCGAAATTCTATGGAAAAATATAATTATCATCTGCTGAACTACGAAAATGCCGGTCTGTTGGCTGAGTGCGGCTATGGAGCACAGCTGTTGCAGCTTATGGAAAATCAGGAAAATGATAATATACCGGAAATAAGAGAATTGATCCGGAAGATCAAAAAAACATGACAGCGCGCATCAGAAATCAAAAACCGCCCGGACAATCAGATAAAACTGATCAGCCCTGGCGGATATTTTTTACTCATGTCGCTTACATTTTTCTTCGTGACAACTTATACTTTCTAAACGTATCCAACCATTTATGGGTACATTCTATTTTTTTACTGGCGCTTAACCCTTCACTGCTCCTATCGCAATCCCCTTTGCAAAATACTTCTGCAAAAATGGATAACAGCAAAGAATCGGTACCATTGCAACAAATGCAATTGCCATTCGCACAGATGCAGAAGGAATATTAGCTGCTGCTACTGAACCGCCTCCTGACATACCACTTGACAACACTTTTATATCGGTGATCATCTTGTTTAACAAGTTCTGGATTCCATATAAATTCGTATCACGTACATAATATAAACCATTTGTCCAGTCATTCCAATAACCCAAGCCGGCGAACAACCCCATCGCTACCAGGATCGGTTTTCCCAGAGGCAGTACTATGGTTCCAAAAATACGAAACTGGCTTGCACCGTCTATCTGTGCTGCTTCAAACAGCGCATCAGGAATACTGTTTGCAAAAAAAGTACGTATCAGAAGCACATTCATGGCACTCATAAGAAACCCCGGCATAATATATGCCCAAATCGTATTGTTAATATGAAAGGTGCCGGACCACATAAGGTAACTGGGTACAAGTCCGCCATTAAACAACATAGTGAAAAAAACATAAAATGTGATAGCTCTTTTAAATGGCAGGTCCTTCAAGGACAGCGGATATGCCAGAAGAGCGCTGAGCAGGGTATTTCCTGCAGTTCCCACCAGGGTAACCAGAATTGTAATTCCATATGCCCGAAACACACTGGAAGCATTTTTTAAAATATAGCGGTACGCCTCCAGACTGATCTCCTTCGGGAAAAAAGAGTATCCATCCCGGATCAGTGCATTTTCGGAAGTAATGGAGGACATAAATAATAAAATAAACGGTATGATGATCAGGATCGTTACCACGGTCATTACGGAATTGGCAAGAATCTGAAATCTCTGGCTGCTTTTACTCTGTATCATTGTATGGCTCCTCCTTAAAACAGTGCATTTTCTTTGCTAAATCTGCGGACTATCAGGTTCGCTGCAAGCACCAGAACAAATCCGATTACCGACTGATAGAACCCGGCAGCCGAAGCCATGCCGATATTTCCAACCTGTAATAATCCCCGGTAAACATATGTATCAATAACATTGGTGGTACTGTACAGCTGTCCCGAATTCTGAGTTACCTGATAAAACAAGCCGAAATCTGCATAAAAGATTCTTCCTATATTCAGCAGTGTCAGTGTAATAATGCTGGGTGCAATACTTGGCAGCGTAATGTATTTGATCTGCTCCCATTTACTGGCACCATCCAGTTCCGCCGCTTCATAAAATGCCGGATCTATTCCGGTTATGCTGGAAATATAAATCAGGCACCCATAACCCACTCCTTTCCAGCAATTGACGATGACAAGGATAACCGGCCAGTACTTCGGTTCCTGATACCAGGCAGCCGGTTCCTTCCCAAGAGCAGGAAGGATCGTATTATTCATTAAGCCGTTATCTGCACTGAAGAATGCAAAAATGATATAGCTTACGATCACAATCGACATCAGGAAAGGCAGCAGGATAGCACTTTGATATACTGTTTTTAATTTCTTATTTCGTACATCACAGATAAATATTGCAAATATAATGCCTAATATGGTGTTCAGCGTAATAAATACCAGATTGTAAAGAAGGGTATTTCTGGTGATGGCAAATGCATCTTTTAACAGATATTCGAAATTTTTAAATCCTACCCATGGACTTCCAAAAATCCCGTCTACCACATTGTAGTTTTTAAAAGCAACTACCAGACCAGCCATAGGTACATAATTATTGATAAACAGATAAACCAGTCCCGGCGCCATCATTAAGAACAGCGGGAGCCATTTTTTTATCTGATACTTTTTTGCAGTCATTTTACAGCCTCCCATCTCATCCGCCGGCCTATTGCTTATCACTTAGCCATTTGTCAAGCTGTTCCTGTTTTTCAGTAATGACTTTATTTATCCCCGCATCTTTCAGCGCCTGGATAAATTCTGGCAATGTTTTATCCGGATCTACCGTACCGGACCCAAGCGCCGAGATATACTGCGCTTTTACATTGCTGAGTGCTGAAATTTCATTGCTTACCTCAGAAGGATCGTAAGTAAATCCAAATGCTTTTGATTTTAACGCCTTATCGTTCATATCACTGGTTTCTTTCCAGACATTCGGGTCATCTCCTTCCCAGATATACATATCAAACTGGTTAAACAGCTGCCAGCCTTCATTTAAGTGGTAGGCTGCATTTTCACTGTTTACACCTTCGGGATAATCAATAATTCCTTTTTCCTGGTCAGTAACCACATAATCCCTGCCTTCTTCTCCCCAGTTCAGTAAATTCAGGATATCTTTGTTGCCATATATATAATCCAGACACTGCATCGTTTTTGCCGGGTCCTTGGACGCGTTGCTGATGCCATAGGTAAGCCAGGACACGGAACCGCTGAACAAATCTCCGATGGGTACGATTTCCATATCATAATTACAAAGAGCCTTTGCCCTCTGATCATATCCTGGTTTGGTAGGGCTAAAATAGGAGAAAGCAGAGCCAGCCTTAACCTGTGCCTCATTTCCGTCTGTAGTGGTGGCACCATCCGGAGAAATATATCCTTTTTGCTGCCAGTCATGAAGCTTTAATATCAGGTTTTTATATGTATCTGACTCATAATAATTCACAACCTCTGTACTCTGCCCGCTGTCCATCAGAACACCATAGCCGTCTGTCAGCGGATCCATTACTTCATATTTTACATCCGGCGTGGTTCCATTACAGCTGGCAAGCATATACATATCAGGATTTGCCGCTTTTACTTTTGCATAGACATCATCCAGATCCTCATAGGACTTAATAGCAGACGAATCGATCCCAAGCTCCTCCATAATATCTTTTCGCATTACCACGGCACTTTGGGTAAACCATTCTCTTGCAGTAGTAACCCCATATACGTAGCCATTGATATTGGAAGCCTTTACTACTTCTTCCCCAAGCACCTTCTTCATATTTGTTCCGTACTGATCAATTAAATCATTCATGTCTATCACTTGTTTAGCATTTACCACAGAGCTTGCCTGATCTATCAATACCGGAACAATATCCATCTTTTCTCCACCGGAAAGCACCAGTTTTAAAGTCTCCGCATAGGAACCCCAGCTGATAGGTGCCAGCTCTATTTCCATATTGATATCCTGACGCATTATTTCATTAACCGCATTTTGAATACGGTCCGTATCCGGCTGCTTATCCCCAATATAAGCCAATGTCACCTTATACGTTTCTCCGTCTGCTACATTTGAATCGGATTCTTTTTTCCCACATCCGGCAGTCCCTGCCGCTGCTAAAATCCCTGCCAGCAATATTGCTAATAATCTTTTTTTCATTTCCTTCCACCTCGCATTTTTATTCCCGCGGACAAAGCGGCAAACGGATATGTAAGCATGTCCGCCTGACATCTGCCGCGAGGTTCAAATCCCCCAAAGCTCACCTTGCTGCTATTTTGATACCTTTGCAGGCTGCCGGGTATTTGACTTGATGAGGCAATTATATTAATTTTTCTCTTTGAAATATATCATAAACAGGACATTATTCTAACAAAAACTAGACACTCTTTCCAAACATCTCTATTTTTTGCTATACATATTTCATACTTCTCTATATAATCTTGTGTAGTAACCAGTACAGCATTGCTCAAATATTTGTGCAATGCTGTACCAGTTGGCCGTACAATACAAGATGATTGGAGATCTCCCTATGAAAAGAACAAAAAGCGCCAGACGGCAGCATTCCATCAGTTATTATTTCAGGATTGTACTGCTTTGCTTTATTCCCGTATTTATCCTGTACTTTATCGTAAGCAGTATTATTATTTCCGTCCTGCACAGACAGACCATGTCTTTTATCGAGACTTCCGCCTCTTATTATGCAGAGGAAATGAATACTTCCCAGGCCGCTATCAATTTATTCTTGATTGATTATGTATCCAATAAACTGAATGATCGTGTTGATTTTCAAAACCGTAACACAGTTTCCTATATCCAGAATGTTAAGTCCATCCAGGCAGATGTCAAACAGCTGCGGGATTACTATGGAACCCAATATAATTATTTTATATATGACCGCAGTGCCGATTATTTTTTCCCCTGCAATACTACCGGAAGTTTTTATTATAATGACCAGAATGCACAGATACAGGATGAAATTTTATCAGCGGTAAATTCACCTGCACAGGCAACCGCTTCCGACCTTTGGACAAATTACCAGACTGGATCTACGGTGTTCCTTATGAAGTATTATCAATATAATAATTATGCGATGGGTTGCTGGGTGGATGCAAAAGATTTCATAAAACCTTTCGCATCGATGAATCTGGGTCCAAATGGCTTTATTACATTAACAGACGGGCAGGGATATCCGATCACCAATCAATCCCTGGTAAAAGAACAAAATATTTCTGTTTCCGCACTAAACAATACGGACAAACAGCTGTCTTTGTTCAGCAAATATCTGATTATTGAAAAATCTCTCAAAAAAGACCGGGTCAGCATTAAAATTGTCGTAGACCAGTTTGGAGCCTACGGATCTATTTTCCTCGTTCAGATTGCTATCTTTGTTTTTGTCATGATCCTTATGGGAATTCTTCTTCTGATGACCTTATATATGCGCCAGCAGGTATTAAAGCCCATTCGCTTTTTTTCAGAAAATCTGGCTGTATATCAGGAAGAAGGTCCTGTACTGGATTTTAAAAGTAATGATATTATCGAGCTGGAACTGGCAAATACCCAGTTTAAAAATCTGATCAGACAAATTAAGAAGCTGAAAATTGATATTTATGAAAAGGAACTGGAACAAATGCAGATTCAGATGAACTATATGCAGCTGCAGATCCGCCCCCATTTTTTCTTAAACTGTCTGAACAGCATTTACAGCATGGGGCAAACCGAATGTTACGGGGAGATGAACCGGATGATCCTATTCACGTCCGACTATTTTCGCTATATTTTCCAGTGTAAGGATGATTTTGTCCTCCTGGATCATGAGTTTACTCATACCCGGGACTATCTGGAAATCCAGAAAATACGCTACGGTTCCGGATTCTATTACCATTTAGACCAACAGCCGGATACCAGGGGAATTAAGATTCCTCCACTTATTTTACAGACGTTTATTGAAAATTCAATTAAGCATACCGTATCGCTGGATGAAGAGGTACACATTTCCCTGTCTGCAAAAATACTGGATTTACAAGATAAAAAACAATTGGAAATTCTCATTACCGATACCGGAAAAGGCTTCGATGAAGTAACTCTGGCAGCTTTAAACAGAGAACGCAGTCTCCCAAGTGCAGATGGCCACCGGATCGGAATTACCAATACCATCCATCGGCTGGATATGCTCTATGAATGTCAATACAGCATCTTATTTTCCAATCTAAAAAAGGGCGGTGCCTGCGTTGCGATCATTCTTCCCCTAAAATAGTCAGCGCTGCCCATTGTTCCTTCTGTATTCGTTGGGCGTACAGCCAGTCAGTTCCTTAAATACTTTTGAATAATAGGAATAATTGCTGAAGCCAGTATCTAAAGCAACTACATTAATGGGGATATCTGTATTTGCCAGAAGATCCTTTCCCTTCTCTACGCGAACCTTCATAACATAATTATTAACGGAAATCCCTGTTTTCTTTTTAAATAGTTTTCCCAGATAATCCGGATTCAGATAGACGATATCTGCAAGCGTTTTCTTATTCAAATCCTGCTCATAATTCTTGTCGATATATCCGGTTACAATATCAATCACCGACTTGGACTTTTCCGTAAATCCTGCATACTCCACTGCTCTGGTAATCATGTGTTCAAAACAGTCCTGATAATCCTCAATGGAGCTCAGTGCCCTTTTTTCACAGTATTCGCTCTTCTCATCCATAAACAGGCGGTGCCCTTCAATTTCCTTCTCCTGGAGATAGGACAAAACCAGCTGCTCCACATCCCGCTTTAGCTTCCGCGCCGCCGTATAGGTAAATGTTCTCTTTTGGCACTGCTCCCGGATAAACTGTCTGATCACAATTAGAACCTGTTCCTGATTATTGTGTTTTAGATAAGTTTCAATCTGGCTGATGCAAGCCGGGGCATATGGTGATTCCTTCTGACAGGCAGTGGGATACTCAATAATGTGATTCCTGCAAAACAGATTTTTGGAACAGTCATCCGCCAGTCTCCTATAAGTATCGGCACATTCCCACAAGGAAACTGGTTTGCTCATGCAGAAACCGGATTCATATCCCATACACCGGCTCAGATTCTCCACTACCGTTTCCAGAACTGGTTTTATTTCTTGCCCGCCTCTGATCTTTTCATCCAGCCGTATCACTGCCAGATAGCTGAACATCTGTAAGTCCATCAGGATCTCTGCTTTTATCTTGTTCTGTAATAGGACCTCACTCCATATATTTTTAAAGGAAAAATCCAAAACTGCTTCTGTATACTCAGCTGCCTGGTCGTATCCGGGATAAATTCCGGCATAGATCAGCAGAAAAGCTTCTTCCTCCCGGTAATCCAGTTTCTTCTCCTCCGCTTTCCTCATAAGCAGATCTTTTTCTGTTTCCCTTTGCAGCAGCTCCTGCCAGAATAGTTGAAGGATACTCCTTTTTGCCTTTTCCTGCTCTTGGATCTTCTTCATTGCCTTTTGGATAATCTCCGTCAGTTTCTGATAGTCCACAGGCTTTAGCAGATAGTCCAGACAATCCAGTTTCACAGCATCCTGTGCATAATCGAATTCAGCAAAACTGGTCAGAATAATCGTTTCAATGGGAAGCTTTTCATTACGTACCCATGCCAGAAGCTCCAGTCCACTGCCCTGGGGCATCTCAATATCACACAGCATCAGCTGTATGTCATTTTCTTCAATTACTTTTCTTGCCTGGCGAATATTATATGCTGTGAAGACCTGCTCTACTCCCAGCTCGTGCCACAGCACTTTCTTCTCCAGTGCAGCAACAACAAAACGGTCATCGTCTATTATAAGTGCATTCATGTACTCTATTCCTTATCTTCTTATTTGGTCTCTTATTCGTTTTCTTATTTATCTTCTTAATTTATCTATATAACATTTACTCATATATATTTCCTTATAATCTTCATGTCATTTTGAACATTTTCTATTATATTATAAGGGATAGCGGCGGGTTAGAAAAGAGCAAAGAGTAAAATATGAAAACTACTGACATTGAAAATGAAATATGCTATACTTTATGGCAGATAAATCTAACACGCTGCTACCGAAAACTTCTGTAATGTATTTGTTTACAATGCTGATTTACCTGCGGTACTCGCAAACTTCGTTGTAGTAAGCATGTTATTTTAATATTAACTCAATTATAACGTAAAATCGTTATGATATAAAAAACAGTTAAAGGAGATAAGACAATGAAAAAAATGAAAAGAACAAAAATCGTAACAGACACAATTTCCTGGAGGGTATGTATAAAATAGCCCTCCAAAATAAATGGAGGACATATGACGTCACAATTTACAAAACAAAGATTAAAGAAATTTTTATCCTATTATAGACCACACAAGAAAATATTTATCATGGATATGTTTTTTGCTGCCGTTAGTGCAGCCAGTGTTTTACTTTTTCCTCTGGTATCCGGATATTTAACCGGAGAAGTACTTACAAAATGGGATAAAAACACATTTGAAATTCTCATTACCGCAGGTGGTGTTTTACTTGCACTGACTCTGGTAAAAGTTATCAGCAATATTATTTACGCATATTTTGGTCATGCAATGGGTGCTAAAATGGAGCAGACTATGCGTGAGGAATTATTTGAACATTATGAACAGCTTTCCTTTGGATTTCATGCAAGAAACAGCACCGGAAAATTAATGACGGTTATCTCAAATGATTTAACTAATATGACAGAGTTTTTCCACCATGCACCGGAAGATCTGCTGATGACTGCAATAAAATTCATTGGTGCATTTGCCATTATGTTTCACATAAATATTCCACTGACACTGATTGTTTTTTCATGTCTGCCGCTGCTTGGGATTATGGCGTATTACACAGATAAAGTGATGGAAAAACAGCTGTTGGCAAGCAAAAGAAACTTAGGGGATATGAACGAGCATCTGGAGGATACGCTCTCCGGCATCCGTACCGTGAAAGCATTTGGCAATGAAAAACAGCATTTTGACCGTTTCAGTAATAAAAACACTGCCTATACAAACGCAAAATGTATGTTCTACAAAGTTGAGGCATGCTTTTACGAAACCGTAGAGTCGTATCCACAGTTTTTAACAATGCTTGTTGTTATTTTTGGTGCTTTATTTATTGGGAAGGGGGAGCTTGATGCAGCAGTTCTTGTTACATTCCTGCTTTATTCCAGCAGCCTTGCTGAACCCGTTCACACCATGCTAAATTTTATGCGCCTTTATGAAGAAGGAAAAGCCAGTTTCATTCGTTTTATGGATATGATTGAAACAGCGCCTGCTGTTGCAGAATGTGAAAATCCCATAACACTTGTGAATCCTCTTGGTGATATAAAATTTGCCAATGTATCCTTTCATTACGAAGATACTGCTGAAAATGTACTGGAGGATATATCTTTCCATATCAAAACCGGTCAGACGGTTGCTTTTGCAGGAGCTTCCGGTATCGGAAAAACAACAATCAGCTCACTTGCCGCAAGATTTTACGATGTGACCGGCGGCAATATTTTTATTGATGGAGTGGATATAAAGGATCTTTCATTTGACAGCCTCAGAAATAATATTGGCATCGTCCAGCAAGAGGTATATATCTTTAACGGAACGGTAAAAGATAATATTTGCTATGGCAGCGAAAACGCATCTGAAGATGAAATTGAAACAGCTGCAAGGCTTGCCAACATTCACGATTTTATTATATCACTGGAAAAGGGGTATGACAGTATCGTAGGGACAAAAGGCATTATGCTTTCCGGCGGCCAGCGCCAAAGGATAAGCATTGCAAGATTGTTTCTTAAAAATCCCCGAATTCTGATTCTGGACGAAGCGACAAGCGCTCTAGATTACGAAAGTGAAGAAATTGTTCAGCAATCCATAGAAAAACTAATGCTAAACCGCACTTCCATTTTGATTGCCCACAGGCTTTCCACTATTCGAAACGCTGACACAATATATGTTTTATCAGACAAAAAAATTGCAGAGCAGGGCAGTCATGAGGAGCTTTTGGCTAAAAATGGTGAGTATGCGAAGCTGTGCATGTTAGGGCGTGTTTAAGCATTCATCCCCGCCAACTGAACGCCCACTTCCAGAGGATCTACCCCGTAACAGAATTTCAATACACAACTGCAGTTAATTGGGACCCATGCTGGAAGATTATTAGGAATCGGTATAAGAAGCCACATCTTCATTTCTTATAATCCTTTTGACTCCCGCATGGAAACTGCCCTGTACCAGCATATAGACTAGATTCAGAAGCACAAATATTCCCACCAGAATGAATCCATTGGTCTGAAAAGGAATGTAATCCCCGATCTGCAGAGAGAGAGTCCGAAGGATAGAACGAACTAACACAATTGCCGGAATCAGAGTCAGAAAAAAGAAAAGCCGCATCATGGGACCGTAGATATTGATCAGCATTTTCCGAATCTCTTTTACCTTATAACCCATCAGATGAAGAATCAGGATATCCCGGATACTGTCTTGAAAATTCATATAAAGCGCGAGAAACAAAAGGATGCATCCAACTACACAGCCCAGCACCTCATTGATTACCGCACTGCTCTTATTGGAAACAGCGTCCCGTTCCAGTTTATCTATTCTCTGCTCTTTTGTGGTTACTTCACCTCCCAGATGCAGATCCTTCATGCTCCATATGCCGTTGCAGTAATCCGAAGGAAGCGCCAGCCGCTGTGCCAGCTCCTGCTTAGAAATATAGACCGAATTTAATGCCGCATTATAAGCTATGCCCGATATAACTGCCTCATAGTCCTCATTGCCCAGGGACAGAACAATCCTATCCCCTGCCTTTAACCCATACAGCTCATTTAGGGCTGTACCAATCACGACTTCATTTTCCTGGGGAATGGTCAGAGGTTTTTCCTCCAAATCAACTAATTCAAACAAAGCTTTACCATCTTCTATGCCAACGACGGTCTGACTTACCTTTTCCCCATCTTTCTCTATCACACCATCGTCAGTCAAATAGGGCAGGCTTTCTGGCTCTTCTTCCCCCTCTGTGCCTGGGTAAGGGACAGGCTCACGAAAATGGGTATCATACAGATAATGGTGTCCTTTCATCTGGGAGTCAAATATCTTCTGGCTGCTCAGATTCAAGGCTAATCCCAGAATAAGCATTACCGAAAAGCTCATAACAGAAATAATGATTAATATTACAGCTACCGGTTTACGAAGAGCCAGTCGAAGAGCGCTTCTGTTTCCCTTGGGAACAATTGCTGAAATCTTATTGGCTAAACGCAATCCCATGGTATATCTGGATTCCTGAACCACACCTGCCAGAAGCAGCCCGCTTTCCTTTCTTTTTATATAGAAATAGTTACAAAAGGTAAGGAAAACAAATACCGCTAACGGAAACAATAAGCCCACTAATATACTCTTTATATCCAGTGCCTTAACCAACCCCGTTTGCATATAAGTCTGTTCGCCGGCATTGATCAGTATATCAGATGCAAAATATCCTGCACCGATTCCAATGAAACCGCCTGAGGCTGTAATCCCCGCTGTATAAACCAGAAAAATGCTTCGAATTTGGCGGTCTTTAAACCCAAGGGCTTTCGCACACCCAATCTGTCTTTTTTCCAGTTTAAAAAAGCGGTAGTAAAACATGCTGAATACGAAGCCTGTCATACAGGTAAATGCCAATAATCCATTTGCTGCAAGAATCGTGTTAGAATTAAGACCATTGAGATATAATAACTGATCTTCACTCAGGGAATTAAGAGCATGAAGTATCTTACGGTTTCCATCTATGGAAAAATGGACAAAAAAGTACATAAATGATGTGCCAGATGTGAGCAAAAGCAAAAGCCCAGTATATATTTTATTTTTCATTAATTCCCGGAAAAACTGTTTATATAATAATCTCATATGCTTCCCCAAACCATTTCTTCCGGCTGAATCGGATCTTCCTGATACCGGTCCTTATATATCCGCCCATCTTTAATCGTTATGATGCGGTCCGCAGTTTCTGCAATCTGCAGATTATGGGTTACAAATAACACCGTTATTCCAAATGCTCTCTGCAGACTTCGCAGAAGAGATACTACCTTTTTGCTATTGGCTTCGTCCAGAGATCCGGTTGCTTCATCACAAAAAAGTATATCAGGTTTCTTGATCACTGCCCTGGCAATGGCAACACGCTGCTGCTGTCCTCCTGATAAATGGGCAGGAAATTTATCCAGTAGATGATCTATTTCCAAAATCTCAGTCAATTGGCGAAAATCCAATGCATCCCTCCCCTTATTAATCCCTATTTCGATATTTTCCCGAACGTTCAGGTTGTTAAGCAGAAGATAATTTTGAAAAATATTTCCTGTAAATGACCTCTTCCATTCCGCAAGCTTTTCTTCCGACAGTGCCGTGATATCTTTCCCTCTGTGGCATACTGTACCCAAGGAAGGTGTCAGAAGCCCGGAAAGTATATTCAGCAGGGTAGATTTTCCGGATCCGCTGGGTCCAAGCAAAACGCTGAAGGTGTTCTCTTCTATCTCCAGTGTAATTCCATTTATCACCTTTTCCTTAGCAAATGTTTTCGTAATACTGTCTGCCCTCAATATGAATGTCATACCCTGCCTCTTTCTATATTTAAAATTAAGATTACTATATTTAATATTACAACAATTCTATTTGAAAGTTTCTATATTTACTTATCATTTATTCCGTTCTTTTCGGAGATCTAATTGATGATTAATATACTCCACATCTGTTCGCATTCGGAACATACCGATAAAGCATCCGATCATATATACTGCAATTCCCAGCAAAATCAGTACCCACAGCGGCGTACTGCTGTACCAGCCAAAAAAATAACCCGATAAAATCAGGACAACCAGCACATAAGCGATTTCCACTGCGATTTCTACCATAAAATACCTGCTTTCAAATCGCTGTAATAATACAAGTCCCAGATGAATGATCATATTCGCAAGCAATGTCTGGTATACACTTACAATAAATAAAAAACGCGCATGGTAGAGTGTTGCAACAAATGCCAGCAGTACCAGTGAAAGTCCCGTAGTTGCAAGACAATTTTTCATTATACTTTTCATTTGCTGTCACCTCTCCTGTAATTTTTCCCGTATGGATGCCACATATTTTCGGGTAATATTAATCTTTTCACCATTGGTTAAAGTAGCCTCCATTCTGCTGTTCAGCAGCGGACGAATTCCGGTCAGCACCTGTAAATTAATAATGCAGGCTTTGCTTACCTGGACAAATCCTGCATTTCCCAGCTCTTCCATCAACTGATACAAGCGTAGTTCAGAACGGTACACAGAATCCTGGCAATATACAAATGTTTTTTTATCCACACTCTCTATATAATAAATATCACCTACATTCACCCACAATTCACTTGCATCAGAAGTACATTTTACTGTTTTATCAACTGACTCCATAAATGCGGCAATCCGCCTGACCGTGGGATTCCATCTGGCGTATTTTATGAGAACTTCTATATCTTCCCGGGATAAATCCTCTTCTAATTTTATTTTCATTATTTCCTCCAGTATAAGGTATTTTTAGCCTTTGGCAATAGTGTTGGTACTAAAGTGCAAATATGGGATACCAACATGCAGTCAATTATGGCAGGAATGATAAAATTATAGTAGGTCGGTGAGAAGGATTTGTCAACAGGAAATGCAGTGGGGGTTTACCGGCTATTAATTACCCAGTCCACTAGGTAGTTTGTATTACTTTCTGTTTTTAATGAGGTCAAATGCCACCGCCATTATAATCACTAATCCTTTAATTACCATCTGTACATAGGAGGAAATATGCAGCAGGTTTAATCCATTGCTAAGCACGCCAATAACAAGCGCACCGATAAGTGTTCCTCCGATTGTTCCTATCCCTCCATTAAAGCTGGTTCCTCCTAAAACTGCAGCTGCAATGGCATCTGATTCATAGCCCTGACCGGAGGCTGGCTGTCCGGAATACATGCGGGATGCCAGAATGATTCCAGCCAGCGCGGACAGCAATGCTGAAATAATATACACCTTCACAATCAGTCCGCGTACTTTTATACCTGTAAATACCGCCGCCGTCTCATTATCGCCCAATGCATACATTCTACGTCCAAACCTTGTCTTATACAAAACAACTCCAATGACAAGCATTACCACCGCTACAATATAAATAGGTATGGGAATACCAAATAAATAGCCGTTTCCGATGGATGTAAAAACCTTGTCTTTGCAGGATACGCTTCTGCCATCTGTGATTATGTATGCTATTCCCCTTACCACACCCTGCATGGACAGGGTTACAATAAACGGGGGCATTTTAACATATGCTACAATCAGACCATTGACCAGTCCCACAAGCGCCCCCAGAAATAATGCCAGTAATACAGCCGCTAAAAGCGGAATTCCTTTTTCAATCAGCATTACCACCGCGACTCCGCTGGCACCTAATACAGAACCTACCGTTAAATCTATCCCGCCAATAATCAATACAAAGGTCATCCCAAATGCTAACAGGGAGTTAATACAAATCTGTCTTAAAACAGTTAACAGATTCTTGGATGATAAAAAGGAATCCGTGGCAAATGTCATAAATAAACACAGACATAGTAAACCAATGAGAATCCCTGCATTATTTTTGATGAAGCGCAAAACCAGATTCTGCGTATAGCTAGTTTTCTGCCTTTGTTTTATTTTCTGCATGCTTTTCTCCTCCTGACGCAAACCACATAACTTTTTCCTGTGTAATATACTTTACTTCTTCTTCATCCAGCAGGCCCTTTATTTCCCCCTCGTACATAATGGCTACTCTGGTACTCAGATTAATGATTTCTTCCATTTCGGATGAGATCAGAATAATTGCAACCCCTTGCCTTGCCAGTTCAAATATCAAGTGATAAATTTCTGACTTTGCACCAATATCGATCCCTCTTGTAGGTTCGTCCAAAATAAGGATATCCGGATTGGTTGCAAGCCATTTGGCAACTACCACCTTCTGCTGGTTTCCTCCGGAAAGCTGGGATACTTTTTGTCTGGAAGATGTCATCTTAATTGCCAGACGTTTACCGTATTCGTCCATGACGCTGTTTTCTTTCTTTTTATTTATTTTGCAGAAATTCATGAACTTCTCCAATACGGTAATCGTAGTATTATAAGCAATGGTATTGTTCAAAAACAGCCCCTCTATCTTTCTGTTTTCCGGTACATACCCGATACCATGTTCAATTGCATCTCTGGCACTTCGGATGTGCACAATCTTTCCATTAATAAAAAGTTCCCCTTCATTTACTTTATCAATTCCAAAAATTGCTCTTGCCAACTCTGTTCTGCCAGCTCCAACCAGCCCTCCAATTCCTAAAATTTCACCTTTCTTCAACTCAAAGCTAATATTTTTAAGGTATTTGTTGCTAAAGTTTTTTACTTCCAGACAGACATCCCCTGTTTTTAATGTTTCATCCTTTCGGTATACCTCAGACAGTTTCCTGCCCACCATCATTTCAATTATTTTTTCCGTAGTCAGTTCACTTGCCAAATGAGTACCTATCATCTGTCCGTCTCTTAGTACCGATACGGAATCAGATACCCGAAAAATCTCATCCATTCTATGGGAAATATATATAATCGCAATCCCTGCTTTTTTTAGTTTTCCAATCTGAACAAAGAGTTGTTCAATCTCTGTCTTTGTCAGAGAAGATGTTGGTTCGTCCATAACGATCAATCTGGCATTACTCATAAGTGCCCGGCAAATTTCTACCATCTGCTGCTTTGCAATACTAAGCATCTCAACCTTTATTCTGGCGTCTATTTCAATCCCCATGTCGTCTATCACGGCCTGTGCCTGCCTGATCATCTCTTTATCATCCAAAAAGCATTTTATATTTTGGGATATTTCAAATCCCATAAAGAGATTGTCCGCTACACTTCTGTGGTCTGCCAGGCAGATTTCCTGGTGAATAATACTGATTCCATGCTGTTTTGCATCTTTTACCGAATTGATTTGAACTTCCTGCCCGTTTATTTTGATCTTACCATTATCGGTGTCCTGGTCGTAAATACCGCCCAGGATCTTAATTAAAGTCGATTTTCCGGCGCCATTTTCACCCATCAGCGCCCGTACTTCTCCCTGTTTTATTTTCAGATCAATGTTGTCCAGTACCTTTGCGCCCGGAAACGTCTTACATATACCTTCCATCTCCAAAAAATATGCGTTCTCCATTCTGATCCTCCATGATTCCGTGATTCCCGCGGATAACAAGAGCGTGCTTGATAAATGCTTTTTGTCAGCTGTGCGTTCCAGTTTGTGGGCGGTTTGTCCCGAATGAAGGGCGTGCAGCGGGGTGCGTAACCTGAATTCGGGGCAAATATACCGCTAAGTGGGGCGTGCAGATGGCAGGAATGATTTTTCAAACACGCTTTTACATTACTGACAGTTTTCTTTATTTACAAGTTCTACCGGTACTTTGATATCGGCTTTCGTTTTTTTACCTGCCAATACCCTATAAAAGGGTTCTAAGGTTATGGA
>UQGG01000089.1 GCA_900540475.1 uncultured Robinsoniella sp. | reverse complement strand
GGATAGTATTCGACTGGCTCCCATCGGATACTAAGCGGGCAGTGAACCGAGAAATTCATCAGGATTTCTCGGTGAATGCCCGCGTGCCGCCAAAAAGCGCTTCGAAAAGGTTAGAAAATACCAGTTCTGCGGCCAGCTGACGGAGCCCATACCAGTTTCCCACGCCCATCTTTCCGTACATTACCTATCATTTACAAAGCGTCCTTACTCAGCGAAACCCCAATATAATGCATTTAAAAAACGTTCGCTGTAGTACTAGTCTTCGCATTGCTTCGTTCCGCACTAAACATACCCTGCCGGCACACAAAAAAAAACAGGTACCGTAAACACCTGACGGCGCTTCCAATACCTGCTTATAATTTCTAATCCCTGTAATTACAGGAATAAATACTTCAGTATAAACAATATAGCCAGAATATACATAATAACGCTCATTTTCTTACGTTCCACCTTCTTGGATGCCAGATGAAGTGCCACGTAAGAAATCATTCCCATTGCGATACCTTCGGAAATGCTATAGAAAAATGGCATAGCTGCGATACAGATAAATGCCGGAATTCCTTCTCTCATATCATCAAAATCAATCTTTGTAACATTGGAAAGCATAAAGAATCCTACCATGATCAATGCCGGTGCCGTAGCGAAAGACGGTATTGCAAGGAAAATAGGTGACAGGAACAGGGCCAGTCCAAATAATACCGCTGCTACTACCGCTGTCAGTCCGGTACGTCCTCCTTCGGATACTCCGGTTGCACTTTCCACATAAGTTGTCGTAGTAGAGGTTCCAAATACCGCACCTGCCGTTGTTGCCACTGCATCTGCCATCAGTGCGCCTTTGATACGAGGCAGCCTTCCGTCTTTATCCAACATGTCCGCCTTGGTTGCAAGTCCGATGAGGGCACCTAAGGTATCAAATAAGTCCACGAACAGCAGCGCAAATACAACCATGGCAAACTGCCCGATCTGCATACCGGAAAAGCTCATTTTAAAGAATACCGGTGATATATCCGGAATTGAAATGCCGCCGCTGAAATCCGGAATCAGCGAAAACAGACCAATTTCTGCATTGGGCACATATAGTCCGCTGATCTGGCAGATAATGCCCAGAAGCCAGGTAATCAGCATTCCCCACAGGATATTTCCTTTGACTTTACGGACAACCAGAATCGCTGTTATGATAATACCGATAATCGCTAATAATACTGTGATTCCCACATCCTGAAAGCTTCCCATACCCTCATTAAGTCCCTGGAACTTTTTCATGGAAAACAGCGTAACCAGTGTGGAGCTTCCTAATACCAGGTGGCAGTTCTGCAGCCCGATAAACGCGATAAACAAACCAATTCCCACGCTTACCGCATGTTTTAAAGTCATTGGAATTGCATCAAATAATGCTTCTCTCACCTTAACTGCGGAAAGAAGAATAAATAGAATACCTTCTACAAATACCGCTGCAAGGGCAACCTGCCAGCTGTATCCCATATCTGCTACAATGGTATAAGCAAAATATGCATTTAATCCCATACCCGGAGCTAATACGAAGGGATAATTGGCAAATAGCGCCATGCACAGCGTTCCTACCAGAGACGCCAGGGCTGTAGCGGTGAATACCGCTCCCTTATCCATACCTGTACTTGACAAAATATTCGGGTTTACTGCTAAAATATAGGCCATCGCCATAAATGTGGTAATACCTGCAATGATTTCCGTTTTTACATTCGTATGATTTTCTCGTAATTTAAATAGTTTTTCCACGTTTTCTCTTCCATCCTGTCTGTATTTTATGAGTGTCCATACACTCTGATTACTGCTGAAATTTCATTGATCATTGACATGCTTGCAAATATTTTCAGGGAATCATCAAAATGGCGCCCTTCAATAGAATCTGTAATCACGACAATTTCAGCCAGATCACCTCGTTTTGTCTTTTGAATAATCTTCTCGATACTCACACCATTATTGCCAAATACGCTGGCTACACTAGCCAGTACGCCCGGGTGGTCCTCTACCTGCATACGCAGAAAATAGCGGCTTTTTACATCCTCTATCTTCATAATCGGCAAGTCCTTATAGCAGGTACAACTGATTCTGCCGGTGCATCCAAACCGTATGTTTCTGGCAATATCACATACATCTCCTGTAATGGCACTGGCTGTGGGTAATTCGCCCGCACCTCTGCCATAGAACATCGCATCATCCACCGCGTCTCCATGGACGAAAACGGCATTAAAGGAATCGTTTACCGCCGCCAGGGGATGCGTGCTTGGAATCAGCATGGGGTGCACTCTTGCCTCTATCCCATCTGCTGTATTTCTTGCAACACCTAACAGTTTAATATGGCATCCCATTTCCTTAGCGTAGCGGATGTCAGTTGCTGTAATCTTTGTAATACCTTCCGTATACACATCCTGGAAGGTCACCCTGGAATTGAAAGCAATCGATGCCATAATTGCCACCTTACGCCCTGCATCCAGTCCTTCTACATCTGCGGTAGGATCTGCTTCCGCATAACCCAGTTCCGTAGCCATAGCCAGTGCATCAGCGAATTCCATGCCATCTTCCGTCATTTTCGTTAAAATGAAATTTGTGGTTCCATTTACAATACCAATGACTTCAGACAGATGATTTCCAGCCAGACACTGCTTTAATGGGCGTATAATTGGAATTCCGCCTGCAACTGCTGCCTCAAACAAGAAATCCTTCTGATGCAGCGCTGCCATATCCAGCAGCTCTTTTCCATCAACTGCCACCAGATCCTTGTTGGCTGTTACTACATTCTTCCCTGCTGCAAGAGCCTGCATCATATAAGTTTTGGCCGGTTCCATTCCTCCCATTACTTCAATGACGATTTCGATCTCGTTGTCCTGAATGATTTCATTCCAATCATTCGTAAGCACTGACGGATCATCCACCTTGGCTGCAGCCTTCTCCAGGTTGCGGACCAGAATTTTTTTAATCACAAGTTCCGCGCCAATCTTACAGGGCATTTCCTCCTGCTGGCTCTTCAAGACCTTGTAAACTCCGGTACCCACCGTACCCAGACCAAGCAGGGCAATGTTGATTTTCTTTACCTCGCTCATTTCTTTCTCCTTTTTTATCCTTTTGTGACAGGACATCACTTACGTTGTTTATTATAGCACTAAAGGTTGGGGGCCTGCAATTCAAATTTGGTTATTCGGGATGTGAGTATTTGTTTAAAGGACAGTCCAGATCAGCAAATTCCAATATTTTATATAATTTGTAAATATATGCTCTATGTAATGTAAAAAAGCTGTAGTTGTCGTGTTATCATAATATATAAGAAGCTTAGAGGCATTACTGTTTTCGATTCAAATAAGGTTTTTCCTCTAAGCAGAAAATGCAGAAAAGTAAATTTAAACCCGGAATCATGTAAAAAGTAAACATTTAAAAAGTAAAGAGGTAACGTCTTATGGATGAGTTAAAAAAAATCAAAGAGTGCTTTTGCTCTTTTATTGAAGGAAGTCTGATCTCCCGTGATATTGATTCTGTTGTAGACCTCTTTACAGAGGACATTATGGGAATCGGGATGGGGGCTCAGGGGATTGTCCGGTGCAAAGCCGATACCCGGCCAATTCTGCTGAATACCCGAAGTGATGTAGATGAAACACAAACAGCAGTTGATTACAGCAATATGCAAATCCGTTACTATGGTGATGACTATGCAAATATCTGTGCCACGCTGACAATCAGCACGGAGGCCAGAGGAAAATTACAGAAAAGCCACATTGGACAGTGCGCAAGCCTGCGTAAAATCAATGGTATCTGGAAGATTAACATGGTGCAGGCAACGCCTTTGTCAGTTGATATACAGGAAATCGATGCCTATCCCCTGTCTTTTGCTGAAGATGAAATCGAAAAGTACCGTATGCAGGAACAATTTTCTAAAGTTATGCAGCGAAATGTGGTATCCACATACAAAATAGATTTTGAACTGGGCATTTATGAATCCTATGTTCCTTCCGGGATTTATACAATCCCGGTAGAAATTGGAGATGCCTACGAAAATACATGTTACAAGACTGCCAACATAATTCTTGACAGTAAATCCAGATTGGAATTTCTTCAGACTTTTTCCACCTCCAATCTTACTAAGTGCTATCAGGCGGGACAGCCGGACGTTACTATGGATTATGAATCGATTCAGTCAGATGGCCGATGTGTTTGGCTGCGAATCAACCTTCACTTATTTACGGATATTAAAAGTCATTTAAAAGGTTATCTGTATCTTATGGACATCGATCAGGAGAAACGAGAAGAATTGAATCTGACAAAGAAGGCAGAATTAGATCTAATGACAGCCGTATATAACAAAGAAACTTTTCGTAAAAAAATTGAAACTGCTATCCGGGATTACTCTTTGCCTATGACGGGTGCATTGTTTATGATCGACATTGATTGTTTTAAACTGGTAAACGATACTTACGGTCACGTTGAGGGCGACCATGTAATTAAAGAAACAGCCGCGGTACTTAAAAATACGTTTCGCCGGGAGGATATTGTGGGCAGAATGGGCGGAGATGAATTCTGCGTTTTCTATACCGGTAAAAATAATATCATTGTACTTGAAAAAAAAGCGGAACAGATTTGTAAAAACGTCAGAAAAATTCAGTTGAATAAAAAAAGTTCAAATATATCGAAAATCTCGGTGAGCATTGGAATTGTCAGACGTTTGCAGAATGAAAATTTTTTGGAATTATACCAAAAAGCGGACCTGGCGTTATATGAAAGGAAATCAAAACAGGGGAGAAACGGCTATACTTTTTACGAAAATATGACTTCTGGAAGATGACTCTATGTTAAGCACCTTACCGTAATTGAATATAAAAAATCCTCCGAACACAATCCGGAGGATTTTCTTATATATTTCATTTCTATTTGTATTTTTATTTACATACTTTGAAACGAAACTTATTTATAGTTTACAATCTTACCAAAATCTGGTTTTAAAGCAGCTCCGCCTACAAGACCGCCATCGATATCTGCCTGAGCAAATAATTCTGCTGCGCTTGATGCTGATACAGATCCGCCGTACTGGATGCGGATTGCTTCTGCTGTTGCCTGATCATAGATTTCGCCGATGCAAACACGGATTGCAGCACAAACTTCCTGAGCCTGCTCTGTAGTTGCTACTTTACCTGTTCCGATTGCCCAGATTGGTTCGTAAGCGATTACAGCAGTTTTAGCCTGATCTGCTGTTACATTTAAGAATGCAACTTTGATCTGCTGACGGATGAAGTCGATGGTTACGCCCTGTTCTCTCTGCTCTAATGTTTCGCCGCAGCAAACGATTGGTGTAATGCCGTGTTCGAAAGCTTTTAATACTTTCTTATTAACTGTTTCATTTGTTTCTGCAAAGTATTCTCTTCTTTCGGAATGTCCCAGAACTACATATTTAACGCCAACATCTGTTAACATTGCAGGTGAGATTTCTCCTGTGTAAGCACCTTTTTCTTCATAGTACATGTTTTCAGCACCAACCTGGATGTTAGAGCCTTTTGCTGCTTCCATAACCGGGATAATGTCGATTGCAGGTACGCAGAATACTACGTCTACTTCTTCACTTGCTACTAATGGTTTTAATTCATTTACTAATGCAACTGCCTCACTTGGAGTCATGTTCATTTTCCAGTTTCCTGCGATAATTTTCTTTCTTGCCATTTTCTTATTCTCCTGTTTTCTTCAAATCCGGCTCACATGATACTGCCCGGATTTTATCGTTATATTGAATCTTATTTATCGTTTGCAGCTACTACTCCGGGAAGATCTTTTCCTTCCAGGAATTCAAGTGAAGCGCCGCCGCCTGTAGAAATATGAGTCATTTTATCACCAAATCCAAGCTGGTTCACTGCTGCTGCAGAGTCACCGCCGCCGATGATGGTAGTAGCATCGATATCAGCAAGAGCTTTTGCTACTGCAACTGTTCCGCCTGCGAAGTTGGACATTTCGAAGCATCCCATTGGTCCGTTCCATACTACTGTTTTAGCATCTTTTAATGCATCTGCAAACATCTGAGCGGATTTAGGTCCGATGTCAAGTCCCATTTCATCTGCTTCTAAATTTCCTTCTACTGTACGGAATTCAGAGTCATTTGAAAATTCTTTTGCTGCAATATAGTCAACTGGCAGTAATAAGTTTACGCCTTTTGCTTTTGCCTTTTCTACCATTTCTTTGGAGTAATCCAGGTAGTCCGGCTCTACTAAAGATTTACCGATTTCCATGCCCTGTGCTTTTGCAAATGTAAAGCACATACCACCGCCGATGATTAAAGTATCTACTTTATCCAGCAGGTTGTTGATAACAGAAATCTTAGAGGAAACTTTGGATCCGCCAAGGATCGCTACGAATGGTCTCTCCGGATTATTAACTGCATTTCCTAAGAAATCAATTTCTTTTTGCATTAAGTATCCTACAACAGCTGTTTTCACATACTGTGTAACCCCTACGTTAGAGCAGTGTGCTCTGTGGGCAGTACCAAATGCATCATTTACAAATACATCACAAAGAGAAGCTAATTCTTTGCTGAATGCTTCGCCGTTCTTTGTTTCTTCTGCTCTGTAACGTGTATTTTCAAGAAGCACTACATCGCCGTCATTCATTGCTTCAACAGCTGCTTTTGCATTTGCTCCTACTACTTCAGGATCTGCTGCAAATTTTACTTCCTGTCCTAATAATTCTGTTAAACGAGCTGCAACAGGTGCTAAAGATAATTCCGGTTTTGCCTCACCCTTGGGTTTTCCAAGATGGGAGCAAAGGATTACCTTTCCGCCATCTGCAATTAATTTCTTAATTGTAGGAAGAGCTGCAACTAAACGGTTTTCATCTGTAATTTTACCTTCCTGTAGCGGTACGTTGAAATCACAACGAACCAGTACACGCTGGCCTTTTACATTAATATCATCAACTGATTTTTTATTAAGCATGTGTATCTGCCTCCTGGGTTATTTATTTTATTCCCGCGGGCAACGAGCCAAACGGACACGCTGGCGTGTCCATTTGGCGACTGCCGCGAGGGTGCTGTGCACCAGTGGCGCACGTTTAGCACGGACCGAAGCGGAGCGTAAACCAAAAACCCTGTTGCTTCAATCGGAGTTTTTGACTTATGGACTGTCAAAACCATAAAAGAGTCCAGTCCTAAGACCGGACCCTTCAGGATCTAACTTGTTATCTCCGTTTTCGCTTAAATTATGCTAATTCAGAGAAGTATTTGATTGTACGAACCATCTGGCTTGTGTAGGAGTTTTCATTGTCATACCATGAAACTACCTGAACCTGAGTTGTTCCGTTATCTAATGGTAATACCATTGTCTGTGTAGCATCGAACAGGGAACCGAATCTGATTCCAATGATATCACTGGATACTAATTCTTCTTCTGTGTAACCAAAAGATTCTGTAGCTGCTGCTTTCATAGCTGCATTGATATCTTCTTTTGTTACTGTTCCTTCTACAACTGCTGTTAAGATAGTAGTAGAACCTGTTGGAACTGGTACACGCTGAGCAGATCCGATTAATTTTCCGTTTAATTCAGGAATAACTAAACCAATAGCTTTTGCTGCGCCTGTGCTGTTAGGAACGATGTTAGCTGCTGCTGCACGAGCTCTTCTTAAATCTCCCTTTGGATGAGGTCCGTCAAGAGTCATCTGATCTCCTGTGTATGCATGGATAGTAGCCATGATACCAGTTTTGATTTTAGCTAAGTCATTTAATGCTTTAGCCATAGGAGCTAAACAGTTTGTTGTACAGGAAGCTGCTGAAATAACAGTATCTTCTGCTTTTAATTCTGTATGGTTTACATTGTAAACGATTGTAGGAAGGTCATTTCCTGCTGGAGCAGAAATAACAACTTTCTTAGCGCCTGCTGCGATATGAGCAGAAGCTGAATCTTTGGATGTAAAGAAGCCTGTACACTCCAGAACAACATCAACGTCTAATTCGCCCCAAGGAAGATCTTTAGGATTTCTCTGTGCGTAGATTTTGATTTCTTTTCCGTCTACTGTGATGGAATCTTCGCTGCAAGTAACTTTATCAGCTAATGCATATCTACCCTGAGCTGAATCATATTTTAATAAGTGTGCTAACATTTTAGGATTTGTTAAGTCGTTGATTGCAACTACTTCATATCCTTCTGCGCCAAACATCTGTCTGAAAGCAAGACGTCCAATACGTCCAAAACCATTAATTGCTACTTTTACTGCCATGATTTAATTCCTCCTAAGAATAAAATATTATAACCGGGAGCATATTATATGTACCTGGTTAGTTTAGAGTTTCAATAAGATTGTTAAAGAAACATCAACCTATTTGCTATTTTACCTAATTTCCTTCTAAAATTCAAGTGCAATTTCAAAATTTATGCTTCTTTTACAAATTTCTGGTATACCTGCACATTAAAAATGGCATATTCGCGGGGAAACATGTCTTTTTGTTATAGATTGCCTCGCTGCCGCTTTCTAAAAGCCTTATATATTCGTAAGTTCTACAAATTCCGGCGTTCTTTTCCGAAATTCTGTATAACGGGAAAAACCGCATTCTTCTAAAATCTGCCTAAGCTGTACAAATTCATAAGCCAGATATTGGGGCGCATGGGCATCTGACCCCAGAGTGATTAATTCCCCACCCAGTTTCCGATATGCCCTGATCACATCCACCGATGGGTTGGGTTCTCCAAGCCCATACTTGATCCCCCCGGAATTTACCTCCAGAGCAATCCCTTTTTCAATGAGAAGCTTAAGGATCCCTTCCAAGATCTCCTGATATTTCCCATAGGAATAATCCCGGTTTTTATTCGGTCCGTACCGGACTACGTAATCCAGGTGTCCATAAGAATCAAAATCAGAAAATGCCCGTATGTTCTTTTCAATGGATTCGAAATACTCCAGATAGCAGGATTCTTCTGTTCTCCCCGCAAAGAAACTGGGATAATAGGGATCACATCCTCTGACTACATGGGATGAACCGATTATAAAATCAAAAGGATACTCCCTCACGTAGGCTTGATGTTTTTCGGCAAGATGTGCCTGCAATCCCAGTTCTACGCCAAAGAGCAGTTCTATTTTATTCTGATATTCTTCTTTTAAGCATTGGTACTCATTAAAATATGCTTCTGTATTTAATTCAAAATTCCCCATTTCTTTTGGGGTGTCATAATCCATATGTTCCGTAAAACATATGGTTTTCAGTCCAATCCGTATGCCCTCCTCGATCATGGAACGCATTGGCGTTTCCGAATCTGCGGAATGCCAGGTATGCAGATGGTAATCTGACTTCATCTTGAGTACTCCTTTCGAATACACTCTGGATAGTGACACCTTACAGGATGGTGCCGCCTCCAAGCACATAGTCTCCGTCATAGAAAACCACAGCTTGTCCGGGTGTAATGGCTCTTTGGGGTTCCGGGAATGTACAGAGGACTTTATCCTCTTCTACTCTTTTTATGGTACAGGGTGATCCCTTATGGTTATAACGGATCTTTGCCATAACTTCCATTTCCCCATCCAGATCTTGAATGGACATGAAATTCAGATGATTTGCATAAAGGGTATGTCCAAATACTTCATCCCCTTCACCGATCACCACCTCATTGGTCTGCGGTCTTATTTCCACCACAAATACCGGATGTCCCATTGCCAGATTTAAGCCTTTTCGCTGTCCGATGGTATAGTGGGTAATTCCTTTATGGCGTCCGATGACTTCCCCTTTTGTATTGACAAAATTACCCTGGGGTATCCGCTTGCCGGAATATTCTTCGATAAATGATGCATAGTCCTGATCCGGTACAAAACAGATTTCCTGACTGTCTGGCTTATGCGCCACACGGAGGTTGATTTTATCTGCGATTGCGCGGATCTCATCTTTGGTATACGCCCCTACCGGCATTAAGGTATGGGCAAGCTGATTCTGGGTAAGGTTATATAACGCGTATGTCTGGTCTTTTGCCGCTGTTGCAGATTTCATTAATGTATATCTGCCGTTTGGCAGCTGTGTCACTCTTGCGTAATGCCCTGTTGCGATATAATCTGCCCCGATATCCAGGCTTCTTTTTAAAAGGGATTCCCATTTTACATAACGGTTACAGGCAATGCATGGATTAGGAGTCCTTCCCTTTAGATATTCCTCTGCAAAATAGTCCATTACATTTTCTTTGAACTCCGCTTTGAAATTCATGACATAATACGGAATTTCAAGATCCTGGGACACTCTTCTGGCATCGTCCACCGCACTTAAGCCGCAGCATCCGCCATTCTCTTCCTGCACTTCGTCGTCTTCATCCTGCCAGATCTGCATGGTCACACCAATGACATCATAGCCCTGCTCTTTTAACAGGTAGGCCGCAACGGAGGAATCTACTCCTCCGGACATTCCTACGACTACTTTTTTCTTTTCCATTAATACTCTTCCTGTTCCTCTTCTTCACCTTCGTGAATGTCTGACTTTGGTTTTTCCAGTCCATCGATCTGAATGTGATTCTTTTCCGCATAATCCCAAAGTGCAGCGTGAATAGCCTCTTCAGCCAGCAGGGAACAGTGTACTTTTACAGGGGGAAGTCCGTCTAAAGCTTCCATTACTGCTTTGTTTGTAATTGTCAGTGCTTCCTTGATATCTTTGCCTTTTACCAGTTCCGTTGCCATGCTGCTGGTAGCAACTGCAGCACCGCATCCAAAGGTTTTAAATTTAACATCACGGATAATTTTATTTTCATCGATATCCAGATATATTCTCATGATATCTCCGCATTTTGCATTTCCCACGGTTCCTACGCCGCTTGCATTTTCAATTTCTCCTACATTTCTTGGATGCTGGAAATGATCCATAACTTTTTCGCTGTACATTCTAAGTTCCTCCATATTCTCCTGTGATCACTGTCACTTGCTTATTCTTGGTTTTTTTATTTTATTTTTCTCATATCTTTGACATTTATTTGTAAGAATTACATCTTTTTATTATTATTCTTTATCATCATGTCTTTATCACTGTATCAATTGCATCTATTTACTATTCATTATTTTTATCATATCTTAGACTTAATTTGGGAAGACCTATATCATTTTAATTAATTCTGCTTTATAACTCTGCTATGATTTTATATCTCCCCTTATCTACGAACTGACTTTTTCATAAAATCTTCATATAAAGGAGACATGCTGCGCAGCTTTTCAACGATTTTCTGAATTACCTCCACCACGAAATCAATATCTTCCATTGTGGTCTCTTCACCTAAGGTTAAACGTAAAGAACCATGGGCTATTTCATGAGGCAGCCCGATCGCCAGCAGTACATGAGAGGGATCCAGTGAACCGGAAGTACAGGCTGAACCGCTGGAACCGCAGATACCTTCCATATCCAGCATAATCAGCAGGGATTCCCCTTCCACAAACTGGAAGCTAAAGTTCACATTGTTGGGAAGCCGTAGATTACGGTGTCCGTTTAATCTCGTATAGGGCACTTCCTTTAGCACGCGCTCGATCAGGTGATCCCGCAATTTGATTTCCTGTGCGGTTCTGGCTTCCATGGTATCCATAGCACGCTGCACTGCAGCTCCAAGACCTACGATACCCGGTACATTTTCCGTACCTGCTCGTCTTTTCCTCTCCTGTGCTCCTCCGTGAACAAAGGAACGGATTTTGACACCCTTGCGGATATATAAGAAACCGATGCCTTTTGGTCCGTTTAATTTATGCCCGCTTGCACTTAACATATCGATATGACATTCATCTACATTGATCGGAAGCTGTCCAAAAGCCTGTACCGCATCTGTATGAAAAAGAATGCCGTTTTGACAGGCAATGTCTCCGATTTCCTTGATCGGCTGAATGGTTCCGATTTCATTATTAGCATACATAACGGAGATCAGAATGGTTGTGGGGCGAATTGCTTTCTTTAACTGCTCAAGCTTCACCACTCCATTTTCATCTACATCCAGATACGTTACGTCAAAACCGTTTTTCTCCAGATATTCTGCCGTATGAAGAATGGCATGATGCTCGATTTTTGTCGTAATAATATGGTTGCCTTTGGATTTATATGCCTCAGCTGTTGCCTTAAGTGCCCAGTTATCCGCCTCTGAACCCCCTGCGGTAAAATAGATTTCATTGTCATTGGCACCTAATGCTTTTGCTATAATTTCTCTGCTTTGTGTCACAGCTTTTTTGCTGACACCTGCAAACTCATAAACGCTGGATGGATTTCCATAATTCTCCGTAAAATAAGGAAGCATTGCCTCCACTACCTCCGGAGCAGTTTTTGTTGTAGCTGCATTGTCCAGATATATTAATTTCTTCATGATAACCATCTCCTTAATTTTCACATGCTTTAGATTTTTGCTGCCCTTTATTTTTTGTTTTTTTACTTTCTTCTACTAACTGATCCAATTTCATTTCGTCCACTGCGTGGCTTATACTTTCATTGATACGCTGCCATACATATTTGGTGACACAAAGATCTGCGCCTTCACATCCGTTTTCTTCTTTCAGCCCCGGACACTCTACGGCGTCCAGATTCCCTTCCAAAGCTCTTAAGATGTCACCTACGGATATATCGGATGCGGGTTTTGCCAGCTTATAGCCACCCTGAGCCCCACGGATACTAAGTACGATTCCTGCTTTTTTAAGCTTTCCTACTAATTGTTCCAAATAGCTCTCCGAAATATTCTGTCTGGCTGCAATACTGCTGATGGACACTGCTTCTTTCTCACTGTACATCGCCAAATCTATCAGCGCACGAAGCCCATATCTGCCTTTTGTAGAAAGCTTCATCTGCTCACCTTCTTAAAATTTATTTCCGCGAACAACGAGTCAAACGGGTGTGCAGACACATCCATTTGGCGACTGCCGCGAAGGTGCTGTGCGTCGGTGACGTACATTTAGCACGGACCGAAGCAGAGCGTAGACCAAATCTCCCCGTCAAGCTTGCTGCGGGGGATCTGACTTTAATCCCCAGTAATTTACTCGGATTTCATAGGTAAAATATAACACCACTGCATAGTTCTGTCAAGCACTTATATCGAATATATATTAAAGAAAACTTGTGGGAGACTTCCTATGAACAAAAAGCATATTATCATTAAGGGAGCCATCATTCTGACCCTTGCCGGCTTCGCCAGCCGCATCATCGGTTTCTTCTATAGAATATTCCTTTCTTATACAATCGGTGCGGAAGGAATGGGGATTTACCAGTTAATTTTCCCAATCTATGCTATGAGCTGTTCCCTGACTGCGTCCGGCATCCAGACCGCCATTTCCAAATTTGTATCGGGAAAAATGGCAGTTGGTGATAAAAAAGGCGCCCGGAATATCTTCATAACCGGTCTTACCATTTCCCTGGCATTATCGGCACTGGCATGCTACATCCTCTTCTATTACGCTGATTTTATTTCGGTGCAGTTTTTGGAGGAAACACGATGTGCCGAACTGCTGCGCCTCCTTGCCTACTCAGTTCCTTTTGCAGCCGTCCATTCCTGTATTAACGGATATTATTATGGACTGCGCCGTACCAATGTGCCTGCCATCTCCCAGCTGATTGAGTCTCTGGTCCGCATGGGAACTTCTTACTTTCTCTACATTATCTTTATTGAAAAAGGCATAGCTATCACACCTGCACTTGCCGTATACGGCATGGTAACCGAAGAAGTGGTTTCTTTCCTGTTATGCAGTACCATTATCGCGGTACACTTTGGAAACGAGAACTACAAAGATACACCTACCAGTTCTATGGTAACCAATTTTAAAGAAATGTTGTCCTTATCCACACCCCTTACTTTAAACCGCGTACTCTTAAATCTCCTGCAAAGTATGGAAGCCCTTTTTATCCCCCTTCGCCTGAGAGTATATGGAATGGATGTTTCTACTTCACTGAGTACATATGGTGTCCTGACCGGTATGTCCATACCGCTCATTTTATTTCCGTCAGCAATTACAGCATCTGCTTCTACTTTACTGCTGCCCACCGTTTCGGAGGCACAGTCCGCCCAGGACGGAACACGAATCACCGTGACTATTGAAAATACCATTAAATACAGCCTGATTCTCGGCATCCTCTGCACCGGCGTTTTCCTGGCACTGGGCAATGAAATGGGTGAGGTGCTGTTCCACAGCGATCTGGCTGGTCCTTTTATTTTAACGCTTTCCTGGATCTGTCCCTTCCTTTATCTCACCACGACACTGACCAGTGTATTAAACGGACTGGGCAAAACTACGACTACCTTTATCCAGAGTACCATAGGGCTTCTGCTTCGAATCGGCTTTGTATGGTTCGCGGTACCGCTGTTTGGGATCTCCGGATATCTCTGGGGACTGCTGGCAAGTGAACTGGTCATTGCTTTTATGGCGCTGCGTTCCCTGAAAAAAGAATATGATTATTCCTATCATGTGCAGGCATCCATCGTACTTCCGGTACTGGCACTGGTACTCAGCATCGGCATTATTCTTTTCGCAAGGCAGGCCGTTCATTCACTGGGATTTGTTCCTCCTCCGCTGATTGAACTGTTTTCGTTAGCAATTCTGTTAACACTGTCTTACGTTCTGCTGCTCATCGTTTTTCGCGTAATAAAGCTGCCGGCCAAATGACCGACAGCTTTATTATGTCTTTTTATTCCTACCTTATTGCTTTTTATTTTTCACCCAGTTACCGTTCATATCCACGTATTTTCCATCAATCCATTTATCTTTAGCCAGGGTACCGTCCTTTTGCAGATATTTATTACCAATCCATTTTTTCTTCACCATTTTGCCATTGCTTCCCACATAATGGTCATCGATCCACATGTTGCGGTATTTCCTGCCGTCATAACCCACATAATATGTATTTTTTACCCAGGCATTGCGAACCATTTCTCCATCCTTGTCCACATATCTGCCGCTGATCCATTTATCCGTATCCAGGCGTCCTTTGCTGTTCATATGGAAAATATCGTTCAGCCAGGTATTCTTTGCCATTATGCCGTTGGAATAAAAATAATACCAATACCCTTTTGTGATACTTCCATTTTTGCCAATCCAGAGCCATTCTCTTTTTGCATATTTGCCATTTGGTTTTTTATACTTCGTTCCTTTAGCCGTATTTACAAACCCGGGCTTGCTCTTCTTATCATAGCCCTGAATCCATGCACCATCTTTACCCACATACCGGCCGCCAACCCACTTATTGACTACCATCTTACCGTTTCGTCCCAGGAAATATGGTCCATACCAGCTATTTCTCGTCATAGGGCCATTGTCGGCGAAATGATAATAACTCTTACCTATTTTCACCCATCCGGTCTGCATATAACCTTTTTTATTGAAGTAATATGTTTGATTGTCTACCGTTTGAAAGCCTTTCAGATATTGATCCGTTCCATCCAGGTAATAACGGTATCCTCCTTCTGTCTGCCGGAAGCCTGCCAAAGAGGTAATAGACAGCATTCCAAACATGCATACTGCTGTTAATGTCAAGATGAGCAATTTCCACTTTTTATTCATTCTTTTCTCCATTTCCGGTCACTCCCTTAAATGTTTTCCTGCCTTTTTGCATACCATATAGAATAGGTATATTATGTCATACTTTCTTTATCATGACAAGATTTTTGAAAGACCGGTTTGTTTATTAAGTAAAATTTAAGATATCTCGGGCGTGTTTGGAGTTACAGACAGGATTTTTGCCTCACTCTTTTTTATTTATGCTATAATAATCTGGCGAAAGATCAAAGCGTGTTAGAATTGCTTTCTGACCGCTGTACGTCACACTTTGTGATCATTTAAACCAAAAACTGCGAGGAGGAATTATTTTGAAGCTGATTTTCTCAATGATCAAAAAACATCTGCTGCTTTTTTGCTGTGCCATCTTCTTCTTAACTGTAGAAGCGCTCTGCGATCTGCTTCAGCCGGCTCTTATGTCCCGTATTGTAGATGAAGGCGTAAAATACCAGGACACATCCGTAGTACTCCATTACGGCCTGATTATGCTTTTGGTTGCCCTCCTGGGCGCCCTGGGTGCCGTTATGCGCAATATCCTGGCAAGCCGTACTTCCCAGCAGATTGGAAAAGAACTTCGTTCCATCCTGTTTCAAAAAATCCAGACCTTCTCTTTTGCGAATATTGACAAGCTCCATCCTGCATCCCTGATTACACGCCTGACCAATGATGTAACGCAGATACAGAACTTTATTAACGGAAGCATGCGGATTCTGGTAAAGGCCCCCATAACCTGTATTGGTGCCATATTTCTGATTGTCACCAGGACACCGAAGCAGATTCCCATGATTGTTCTGATTCTCATACTCTGTTCCTTCTGGATTCTGGGAAATATGATGCTGGGATATCCCAGATTTGCACGTCTGCAGAAAAAGCTGGATCGTCTGAATAATGTCAGCCGGGAGTTTTTATCTTCCATCCGGGTTGTAAAGGCATTTGGCCAAGAACGTTTTGAAACGGATAAATTTGCCCAGGCAGCCGATGAGCTGGCATCCTCCGGGACATCAGCCATGCGCATAACTTCCGTCTTCGGTCCTCTGATCAATCTTACTGTGAACATCGGAATCGTGGTATTGCTTTGGCTTGGCGGCAAAGGAGAACAGACAGATGTGGGGAAACTGATGGCATCTGTAAATTATATGACACAGGTACTTTTTTCCCTGAGCATGGTATCTAATATTTTAAACAGCATGGTAAGGGCAACTGCCTCAGCGAATCGTGTCCGGCAGGTATTAGATGAAGTTCCGGCAATGACCGAACCGGAATCACCGGAAAATGGTTCTCTGTCCAGAGAAGTTCTTTTTCAGAATGTATCTTTTTCCTATCCCGGCTCAAAACGCCTTGCACTGCAAAATATCAGTTTTCATGCCATGCCCGGTTCCACCATTGGAATTATCGGTTCTACCGGATCCGGGAAATCTACTCTGATTCATCTGATACCACGGTTTTATGATGTAAATGATGGTGCAGTATTTGTAGGCGGCGCAGACAACCGCACGCTGGATACCGGACGGCTTCGCCGTCATATTGGTATCGTCCCCCAGAAGTCTTTTCTATTCTCCGGAAGCATAATGGATAATCTCCGCTGGGGTGATTCAGACGCAGAGGATGATGCTGTCTTCCAGGCTGCCAGAACTGCCTGCGCGGACAGTTTTATAGAATCCCTTCCCGATGGTTACGATACCATCCTCGGTCAGGGCGGCGTGAATCTGTCGGGAGGCCAGAAACAGAGGCTGTCCATAGCAAGAGCTCTGGTCCGCAAGCCGGAAATCCTGATTCTGGACGACTGCACCAGCGCATTGGATGCTTCAACAGAAGCTCGTGTAATGGGCAATATCCGCTCCTTTTCACAGGGTACTACCGTTTTTCTTATCAGCCAGAGGATCTCTTCTGTTATGCGGTCCGATCTGATTCTCTGTCTGGAAGACGGTGTGCTTTGCGGACAGGGAAAACACGAGGATTTATTAAGAGCATGCAGTGTCTACCAAGAAATATACCGTTCACAGATAGGAGATGAAGAATTTGCCAGAGCTTAAACCAAATGGAATTCCCCCTTCCAAAACGTCTATTAGGCACCAGAGGGGACTGCCCGTAGTAAAACCCAAGAACTTAAGCGGTACCCTGCTGCGGCTTTGGAACCTCACAAGGGGTCACCGCCAGGGTTTGTCAGCCGTCTTTTTCCTGTCTGGCTTTGCCTCTCTTTCCGCTATGCTGACCCCGTTTTTAATAGGACGCATTATTGATCATATAGACGCTTTAAATCCGGTACCCTTTTTGTTAACGGGATTATTGCTTGTGTATCTGGCTGATTGGGCAATCCGCTTTTTCCAGTCCTTTCTGATGGCTTCTGTATCCCAGAATATGATCTGCTTTATCCGGAAATCATTATTTTATAAAATGAAAGATCTGCCGCTTTCTTATTTTGATAAAAGCCAGCATGGAGATTTAATGAGCAGGCTCACAAACGACATTGACAATATCAGCACCACAATCTCCGATTCTTTGACTCAGATTATGATGCTTGCCTTTACTTTAACAGGTATATTATGTATTATGCTTTATTTAAATATCTGGCTTACCTTAACTGCACTGATTACCGTTCCCTTTGTATTTTTACTTACCAGAACAATTACCAAACACACACGAAAATTATACCGGGCGCAGCAAAATGTACTTGGTTCGCTAAACGGGCATATCGAGGAAAGCATATCCGGTCTTTCTCTGGTCAAAGCCTTCGGCAGGGAAGCCCAGGTCACGGAAGAATTTGAAAAGCACAATGAATCCTTTTGCAGAATTGGTACAAAGGCACTGATCTGGTCCGGCTATCTCATGCCTATAATGAACGTGATTAATAACCTGGGGTTTATCTGTATCACCGTTGTCAGCGGTATCATGGCATCACAGGGACTTATAACCGTAGGTGTCATTTCCAGTTTTCTGCTGTATTCCAGACAGTTTACCAGACCGCTCATTGAAGTGTCCAACATCTTCAATGTATTCCAGACTGCTGTGGCCGGTGCTGAACGTATATTTGATATCTTCGATGAAACACCGGAACCACCGGATCAACCGGACGCTCTGCCTGCTGATCATCCAAAGGGCGCTGTGGTGTTTGACCACGTCTGGTTTGGTTATCAGCCGGATTTCCCTATCCTGAAAGATTTGAGCTTTACCGTCCCTTCCGGTACCCGCATCGCCATTGTAGGTCCAACAGGCGCCGGAAAAACTACAATCATAAGCCTTCTGGCACGATTTTACGATGTAACGGACGGCCGTATCCTTTTGGATGACATCGATCTGAGGGATTACAAAAAATCTGGCCTCAGAAACAGTTTCGGCATTGTATTACAGGATACCGCTTTATTTTATTTAAGCATCCGTGAAAATATCCGATATGGGCGGGAAAATGCAACAGATGAAGAAGTGGCTGGGGGGCCCCGGAACCCCGGGGGCGCCCACTGGGCGATTA
>UQGG01000088.1 GCA_900540475.1 uncultured Robinsoniella sp. | reverse complement strand
TAAGCGGGCAGTGAGCTGCGAAATGCATCAGGATTTCGGAGCGAATGCCCGCGTGCCGCCAAAAAGCGCTTCGGAAAGGTTAGAAAATACCAGTTCCGCGGCCAGCTGACGGAGTCCATACCAGTTTCCCACGCCCATCTTTCCGAACACTAACTACATCTACAAAGCGTCTTTAATCAGCGAAACCCAAATATAATGCATTTAATAGAACATTACAAAACGTTCTACATATTTATGAGCTTCACATTTTTGCACTTAACAGACCGTTGCATTTGGAAACGGGATTTTATCTGAATGAACTATACCGGGCAATGGACGGGCATATTTTTGATCAGAACACGTTAAAAGGGATTTATGATAAAATATAGGCAGCCTGCGAATACTCACCGAAATAATGCATCATGATTTCTCGGTGAGTATCCGCGTGCCGCCTAAAAGCACTTCGGAAAGGTATGAAAATAAGTCCTTAATCAGCAAAACCACAATATTTACAGCTTCAAATATACAACCGTCCAAACAGAAAGTTCCTCTACAGTGAACCTCACAAACTTCCCTTTCTCATTTTGGATATAACTGTATTCTAATAATTCACTTTTACAGCTATCTCTGTCAGGGCTGGCGCAGTAAACCCCCTGAATATCACCATCTACATTTACAGTAAAAGTCAGATCTTTCTGTATAATTGGCTCTGCTTTCCCTTTGTTCCAGTTATCTTCGCCGCAGCCGCACAGATTTATCAGATAAAGACATTTCAATTCTTCATTTTCCCGGATTGTAATCCAGACTTTTCCTGCTACTGCGTTGACGCTCCAGTTTTGGAATCCACACTGGTATTCATAGTTATCCCATCCGATATGTGTCATGGAAACATCCTGTAGTGTCTGGTCATAGAATATGTTCAGATAGCGTATCATAAAGTCATAATATTTACGCATAACAGCTGCGGTTTCGTCTGGCATGGTGCTATAGTCGCCGTAATAGCCCTGTGTCAATACTGCATTATTTTCACCCAACAGCAGATGATATCCTCCATTGGAAACAATGGCTGCGGTCAGAATATACGCCGCATTAGCAGCCAAAGCAGCGGATTCCGTGCGAAATGGTGCCAGGTATGCTGCCAGAATTACCGGTTTTTTATTTTCTAAGAAATACTTTGCTTCCTGTATCAGCTGCTTAATATGGCAATAGCGGTCATAAGGTGACCATACTTCTATGTACACTGCGTCCACTGTGCTTTTCGCCGTTTCCCCAACCGGCCAGTTTCCAACGTTGTTAAATACAAGGCATGGATCGTCCGCTGCTTCCTGCAGTCCTTTTCGCGTCTCATCGATCAGCCCGCAGAATTCCTGATCCAGTCTCACCAGCCTTGGCTGCTCCTGCAAATGGGAATATGCCCTTTTGGGAAATCCGTAAGTATCCATATGGATTCCAGAAAAACCTGCTTTTGTAATTGCATCTTTATATTGATGAATCAAATGGTTTCTCCATGGAGACCCTTTTTCCACATTCATAATATAAAAAACATCGATAAAGCGGAATACCTCCTGGTTCCCGTTGTAAAAAGCCCAATCTTTATGACTTTCATAAAATTCCCGGGATGCAGCGTAGACTGCCCCATATGCCATGGTTTTCATCCCATATCCGGCGGCTGATTTTATTTTAGATCTGACCGTCCTGAAATCTATCCTCTTTCCCATCATATCCTGATAGTTCTCATTCGGTGAAACCAGAGTGTCATGCCGATATGACCAATCGTAGAACTGAACCATATTGATATGGTATTTTCTCAACTGGTCTAGCGCCCCGTTTTCAGCATCCTTTTCTTCAAAATCACTGACAAATCCATACCTCAGTGAACTTTTGGGATTGTCTGTGACATCAAATGCCGTCTCCATGGTTACCCTGCCACACTCCCCATAGAGTACCGCCTCCACGCCATATCCGGCAAACGGTACATCAAACCCCTGGAAACATATATCGGTGACGTCCAACAGGGGACGTATCTCTTTCACCGCTGCCTCTTTTTCCAACATATAAACTGTAATTACGGCATAATCAAATTTTTCCTTCTGCAATTCCAGACGCAGTGTAATTTCTTCATTCCTCAGATACTGCGCCTTTATTGGATATAAATCCATACCTTTTCCTCCTGGTCTGATGCTGTACTAGTATTTCATCTATTTAATTTCCTTCAACACGCGCTACCCCTTCAAAGCCCCATCGGTTAACCCCTGCATCAGATTCTTCTGGAAAACCAAAAATACAATGACTACCGGAATAATCGCTATAACTGCAGTTGCTGCCAGCAGATTCCACTTCGCCCCGGCGAACTGCTGGAAATAAACAGACAGTGCCTGGGGAACATTATGCTTTGTACTATCCTGGAGAAAGAAAACAGACTGGGCATAATTGTTCCAGATCCCAAATCCATTTAAAATAATGACGGCGGATATAGATGGCTTCAGCAGCGGAAATATAATTTTCCAGAACACCTGGAAATGGCTGCATCCATCTATAATTGCTGCTTCCTCAATTTCTCCCGGCAGGGCTTTGATAAAGCCGGTAAATACAAATACCGCCTGGGGAATCGCCAGAGTAGCACAGACACATGCCATCCCCCAAAGGGTATTTACTGCCTTAAGGGAAATCATCAGGCTGTACAGCGGTACCGTGTTAATAATCCCCGGAACCATCATGCAGCAAAGCAATATGGCAAAGATCGCTTTATTTAATTTATTTGAAAACCGGGCGATTGCATAGCCCGCCATAGTTGCAAGTATAACAATCAATAAGATCGCAAGCACCGTGATAATTCCTGAGTTAATCATAGCCCTTCCAATATGGGACTGTTTCCAGCCTTCTATGAAATTAAGGAAGTAAAAGTCAGGCAGGAACATATTACCGTCATAAAAATTGCGCTGTGGCGTATTTAACGAAAGGATCAGCAGTATGGCAAAAGGTGTCAGGCACAGAGCACTGATCAGGACAATTGCCAGATACCGGGCATACGAAATTAATTTATTCACAGTTGTTTCCCCCTATTCTTTTTCTTTCATGAGGCGCAGAGATACCGCAACCGGTATCAGGACAATTACAAACATAATCATTGCAACGGCGGTAGAATAACCGGTCTTGCTTCCATAACACATCCTCATAATATAGATACTCAGTGTCTCCGTCTGATACCCCGGTCCCCCACCCGTCAGTGACATTACAATGTCAAAGACGGACAGGGAACCGATAATATTAGTAATTACGTTTATTCTTACCGATGGTCCAAGCAACGGTAAAGTAACATATCGAAAGCATTTGATTTTACCGGCTCCATCAATTTCGGCTGCCTCATATAATTCCTTTGAAATCCCCTGCAGCCCAGCCAGATAAATAACCATTGTCATGCCTGCATACTGCCAGACATTTACCAGGATAAGAACCAGCATCGTCGTCCCATATCCTCCCATCCAATTGCCAAACCAGTCCGGATGGCCTGCCTGATCAGCCAGATGGAAGAGAAACCCCCGTCCGGGCTGCAGCAGAAGATACCATATGTAACCCATGATTAAAGGGCTGATAATTGCCGGCATATAGATGCACATTCTGGCTGCAGATTTACCCTTAAATGATGAATTTAATAAAAGCGCATAGAGCAGACCTATGATATTCAGCAGCGGCGCACTTCCCAGTGCAAATAAAACCGTGGTCCTGATATCGGATAAAGCCCTTTTATCTTTAAAAAAATCTATGAAATTCTGAAATCCTATAAAATTAGCTTTTCCAATACCATCCCAATCGGTAAAGCTCATCCCGATTCCTTTGATCAGGGGATAGATAAAAAATATGAAAAATAAAGTGAATGCCGGAATTGCCATAAATTGATGTAATCCTATTTTGTACCGCTTCATTCTGACTCAGCCTCCTTCCCAGTGTATTCCGGTGTATTTCAGAGCATGTTATGTGTCAGCACATCCGTTTAGCTCGTTGCCTGCGGATATACACGAAATTACTCTGCTTTTTTGTCAAAACCATCGTTCCATGCCTGGGCATAAGCTTTGGCAAATTCATCCGGCGTATACTGGCCTGCGAATAGATTTTGCAGCAGTCTTCCTGCATCGTCACCGGAAAATCCTGCGGGTTTTTCATTTGTATAGCCGATATTTACCGCATTCTTTAATGCAGCTGCCACCTCATCTGAAATTGTTTTCGGTGCCCATTCGGCTGTTACATCCTGAAATGCACTGGGTGCTTTCGCCGCTTCACAATATTTCTTCTGGTTTTCAGGCTGAAACAGGAAATTCAAAAATTCAATACATTCCTCTTTATGTTCCGTTGTTGCAGAGATCGAGTAACCAGAATCCTCCGCACTTAAGACAACCGGACTTGAATCAGGCATATAAGCCGGGTAAGGTGCAAATCCTATCTGGTTCTCCATATCAGGATTTGCATCCAGTATACTGGAGATCGCCCACATACCATTGCTGAACATAGCCGTCTTTCCACTTACAAAGTCCTGTACACAGTTATCATTGGTAGCTGTCAGAACATCTTTGTTGATCAGTTCTCTGTCCTGCAATTCCTTCATTTTATCCCCGAAAACAGCCATCGGTCCATCACTGTCCGCAAACCGCAGTTTACTCTGATCATTATCAAGCATCGCTTTCTTCGCATCCAATGTTCCCAGCGTAGATTTGATATAGCCGTGTGGGATAAATTCAATTAAATGTCCCAGATGCCAGGCTTCACTACCAAATATAAACCATGGTACAACATCCGGTTTCTTTGCTTTGATATCCTCTAAAACTTTTTCGAAATCATCCCATTTGAATGGAAATTCCTGAATACCCAAATCGCTAAAAATGCTCTTATTGTAGAAGAAACCCGCCATAGTCATATTGGTACATACGCGGAAAGCCTTTCCCTGACCGACATCGGTACATGCTTCTTTCATTTCCGGAGTCATTCTGTCCCACCATTCCTTCTGATCAGAAAGGTCCATATATTTGCCTTCATCCACAAACCCCTGTTCATAAGTTGTCATGATATCGGGAACCTCATTGGATGCAAACTTAATCTTGATAATATTGCTTGCGTCTTTCTGGTATTCCTGTTCCACGGTAATTCTATTCTGTGATTTATTAAAATCATCAATGATTTCATTCATCACATCAATTGTTTCGATCTTACCGGTAAAGAGTTTGATGTTGACCTTTTGCGCATTTTTTGTTGTGGTGGACTCCGGTGCCTCACCGGTATTCCCGGCATTCCCGGTATTTCCACAACCTGCGAGACTGCCGCATAACATAACAGATACAAGAGCCAATGCTGCAATTTTGTTCTTTTTCATTTTACATTCCTCCTTCATATGTCAGGTGATTCCTCACTGCTTTCGGTGGGGTATCTGACTTGTTGAACTTATCTTAACATCCCTTTTTCCCGGGGGAAATACCATATATTTTAGATCATGGTTTCAGTTTTTTATATTTGCTATCCTCTGCTTGCCATTTTATCCGGACTGTATAATAATATAATACAAGAACGGTAAATGAAAGAGGATATTAAAATGAAGCATTTCAGTCATCCCACGTTTCGGACAAAACTTATATTTATGATCTGCTTATTCACTGTATTTATTGTACTGGTTGTTTCTTTCCTGAATTACCAATGGTATTCCAGGCAGCTGACTCAGCAGACAATCAATCAGACGCAGCAGATCATTGAACAGGCAGGCTCCAATATCAATACTTATCTGGAAGAATTAAACCGGCTTACTTTAGCCCCCTACTATAATGATACCATCCTTGACAATCTGGAAAATGCCTCCGGTACGCCCCAGGAACAGTTGAATTCTAAAAGGAAAATCGAAAACTTTCTGGCATCGGTAATGACGCTGCCAAGGGATGAAATACTCCGGGTCTATATGATGAATGAGGATCAAATTTATGCATACACCAGAACCCCCTATGAAATGTCAGATTATGATACCTACCCGGAGAGCTCCTGGTACAAGGAAGCAATGTCCACTACCAAACCAATTTATATACCGCCCCATTTAGAAAAGGCATTTGGCAACAAGAAGACTCCTGTCTTTTCCATCGTCAGACAGATCCGAAGCAAACAGGACAATGATAAAACCCTGGGTGTCATGAAGGTTGATGCTGACTACACCGGAATCAAAAAAATATGTGACCGTGTGGAATTAAAAAATGATGGCGCTCTTTTTATATTAAACGATGATAACCAGATTATCTACCAGACTTCTGAGCTTACGGAACCCTCACTGATAGAACATATTGACACGGACTCCAATCAGATTGAACGTTTTCTGGAGGATGAAAATGGGAATAAATACCTGGTCAACAGCTATTCCGTCTTCTCTTCCGGTTTAAAAATAATTGCTTTAAATTCTTATCGGGAATTAATGCAGCCCATAAAAGATAATCTGGAGAAAACAATCCTTTTGGCTTTTTCCTGTATCTTGCTTACCATTGCATTTTTTGCTCTGTTTATTAAACGGTTTTTAACCCCGTTGTTTGAAATAATTGGTCTTATGAAAGAGGTGGAAAATGGTAATCTGGAAATTCAGGTAGCTATAAAAAATCAGGATGAAATTGGTTATCTCGCCGCCTCTTTTAACAGGATGATTCAGAAACTTCAACAGTTCCTGACCCGGAATACACAACTCGTCAAGGAAGTGTACGAGACTCAGTATCTATACAAAGAATCACAGTACAATGCTTTATGCAGCCAGATCAAGCCGCATTTTATGTACAATACGCTAAATACCATCAGCCTCCTTATAAAATGCAGAGAGAATGACAAAGCCGTCCATGCAATCGAATCCTTTTCCTATTATCTGGGCGGGATTATGAATATTGATAAGGAAATATCCATGGAAAAAGAGATACAGATCTGTCAATCCTATTTATCCATCATGCAGCTGCGGTATGAGGACAAGCTGACCTACCGTATAGATATCGAAGAAGAGCTGTTTGCCTGCCAGATTCCATCACTTTCCATACAGCCGCTGATCGAAAATGCGGTAAAATACGGTTGTGAACCCAAAAGAGGCGAGACCCATATCCTGGTGACTTCCAAACGGACTGACCATGGATATCAGATTCACATCTCTGATAATGGATTGGGCATGGAGCAGGAAACTCTGGAGAATGTAAAAAAGCATATTCAGGATATCAGAGAGAGTTTTAAAATTCATTCCCCCCATCTGCATCAACAGGAAGACACCTCAGAACTTCTGGGGAACATTGGTCTCATAAATATATGTAAAAGACTGTTCCTGAAATTTGGAGAGAATGCAGATTTAGAACTGGTATCTGCTTACGGGCAGGGAACCACCGTTACCCTGTATCTGCCTAGTCCTCCATCCAGACAGTAATGATAGGGACAGTGTAGTATGTTTACCGAAATGAAGGAGGAAAATAATGTACCACATATTAGTAGTCGATGATGAAATGCTTATGCGGAAATACCTGGCTAACAGCATTCCTGCATTTACAGATAAGTTCCAGGTCAGCGGAATTGCAAAAGACGGACTGGAGGCTATGGAGCTGCTAAAGAAGCAGCACTATGATTTAGTCATTACGGATATCCAGATGCCGGAAGTAGACGGGCTCAGCCTTGCTAAATATCTCCATGAAAATTTCCCGAATATAGCGGTCATCATTATCTCCGGCTTTAATGATTTCGAATATGCCAGAAAAGCAATCAAATATCAGGTTACCGATTATTTATTAAAACCACTGGTAGACCAGACACTAACGGATCTTCTGGAAGCTATTGCAGAACGTCTGAAGGAGCAGAACGGCTCACAATTTCTGCTCCAGGAGAACCTGTCATCCGACGCAGAAACTAAAAAACAGCTTTTACTATCCATCATAGAAGAAAATACAAAACTGACCTATGAACTTTTTCGAAAGCTGGAGGATTCTGACCTGACATTAATGTCTGCATATGGCTGTATCCTGGAATTTACCATCGATGAACTGGATTTAATTCTGAAAAATAACACTGCATTTGATGTAACAACCGATCATTTGAAGCTGAATCAAATCGTTCAGGATATCTGCGATGGGTATAGATATCTCACTCTATATAATGCAAACGGCTCCACCTTCGTTCTGATCAGTGAAGACAGCATTTCACAGCTTTCCAATCACATGACCAGGCTGTGTCAGCAGATACGCCAAGCGGCTTCGGAACAGGATCTGCCAAAGCTGACCGCCATATGCGGAAAAACAGTAACCGATATCATGGATCTGACTTTTTCCATGCAAAGTATCCAGGAGATACTTCCAGTTACACTGATTGCGAAAAGCTATCCGGTTACCACTGGACTTGCAGATGCCCATGCTGACTTTATCGGGAAAATACATAAACTCAGCGACAATATTTTCACCGATTATCTGGTACAGTCTTCGGATAAACTATATATTGATATTAAAAATTTCTGCCTCCTTTTTCAGGAGAAAAGAAGTTTTACCACCATACTGCGCTATGCATCCTATTTGATTCAATACATCAGCGAACGATCCAATATTAACCCTTCCTACCTCCGTAAGGCATATGCGGAACTGACCAGGCAGGTGAATACTTACCTCCCTGCCGGATTACCCGATGAATCTGCTGCCACACAGATCATTGCCAGTGCAGTTCGCACTCTGATCCCGCTGGAGCCCAAACCCCTGCTGCCTGAATCCATGCAGATTGTTACAGCTGCAAAAGAATTTATCCTCTCCCACTATCAGGAAAATATCTCTTTATCTGATGTAGCAGATCACTGCGGTGTGAGCAACAGTTATTTAAGCGACCTGTTCCATAAAAAGCTAAATGAACCCTACACAAAATTTATTTTGCGTATCCGGATGGAACAGGCGGTTCGATTACTGCGCCAAAACCCGGATATCCGCATTTATACCATAGCGGAACAAACTGGGTTTGTATCGGTAAAGCATTTTAATACTGTGTTTAAAAAGTATTATGGGGTTACGCCTACAGGGTATTTAAAAGATAAATGATATTGATATAGTGTCTGTTTGCTTTCTGGTTACTGTTCACAGTTTTTTCCCGGATTTAAAGAGATGGCATTGTACCTGTACCGAAGAATGTGCCAGCGGCTATAATCCTGACTGTACCTGCACTTCCAGTGAGTGTCATTGTATGGAAAAAAGAGATTAGAATTGCGAGCGCCGGAAATGGATTATAGGGAACCTCTTAAATAAGTTCATTAAAAAAGGAGAGTTGGAAATCACTCTCCTTTTCCAAATATGATATGTAATAAAATTCTCATTACGTCCAAATAATTGACGTATCTAAATTACTGTAAAAATTTTTACAGCCATTCCAGAAAGTCTGCACGAACCCAGCCCGTAATACCTGTAGAACTCTTACCATAAACCCATGTTGCATAACTGGCATCGTATGATTTGGTCACAATAGCCGCAACTCTCAAAACAGACAATTATTAATCTGCTTCATATACTTTAATACTGTAACTTCCAATAAAATCACTGCACTCTGCAGCTACTGTATAGGAATCTTCTTTATCCAAAGTAAAAAACGTTTCAAGAGCTGTTGCTTTTGCCAATTCATAGACTTCATTACCCGTTGAATCTAATAAAACAATATCTAAATCACCATTTTTTATGTTGGACCTAAGTGAAAATTTTATTCGGTCACCCTCCTTGCCTGAGAATGAGACGCTAGAAGTGATCGTTGTCTTCTCCTTATAATTACGATTGATATTACCCAGCAATTCCGGACGAAAATACAGATAACCGCTAATTACTATAGCTATAACGATGATCGCAATGATACCTATTCCTATGATACTTTTCTTTTTCATTATTACCCCTTTTGATATTAAATTTTATATAAACACGATACTATTTAACAATATCACTCTACCACAATTTAATTAACAGATACAAACATACTACCGCTTAACCTTAAACGTCAATATCTCATAAGGCGCTATCTCTATCTGAAAGCTATTTTCATTTACAGCCTCCAGTCCTTCTTCTTCCTCCAGCAGATTGCACCTGTAAATCTCATGCATTTTCTGTGGGAATACCACTGTCACTTTTGTTCTGCGGTTGTAGCATTCATACATGCGGACTACCAGATCTTCACTGTCTTCCGCAGGTTTTACGGCTTCTACCATGACATTCTCGGCCGATACAGACACGGTGCTGTACTCCTTCTCCAGGCTTCCTCCTTCCAGCTTCTTTACATTTGCAGTCATGGACTGGTTCAGCTGGTATGCCTGTCTGGGTACATTTCCCTGCCGCCAGCCATCCTGATGGGGATATAGGGAGTATGTAAAAAAGTGCTCTTCCTGATCCGCCTGTGGATTGGGATATATACCGGATTTAATCAGGGTAAATCCTACCGTTCCATCCTGTACATGGACTCCGTATTTACAATCATTCAGGAAGCCGATACCGTATCCGTCCTCCGAGATATCCATCCATTTCTGATAGCAGACTTCAAATCTTGCCTGATCCCAGGAAGTATTTTTTACCAGATCCCGTTTGATATTTCCATACTGGATTTCAAAAGTTCCTTCTTTGCTGTGTATTTCCACAGGGAACAGTGCTTTCAGCAAGGTCTGGCTCTCCTTCCAGTCCACTCTGGTCTTCATATCAATTCTCTTTGTATGGGAATACAGGTAAATCGTCTGTTCAATAACAGAATCCTGATACTTCCATTCCAGTTCAATCGCATATCGCAGGGGACCTTTTTCACTGACCTCCATACGAATCAAATGATCCACTTCCCAGCTTCTCTCCTGATAATAGTCATAGATATTCCAACCGTCAAAATCATGGGGTTTGTCCTCATATGCCATAAGTACATTTGCCCGGTGTCCTACCTGCAATAATTCCCGCCCTTCTTCTTTGTCATAAATAGAGGTAAACTGCCCTTTATCATTGAAGCAAAGGTGATACCACTTTGTTTCCACTTCACCATTTACCAGGGCGAACTCTGTAAATAGATTTGCCTGCTCAGCACTTTGCTCCGGTATATCTTGTTTCAATACCTGCGACGACTTTTTATCTTCTGCCATTTCTTCAACCGGTTCAAACACACAGTACCCCTTGGCAGGTACATCCGGTGCCAGGAATATCCTGGAACCGTCACTGTTTTCCTGGATAACAGACACGGTGCCGCCGGCTTGAAAACCGTTTACATTCCGGCTTACCGTTTCCGGCACTTTCAGAATGTCCGTATTTTGAAAACTATTCGGATTAAACACGGCTATAATTCCTGTATCTCCTGCAATCTGATCCGTTATTGCCTGAAGCAGTTTTGCTTCCAGGGCAAGGAGTTTTTCGCTTAGTATTCCATATTCCCGTCTGGAATCCTCATATACTTCCGCAACAGAAGAACCGGGGAGAATATCGTGAAATTGATTCCGCATTAGAATTTCCCAGCATTCAAGGAGCGTTTCCCTGTCATTTGGAATGGATAGGAGTGAATTTGCCATAACAGACCATAACTCACTTCTGCCCAGCAGAAATTCCGATTTCCGGTTGGATCTTTTATTTCTTCCCATGGAAGTATAGACGCCTCTGTGGTATTCCAGATACAGTTCACCATACCACTGGGGCATTTTCTTTTTCTCTTTTACTTCCTGCTCCAGCTCCTGGAAGAACTCTATTGCGGTGGACTGTCTGGTTCTGGGGCATCCGGGAATGCCAAGCGCAAGCCTTCTCTGGGTTTCCAGCATTTCCCGGGTAGGCCCGCCACCTCCATCTCCGTATCCATAAGACAACAGTATCTGACTGTTCAGTTCCTTTTGCTGATACCTCTGCCACGCCCCCTTTATCTGGGCCGGTGTAACATAACCGTTATAATTTGTTGTAAATGCAGAATAGTGTTCATTATTTGTTCTCACGCTGCGGGTTGGCGAAGAATAGTCCCTGGCACAGATAAAATGTGTCAGCACTTTCGTGCCGTCAATCCCTTCCCAGTAAAACGTATCGTAGGGAATCTGGTTTGTCTCATTCCAGCTTATTTTCGTAGTCATAAAATAATCCAGTCCACATTTTCTCATGATCTGGGGCAAGGAGGCAGAGTATCCGAATACATCGGGCAGCCACAGTATATGGTTTTTCTTTCCGAACTCTTTTTCAAAAAAACGAATACCATACAGACACTGCCGTACAAGGGATTCTCCGTTGGGTATATTACAGTCTGGTTCTACAAACATCCCGCCTTCTACTTCCCATCTGCCCTCCGCCACTCTTTGGCAGATCTTTTCATATACATCCGGAGCATCTTCCTTTACATACTGATAAAGCTGAGGCTGGCTGGACATAAATATATATTCCGGATACCGTTCCATCAGTTCCAGTACCGTAGAAAAACTTCTGACTGCCTTATCCCGGGTCACATCCAGCGTCCAGAGCCATGCGATATCAATATGGGTATGTCCCACACAGTGAACCACAGGGCTAACCCCTCCGTTACAGTTGTGATACAGTTCCTCCATCATGCAGTCTCTGGCTGCTTTTATACCCCTGTGAAAATCCGAAGAATGGGGTTTTCTGAGATCCAGAAGTCCACATGCTGATTCCAGGGCAGCGATAATTTTCCGATAGTTCTCCTCATCTTTTTCCAGAAGGCACGCCACCTGATATGCAACCCGAAGGTCATAGTACAGTTCTTCTACTTCTTTAACTACTTCCCGGATTTCTCCACGAAGTAAAATCGGACGGTTCTGATATTTCGTATAGCTTCTTAATTCCAGATCAAATACTTCCTCTTTCCCACCGTTTTCCGTCAAAACCGCCGTTCTGTGGTTTACATCCATCCCCTGAATCCGATTCTGATTGACAAATAACTGAAACTGGGGGTTTATGGCATCCCATTCTCCTTCCCTTCCGGTGGACAGACAAAACTCCACATATTTTCCCGCAAAACAATCCGGCAGAATAATTTTATGCCGAAGAACAGAATGCACACCGTCTTCCCATTTCTTATCCACATCAAAATTCTCCAGCAGAACCGTATTGCAGTACCGCATTTCCCCCAGATCTTCTAATAATTTCCCCAGTCGTTCTTCTCTGAAATCCATATACTTCCTCCTGTTTATAATAAGTTTTTGCAGTGCTGATTATTGATACCACATAAAGTAAAGAAACCCATCACCTGATCTGCAATGGCTTCCTTTACTTATTCCTTAAAACTCACTCATCTTTACTCTTTCAATCTAGTAATAACATCTTCTATGGTCATTACTCCTCAATCTCTATCACCGAAAACAGCTTCAGCTCCGGCAGATAAATGGTAGTCATGCCATCCTCTTTGGTGATTTCCAATTCGGTATTCTTTTCTGCAATTGTTGCTTTGCTGATCTCTCCCGGTATCTTAATTTCAATATGGAACATGGGGGCTACCGGGGAAGTTTCCTGCTCATTAATCGCTGCATAATAACGCTTATTGTTTTTCTTCCAGCCCAGTATTTCCACAAAGGATGGTGCATTAGATTCAAACTCCAGGTCTTTGCACAGACTCTTTAAAATCTTGCCTACTGCACGGCGGCTCATATATGGTCTGGAGTTTTCGATGGGAGCGGCAAACCAGAGAATTTGTCCCTTTCCAACCTTTTTCCGGACAGCCACCGGCCTGTCGGTATAGATTCCCGGAGGATTGGAGTGAATGGATGAAAATTCACACTTACCGGTCATGGTATAGGGCAGTGTCAGAGTTGCCAGTGTCTCATAATCTCCCTTAAAATCCAGAACTTCCATCTTACTCTGTACATTCATTGGAGATTTCTTGGCAAATTCCCCAAAATATTCCTTCCCTTCTTCCGTAGAACTCATATATGTAACGGTGTGTTCTGTCAGTCCCTGATATTCTGCTTCCAGAAGTTCCAGTAAACGCTCATGTCCCACATGCCCGCTGAGGTAAATGTTACCGCCTCCCCGAACATAGTCTTCGATATCCTTCATTTCATCATCATGGATAACAGCCGCATCGCAGATTATAAGAGCATCGCTTTCCAGCCCCTTTAACTTCTTGCTGGGGATGACATCAAACGGAAGGTTCTCTTCCCGCAGGATCCTGCCCATGTTAATGTGGGTGTCCATAAAGCTTTTATTGCATTTTTCTCCGGTAACCGGATTTCCGTTATCGCTCCAGCTGCATTTTGACCTGCTTGGGAACCATACACTGATATTAGTAAGCATATCACCGCTTACATATTTTTCATAGTGGCGGCTTTCATCAAATACATTCTTAACCGGACCGGTATAGACTTCCTCACACAATGTTCCGTCCGGATTTGCACCGTCACAGATGGAAAATGCCCCGTTATGTGCCAGCGCTATGATGGTATGCAGCATAAACTCTTCTTCCGTCTTTGTGGTGGTATGGAAGCTCAGTCCCGGATCACATCTGGAAGAAATAAATACAAATGGAAGTGCTTTGCTCAGATTGCGGTAATATTTACACATATACGTCTGCTGCATAAAGCCTCCATATAAGTCACCACCTACATAATCACTTGCCTCTGCCACCAGATCGGTGTGAGCATATTCCCATGGATCAGCCATCATGGAAAGATTATGTTCAATAGTTACCTGTGGTTTGATTGATTTAATAACATTCGTTGAAAATGCTGCAAAATCACCCATCCACTCTTCACGGATACTCTGCCATTCCCGGAATGCCGGATCACCCCAATCGATCACTCTTGGCATCTCTCTTCCCGTCTGCTCAAAATATTTCCTGCGGCAGCTGGGGCAGTAACATACTTCCGGGAAAAATGGCATATCCAGAAAAATTGTTTCAAAATCATACATTTCCGTCATTTCCGTCAGACAAGCTTTTACATAAGCTCTGTACTCCTCATTATTGGGGCATACAATTCCATATCTGCCTTTTCTGCTCATGAAATCACTTGCCGGATCTGCTTCTTCTCTGGATGTTTTTCCGTATCCATTTATCATACGCCATTCCGGATGATTTTCATATGCCCAATTGTCAAAAATTTGAGAAAAATATGCTTTTACGGCGATGTTGCTGCTATGGCATAATGCTATCATCTCTCCCACATAATCTCTGCCCTTCAGCCCTCTGTGCATACGCCCGATTTTGGTGGGATAATGTGCCAGTCCCGTATGGGGTCTGCATTTTACTACAATCTGCTGCGCACCTGCATTTTTCAGCAGTTCTACTAACCCTTTCGGGTCCACATTGGACATGAATTCATCATTCCAGTCATCAATATGCATATCTAAAAAAATCCTTCTGTAATTACCTTCAAACCACATAAAAACCTCCTGTTATTTCAATAATTTGACTTTTACTAACTTCTACCCTTTCACCGCACCAACCGTCATGCCTTTCATAATCTGCTTAGAGAAAATCAGATATATAATCAATATCGGCAGAATTGACACCAGCAGTGCTGCCATATAAAGAGGGTAATTGATATTATGTTCCGAGTTAAACATACGGATTCCAATTGAAATCGTTCTTAATTTTTCATTATTCAATAAAACCAGCGCAAATGGAAATTCATTCCATGCATTCATAAAAGAAGTAATAATCAATATAGCAACTGTAGGCGAGCACATGGGGAAAACAATACGGCTCAGAAGATGAAATGTACTGCACCCCTCCATGTAAGCTGCCTCATCCAGCTCTACGGGAATAGACCGGATATAATTTTCTGTCAGCATAACTGCAAAGGGCATGGAAAATGCCAGGTAAGGCAGTGTCAGCGTCCAGGGCTTGTCCAGCATGCCCAGGGTTTTAAACTGTAAAAACACCGGAATCAAAAGGGACAGCATGGGGATTACCATTCCGGAAACAAACAGCAGGTAAATTGCCTTTTTAAACCGGAAATTATATCTGGAAATAAAATACCCGGTTACCAGGGCACATACCACCGTCAAAACTACATTTATCACTCCTAATAAGGCGGAATTCAAAAAACAATTCAAAAATCCGCTGGATTGTACGGCATCGATAAAATTCTGTACATACAGGCTCCGAGTCAAGCTGATGCTGTCCTGCATAAATTCATTGCTGGTCTTCAGGGCTGAATTTACCATCCACAAAATAGGGAAGATACAGGAAATAGAAAACAGCATAAATACGATATTTACAATCAGTTTTAGTACTTTTACGGGAATATTTTTAATGTTCATAAGATTTTCCCTCCATCAGCCTCTGTATCCCTACGGTAAGTCCCATGGAAACCACCAGAATAACCACTGCCATCGCACTTGCATATCCCATTTTCATCTGCACAAAAGAAGTATTGTAATTGTACAGCGACAATACACTGGTGGCTCTTCCTGGCCCTCCTCCTGTCATAACCATGATGTGGTCAAATGCCTTAAACGATCCTGCAAAACAAATCATCAGACAGATTTTCAGTGTATCCCAGATCAATGGAATGGTAATGTAAATGCTTTTTTTGAATCCGGTTGCCCCGTCTATCTCCGCCACTTCCATAATGTCCTTTGGAATTGTAGCAACTGCTCCCATGAGCAGTACCAGATAGTATCCGACAAACTGCCAGATTACCGGTACTGCTACGGAGAACATGGCGATCTTAGGATCATCCAGCCATGGTTTAATCCACTGTTCCAAACCGGCAGCCCTTAAGATGTAATTCAAAATACCAAAGTCACTATTGTAAATCAGCTGCCACATCAAACCGATAACAACCGCCGCAATAATACTTGGAAAATACATGACTCTGCGGTGTAGTTCTACAAATTTAACCCACTTCATTGTAAAGAACAGGGTAAATAGAAACGCAATTCCTACCTGGCCAATCACCATGAGAAATGTAAACAAAATGGTATTTTTAAAAGACAGCCAGAATGTATCATCCTTAAACAGCGCAATATAATTTTCAAAACCAATGAATTTCTTAGACGGACCACCTGACCATTCAAAAAAACTATAACCAAATGCGAACAGAGTAGGAATTATGATGATAAAAATATAGACGCCGACCGGAATGCTTAAGTAAGCCGCTAATTTTATGCCTGAGGGCATCAACGGATTCCTATATTTTCGATTTTTCACATTGCCACCTCCAACTATTTTTTCGCACTTTCATGAGCTTCCTGTAATTTTGCAGCCAGTTCTTCCGCTGTAATTGCCCCAATGGACATCTCCTGATAACCTACATAGCTGGCATCCATATATGCTGTGGATAACTGAACTTCCGGGCATCCCACAATTTTGTCGTGTGAGTTATACATTTCCAGGAATTCTGCAAAAAACGGATTTAATTTACTTTCATCATATTCAATATTTTTGGCTGTTGCCAGAGAACCGCCCTCAATCAGAAGCGTCTGGATTTCCGGTGCGGACATTTCTTTTAAGAAATTAATTGCTGCTGCCTTCTGTGCATCCGTAACATTGGAACTGATGCTGATCCCCCAGCCCTGACCTCCGACGATCTGATTTTTCAGGTCTTCTTTCCCTTTTACAGTGGGGAAGATAGTCATATCGGTAGCATCCAGCATTTCCTGAGGCGCTTCACTGATTAAATTGGATACAGACCAGGATCCTTCTATGTACATTGCCGCTTTTTTGTCATAATACAGCTGTCTTGCCTGGTTTGGATCCAGACTGTTTACATTTTCATTAAACAGACCCATCTGCATCAATTCTTCCATATATTTGATAGCAGCTACTGCATCGGGATCTTCAAAAGAAGCACCATCATAATTTTTTACTTTCTCATACCAGTCACTGTTATTGAATTTCATCAGTATGCCCGGCATTACCTGGGAAGCAATTGCATATTTCCCTTTATTTCCGGTTGCCAGAGGAATATATCCTTTCTCCTTCAACTTCTGAACTGCCTCTTTAAACTCCACTTCATCTGCCGGGAAACTGTCCATCCCGCACTCTTTAAAAATCTCTGTATTATAATAAATAACATGATTTGCAATACTGCACCTCGGGATGCCCAGAATCTGATCCCCAAAAGTATAATCTCCAAACATACCGTCAGCAAACGTATCAGCCCATTCGGATTCTTCTTTTAAAATCGGTGCCAAATCTAAGATCTGTCCGTTTTCATAGAACGAACTCATCATAGAAGGCAGCAGCATAGCTAAATCCGGAATTTCATTTGCGGCTGCCAGCGTTTTGATTTTCGTCTCATATCCCGCTTCCTGCCCCACAATTTCTTCTTTCAAATCCACTTCCGGATATTTTGCCTTAAAGTTTTCAACTACCTGATGCATCATAATCGACTCGATATCGCCATTTTTGATGCCTTCTTCCGTCCCCATATGCATGATGGTCAGTGATACCTTTTCTCCCGAAGAAGCATCCCCTGTTTCACCTTTGCTTTCCTGGGCTCCCTGGGTACTCTGAGTACTTCCCGTATCCTTAGATGCATCTCCACCCTGGCCACCGCATCCCGCTAATGTTCCGCCAAGCATTGTCGCTGCCAATACAACCGATAAGATTCTTTTTCTTCTCTCCATAATAACTCTCCTTATCCTTTTCTGTTTGCTTTTTACATCCTTAGTATACCGAATGAAAGACTGATCAAAAAACCATATAAACTATGAAAACATCCAATATTCTATTCTTTTGCACGTTTGAAGCACATAAAACACCTGTTTTTCTATTCCTTTGTCTATATTATACAATCACTTTTTCAAATAAGCAAAAATTTATGATCATGTTTACAGTACTTATTTCTGCCGCTGATTAACTTAAGTATAACGGCTCTTAGAGCGAACGTTTTATATGTGTTCTATTAAATGCATTATATTTGGGTTTTGCTGATAAAGACGCTTTGTATGCAGAGGTAGTGTACGGAAAGAGAAGGGGGCGGACCAGGACATTGGTTTGGAATGCTTAACGCAGAACTGGCATTTTCTAACCTTCCCGAAGCGCTTTTTGGCGGCACGCGGGCATTCGCTCCGAAATCCTGATGCATTTCGCAGCTCACTGCCCGCTTA
>UQGG01000087.1 GCA_900540475.1 uncultured Robinsoniella sp. | reverse complement strand
CCTGCCAATCCACTATCTTAATTCTAAAAAGTTTCCAGTCTTTTTCAGTAAATTCTTTCTCTTGCAAAGTATCAATCCTCCCAGTCTAAATATTTGCAAAATTGAAGTATCTAAAATCGTTGGCCTTGTAAGTTTCAACATGCGGTGACAGTTGTTTTTACACTATAATTTCTTTTTCTATTTCTTAAATTATAATCAAAAGAAAAACTTTAAAAACAGAGGCTCTTGTAATGTGCTCATTAACTTGATATAGCAGTGATAGAACTAAACACAATGACCAGTCAATGTCTTGGACCCTAAAAACACAACTCCGTTTCCATTAAATAATCCCTTGAGCTTGCCTAGAATTAACTTTTCTTCTCCAGCAGCACAACCGTCTCCACATGCCCAGTCCAAGCAAACATATCCACACCCCAACTCCCCTTACATCCATACCCTTTCTTCGCCAAATACTCTAAATCCCTGCCTAACGTCTCCGGATTACAGGAAACATAAACCACTTTCTCAGGTCCCATCTGCACCATGGAATCCATAAATTGTTCTGTACTTCCGCTTCTTGGCGGATCCATAAATACTACGTCAGCTTTTTCCCCCTGAGCTGCCATATCCGCCATGAAATCTCCTGCATCGGCACCATAAAACTTTACATTTTCGATCTCATTGCGCTTGGCATTGGTTATTGCGTCACGGACTGCATCATTGTTTAACTCCACGCCAATTACCCGCTTTGCTTTCTTGCTTGCAATTAAACCGATTGTTCCTATGCCGCAATATGCATCAATTACCAGTTCCTTCCCTGTGAGGCCTGCTGCATCAATGGCTTTTTTGTACAGAACTTCCGTCTGTACCGGGTTCACCTGATAGAAGGATTTGGAAGAGATGCGGAATGTGCAGCCACAGAGTACATCCTCAATGTAGCCTTTTCCAAACAGTGTTTTTTCTTTATCCCCAAGTACCATGCTGGTTCCTCTGGCATTTACATTCTGGATGATAGTCGTAATCTCCGGATGAAGTTTACGAATGGCTCCGACAAAATTGTTTTTGGATGGGAATACCGGAGATGCTGTCACCAGTACCACCATGATTTCATTCGTGGTAAATCCACGTTTAACAAGCACATGTCGAAGGAGTCCATATCCGGTATCCTCGTCATATGTTCTGATTTTAAATGATTTTAGAAGTCCCCGTATACTTTGAATGATTTCATCGGCTTTTTGGTCTTCAATCATGCAAGATTCTATTGGAACCACATTGTGAGTTCCCGCCTGGTAAACACCACAGATGGGATTTCCTCTTTTATCCCTGTCAAATACTGCGTGAACTTTATTTCGATAATGATACGGATTTTCCATTCCAATCACAGCATTTACTTTACAGAACTTTCCAATCCACTTCCGAATTTCCTTTTCCTTTAATTTTAACTGCTCCTGGTAAGGAATTCCCTGATACTGACATCCACCGCATTTTTTAGAAACAGGGCACACAGCCATACCATTTCCTTTTTTCGTATCATCTTTTTGTTTTTCTATAAATTGAGTCTTTTTACCATTCTTTTTAGTGTCCCCGTTTAATTTGCCGATTTGTTTATTTGCAGACCCTACTCCTGGTTTTCTATTATCCCTATCTCCGTACGCTACTCCTGGTTTTTTGTTATCCCTATCTCCAAACGCTGCTGCCGGTTTTCTATTATCCCAATTTCCAGACGCTGCTGCCGGTTTTTTATTATTTCTATTTCCAGGCGCTGCTGCCGGTTTTTTATTATCCCAATTTCCAGGCACTGCCGCTGTTTTTTTATTATCTCTATTTCCAGGTGCCTCTCCCGCTTTTTTATTTTCCCATTTTCCAGGTGCCGCTCCCCGTTTTTTATCTTCCCATTTCCCAGGCTCTGCTCCCCGTTTTTTATCTTCCCATTTCCCAGGCTCTGCTCCCCGTTTTTTATCTTCCCTATTTCCAGGCGCCGCTCCCGCCTTTTTATTTTCCCATTTCCCCGTCACCGCTCCCGCCTTTCTATCTTCCCTTGTATTCCCATCCTGCCCGGATTTCGTCTTTTTATTTTTCCAATCTTCCCTCTTTATTCCTGATCCCCTGTTTCCCTTAATATCATCTTTCTCTGCTACCGTTCTTCCAGCCTTACCTTTATTTACCGTCTGGACTTTCATCTTCCCCGGCTTGCCTTTTTCAAAATCTTTCCGATCCCGATCTTTATTTTGAAAATCCTTTCGTCCATCCATCTTTTTCATTTCTCTTCTTTCTGTTCCCGCTTTCACAAATTCACCTGTTATCTTTCTATTTTTTATACTGTATTTACCATAATTATTCTTCACTGTTATTAATTTTCATCTCTATTATACTTGATCGTTATTAACTTTCAACTCTAATATTCTACACCGCTATAAATTTTCATCTCTATTATACTTGACCGTTATTAATTTTCAACTCTAATATTCTACACCGCAATTAATTTTCATCTCTATTATTCTTAAATGTTATTAATCTTCATCTCTATTATACTTCACCGTTTTTATTTTTTAGATATGTTCGATCATTCCTTCACCACAGCCCCATCCACACAATAAACCGCATACTGGTTTTTCCCGCGTCTTTTTGCCTGGTACAGTGCAATGTCGGCTTTTTCAAATAATTCATCCCAGTCTTTGCCGTGAATTGGATAGAGCGCCACCCCTATACTGCAGGTTGCAGCAATCTTTGCTTTTGACGTGATGTCAGCGAAGTCCTGTGACAACTGGTCTGCTTTTTTCATGGCATATTCTTCATTGTAGCAGTCTTTCATGCATACGATAAACTCATCTCCGCCAATCCTTCCAACTACATCGCTTTTGCGGAACAGATTGTGGAGGGTTTCTGCCATCATATTCAGAACCCGGTCTCCGTTGTGGTGTCCATAGTTGTCGTTGATACCCTTGAAATTATCGATATCCAGAACAAATAATCCCTGAATATCATTTGGTGATGATTCCAGATGATCTTCTATCAATTTTTTTGATACACTCTTGTTATAAAGACCTGTCATCGGATCTTTTTGCACCTTACTTTCTAATTCGATAGAACGGCGCTTGCGTTTGTCAATGTTGTTTATCTTGCAGATCAGACGGCTGATTTCTCCGTTTTCATCTACCATGGAATAGAAACGGATGAGACACCAGAGATAAGAACCATCCTCTTTTTTAATTCTCCCTTCACACTCTTCATAGGGCTTTTCCCCCCAGAGAACTTTACGGAAATAATCCTTTATCATAAGCCAGTCTTCTTCAAAGACGAAATTTTTGCCTTCGTCTTCTTCGATCCCCTGCTCCAGCTTTCTGCCAAACATCTCTTCAAAATTTTGTATCATGAGAATATGCATATCCCGGACATTGTATTCCACAAAGCAGGATTCCATCTGGTTCACAATGATTTTATAGCGCTGGTTGTTAAATGACAGCTCATCTTCAAATGCCTTGTATTCTGCAATGTCCACCAGGATTCCATAGACGTGCAGTTCCCCTTCTTCCTCAAAGATATTGCTGACCTGCTGCACCCAGTAGGCCGGTGTGGAATGGGAATTTAACCGAAACCTCATTTTAAAGCTTTTGCGTTTTGGCAGATCCGGCAGCATTTTCTCTATGTTTTCTAATACCATCTGCCTGTCCGGATCATAAACCATTTCCAGATAATTGTTTTTGTAATACTCTTTAAACTCCTCTTCCTTGCAGCCCAGCATCTGGAACAATCCTTTATTTATAAATGACAGCTGCATTGTTTTGGGATCATAACGGAACATTCCGCCGGGTGCATGGTTGGACACATTCTCTAATAAATTCGCCAGCTTGCGCATCTGTTTGTTATTGAAATACAAATAGCACAGAATTCCCCCCATGATAACGAGGAACAGTACCACCATTTTACCCATAAAGAGCATTCCGGTTACCGTACTCTTTGAAGTGTATTCCCCCAGTTTTGATGCAGAGGATATGTTAAAAAGGTACCACTTTCCGCCGGGAACGGGTGCATAGTTACAATAATACAGGGCATCATCCACCTCAAAAGCCAGATTTCCCACCGATGTTTTACCCATATTGTAATGAATCTGATCAATAGCTTCCTGTGTTGTTTTAGTCCCCAGTGCCGCCGCTATGTTATCGCCGCACAGCTCTCCGTTCATGGACAGGGCAATGGTTCCGTCCCGCTGCACAATATAGGCATTTTCCTGGGCATCCATTCCGGATACATGAAGGAGCCTGTTTAACTGTATATTCTGATAGACCGTCCGCAAAACCCCTACCGCTTTTCCTTCCCGGTATACCGGTACCGCAAATACAATGCTGTACTCTCCCGTTACTTTGGATTTAATCAGATCAGAGATAACACGGCCCCCTTTTAAAGCACTCTTAAAATAATCACGGTCAGCAATGGATACCTCCTCCCTGCCCTTCTCATAAGTCCGACCGACAGGATCTGCAATACTCACCCGGCAATTGTCATGATGGTTTCCAAACTGAGCAAGGATGTCCATCAACTCTTCATCCTCATATTGATCAAATCTGGAAACAGTGGTTGCCAGCGATTCCAAATCAGAAAAATGATCATCCAGGATAAATGAAACATTAATACATTTCTTTTGGATATCCCGTGCGGTAATTTCCATAGAAAGCTTCTGGGAATTATTATTCGTCTGCAATGTAAAATCCACACAAATTACACCTGCTACTATAGCTGCTATTAATAAAACAAGCACCAGAAAAACCGACCGATATTTTATAATTCTTTTTTTCAATTTCCATCCCCCGGAATAATACCCCGTAGATTTACATTTTCATGTCATTCTTATCAGCGGCCCTTTGTATGAGTATCATCCATATAATATCATTATATAATTTGAGGTAACAAACAGCAAGCGCTTTTTTAGATACAAAGCCGCTTATATGACCATAATCTATAATAATAGGAAGGAATGGCAGCTTTTTTATGGCTGCCATTCCTTCCTTCGTCCGGTTTATTCGTTTATGAATTCAAGAAAGCACTCATTAAACCGGTCTAATTCATCATAAAATACACCATGGCCACTATTTTCCAGTACATATAATTTGGAATTGGCGATCTCCTGATGCTGGTAATCCGTCAATCCCTTTAATACTACCTGGTCCTTGGCACCTGCAAAAATTGCGGTGGGCACATGTACTGCTTTCAGGTCTTCTCTTCCATCTTCGTCCCGCAATGCATATGCGGACTGAATAGTTGCGATGCCGGAAGCCGACAAAGAGATATCTTCAAACCAGTTCTTCAAAGGCTCGCTGTGGGGACTTGCAAATAACATCTCATGTGCGAAATTGTGGCACAGCTGCGGTCTGTCCGCAGCCGCCTGACAGATAAACTCATCTGCCTTTTCCCGTGGAATCCCGTATGGATAGCCTTCCCTCTGTGTCCAGCTTGGCGCTGCAGCTGCAATAAGTATTAATTTATGAACCCCATATCCCTGATAACAATTCATGTAGCGCAGTGCAATTGCTCCGCCCATAGAAAATCCGCATAATATAAAAGACTTCAGGCGCAGTGCTTTTATCACATTATAGATATCTCTTGCCATCTGGTCATAATAGTAACCACATCTTGGAGCATCTGAATTTCCATAACCCCGCAAATCCATCGTTACCACGCGGAAACCGCAATTTAGCAGCAATTCCTCCTGATATTCATACATTTTGTGCGACAAAGGCCACCCATGAATTAAAACAATCGCCCATTTTCCCTGTGGATTGGGATCATAAACAGCCAATTTCGTACCATCATTTGATTTTACATAAAACATAATCAGTATCCAATCTCTTTTTTACCATTATATGCAGATGCCGCGAAATGGGGAAAGCCTAAAATTTCCTCTATTGACACTATATGGTCAACCCTTGTATAATAAGCTATACAATTTTTAGAAATATACCAAAAAATAAATATTTATGATTTTTTCTGCACATATGCACAAAGAATATCCGGGGTTTTTGGAAATATTTACCAGTTCCGTGTCTAATAATCGATTTTTCAGTTTATTTTCCTCAATTACTGAAAACTCTTTCATTGGCTGGCACAGTCCGATTCCCATATATTTCAGATAACTCTCCTTGGCGCACCAAATATCGTAAAATTGGTTTGCGCCTTTTTCAAGAACTGATTCGTATTCCTGCGGATGAAACCAGTGTTTCGCAATATTCTCATAATCCATCGCTTTGTGCTCCTGCATATCAAAACCGATGGGTCCTTTATGAAATGCGCACATCCAGTATTCCCCACTGTGGGAAATTGAATAATGGACTCCCCTGTTTTCGGAAAAATATGGCTTTCCATAATTACCATATTTCTCTGTATAGCAGCTGATTTCTTCTCCAAAGAGCCCCGCAAAATGCCGGGCACAACTTTGAAGACGCCGGCTGCGGAGAGACGGGTCGGTACCTTTACATATGTAAACAAAAACATCATAAAAATTCACCGTATTCATTGACAGTACTCCAATCATGACTTCATTCTATTGGATACTTATTTTTATGTCAAGTTCATTGTACGAAAGGAAAAAAAGTGGATAATCATAACTTTGCAGACGATACTACGATAAAATACTTACCTCTATCTTATAGCCAGCAGAATATCTGGAACCTGGAAATGGCGAATCCCGGAGTTCCGATCAACAATATCTGTACCGTATTACGCATAGAAGGGAACTTTAATGCAGAACTGCTGCAGCAGTGCATTACCTTTGCTTATGAAGCATTCTCTACGCTCAGAACCCGGATCACCATACAGGAACATACCCCTGTCCAATATATTGATCCGGAAATACCAAAGACAGCACCTTTTCTGGATTTTTCCAAAACAAACCAGGAGGGTGCATCTATTTGGGATGTTTCAGTTGCCAGAGAACACATCACACTTTGTGACTCGCCGCTGTGTCAGATGATTATATTTAAACTATCTGAAAATACCGGAGGTATTTTGACAAAGATCCATCATATTATCGCAGATGCATGGTCTCAGACCCTTGTCACAAACCAGATCATCCATAACTATTTTCGTCTGCTCAAAAACGAAGCACCAGATTGTACGGTTATGCCCGAATACGCAGTACATATTCAGACTGAACTGGACTATCTCGCTTCCAAAAGAAGTGACAAAGACCGCGCCTATTGGCAGGATATGCTGACAGACATCCCTCCTGCGTTTACAAAAGAATACCAGTATGCCCATATCAGTCCTGTGGGTATCCGTAAGTCTTATTCTCTCTCTAATCGTTCCAACCGGATGATCGGGAGCTTTTGTGCTCAGAATAAGGTGTCTCCTTTTGCTGTCTTTTATATGGTTCTTGCCATTTATTTAAAACGGATTAAGGGGCAGACGCGCTTTTGCATTGGGGTGCCAACCGTAAACCGCATCAATTACCAGGAAAAGCAGACCGCCGGCATGTTTGTGAATACCCTGCCTTTCGTAAATGAACTGGATGATACAATTTCCTTCCAGGAATTTAATGAGAAGCTGAAAAATGACTGGTTCAAGCTGCTTTATCATCAGCGTTTCCCGTTTAGTGAGATCAAAAAGACGATATCAGGAAAAGAAAGTGATCTGGCAGCCAGCCAGTTGTTCAGCATAGCCCTCTCCTATCAGAACACGCAGATCCATCATCTGAGAGGTGCCCAGGTGACGCTGGAGGGCCGCTGGCTTTACAGCGGATATCAGGCGGAGTCCCTGTGTGTCCACCTGAGCAGCCGTGATACGGATAACCGCTTTTTAGTAGATTATGACTACCTGACACAGATTTTCTCAGAAGAAGAAATCGATACCCTGCACCGCCATTTAATGCAGATTCTCCATAATGCTCTTATGAATCCGGATGTTCCAATTGCGGATCTTTCCGTGATCAGTGAAGAGGAAGAAGAACACCTGATCTTTGATTTTAACCAGACAGATGCCTGGTACCCAAAAGAAAGTACACTGCGGGATGTCCTTCGTGACAAAGCCCTCTATGCACCGGACCGTGCGGCAGTGATCTGCAGTGGACGCCGTACAACTTACGGAGAACTTTACCGGGATGCATTTACTATTGCCCGAAATCTGGTCACTGACGTTTCGGACGGGAATCAGACCATTGCCCTGTTACTGGACCGCAGTGAATCCTTATTTAAAGCAATGTGTGCAGTTACCATATCCGGCAATGCATGGCTGTTATTAGATAAAACTATGCCGGAGAACCGGCTTTTGGAGCTTTTATCTGAAAGCGGGGCTGTATACTGTATCACGGAAGAAGGCGAAGTAATTGGCACTTCCATTCCCTGCGGCAGCATTCAAAGCCTCCTGGTACCTTTGGAGAATCAGACGGCAGATTTCACTCTGGACCACATGCCGGTTATTACTTCCGACAGTCTGGCTTATCTGGTTTATACCTCAGGCAGTACCGGGAAGCCAAAAGCTGTTCAGATCTGCCAGTACAGTGTGCTAAATCTGGCTAACAATATGGCTTCCCTCTATCCAAAGGGCGCCGTTCTTTCTATCTGTAATGTGAGTTTTGACGCCTTTTTGCTGGAAAGCATGAGCGCACTGCTAAACGGGAAAACCATTGTATTTACTGCTCAGGAAGAGATGAATCATCCTGCCTCACTGGCAAAACTTATTGAACGTTTTGACGTTGGATTTCTCTCCATGACACCTTCCAGGCTGAAGTCTTATCTAAAAGAGCCTGCATTTTTAAGTGCCATGAACCGCATCGAGACCATTGTTTGCGGCGGGGAAAGCCTCTCTCCCGAGATCTACCAGACGCTTCGCTCCTGTACGCTTGCACGGCTGTATAATCAATATGGTCCCTCTGAAGCCACCGTTGCAGTGAGCCACAGTATCGTTTCCGGCAACGAGATGATCACCATCGGAAAACCTATGGCAAACTGCCGGATTTACATCCTGGATGATTCCATGCGCCCGCTTCCCATCGGCTCTGCCGGGGAATTATATATCGGGGGCTCCTGCCTCGCCGCTGGGTACTTCCAGGCTCCGGAGCTTACCGCCCAGAAGTTCGTAGCCGACCCATATCTACCCGGGGAACGCCTCTACCGGACCGGTGACTTAGGATATTGGAATTCCAGAGGGGAGATTGTCTTCCAGGGACGTATTGACAGTCAGCTGAAGATACTGGGCCACCGGGTTGAACCAGCCGAAATCGAAGAACAGCTCCAGAATCACCCGTTAGTTAAAAATGTTGCGGTTCGTGCTTTTGACCATCATTTAATCGCATATTTCACATCCGACCATGAGCTTTTCGGGGAAGATCTGCTGGCATTTGCATCCAGCTACCTCCCCCATTACCTGCTGCCGGTACTGGCTGTGAAGCTGCCTGAAATTCCCCTTACCGCCAACGGTAAAACGGATTATAAAAATCTGCAGAAACCGGAACTTCCAGATGAACACGAAGCTCCTGCTGATGCAATTGAAGAGAAGTTACTTGAGATATGGAGACGCCTTCTGTCTAATGAACAGCTTGGCATTCATACCAACTATTTTCTCTCCGGGGGGGATTCTTTAAATGCAGTAGCCATGCTTACCGAGGTAGAGGCTGCATTTAAAAAGCTGCCCAAAATCTCCGATCTGTATGCCAATAACACCATACGGCGCTTCGGAAACTTTCTGAGGGGGGAACCAGTTGCAGCAACCGGCCGGCAGGAGAAAATACCTCCGGCGCCGGAACGCAGCACCTATCCGCTCACCGCAGCACAAAAGAATTTCTATGTCCTGCAGCAAATAGATCCTACGGGTATCAGCTACCACATGCCTGGTGCATTCCGTGTATCTGCTCCCATTGACGCAGATCGTCTGGAGACAGCACTGCAGCAGCTAATTACAGACGATGAAATGCTGCGTACCGGATTTGAAATGGAAGGAATGCAGGTAGTTTCCCGCATTCACCAGAAAACTGACTTTCATTTGGAACGGGGAAGCCATAACAGTCCCCAGGAAGCACTGGCTGCTTTTATACGGCCATTTGATCTGGCTGTCCCTCCCCTCTTTCGTGTGATGCTGGCTGAAACAGAGACACAGGAGCAGTATCTGCTGTTTGATATGCATCATATTATATCGGATGGTATCAGCAGTGCCCTCACCCTGTCCAGACTGGATCAGTATTACCGCAGTGAAGTTCCTGCCCGGACTTCCATCCGATACCGGGACTATGCCTGGTGGATGGAACAGCAGCCAAAAGAGTGGATCTTGGAGCAGCGGGAATATTGGAAAAACCGGCTGCAGGGACCAATCCCCCGGTGGACACTGCCTGCTGACCGCCCACGCCCGAAAGATTTTACAGGGGAAGGCGGAAAAGTCTTTTTTAACATGCCGAAAAATATTCTGGCACCTTTTGAAGAATTTTGTAAAACTCACCAGGTTACTCCATATATGATGCTGCTTGGCATTTATGCCCTCATGCTTTCCAAATTCAGCAGGAATGAGAACCTGATCATCGGGTCCCCCGTATCCGGAAGACGGCACATGGAACTGGCTGAACTTACCGGAGTATTTGTAAATACGCTGCCTGTTTTATTAAATCCTTCTTCTGACAAGAGTTTTATGGCTTATCTAAAGGAAGTAAAACAAGATGTACTGGATATGCTGGAACACCAGGACCTGTCGTTAGAAGAGATTGTAAATCTGGCACAGGGGGAAGAAAACCGCGGCAGCCAGGCGCTGTACCACGCACTGTTTTCCCTGGCACCTGTGAATCCCTCCCAGTTTACGCTGGGTGATGCACACCTTGAGATGGTACCAGCCGACATTCATGCAGTGAAAGTGGAATTACACCTGGAGACGATACATACCAGTGACGGCTACCGCTTTACCATGGAATACGCAAAAGATTTATTTGACCAGAACACCATGGAATTTTACAGCAGATCCTACCTGCATATTTTAGAAACCATGCTGCACCATCCCGAGATGCCTCTCAGTGAAGTGTCTCCCACTGCACCTTTTGACCAGCTGCAATTACTGGAAATACCAGGCCAGATGCGAATGCCTTATGACCCGGCACTGATTGATCAGATGACGGACCGGTATGCCCTCCTCTCTCCCCAGAGCAAGGCGGTATGCTGGGGTGACCATTTTAGTTTATCATTTGCCCAGTTAAAACAACGCTCCGACTCCCTTGCCGTTTACCTGATCCGGGAAGGAGTACTCCATGGGGATGTGGTGGCATTTATGCCAAAACGTGACGGTGATATGCCGGTGACCATGCTGGGTATCTTAAAAGCCGGCGCTGCCTATCTGCCTGTAGATCCTGATTTTCCGGCAGAACGCATCTCCTATATGCTGGAAAATGCTAAGGCAAGACTGCTGTTGCTGGGAGAATCGATCACACCGCCCGACATTTCAGCCTGCCCGGTGCTGCCCCTGGACTTTACGCTGGACGGCAATTGGACACCGGAGCTTAAGCGAACGCCGGAAGACGTGTTAAATGTGATCTATACATCCGGCTCTACCGGCAAGCCAAAAGGCGTCATGATGGTGCATAAGGCTATTTCCAACCTTTCGGGTACCGTAACCCCTCTGCTTGGTGAAAACGGCAGCCCGGTTCTATGTGCGTCCAACTGTGTTTTTGACGTATTTACAACAGAGACCCTGCTTGCCCTCGCCAACGGCAGATGCATCTCCATCGCAGATGAAGAAGAAATGCTCCTGCCCTGGAAACTTGCTGAGCGGATTCATAAAGACCAGAGCAGAATTATCCAGATGACCCCTTCCAGGCTTCAGATGTGTCTGAGTGACACTGCATTTTGTGAAGCTCTAAAAGATACCGAAATTATAATCCTGCTTGGAGAACCCTGGACGCTTTCACTCCGTGACCGTATCCGGGAACTTTCAAATGCCCGGATTTACAACATTTACGGACCTACGGAAACCTCCGTTCACAACTGCCTGGGAAATGTAACGGATTCGGAAAGCATACATATAGGGAAGCCAATCGGAAACTGCCGTTATTATCTGCTGGATGAAAACAGGCGTCCTCTTCCGCCAACTGCAATAGGTGAAATCTACATTGCCGGAGAATGCCTGGCTGCAGGCTATATTAACCGGGAGGATTTGACAAACCAGGTATTTATTCCGGATCTGCTCTGCAAAAATGAGCGCATGTACAAAACCGGAGATCTTGGGCGCCTTCGCGCAGACGGGAACTGGCAGTGTCTGGGACGTGTTGACAACCAGTTGAAATTAAACGGCCACCGGATTGAACCGGAAGAAATTGCCTCCCAGATCATTCAGTCCCGCTTTGCTTCTGAAGCCGCGGTAGTGCCGGTAAAGAGCAATGATCTGGTACAGTCCCTGCGGGGATATCTGGTTCCGGCTAATCAGTATACCGAAGAAAAACTGCGGGATTATTTATTGGAACAGTTGCCCGACTATATGATTCCTTCTGTATTTGTACCGGTAAGCGCTCTACCCCGCACCGCCAGCGGTAAGCTGGATATCCGGCAGCTGATGGAAATGGAGCCACCCAAAGAAAACAGACCGCACATCCAGGAGGAGCAGACCCTTGCTAATCCTCAGGAGGCATTGCTTCAGTCTGTCTGGGAAGAAGCGCTGGGAAAAAAGGTGGACTGGAACGTATCCTTTTTCAAACAGGGGGGAACCTCTCTGACTGCGATTATGGTACTCAGCCAATACTATAAAAACCATATCGATTTTTCCTTAAATGATTTTTATAGCTGCCCCACTCTGGCAAGCCAGGCCCAGAAAATTACCGGAAGGCTTATACCGCTTCATGCAGAAGCTGCTGTCACTTTAGAGGCAGATGACGATTCCAAAAAGCTCGCAAGATTTCTGCCGGACAATAACCGCAGCATTCCTAATAGCAGAATTACTCTTCTAACCGGTGCAACCGGATATCTTGGAGCACACCTGCTGTATGAACTGCTTGGAACGGGAATTGAAAAATTAATCTGTCTGGTGCGTACCGGCGGGGAAAAACGGCTGAAAGAAGTAATTTCCAGCTATTTTGGAGAAAGTTTTTACTCTTTTGTCAGCCGGCGTATTGAAATCCTGGAAGGAGATATTACACTGGAGCACTTTGGTATATCAGAAGCGGAATATAAACGTTTGTCCGATACCACTGATATGGTCATCCACTGTGCCGCAGATGTAAGACACTATGCCCCGGGTGATGAGCTTGCACATACGAATACCCAGGGTACAGAAAATGTCATTGCTTTTGCCAGACATGCCTATGCCTCTCTGATACACATTTCTACAATCAGCGTGGCAGGGGAATATATTATGGATGCTCCGGGACTCCCTGTATTTTTCAGCGAACATGATCTGGATATGGGACAGAACTGGATGGATAACCCCTATACGAAAAGTAAAATCCTTGCAGAAGCTCTGGTAGCCGGGGCGATAGAAAATGGACTGAATGCCAGGATCTTCCGGGTGGGACGCCTGGTTTCCCGGGCAAAAGACGGTGTCTTCCAGCTAAACTCCGACAGCAATGCATTTTACCGTATTATCCGGGGACTGTTAATGTTAAAAAAGATCCCCCGGGAGTTTGATCGTGTATTTATGGAACTAACCAGCGTAGATTTGTGCGCTGAGGCAATTGTAAAATTATTATATCAGCCGGGAACTGCTTTCCATGTGATTAATCCCCAGGAATCTGCTCTGGGTGATATCCTGAAATCCTGCTGTGATATGGAACTGGCAGACCGGGAAGAATTTGAAGAACTGCTCCGCAGCCAGGCTGCTCAAAACAGCTCTCCATTTATTCAGGCAGTTGCAGAAGCTTACTTTTCCGGCACTGCTTTTCATTCACAGATTCAGATTCAGGCAAGAGATACTGCTTATCAGCTGCAGCAGCTGGGATTCACCTGGCCCCGCCCGGATCTCAATAAAATCAGCCGGTGCTTCGACTGCACCCGGAAGGAGGAATAAAATTGCAGGGTATCGCACCTCATATTGTAGACATCGCCATTGCCATCTTGCTTTTTTTCATTGCCAGCTGCATATCAAAAGGGCGTTTAAAACTGATTCAAAAACTCTATGTGGCTTCCTCCGTTTTTTTGCTTATCTGGATGATTGCAATCCTTGGAATCCTCTGTATTCCGGATTCCAGAACGAACCTTTTAATGCTTATGGATGCCATAACCTGTTCGGCATGTGCCCTGATGGTAGTTTCCACACTTTTGATATCCATAACCTTTGTAAAGCAGTTTCAACATTTGCCAAAGGCATACTATCTGCTTTACCTGCTTCCGGTATTAACATCACTGATCGTATTTACAAACCCGTATCATCATCTGTTTTACCGGAACTTCTCTATCTATGTTTCCGAGGTGGAGTTTGGACCTCTGTTTATTTTATCGGGAACCCAGTACTATGTTTATTGTATTGCCTCTATTATTATCAGCCTGCGCTATGGTTTTAAATGCAGGAACAAGGGCATATCCTGGCAGGCATCCTTATTTGCTGCCGGACTGGGAATCCCGGTCCTTGTTAATTTAATAGCGACCCTGAAGATACTTCCGCTGCCCATAACAGCCACACCACTGGCTTTTCTGGTCACCATTGCATTTCATGGCATCGCCATTTATTACCTGAATTTTCTGCAGATCAAGCCTACCGCCCAGGAAAATATTTTAAATAATATTTCTGACTGCTATGCGGTCATTTCCTCCGATGGCTTTATCCTGAATACAAATCAGGCATTTGAGGAAACCTTCGGGGAATCTTACGGCATGAAAGTGGATACTTACCTTCAAAATGCCGTGGATGCCCTGGAGGACCGGAAAAAGGACGTGATCTATAACCTTTTAAATTTTTTTGATATTTGCAAACAGTCCATCAGTGTCATTTCTTATGAACAGGCTGTATGGCGGGACAACATAAAATTCTATTATTCTGTGGAGGTATCTCCCATCTTTCAGAAGAACAACATGGTGGGTGTTGTTGCATTGTTAAAAGATGTGACCGAACTAAAAGAAAATATGAAAAGGGAACAGCAGAACTTAAGCCGTACCATGGAGCGGGAGCGTCTGGCATCGCTGGGGCAGATGATGGGCGGAATTTCCCATAATCTGAAAACACCTATCATGTCTGTCTCCGGAAACGTGGAAAGCCTTGGCAACCTGGTAACCGAATACGAGCTGAGCATAGATGACCCTGCAGTAACCCTGGAAGACCATCAGGAAATTGCCCGGGAAATGAAGGAGTGGCTGGTGAAAATCCGCGGCTGCTGCAGTTATATGTCAGATATTATTACAACGGTAAAAGGTCTGGCAACCAACATGAATACTTCAGATATCGTGGAATTCTCCCTGGATGAAGTGGTAAAAAAGGTACAGCTGCTGATGAACCACAGCCTTGCCAAAAATAAATGCCAGCTGACAATTCTAAATAAGGTACCCTCAGATCTTCTTTTGAGCGGAGATGTAAATAATCTGGTACAGGTATTAAACAACCTGATTGACAATGCGGTGTATTCCATGAAAGAAACAGGCGGGGAAATCATATTGAATCCTTATCCGGAAGATGAGTTTATTATTATTAAAGTCATCGATCACGGACCTGGCATCCCGCCTGAGGTAAAGAAAAAACTTTTTCACAGTATGATTACAACTAAGGGAGCAAATGGAACCGGTTTAGGCCTGTATAGTTCAGAAGGTCTGATCAGGGGCAAATTTGGTGGGAGTATGTGGGTAGAGGACAATCCGGCTGGCGGCGCTGTCTTCTATGTAAAAATTCCAATATCCGCCGAATAAATAAGCTAAAGAGAGGTATTAGTATGCGCAAGAACAGAATAGGCCGGGAAAAGAATGGTTTTTCAATGATCGTTTTAGACGATGACTGTAATATCACTGATGCTCTGTCTTCCTATTTTGATGCATCCGGTTTTACCGTAGATACATCCAATGACCCTATTAATGCACTGGATCAGATGAAGCAGCATTCTTATGATATACTGCTTCTCGACTTTTTGATGACTCCAATCTGCGGTGACGAAGTCCTGGCACGCCTCCGGGAATTTGACAAAAGAATTTTTGTTATATTGCTTACAGGGCATAAAGAGATCGCACCGCCCCTGTACACCATCCGGGAATTAGATATTCAGGGTTATTTTGAAAAAACAGACCGCTTCGACCAGCTGGAATTGCTGGTTGAAAGCAGCCTGAAATCCATCCGACAGATCAGAACCATTGAGCGATATCAGGATGGGCTCACCCAGATACTTTCTGGAATCCCCCGCCTGCATCATCTTCTGCCCCTGACAGAAATAGCCGGACAGATCATGGAACAGATCCATCATCTGCTTGACAACCGAAATATCTTTGTGTGGCTGAAACCAAGGAATATCATCCGTTCCATGCCGGTGGATGTACTCCCGGAAAATGTATTTTGCGGAACTGGCTGTTTTGATAAAGAATTTGATACTTTTTACAGGGAAGATTATGAAATCCGTACCGATCTGTTTCAGACCTGCTTATCCGAAAACAAAATCATCTGCCAGGATAACCTTGTACTTCTGCCCCTTCCCGGTGGCAGTGATGCCTGGCTGGGCGTCATCGGTCTGAACAAGCAAACAGGTCTGGATGAAGTCCAGGCTTATCTGGTCTCCGTATACGTGGAACAGATTTCCACTGCTTTGCATAATACCATTTTAAATATTCTCTTAAATACCAATAACAAAGCTCTTGCTAATGCGATATCCAAATTAAAGGAAAGCTATATGCAGACGGTAGAAGCTCTGCGGCTCCTGGTAGATGCCAAGGATATCTATACCGGAGGACATTCCGACCGGGTATCTTATTATAGCCTCAAACTGGCGAAGGCTCTTAACAAAAGCGATTCTTTCTGTGAATGCGTCCGGGTTGCCGGTCTGCTCCATGACATTGGAAAAGTCGGTGTGGCAGACGCTGTACTGTGTAAAAACAAAGAATTGACAGACGAAGAATATGAAAGTATACGCCTCCATCCAAGAATGGGAGCAAAGATCCTCTCCTGCATTGACATGTTTCAGGATCTGGATGATATCGTTTTATCCCATCATGAACGATATGACGGGAGCGGATATCCCAACCAGCGCCAGGGAGATGAGATCCCCCTTCAAGCACGTATTATCACCATTGCAGATGCCTTCGACGCTATGATGTCCAACCGCCATTACCGAAAAAAATTAACTCTGGAAAAAGCGCTCAGCGAATTGCGCGAAGGGAGAAACACACAATTCGACGGCAGCCTGGTTGACGTATTTATCAGCATCATCGAATCTGATTATGAACAGATGAACCTGGAATTACAGTGGACTTATTAAATCAGACCCCCATGGAGGAATTTATGAATCGAAAATATCCGCTAAATAAAATTCACCGTTATACTACCTTACCGGAATGCCTGTCTAAAATGGCTCCTTTACATAAAGATAAAACGGCAATTACCGTTTTTAGTTCCAGGCGGGAATTATTTGAATATTCTTACCGGCAGCTCTCCGGGGATATCTGCGCTTTCGCAAAAGCACTTACCGCGCTGGGACTCTCACATAAACACATTGCCATCATCAGTGAGAACCGCTACGAATGGCTGGTTGCATTCTGGGCAATCGGATGCGCAGGCAGCGTAATCGTCGCCATCGACGTGGAACAGACACCTGCGGAAATCTGCAGCATGCTGGAATACGCCGATGTACAGGCCGTCATTCTTTCCCAGGAATTTATGTCTCTTGCAAAAGAACATTCTTTCCCGGTAAACACAATCATTTCCATGGACTATGGAGAGGACGACAATATTTTTTCCTTTTGGGAATGCATCAAGCGGTCATCTCCCTGCGATACAGATGATGCGGTTCTGGCTCCCATTTTGGCAGCAGTCAAGGAAGACGACCTGGCAGTCCTGATCAATACTTCCGGCACTACCAGCGCTTCAAAACTGGTAATGCTCACCCATGGCAATCTGCTGCACAATGCCTGTAACGCCCAGGCTCTGGTGGAAACGGGGGACCGGGTCTTCAATCCCCTGCCCCTGTACCACACTTATTCACTGGTATGCGGCGTAATCAATGTCCTGACCCAGGGGCAGAATATCTGCATCAACGGAAATCTGAAAACATTAATGGAAGAATTAAAACTTTTTTCCCCTACCCTGATCTTATCTGTTCCGATGATAACCGAAACACTGTTAAAGAGTATCCATCTGGAGCAGGAACGCTGCGGCATACGCCAGGAAGCCATAAATGCTGTCCAAAAATACGAAAAGCTGCAAAGGCTCCACCTGCCCTGTAAGCCTTATCTCAACGATGCCGTTAAAAAAGTGCTTGGAAAAAATGCCATGCTGGTTATCAGCGGCGGCGCCCACATGAACGAAGAAATATCAGGGGAATTTCAGGCTTACGGCATCAGCGTATTACAGGGATATGGCATCACGGAATGCAGCCCGCTGGTAAGCGTCAACCGAAACAGAGACAATAAATGCTCTTCCGTAGGCGTTCTGCTTCCGGAAATGGAAGTGAAAATTACTAATGGAGAGATTCTTGTAAAAGGTCCCTCGGTATTTAAAGGATATTATAAAAATCCCCAAATGACCAGAAAAGCCTTTGAGGATGGCTGGTTTAAAACGGGGGATCTGGGATACCTGGACCGAAAAGGCCATTTGTATATCAGCGGCCGAAAAAAGAACCTGATTGTATTCAGCAACGGTAAAAAAGTGGTGCCCGAAGAACTGGAAAAACGCATCTTAAAGCTCCCCCTGGTAAAAGAAGCCATGGTCTATGGCGCCAGTAACGGAAAAGCCGCTGATGATGTAAAGCTGTCCGTAATTATCTATGCGGACTCAGTCCAGACACACGGCATGTCCTCCTTTCAGGTTCTGGAACAGATTCAGGAAGAAGTTCTGGAACTCAATCATGCCCTGCCTACTTATATGCGGATCTATTCCATTAAAATTTCCGAAACTGAATTCCGCAAAACATCCATTCAGAAATTGAAAAGAGGTGATACCGCCTATGACTGAAGAACAGGCATTTTATATTATTGAAGAAACCATATACCAGATTACCGGAATCAAAAATTTGACCTACGATACTAATTTTGTTATGGATCTGGCATTAAACTCTCTGGATGTTGCCAATCTGGTCTGTGCCTTTGAGGAGCGTTTCCAAACTGAAATACCGTTAAAAGATGTATGGCAGTTGAACCAGGTAAAAGATGTCGTGGATTATCTTATGAAGGATGGCGGGAAGGTATTTCAGACATGATTTAATACAATTGGGCACTGTTTAGCTATCAATCTAGGGGGATTCATTTAAGAGGTGATGGGTTTCGCTGATTAAGGACGCTTTGTGTATAATAGGTAGTGTACGGAAAGATGGGCGTGGGAAACTGGTATGGACTCCGTCAGCTGGCCGCAGAACTGGTATTTTCTAACCTTTCCGAAGCGCTTTTTGGCGGCACGCGGGCATTCGCTCCGAAATCCTGATGCATTTCGCAGCTCA
>UQGG01000086.1 GCA_900540475.1 uncultured Robinsoniella sp. | reverse complement strand
AAAAGCGAGTATTATCTATGAAAATGTCTTTCATAGAGTTGAATACTTCACGAAAGCAGAAAAAGGGAGACAGTATGTTTTAATTACACACTGTCTCCCTTTTTCTATATCATATTCTATCTATTTTAGTTTTTATTGCATGATAAGCTGCTATTTTAGAAATAATCGGAAAAATATGGTTTCCCCACTGGTATTAGACGTTCTAATATCTGCACCATATAATATTCCATTTCCAGTCTGTCATTCTCATACAGATATGACGGTCTTTTGTATCCCATTAACATTGTGGTGAGCGTCTGGATATCCAGCTCCACAATATTTGTAAGGGGCAGATCATTTTCCTGATCACAAAATGTTTTCTGGTCCCTCCAGTAAATCTGAAAATCTCCTTCATTCCATGGCGCCATATTGTCATGCACAATGAGGTGTATATGAAAATCCTCCGGCATTACCTGAAATGGATACTGGAGAATGAATTCCCGTACATCCACAATCCTTGCCATGATATAGGGAGCAATCGTCTCAGTAATTTCACTGTCTTCCAGAAGAAAAGCAAGGGGTTCCCCGGTATAATTATACCCTCTTACTTCAGTTATCATAGAAAAATGAGAACTGATATAATTCCAGATTCCATGTCTTGCTTCTATATTTAAATACAGAATTTCTTTTACATTGAATATCTCATTTTCTATGGAATATACCACATAACCCAGCGGTTTATGCTCTTCACTGTAATAGATCGCCGCAATGACATCATCGGATTCCCAACGCCAGTATTCCTCCCACGCCAGATCGTCCCTGATTAAAGCACCATGTCTCTGGACAGCAAAGTACCGGTATACATTTTTTAAGTCCTCATGATCCCATTCTACCCGCTCTACCATGCCCGGAACGGGTTGTTTCTTTGGCATCTGTGTATCTTTAATGCTGAATTTGATCTGATCGGATACAATTTCCCATCCTTTCTTCCGGTAAAAGGGAATGGAATAGGGATATAAAAATGAAATCGTCTGCTGCTCTTCCCTCATATGCTCCAGAATCTTCAGCATCAGCGTATGAATTAATCCTCTGCCGGCATATTCCGGATAAGTCGCAACCCCTGTGATTCCTCCCATCTTACAGATCTGTCCATAGATATTTACTTCCATGGGGTATACTACAATCTGGGATGCCAGTTTATTATTATGAAAATAGCCCAGTATATAGGACTGCTTAAGTATTGGTGCTTTGGCACGCTGGATTTCATCTTCTTCCCAGCCTGACTTTAATAATTCATCTCCTGTAACCTGAAACACATAGCGAAGCAGCGCATTGAACTCTTCCAAATCGCTTTCCTTTAACTGCCGCATTTGAAACATATCTTCGTTTTTCATCTTTCCTCCAAGAAATTGTCAAAACTAATCTTTATAAATGAGAGCGTGCCTGAACCCGACATGCTCTGCCTCTTTATCTTTTTTATTTTAACACAGGGACTTGTAATTGTCCAACCTGCAATGATTACCATGAACCGGTTCTAAGCCTGTCATAAACCTATTTTAGGCGAACGGTCATCCTCACAGGCTGATGATCCGTATGTGCGAAATCTACATTCAGGACATCCACCGTTTCCACATTTACGTTCTCCGAGACAATAAACCCATCCAGTACATATACCTGAGAAGTGTCATAAGCGCCGGTATAAGCAGCATTTAACAGGCGGCAGGTGGGATAGGAATCATCGATGACAAAACGAAAGCCCTGGGGCAGACTGTCTTCATCCATTTCAGGCGGCACCCAGCCCTCTTTATTCCATATGGGATATTTGGTTACGGAAGAAAAGGTCTGATTAAAATCACCTCCGGCAATCACATAATTCCCTTTCTGATACTCTTCTTCCAGTACCTGTGCCAGCAGTGCGCTCTGTGCTTTTTTTCCTTCTCCATCGTCATATGCTTCCAGATGGAGATTGACTAGAACCAGCTCTTTATCAGAGTCCTTTATCGGTATCCTGGTGGTCAAAAGGCACCTCTTTAAATTACAGGTTTTCACCGGCCAGGAAAAAGACTCCGGCAATGCAATTCGTTTTGCCTGTGCTGCTCCAAGACCGGTATAGGTTGCAACTCCAGATTCCACATGTCCGATAAAGGGCAGGGGGTAGGGCACAAAGTCACATTTAAAATTATAGGCAAACATATTTCCCATTCCAAGCTTCTCACTGTAATACGCCGTCTGGTCCTGGTAATAAGAGCGCTTGGAATAAAGGTCTACTTCCTGAAGGAAATAAACATCTGCCGGATTCTCCTTCAATGTCCTGGAAATTGCTTCCATATTCTCAAGCACCTCTTCTTTGGTGTCCGGCATTACCTTCGTACCGCCATCCATAAAGAAATCCTGGTTTTTATCTAACCCGGCATATCCGGTGTTCCAGGTGAGGAAGGTCAACTGGTCGGATACCGTAAGTTCCCCTCCCCCTTCAGGAACCTCCACCTCTTCATTTTTCTTTGGTTTGTATTCCCTGACCGTCAGATAGATCACTCCGGCTGCCCCGATCAGAAATACCGCCGCAAGTACAATAAGAACTGCTTTTAAAATCATTTTTGCCATTTTCACACCGTTAACGCATCTCAGTACTAGCAGTACTAACCTGGGATACGGCCACAAATCAAACAGGTTGAAGAAATACAGCGTGGCTTCCTTTCTACTTATTTTTCTGCAACCCGGAAAGTAACTTGATTTTCTTCTATTCTATCATATGCAGAAAAAGAATGCGAGATTTCCTTAAATTAGTGGGAAGAATTTATATAAGCGCCTGTCTTCCATAAAAATAACAGTACCCGGTCGGGTACTGCTATTTTTTAAACCTGCTTCTTTATTAAATAATTCTGCGAATCTGATCACAGTAATACTGTACATTTTCGAATATGGCATCCGGGGCAATCCGATGATCCGGGCATGGGATATATCCCCCCAGCTCGATGAGGGGCTTCAGCCTTTCTATCTCGGCATCAACTGCTTTATAATCTCTGGCAAAAATGGTCTTATTCATCCCGCCCACACCCCGTATCTGCTTCCCGTACTTTTCTCTCCACGGAGCTATCGACGCATTCCAGGTACCCACTTCAATGGGGAACATGGTATTCACACCATTTTCCAGCCAGGTAGGGATCAGGGAATCAATCAATCCGTCGCAGTCTACAGAAACAATATTTACCCCATATTGTTTTAACAGCTCAGTTGTCTTTTTATAATGAGGTCCCACGTATTCATCGAACACACCCGGTATTACCAGTGGTCCGTTTTTAAAGCAGATATCCTCCCAGTAATGGGCATAGTCAAATTTTGCGCCTGATTCCAGTGCTGTTTTCACCCAGTTGTAAGACAGACCCGCCATGGTATCAATGATTTCTTCGTAAAGCTCTTCATCATCCATATATAAATAACTTAACTGCTCTACCCCCAGAAGATCTCTCATCCTGCCAAGCAGGGAACCGCAGTGTATTGCAACAGGAACCTCACGCCCGGACGTATCCCGCAGCGATTTCAGCAGATTTTCATCCACTCGCTCTTTGGACCATTGCAGACGGGGCAGGTAATGCTCTTCCCATGCCCTGCGGTCAGTCATTGAGGTACCGATTTCAGCCGGTATGGAAACCGTACCCGGCTTTTCCAGCACAATCAGCCCCAGTTCATCCCGGATAATTCTGGAGCCATCCGGTCTTTCTTCTATTACCTCCACCTCAAACCTCGGAAATATATCCACCTGACATCCCACGCAGGAATTCCAGTTAAAATCAAATCCGAGTTTTTTCATAACGCTTTTATCTGCCCCGGAATTGTCTCCGAACTTCCGGTAACCTTCTGCTTCCTCTCTGGTGATATGCCCCTCTGCTGCCCATTTGTCCAGTGTTTCCACCCAGTATCCAAAGGATACTACCGGCATACTTTCATAAGGCTGGTAATTTAAAATCGCCATAATATTTTCTCTGTAATTCATTGCCGCCACCCCATCTCCTTTTTATAATTCACTTATCAAACACGCTTTAATGCATTCTCCAGGTCTTCCATCAGATTCTCCACTCCTTCTAACCCACAATGGATTCTGATCAGCCCTCTGTCATGTTCTGTAAGGTTTAAAAACTTTAACTCCTCTTTTGTTGCCGTATACAGCGGGCAGAGTGCCAGACTTTCAAATCCTCCCCAGGAACAGCCTTTTCCAAATAGTTTTAATTTGTCAATTACTTTTACTGCTTCCTCGGGAGAATCCTTCAGCACGAAACTTAACAGTCCCGTGTGTCCTTTCTGCTGCTTTTCTATCAGTTCCCGCTGCGGATGGGAAGGCAGTCCGGTATAGTATACGCGCTCCACTCTTTCATGCTTCTCCAGATATTCTGCTATTTGCTGTGCCGTCCTGCCATGCTCTGCAATTCTAAGTGCCATGGTACGAAGTCCCCTGGTCGCAAGCCAGGCCTCCATCGGTCCCATATTTGCCCCAAAAAGCTCCCGGATGGTCAGCTGTATTTCTTTCATAAGTTCTTCATCTGCCGATGTGAGAATACCACCCATAATATCGCTGTGCCCGCCGATATATTTAGTCAGAGTATGCATGACCAGATCAATCCCCAGATCCAGGGGTTTCTGATACAGCGGCGTACAGTATGTATTGTCTATGTATGTCTTAACCCCATGTCGTTTGGCAATTTGAGCAACTCCTGCGATATCTACCACTGTAAACACAAAAGTTGCAGGGCTTTCGATCATGATCAGATCTGTTTTTGGACAAATTGCCTGCTCCAGCTCTTTTAGGCTCTCTCCCGACCAATAGGTAACCGTCATGTTAAGCTTCGGAATCATATATCGGTTTAGAATATTCTTAACAGGTCCGTATACATCCCGCATACAGATAATATGGCTTCCGGCTTTACAGGTTGCCAGAATTGCCGCCGATGTTGCCGCCATTCCGCTTCCAAAAGCCGCCGCCCTGCATCCATGCTCTAATGCAGCAATCTTTTCTTCCAGAATGTGCACGGTAGGATTGGAGACCCGTCCGTATTTAAACTCCCCCTTTTTTGAAGCATCACAATTTGCATATTCCTCAAACGTGGGAAATACATGCAGGGAATTCATAAAAACCGGCGGAACTACCGCATTTAAATATTTATCATAATCGTCTCCTAAATGGGTCATGCTTAACAGGTCATCCATCATAACGTCTCCTTCTGGTCAGTCGGATTCACCATGCTGTACAGCTGTATATCCAACTCTATAATTTTCCGATAGATTTTTATTACTTCTTTTACATTTCTGGCACGCATCATCAGAACCATATCCAGATGGTAAGGTATGGTATCTAAAATAGTCTGGTTCGTTTCATTTACCACTCCCTCACACAGATGAAAATACACATCGTTATATTCTCCGAATACATGGATCATGTTTTCCACCAGATTGATCATTTCCTTGTTTCCATAAGATTCTAACAAAATTTTATGAAACAGGTTGTCCAGCTCCTGCGGAAAGATTCCATTATCACACATGGTTATCATCTGCTTTGCAATGTGTTCCAATTGATATAATACCTCTTCTGATATCACGGGTGTTATTTTTTTCAGCATATACTCTTCCAGGACGGTTTTGATCTCAAACTGTTCAAAAAAATTTCGTTTCTGGATTTTAAACATCATGGATTTGTCCGAGACTTCGCCGATCACAAAGGAGCCTCTTCCCGCCTCCACACTCAACAGCCCCTGATTTTCCAGCTCACGGATTGCTTCCCGTACCGAAGACCGGCTCACACCCCACATCATAGCTAATTCCCGTTCACTTGGAAGTTTTCCACCGATATCTATTTTATTTTCAGTTATGTACTCGCATATGCTGTCGGCAATTCTTGAATATAACAATCTCGTCGAACCTAATTGTGCGATATTCGTCTTTAATTTAGCCACACTCCATACTCCTTTACTAATCCTATTATGACAATCATAACAATATTTTACTTAGATTCATTATATAAGAACTGCCAACGCTATTCAACCAAAATTCAAATGAAGAAGGACTATAAGCTGATACTCGTTACTGTTCAGACCGTGCCGTGCACTTGGCTGCACGGGTCGGCGCCAATATAGTGGCGGCATTTGGGCATCTGCCCCTCGCCAAATGCGAATTTAAATGGGCAGATGCTGTTACTGGTGAGCATCCGAAGGGTGTGAACAGTAACTGATACTCACCTGCCCCCAGATCCCTGAAGGCAGCGGTTCTGCTGTCATTTCACGTTCTCTCAAATTATAGACCCGCTCCCGGCGGCAGCGGTTTAATGCTGCGGTAGAATAAGGCCATTCCGGGATAACCGGCTCCGGATAATCTCTCTCCGGATAGTCAGGATCAATCGCTCTGTTGATTAAGAGGTTGGAAACCCGGACTTCCAGCGTGTTGCTTCCCTCCTTCAGATATTCTAGGATATCCATTCGATAGGGACGTTTTATCAGTGCTCCTGCCTCCTGCCCATTTACCAAAATACCTGCGGTTTCACCGATATGTTCAAACTGCAATTGCGCCATACCTGTTTCCTGCATTTTCTCCCATTTATCTGTAGATAAATAAAACTCTTTCCGGTATATCCCCTCCCCGGAATAGTAACGCAGGCTGTCTTCTTTTTCCCAGCTTTGCAGATCTTTATAGTGCTTTTTAAAATGGTTGAATCCGGTATTAAACTCCCAGTCTTTTGACAGATCCAGTAATATTTCTTTTTTATGTTCCTTCCATACCAGCGTCTCATCTTCCATTTCATCCGTAAAAACAAAGATCAGTGACTGGTAAGCTTCAAACTCCAGTTCCACTACCGTATCCGTTCCATCTTTCATTTTACCTGCTATGCCTTTTTCCAGACCTTCCAGCGGATCAAATACATAGAAGTTTTTCTGTTGTGCTGAAAATCTAACCTTTTCTCTTTTATCTTCCGGGCTGATATTAGACAGAAAATATATGTCTGTGCCTCCGTCTTCCTGATGTACATAACCTATTTCTTCCTTATTATAATAGATCTTTACATCAGGGACTAAATGATGGTTCAGCTCCCCAATCAGTCCGTCGTCATTTTTCTCCGTAACAATGAGCTGTCCTGCCTCCTGCATATCCTTCATTATATGTTGTATCTTCTGTGTATTTTCCTGATACGAAAGTAATCCGCAGGAACGTGATGGGGCTGGTCCTCTGCAGATGATTTTTTTCCCGCTCTCTGCAAATTCCTGCAGCTTACAGGCAGTCTGCAGGGGGATTCGTTCACACTCCAGAAGCACCAGGGCTTCGTAATCGTAATCTCTCCAGTGCTCTGCCACATCGTCATTTATATAGTCGAACCAGAATCCTTCTTTGTGGATTCTGTCCACCGTTCCGGTGGTCATACGCTCCTCCAGTTTCATGCACATATGTATATCCGACAATGGATTTTCTGCCCAGATATCAGACTGAGGCAGATAAACCGCCAGTTTCACTTTCGTCTTCCCCCTGCGCAGAAAATCACATACCCGGTTTATGTATACACTCAGCGGTTTGTAATATTTCCACCAGGTGTTCGTATGGTTGATCTGGGAGGAGGCATAAAAAGGCCAGCCCAATTCCTTTTCATTTTCCGGGCTGTATGAATAACCGTGGTTTACAATCTGGTTCATGCCGTCTAAAAAAATGCTGTCCGCAGCCGCTTTGATATTTTCAAGGGTAACCACGAACCTGGGAAACCGAAGCCAGGTAAACGACTCGTTGGATATAATTTCTTTCCTGTATACATGTCCGGCGGAAGATGCCAGCTTTCGGTGAACCGTATTGACTTCATACCGGTCAAAGGCGGAAAAAGTTTCCCCCTCCGGTATATCGGCTGCACCATATGCCTGCAGGATATCCCCCCAGGTGCCGTGTGCCTGGATTCTGGAAAGGGCTCCTTTTTCATGACACCACTGTGTCATCTCCCGGAAAAAGTTCTCAACGGTTAATTCTGCCATGGTCTTCTGAAAATCATACCGGACCAGATCGGTCATTCCCTGAATCTCTCCCCAAAGTGCATATACCAGCGGGCGCAGCTCATAGCCTCTTCTTTTTCGGAATTCCCCGTAGATAATATCCGTCCAGTTGTGTCCGAAGACTTCTATGGAGTCACAGAAGAAGGACTGGATCTTCCCTCTTCCCACTGCATTTACAATGGGATCTCCCCCATGTTCAAAAAACAGTCTGGCGGAATCTTTCCGGTTGTGATCAATAATCAGTCCGTCGCCTCCCGGAAGAGGCTTTAATACCGTCTGACGTTTATCACTGGATACCAGCACTACAATTTTATAATTTCCTTCGGGTACATTTACTTTTTCCAGCTGCTTTCCCCAGGGCCATTCAAATAAAGGCTTATCCGTTACTTTATCGGTGATATCCACGATGGACTCCGGCACCATCTGGCTGTCTTCCATGCGTCCCATAATACAGGCTGCCGCTTCCCCATACAGTCTGGTGGTAAAATCATAGGTAAATTCACAGGGTCCTTTTACATCAATGGTATAGGGAATTACCGTAGGTCCGCTTAACTCTATCGGTACAAAAGGTCCGCCAAAGGGCCAGGATGACCCAAGGGTAAGGTCAAATTTCATATTTCTTTTATTGGCTTCCTCACATGCAAACCGGATCATTTCAAAAAATCCGGGAGATAAATAAAAATTATTTTTTATGCCGTTTTCTTGATCATCCGCTGCAACCGGGTAGAGGATCTGAAGTTCTACACCGCCCATCTCCGCTTCTTTCATAAAATCCAGTTCCCGGATCAATTCTTCCTTTTTCACGGCACATCCGTACCACCACCATCTGGTACAGCCTCTCGTATCTTCTCTGGGATGCAATACCTGATATACCACGTCTGCTCTTTTTTTTAACCCCATAATGGCCTCCCTTAAATTATTCTTTAACCGCTCCTGCCGTCATTCCTTCCACGATAAACTTCTGCATGCCGGCAAACATAATCGCTGTTGGCAGAAGTGCCATTACACCACCTGCCATTAAAGCCCCCCACTGTACGCTGTATTTTCCGATCAGAGACTTTAATCCTACCGGAATCGTCCACATATCCGGTGTACTGATGAAAATAGTTCCTGCAATCAATTCGTTCCATGCTCCGATAAATGCAAATACGAATACAGAAACAATACCAGGGAACATGATGGGAAGTACGATTTTTATCAGAGATTTCATCTTCGTACAGCCGTCAACTCTGGCTGCTTCTTCCAGCGTCACCGGTATTCTTTCGAAAAAGCTTCGCATTGTCACAACACAAAAGGGCACATTTACAATGACATAGTAAATAAATAATCCCACATGGGTATTGATCAGCCCGATCTTAGAAAAGATTAAGTAAAGAGGGATGATGACCAGTATGCCGGGGATCATCTGGGTAACCAGGAAGAACAGCACCATCACGCCTTTTCCTTTAAATTTATATCTCGCCAGGGAATAACCGCCCAATATTGACAGCATGGTTACCACTAAGGCAGATGAAACGGATACAATCATGCTGTTTTGCAGCAGAGAACCATAGTCAAACATCTCGAACAATCCGGTATAATTTTCAGTGGTAAAGGTGTGTGGAAAATAAGTGATATTATGCATGTCGATTATTTCGCCATTTGTCTTAAAGGATGTTATCGTCATCCAGTAAATGGGCAGTACTACAAGTGCAAGAAAAAATGCTAATATAAAAAATCTGCCAACGCCTAATGCTTTCCTTTTTCCCGTTCTCTTCATTAAAAATCACCTGCCTTATTGTAATTTGTAACGCGCAGAAAGATCACTGCAAAGACGCCCAGTACCACCATAAGCAATACCCCGATTGCTGCTGCGAAACCAAAGTCATAGGTTCCAAATGCCTTGGAATACATATATGCTGGCAGGGTCTGGGATGTATTGGCAGGTCCTCCGTTGGTAATGATCACCACCAGATCAAAGGAATTAAAGATCCAGATAGTTCGAAGAAGGATTGTGGTAATAATGGTTGGTTTTATGTACGGCAGTGTGATCTGGAAATATTTCCTTATTGCCCCGCAACCATCTACATCAGCCGCCTCATAAACGTCAGCCGGTATGGACTGCAATGCCGCTAAAATCATAATTGCAAAGAATGGAATTCCCATCCAGATCATTGCCATGATAATAACCGCCAGAGATACTCCGGGTGTCCCAAGCCAGGCTATTGATTCCTTAATAATTCCAAGGTTCAGCAGAATATCATTTACCACGCCGTATTCACCATTAAAGGACCAGCGGAACATTAAACCGATTACAAATCCCGAAAAAGCCCATGGAAGAAATACAATTGACTGGTATAAGCCTCTTCCACGAAACTGCTTTTTCAATGCCATTGCCAGAACCATTCCTAACAGGAACTGTCCGGCAACGGAGATTACTACGTAGATCAAGGTATTTTTTACAATCATTAACGTGTCGGTATCATCAAAGAGCTTCTTAAAATTTTCAATTCCATTAAAAGCAGCTTTTCCGGATCCGGTGAGCTTATAATCCTGAAATGCCATAATAAAACTATTAATCAGGGGATACCCGAACATAACCAGAAGCAAAAGAAATACCGGCAAAATGAACAGGTATGGCTCAAGCTTAGTTCTGGTCCTGTTTCCAATCACAACCCTTTGCCCTGACTTCATATGCATCCGCCAGAAAATGGCAGCACATACAACTACAACTATAACGAGAAATGCTATTAATATTCCCATCTTATCTCCCTTCCGTTCTATCCTTTTGATTCACAAAGGGGACGGTTAAACCGTCCCCTCCCTGCCTTTTGAGCGTGCTTGAAAATTATTTTCTGACAGGCTCTACTGTAATGTTCTTGGGCTCTCTATGGTGGAACCTTCATTTGCAGCCAGGTATTCCTTCATTCTCTTTGTCAACTCATTGGATATGTTATTTAACACATCTTCTGCAGACTGTTTGCCCAGCAAGTACTTCTGCATTTCTGCATGGAATGTATCCTGATGTAAATCGGTGTAGTTAAATGGTCCATACATTGGAGGTACCATAAAATCGGGATCGTTTAACTGGTTTAAGAATGCTGCATATGGTCCGTCTTCTCCGTAAGTCGGATCCTTGGAAGCTTCTTTTTTAATGGGAATCAGACCGCCCATCTTACAGTATTCGATATTATTTTCCGGTTTTACAAGGTAGTCCATTAACAGCAGCGCTTCCTCGGGATGCTCCGACTGTGCGGAAATCGTATAGGAATAAGGACTGCTGGAGGTATTCAGCAGCTTATGGTCAACTGTAGATACCGGCATGGGCAGTACGCCCCACTGTTCCGGTTTCATATTAGTTTCACATGCTACGGCTACTTCTGAGTCATTGGAAATGGTTCCGGTTAATCCTCCGGTAAAGTTATCCACCATCTCCACGAATCCCCAGTTAATAGAATCTTCCGGTACATAGCCATCTTTGTAAACGGCACACCATTTTTCAAATGCCTCTACACATTCCGGCTTATTTAACAGGCAGTTTCCTTCTTCATCGTATACATAACCGCCGGTAAAGGTCTGTAAATACGCTAACAACGGGTCGAATGCCCCTCTTGCTCCCCGGAAGGAATTTCCATATCTCTTCTTATCCTTATCGGTCAGCGCCTTGATTAAATCAAAGTATGCATCGTAAGTCCAGTCGTCCCCCGTAGGAATCTCATATCCTATTTCCTCTACCCAGTCCTTCCGGTAGAAAATTCCTTTTACCATGAAGCCATCGGGAATTGTATAAATGTGGCCATAGTTTTCTTTTTCATTTACCCAGTTGCTTTTACTGATAATATCTACAAATTCGTCCTTATGCTCCTCTGCATAATCATCAATTGGAAGTACCCAGTTGGATTCGGTAAACTGTCCCAGCCACAGGGGATGGGTTGTCATAACATCCGGAAGCTGTCCCGATGTGCCAAGTACCGTCAGTTTATTTGCCGCATCATCCCAGGGAACACTTTCATAAGTCACGGTAATTCCGGTTTCGCCTTTAAATTTTTCAAAAACGCCTTCATAATAAGCCTGCCTCTGAGGACTGGGATTTACATCAATAAACCGCAAAGATACATCAGACTTTTTCGTACCCTCTGCAGCCTTACTCTCTCCTTCCCCCTCAGTCTTTGCTGCATCCGTGGACTTATCCGTGGTTGTGCCTCCTGTTTTCTGATTCGATCCGCCACATCCGGGGATCATTCCCATAACCATAGTTGCCGCTAATAAAACCGCTATCACTCTCTTTTTCATAATCCTTACCTTCTCCTTTTACTTTTTATAAAAATCATGTCCCCAAAACACAATCTTCACCGCTTCACACATCTTCTTTAAACACACACCCCTCCTTAATTTACTTTTTGCCGTTCTCTCTGTTTGGTTTGACTGGTCTGACCAGTTGATATGCATATTATATAATTCAGCCAGTATTTTGTCAATGTAATTTTACATATTTTTACTTTTTTATCTTTCAATTTCTCTTTATTGTTTTTAAATCTGACAACTCAGGAGATACAGTTTCATTTTTTATAAATTCAATTCATTTATTTGTGTACTTTTCTGCATACAATTTAAGTAATTTTTATAGATAAAAGTACAATAAATTTATCTTATTGACTTTCCCTGTTATCTTCTATATACTGGCAATAACACACTCTTTTTTGCATGTTCTCTAATCTGGATCTTGATACTGGTATGCCGGTACTATTTTGCCTGCGGGCATTTTATCCTGAAAGGAGATACCGATTATGAGCAGCAAATACAAGAACAGCAAGCGCTGTTATCTGATTGATCATCATTCCCCCCAACCACCGGTTGTTACTTTAGACCAACTGAATATTGAAGAATATGAGCGCTTTTTTGATACGGCGCATATTGATTCCCTTATGGTTTACTGCAAAGACCACTGGGGTGTTACTTATTATGACAGCAAAGTGGAAGGCGCACAGAAACATCAGGGAGTAAAGACTGACTGGATCCAGGAGGTCAGCACGGTTTTGAAGAAAAAAGACATTGAATTTATTGCCTATTACTGCATTGAATATGACGAGGGCGCTGCAAGGCGTTTTCCCCAGTGGCGGGCGCGAAAGCCGGATGGCACACCCCTGATCCGGGAAGATGAGTTTGCCAGATGGAGTTTATGCTGTTACCAGACCGGTTACCGGGAATACTGTCTGTCCCAGATGGAGGAAATTGTACAGAATTACAGCCCGGACGCTTTATTTATGGATATATTTGGATCTTCGCTGTGTTATTGTGAAAAATGCAGGGAAAAATTTCTCACTGCCTATGGCTACGCTCTGCCCTCAGATCCGGATACCATCCGCCTGCATATGTCAGATATCGTAAATTTTCTGGATGAAAATTCCAGAGAATTTTTGCTGGACGTGAAACAGCGTCTAAAAGCAGTGGATCCCGGGCTGGCTATTACGGTTAATTTTTCCTGCCATTATCCAAAAGCCGTGAGAGATCTGTTAGACTATCAGTTTTCCGAACCTCTCTTAAAGGACAACTGGTATTCTTCAGCCTATGCCCGGGATACTGCTGTCGGACAATATCCCATCCTGGTGCCCGGAGAAGCTTCCCAGGTATATAACTACGATACAGTTTCCCAATATCTGTGTGACTTAAGCTCCATTGCAGCTCAGGGATGCCGGGTTGGCATGTACAGCGGTTCCCAGCATGCAGACGGTACCCTGGACATGGAAGAGGCAAACCGACTTGGCACCGTTTACACCGCGCTGGAAGCAATGGAGCCCTATTTAACCTGCCGTACACCGGTGAAATCCATTGGTATCCTGCAAAGTGACCGTTCTAAGTCAGTCAACATGCAGGAACTCAGTTCGGATGCTATTTTGCGTATGAAGCGCCATAATCCTCACTTAAATGCCATTCTGGGAGCCATGCAGCTGTGTGAATATGCTAAAATTCCCTATAACATTCTGCCGGAGGGAAGTCTCACCAACTCCCTTCTGAATCAATATGATATGCTTCTGCTCCCGGAAGTCTATGTTATACAGCCGGAGATGGTTTCCATGCTGGAGGATTACGTGGCAGCAGGCGGCTGCCTGATCTCCTCAGGACAGACAGGGTTATGGAACGCCGATTCCACACTGCGGGAGCAGTCGTCATTACACCGGCTGTTGGGCTGCGGTCCGGCTAAAATCCATCGGGAATTTGCTTCTAACCGCTGGTCTGCTTACCTGCGCCCTGCTCTATCCCATTCCTGCACCGGGCTTCTTTCCTGCACCACCCCTCCGGTAAGCGAATACTTTATGGAGGCGGCACCACTTGAAAATAGTAACGACACGGAGGCTGATTCCCCTGTTTCGGAAATGCTGTATTTTGACCTTCCCTGTGTAGCATGCGATTTTGACCACTGGGTAAACTGGTGGAGCCCTCCGCCCGGTAAACAAACAAATTATCCGGCACTTCTTCACAGGCATTTTAAGAAGGGGCATGTATTTTATCTGGCATTTGACTTTTTTACGATGGCTGGTACGGAAAAATATAATTACACAAACGATTTGTTTGCCGATCTGCTGGCAAAATCCTCTATACATCCGCCTCTGCGCCACAGGACAGATACACCAGATATGATCCGAACAGCATTTTTTGAAACGGAAACAGCATATATCATACACCAGATTTCCATGCTGCCCAAGCGCTTCCACGGAGATACACCCCCCATTCCGGCAGGGGAGATCCTGTTTCAGAATCCCGTGGCAAGTGCTAAACTGGTGTATCCAGAACAACAGAGCCTCGCTCTGTCAGAAAATGGAACCTGTGCGGCACTGCCGCCACTTACCCTGCAGCAGATTATATGGTGTGAAAAGAAATAGCTAAAAACAGATGACACTGCCGTGTAATAGGCAGTGCCATCTGTTTTTTATTCCTGTCTGTTGCTTCACTTGTTTCAATACTATATTCCCATCTCTTCTTTCACCTGTTTAAAGCATTTCAAAACAAAATCAAGATCTTCCCTGCTATGAGCTGCTGATACCTGGGTACGGATTCTGGCTTTCCCTTTTGGCACTACCGGATAGGAAAAGCCAACCACATATACGCCAAGTTCCAGCATACGCTCTGCTGCCCGAGCCGCAATGACTGCATCGTAGAACATGACAGCTACAATAGGGTGGGTACTCTCTACAATATCAAATCCCAGTTTCTTCATTTCTTCACGGAAATAAGCCGTATTTTTATGCAGCTTTTCTCTGTGTTCCCCCTTCTCCTTTAGCAGCTGGAAAGTCTTAATTGCGCCGCAGGTGATCGCCGGAGCAAGGGTGTTGGAGAAGAGATAGGGCCTGCTTTTCTGCCGGAGCAAATCGATAATTTCCTGCCTTGCACTGGTATATCCGCCGCTGGCACCGCCCAGCGCTTTCCCAAGGGTTCCTGTTATGATGTCCACCCGGTCGGAAACTCCGCAGTATTCCGGTGTTCCCGCTCCGGTATCCCCCATAAACCCAACTGCATGGCTGTCATCTACCATAACCAGCGCATCGTACTTATCCGCAAGGTCACAGATGGATTTCAGGTCGGCAATTATGCCATCCATTGAAAATACGCCGTCGGTTGCGATTAATTTAATCCGCATGCCTTCTGCTTCCTTCAGACAGCGCTCCAGATCTGCCATGTCATTATTATTATAACGGAATTTCTTAGCTTTACACAGACGGACGCCGTCAATTATGCTGGCATGATTTAAGCTGTCACTGATGATCGCATCCTGATCGGTCAATAAGGTTTCAAATAAACCACCGTTTGCATCAAAGCAGGAAGAATACAAAATGGTATCATCCATCTGGAGAAATTCGGCAATGGACTTCTCCAGATCCTTGTGAATTCTCTGTGTGCCGCAGATAAAACGCACGGAAGATAACCCGTATCCCCAATTGTCGTAACTGCTTTTTGCAGCCTGGATTATTTCACTGTTATCCGCCAGCCCCAGATAATTGTTAGAACACATATTTATAACATTCTTCACCTTGTCTGTATCAATATGCCCTTTTTGAGGTGTCATGATCACTCTTTCACTTTTGTATGTACCATCATTTTTTATTTCCTGTAATGTATCCTGAAAAATCTGATATGCTGCTTTCATCTCACATTTCCTCCGTTTCTGCATCTGTCCAGTCCAATACTACTTTTCCGCAATTTCCGCTGTTCATGATTTCAAATCCTTTTTCAAATTCCCGGAACTTGAATTTGTGGGTTAAAATTTTATCCAGCTTCAGTCCGCTCTGCAGCATAGACATCATTTTGTACCAGGTTTCAAACATCTCTCTTCCATAGACACCTTTGATATCCAGGCATTTAAATACTACTTTGTTCCAGTCAATTAAAGTCTTGTCACTTTGGATTCCAAGCATTGCGACTCTGCCTCCATTGTACAGATTATCCAGCATCATGTTAAATGCGGAGCCATTTCCGGACATCTCCAGACCGATATCAAAACCCTCACAGATACCAAGATGTTTCATCACTTCCTTGATATCCTCTTTTGCCACGTTTACCGGGTAGACATATTCATCACATATTTCTTTCACCAGATTCAGCCGGTAATCATTTATGTCGGTAATCACAACATGTTTTGCACCTACATGTCTGCACACTGCAGCTGCCATAATACCGATCGGACCTGCTCCTGTAATCAGAACATCCTCGCCTACCAGATTAAAGGTCAGCGCGGTGTTTACTGCATTGCCCAGAGGATCAAAGGAGGAGCACAATTCTTCCCGAATTCCTTTTTCACATTTTACGACATTCGTTGCAGGAATAACCAGATACTGTGCAAAAGCACCGGAACGATTCACTCCCACTCCCTGTGTCTGTTTGCATAAATGCCATCTGCCTGCTTTGCAGTGCCGGCAGGATCCGCAGACTATGTGCCCTTCTCCCGACACAATATCCCCCAGCTTAAAACCGGTCACTTCATCCCCCAGCTCTGCCACCTCCCCTACAAATTCGTGTCCGATGGTCAGCGGCGGTATAATCGTCTCCTGGGACCATTTATCCCAGTTGTAAATGTGCAGGTCTGTTCCGCAGATGGATGTATAATGAATTTTAATCTTTACATCCGCTCTGCCAACTGAAGGTACCTCCACTTTCTTTAAAACAAGCCCCGGTCCCCTGGTTTCTTTTACAAGTGCATACATTTCTTTCTGCATACGTTCCCTCCTAAGAAGATATTTGTCTTTCTATCACGTACATATTTCCAGTTTATGTCTTTCTCTCAAATACAAAATAGCATATTCTGTATAAAAAATCAATAGGATTTTTGAAAAATTAAAATAAAACTTTTTATTCCCCATCGATTGGGATATAATATATTTTTAACAGATATAAAATTGGAGGTAGTATAGATGAAAGCCTATAAGCAAGTGCTCAAAGATGAAATCCCCGCATTCCGCGCCGCTGGCCATGCATTTTTAAATGGTGAAATTACACGGATGGAGTTTAAAGGAAAATCAGGCGGGATGGGCTGTTATGCCCAGAAAGAAAACGGTAAATTTATGATCAGGCTCAGAACCCCTTCCGGAGTAATCAGCCATGAACATTTTAAACTCATTCTGCATTATGCAGATCAATATAAACTTGACAAAATACATCTTACAACCAGACAGGCCATTCAGCTCCATGACCTTTCTCTGGATGACGTTTGTGATATTATGGAAGATGCCATTAACCACGGTCTTTTTACCAGAGGCGGCGGCGGAAATTTTCCTCGCAATGTGGCTCTTTCCCCTCTTGCAGGTGTGGAGAAAGGTGAAGCCTTTGATGTGACACCTTATGCATTGCAGACAGGAAGTTATTTTACCATAAATGCTCCCCACTACCAGCTCCCCCGTAAATTAAAAGCAGCTTTCTCATCCGGTCCCAACGATACCGCCTGCGCAACTTTAACCGATATTGGTTTTATGGCAGTGGAAGACAATAATAAACCCATGTTCCGCGTTTGGCTGGCAGGCGGTCTGGGCGGCGGTCCGGCAGTGGGAATTCCATACGATGAACTGGTTTTGCCGGAAGATGTGATGTATCACATCGAAGCGATCACACAGTTATTTAAAGCTGAGGGCGATTACCAGAACAAGTCAAAAGCCCGTATCCGCTTTATTCCAAGACGGATGGGTGTGGAAAATTTTCTGAAAACTTATAAGGAATATCTCGCAGAAATAAAAGAAAAAGTAAAATTTGATGAGCTGAAAGCAGAATTGTCCAAAGAAAATTCCTGGGAACCGGAAATTCCCTCCTCCAATATCTGCATTCCTCAAAAACAGCCTGGCTGCTACACCGTGGTTCTTCATCCTCTCTGCGGACAGCTGGAAAAAAATGCGTTGCTGGAATTGGACAGCCTTTTAGAAAAATGCCCGGATGCAGAACTTCGACTGAGCATGAATGAAGAATTATATGTGCGCAATTTGAATAAATCTCATGCCGAAGCATTTATGCAGTTCGCAGAAAGCCAGCTGATGTCTACCAAAATACAAATGAGTGTGAGCTGTGTGGGAACACCTACCTGTCAGATCGGTATCATGCAAAGCCAGACTCTGTGTCACGGAATCCTTGCGGAATTGAAAGAAGCTGGCATTCGTGAAGACGTACTTCCATCCGTTCATATCAGCGGCTGTCCCAACAGCTGCTCCAGACACCAGATGGCACAGATTGGATTCGCTGGCAGAAAGAAACGTGTCAATGACGAAGTAGTGGATGCATTTGAAATCCAGGTAAACGGCAAGATTGGAGCAGATATAACGGAAATGGGTGATATTCTCGGCATCATGGCTGCATCCGCGATCCCGGATTTCATGTCTGCACTGGCTAAAAATCTTCTTACGGAACAAAAGAATTTTTCTGATTTTTATGAGTCAGACCGGGAAGCATTTATGGAATTGGCTGGGAGATATTTTATTTAATTAATTTACATCCTGAAATTGTACATTGCAGTAATATGGAGCTCACGGATAAATAAAATTACCCGTAAGCTCCATATTTTTCATAATAAATTGAAAAAGAATCACATGAATGATATTTAAATTTTAATTACACCCTTTACAATATCTGCCTTATTTTCCACACTCTGCTCCAGCGCAGCTGCGATATCATCCAGGTCAAAAATATTGGTAACGATGTCTTTGATTTTTATCTTTCCCTGTGCCACGGCATCAATTGCCATAGGATATATATTACGATATCGGAAAACAGTCTTAAATGTCAGCTCTTTGTCTAATGCCGTACTAACGGGCAGGGTCAGCTTACCGGAAGCACTGTAGCCAACCAGAACAATGGTGGAACCTTTTTTTGCCATCCCAATCAGCTGTGTCGTTGTAATCTCAGTTCCAGCTGTTTCAATGGATAAATCACAACCGGCGCCATTGGTTAATTCCATGATTTTAGCAACGGCATCTTCCTCTCTTCCGTTTATGATTCCATCTGCACCTAATTCCAACGCTTTTTGCAGCCTCTTTTCCATTACGTCCACTACGTACACTCTGGAAACTCCCATTGCTTTCAACGCCATCATACTGACTAGTCCAATACATCCTGCTCCGGTAACTACAGCGGTCTGTCCAATCCCGGCACCTCCCTGTATCGCTGCATGCATTCCTACTGCCAGCGGCTCAATCAGGGCAGCCTCCATTGTACTCATATTGTCCGGAATCGGAAAACAGAGTCCGGCATCATGTGCAACATATTCCTGAAAAACCCCATCCACAGGAGGTGTCGCAAAGAATACCACATCCTTACAGAGATTATATCTGCCGCTCTTGCAAAATTCACAGTTACTGCAGGTCTTACCAGGCTCCAGCGCAACACGGTCCCCAACCTTTAAATTCCTTACATTGCTTCCGGTCTCTACGACAATTCCACCTGCTTCATGCCCAAGCACAAACGGCGGTTCCACAACAAAGTTCCCGATTCTTCCTGCTTCGTAATAATGCAGATCAGAACCACAGATTCCTACATACTCTACCTTAACCAATACCTCATTTTCTGCCGGCACAGGAATCGGACGGTTTGTTAATTCTACTTTACGGATCCCTGTCATAACTGCTGTTTTCATTATACCTTCCATGCTATATCCTCCCCGGGACTTGTTTCGAATTCATTATATTTATCTGGAGACAAGCTTCCAAATCTGAACTAAAAAGCTTCCTCCACTTGTTCCGCTAATTGATCTACATCTTCTTTTGATACGATAAAAAATTGGTTCCCATTTATTTCAGCCAGACAATAATCATCATTATAAGGTTTAAAAGCTACGGCTATATCAGGTGCATTTTCCATATTTCTCTGAAAATCAATCTCTAAAACTGGCGATGCCTCTTTTCCTTCACCTGCAATTTTACCATCCGGCTCGCCCTTAACGATGACTCCCATCAATGCCTGATACAGCGCCGAAAATGTTTTTTCATCCACTTCTTTTTTATCAAAAGCATACTTCTTCTGCGCAGCATTCACATCTATCACATATGTGTTATCACCCATATTTATTTCTACCGTATCCACCGTTTTATAGTCCACAAGACAGCAGATTTTTAATATATAATCATAGGGATTAAACATAAGCACAGGATCTGCGGCACTGGAAGAAATCTTATAAATCGTATCAAATCCTTCAATCTGAGCATAATAATTGCCCTGTTCATCTTTTTTACCGAACTTAATCAGACATGTAGTATCGGGATCGGTATCTGCAGTGTCCGACTCTGATTTCATATCATAGTAGTCTATTGCTATACTGGCTGATGGGTCTGACAGACCTGTGTCTTCCCCCTCTTTTATGTCAATAGCGCTGCCAAATTTCCACGCCGCAAGAGCATTATATAAGTTGAACATTTCTTCTGTATCCACCATTACCAGTGATTTATATGGTGTAATAATATCCCAATACGCAAAATTACTTTTATAATCCTGTGGATCATAGGTAATTTCAAATACACCCTGTCCACCCACCGCAATCGCAACACGTCTGACCTCATTAGCGGTAAACTCCGGTTTTTCTGTTCTGATCAGTTCCTTTTTCGCTGCAGGTGCTTCCGATTCCGTCACTGATCCTTCTGATTCCATCGCTGGTGCTTTTGCAGTCACGGACTGCCCTTCATTTTTACTGACCGCCGAAGTTTGTGATTCCTTTGATCCATCCGACCTGCCGCACCCAAATATACACACGGATGCCAATACCGTTAATAATGCGATACCCACGAAATGTCGTTTTCTCATTTTAATCTCCATTCCGCGCGCCTTCGGGCGCGGCACAAATAGTAATGAAAGT
>UQGG01000085.1 GCA_900540475.1 uncultured Robinsoniella sp. | reverse complement strand
TAAGCGGGCAGTGAGCTGCGAAATGCATCAGGATTTCGGAGCGAATGCCCGCGTGCCGCCAAAAAGTGCTTTGGAAAGGTTAGAAAATACCAGTTCTGCGGTAAGCTGACGGAGTCCATGCAATTTTCCTACTCCTATCTTTTCGTACACAACCTCCATCTACAAAGCGTCCTTCCTCAGCGACCCCCCAATTTTAAATAAATACTTGATGACAGAGATATCATATTTTGATATAATAGTGAAGACCAATATATGGTAAATACAGAGGCGAATTCAAATGAGAAGCCCAGAGAGCAGGTGCATAATGAGAACGCTTATATATTCGTATGCCGTTCCGCTGACCGGTTTGTTGTTTCTGTTATATCTGATTAACATTAATTATTTATTTAGTAAAGAACAGAATCGTTTATTCAGAAGTGCGGTCCTTATCAATCTGGGTCTGATTGTCATCACCTCGTTGGATTATATATTCAGGTGGCAGGAAGAACCTTCCATCTGGTATTTGCGGAGAATTACATCTTTTTTAAATTTCTCATGCGGGTCTATCATACCGATGCTGCTGATGAGAATATTTTATAAAGAGAAATTTAAAAAGATATTTTATATACCATTAATTATAAATGCAGTCGTTTGTTTTTTCAGCATCTTTGTAAACATCGTATTTTATATAGGCGCCGATAACAGTTATGACCGGGGAATCTTATTTTTCCTTCCGGCTGCAACTACGCTATTCTATCTGGCGCTGATGATCTTTTTTCCCGCACAGAAATATGATCAGGGAAAGAAAACCGAGCAGATCATCATCGCAGCGATCATGGTAACCATTATCCTAAGTATTATTTTAGAAGTAAAATACAAATACTATTGTTTGAATTATGGATTTTCTGCTTTGGGCATTATTATTTATTACATCTCGCAAAATATCAACTTTTTTGCCATCGATTCCTTAACCGGAGCCTATAACCGTCAAATGTTTAATCTGGCTGTCAGTAAAACCCAGAGCAAACAGGATTGTATGTTATGTTTAATTGATATCAATCATTTTAAATATATCAATGACACATTTGGGCATGAAGAAGGTGACAAAGCCTTAGTATTTTTTTCAGAAATCATCATCAAAAATATGAGGAAGATTGCAACCGTCTATCGTACCGGGGGTGATGAGTTTATGCTGATGGCGAAAAAAGAGAATGAAACAGTGATTCAGGATGCAATTGAAAAATCAATGATGGAATTAAGTGAGCGGAAACTTAGTTTTGCCTACGGCATGACCCATTACCGGGCAGTCAATGATATCCAGGATGCTCTGCGGGAAATAGACAAATTGATGTATGAAAATAAAAAGCTGGCATCAGAATGATATGCATATAATAAATATCTAATATAACTTCTTAGCTATTGCACTTTCCCTATAGGAAATTGAAGCGCAATAGCTATCGGGGTTATTTTTTGTGTAAAATTACTTCTTATTTGCCGGCATCGCTGTTTGATCCGCTTAACATATAATCTACAATCCCCTTTATATGATATTTCATCGTATCAAAACAGGGAACCGGAAGGATAGCATCTGCATACATCAGCGGCAATTCCGTACAACCTAATATAATGCCGTCTATGCCTTCTTCTGAAATCAAACGGTGGATAATCTGATCAATTTCTTTTTTTGATTCTTCTTTTACAATGCCAAATTCCAACTCCCTGGCAATGGTCCGATCTATAAATTCACGTTCTTTTTTAGTTGGTACAATAACCTCAATGCCATTTTCGGTAAATATTTTCTTGAAATAGCTTTGCTCCATGGTGAAGGCGGTACCAAGCCAGGCAATTTTTTTCAGACCCTGATCCCGGACTTCATGGAACACAGGTTCCACAATACTGAGCATTGGAACTGAGGCTTTAGCCTGCAAAGTTTCAAATACCACATGAGGAGTATTGGATGCCAGGATAATAAAATCTGCTCCGGCGGATTCTGCATTATGTACAGCCTGTGACAAATAGCCAGACAGATTTTCATAGTCCCCATCCAGACAGTAACCTAACATTTTATACATGTTTACCGTTTCAATCGTTAATTCCGGAAAAAATCCGTGTGTTTCCCTTTTTTGGAACTGTTCCGCTATTTCTTTGTAATACAACAAAGTGGATTCCGGTCCCATGCCGCCGATTATTCCTAATTTTTTCATAACAATAGCCACCCTTCTGATCAGTTATTTTATCCTATTATACATTGTCCGCTGTGAAAAAGACAGTAAAAAATTATGCTGTGAATTTTAGAAATAGTCTTTACATCGAACAAATGTTCTGCTATACTTTAGAGTAAGAACCAGAGAATAGAACGTGGTAGAACGTTACATACAGGAATATTTAATAAGGAAAGGGAGGTTTTTATATGCGCAACAAAGATGCTTTTGCAAAATGTCCGACTTATGAAACTGAGCATTTTATCCTGAGGAAGATGGAAATCAGTGACAGTGAGGATTTATTTTTATGCTATTCCAACAAAGAGGCTGCACGGCATTTTAACGGGGACAGCTGTAACGATGATTTTTACTATACGGATTATGAAGCTTTTTTAAAATGTATGGAGTACTGGGAAAGCCGGTATGAGGTGCACGATTTTGTGAGATTAACCATTGTGGATAAAGATCCAAAAAAGCCGGTGGGGACAATTGAGATCTGTCCTTCAAAGAAATATTCCGTAGATGATAAGTGGATGGGGATATTGCGGATCGATATTCTCCCGGAATATGAGACAGAAGAAGCATTTGGGGAACTTATGTGTGAAATTTTGCTGCATATATATACGGATTATGGGGTTGATTCCGTTCTGATGAAGGCATGGGACGATGCAGCTGCACGCAGGGCTGTTATGCAGAAACTGTTTTTCGTTCCGGCAAAAGAGGAGTGCAATATTTCTTATCTGGATTATTTTATATGTTATCGGTAGACATTCGTTAAAAAGCAGGATATAGTTAATGTATACTGTTTAAAAGGAGAGATACATATGATAATTCTGGTAGCAGATGACGAGCGTTGGATCCGTAAGGGGATTATAAAGATGATTGATCAAAGCCGGTTAGAGGGGGAGATACAGATTCTGGAGGCGGATACGGTTGAAGGTGCGCTTGCATTGTTTTCAGAGCATCGTCCCCAGATCGTGATTTCAGATGTAAAGTTTCCTACAGAAGATGGATGTACCCTATGTGAACGGATATATGCTATAGAAAAGCGGACGAGAATTATTATGATTTCAGGATATGATGAGTTTGAGTATGTGAAACGGGCGCTGTCATACCGGGCGGTTGACTATCTTCTTAAACCGGTGGACAAGCAGGTGTTAAACAATACGATCCATAAGTGTGTGGAGGAATTATCAGCAGAATGGCAGAATACCAGTGAAAGGTATGGGGAATCTGCGGACAGGGGACTGCCTTCGTCAGAAGGAAGCAGAGCAGAAGGAGGCAGAACAGATGGAGCCAGGCCTGTAGATATTCAGGATGTGATCCGGGATATTGAGGATACCGTTCGAAAGAACTGCAGTGAAAAATATACACTTTCGGGACTGGCTCTAAAATATCATTTAAGTGAGGCATATCTGTCCACGGTTTTTAAGAAAACAAACGGACTTTCTCTGACCGCTTTTATTATGCAGGTGAAGGTTGAACGTGCGAAAGAATTAATGATGACAACCCAGGGAAAAATATGGGATATAGCGGCCCAGGTGGGGTATCCGGATCAGCATTATTTTACTAAGGTTTTTAAAAAGGTAACAGGGGAAAGTCCCACAGAATACAAGACAAAGCTGAACAGGGAATTGTATGGAGAAGAGCATGTTTAAGAAGATAAAGAGTAAAATGCACTGGAAGGTTATGTCCAGCTATATCATACTGCTGCTTGTAATGCTGGTGGGGATTTCTACGGCGGTTAACTATTTTAATACGAAGTTTGTGAAACGGCAGATTATTAATTATAATTCCCAGGCAATGGCGAAAGTTACCTACGATCTGGATGCAATATTTAACCGGGTGGCACAGTATGTGGCGAATAGTAATAATCAGCAATTATTTGAGAGTATCTGCTTTTCCGGTGAGGAACCATACACTTTTCAGACACTGAAAAGCCAGGTTGATTTTGAGATTGATTTAAAAGACAACATCTATATTAATAATCTGGGAAATGTTGTAAATGGTGTTTTAATTTACTATGATAAGGACCATCATGTTTATGTAGGAGATGGAATGTACTTAAACCGTTTTGATGTGAAAGAAGCGGATTGGTATCAACAGTTTGCATCATTGAATAAAAATGATTTTATATATGGTCCGTTAAAAGAAGAATATAAACCTGCGGGTCTCAGCAAATCCGAAGTTCTGCTCTATTTAAAACGGATACCCAGAAGCTCCAAAGGGATGGAAGATTACGTTCCGTTTATTATGGTTTCTGTAAAATTTACGGAGATCTCCAGTATCTTCCGGCAGCTGGATTCCCAGGATCGGGGAATTGTAGTGACAGATTATGAGGGAAATGTTATTTACAGCCAGCATATTACAGATGACAGTGCGAAGCAGATTGCAGGAAGGATTGAAAAACCGGAAGCCAAGGCAAAGGATCAGGATTATACTACCATTTCGGATAAAGAATCCTTTATCACCAGCATGTACATACCGAGATACAAGTGGGTGGTAACAACAGTAGATTCTAACAGTGTTTTGTTTGAAAGTGTCCACCATCTTGTACAGACCATTAATCTGATCTTTATATCCTGTGCTGTCTTTGGAATACTGGTATCGGTATATTTGTCCAAACGTCTGATGATGCCGGTTAAGGTTTTAAATGACTTTATGGATACGATGGAAGAGGAACCGGAAGCCTTTATTAAAGTTACTTCGAATGATGAGATCGGACATATTGCAAGGCGGTTTAACAATATGAAAAAACGGATTCAGGAAATGGGAGCCAGGATATATCTGTCGGAAGTGCGGGAAAAGCAGGCACAGATCAGTGCTTTGCAGGCGCAGATAAATCCTCATTTTTTATACAATACCCTGGATAATATCTACTGCATCGCCCAGATCGAAGAGATTGATACCATCGCAAATCTTACCCAGAATCTTTCCAACATGATGCGCTATAGCATTAATTGCAAGGAGTCAAGAACTACTTTAGAAGCAGAACTGAATCATGTGAGATCCTATCTGGCGATCATTAATGAGCGTTATGACCATTGCGTACAGTTAGAAGTACATGCTGCCAGAGAAGATGAGATGCTGGAAACGGTAAAACTGCTGATACAGCCGGTGGTGGAAAATGCATGGGTACATGGAATTTTACCAAAGCCCGGGCATAAGGGTGTAATCGACATCAGCGTGGTAAGAAGAGGGGATTATGTGGATATTATTGTCTCAGATGATGGCAGGGGTATTGCGAAAGATCAATTGGATGAGTTGAATAAATCCCTGAATTCTTTTTCCAAAGAAATCCGAACCCCGGAGAATAAAGGGTTTGGGATTGCTTTAATTAATGTGAATGACAGAATTAAGCTTCTCTATGGGAAGGATTGCGGTATACGGATTGAAAGTGAAGAAGGCATTGCCAGCCGTGTGATTATTACACAGAAAGAAAAGATAGTAAAGTGAATAGATATAGGAAGTAGAAATGAAAAGCTGAAATGAGAAGATAGCATGGGAAGTTACTATGAGAAGCTGAAATGAGAAGATGGCATGGGAAGTTACTATGAGAAGCTGAAATGAGAAGATGGCATGGGAAGATACTATGAGAAGCTACTATGGTTAGCTGAAATGAAAAGTTTCAATGAGAAGCTGCCACGAAAAATGGATATGAACAAAAAGGTGTGTAAATTTATAATACACACCTTTTTTTTGTGCTTTCATATAAAAATATTACACCAAATACAGAAAAATAATACAAAGATATATAAAAATAAGGCTGATATAATTATTTTAACGTACAAGATGTACAAAAGGAGGAAAGAAAAGTGCAGAAAAAAAGAAACTGGATTAAAATAATCAAACCTTATTTGTTTTTGATTCCCATCTACATTTTTCTGATTACATTTAAATACATTCCCTTTGGAATGGCGATTGAAAAGTCGTTTTATAATTGGAACGGCGGTAACCTGAATGTTTTTGTAGGGCTGGATAATTACATTGCAGCGTTTAAAGACAGTGTGTTTTTGGGATCATTGGTCACGGTATTGAAAGTAATGATCGCATATATTATTATCGTTGTGTCGATTCCTCTTCTGGCTGCAGAGTTGCTATTTGCCGTTAAATCTGCTAAAAAGCAATATGTTATACGGACAGCGTTTACCTTTCCTATGGTAATCCCGGGTGTAGTAATCATCCTGTTATGGAAATGGATTCTGGCTGGAGATAACGGAGTTTTAAACATTCTGCTTCATAACATCGGGCTATCAAATCTGGCAAGCCCCTGGCTTGGAGACACGAAGACGGCACTTGGTTCTATTATTGCGATCGGATTTCCCTGGCTTGGAATGTCCATGCTGGGAGGAATGCAGTTCCTGATTTATTTCGGAGCATTGCAATCGATCTCCAGGGATGTTTTTGAAGCTTCCAGAATCGATGGAGCAAATATTTTACAGCGGTTTATTAAAGTGGATCTGCCGTTAGTATCCGGACAGCTGAAGCTTATGATTACATTAGCGATCATCAATTCACTGCAGATTTTTGAATCGATTTATATTCTGACAAAGGGAGGACCTGTGACTTCTACGATGGTTCCGGCAGTTTATTTATATGAACAGGGCTTTACATATAAAAAAATGGGGTATTCATCTGCCATTGGTATCATCTTATTTATTATCATTATGATACTGACTGTTTTAAATAACAAATTCCTAAAGAGCGAAGACTTATCAGAATAGAAGGAGAAACGTATGAAAATATTTGCGAAAATCTCAGGCAGAGTAATACTTGGGCTATTGCTGCTCCTGACTTTATCACCGTTTTATCTGTTAGTAATCAATGCATTTAAACCTCAGAAAGAAATAATTATGAATCCATTTATGCTCGCAGCACAGTGGAGGTTTGTAAATTTTGAAAAAGCATTTTCCCAGGTGGCAAGACCAATGATGAACTCCTTTGTGGTTACCTTTGCAGTCATAATTCTGACCATTATACTTTCCGTATTGGCAGCCTATGCGTTTGTCCGATTCACATTTAAGGGTTCCAGGATACTGTATTATGGTATTATTGCTATGCTGATGATTCCGGGTTTTGTAATGCTGATCCCTCAGTTTATCCAGATATCGGAACTGAAATTGTACAATACATACTGGGGGCTGATCTTACCGCCTACTGCCTATAGTGTTGCCATGGGAACATTTCTCACCAGAGGCTCCATGGAAGGCTTACCAAAAAGTCTGTTTGAAGCAGCTGAGATAGAAGGGGCAGGGGACATGGCAATTCTAATGAAGGTGGCAGCACCACTTTCAAAGCCTATCATAGCAACGATGACGATTATGACGGGATTATCTGCCTGGAATAACTATCTTTGGCCACTGGTAGCAGCGACAGGAGAGAAGACCCAGCAGATTGCAGTTGCTCTGACAAAGATGGTAACTTCTGTAAATGACGGCAATGGTGTGCTGTTTTCCGGATATATTATTGCTTCCATGCCGCTGATCATTCTGTTCTGCTTTGCCAGTAAATCTTTTGTAGCAGGCTTGACGCAGGGATCTGTGAAGGGCTGATAAGTATATAAATACATTCATATATGTGTTAAAAAGAAACAGTTGTTGAGATTATAAACAATAGACGATGATCTGAACATAATGAAAGCAGAGAATAGGGTCGGTCCAATTGGACCAGACTTTATATAAAAGGAGGAAATGAAAATGAAGAAAAAAATAATTGCAGTTCTCTTAAGCGGGGCAATGGCGGCTGGAATGCTGGCTGGATGTGGAGCAGGTGGCGGCGACAAAGCAACCGATAAAGCAACTGGCGGGGCAAAAGATACCCAGGCAGGAAGTGAGGCAAACCAGGCGGAAGAATCCAAAAAAGAGGATACGGGAGACGGAGAAAAGAAAGCAGACAGCGGGGAAAATGTGACGTTAAAGTTTGTTCAGGATCTGGGAACGGACGAAAAGGCAAACCAGCTCACCCAGGATATTATCAAATCATTTACAGATGACACCGGAATTCAGGTAGAATTTGAATCCATACCTACAGGAGACTACCGCACCTGGCTGACAACTCAGTTCTCCGCAGGAGAAGGACCGGATGTGTATACGGATATTCTATATAATATCACTTCGGATTATGATAGCGGCTGGCTGTATAATTTTAAGGATCTCTATGACACCGAAAGTGCATATGATCCTGGAAAGACGTGGAGAGAGACTCTTCCGGATTCCATATTAGAAAGAATGGAGCTTCCGGATAATGTGGTGCCGGGATATCCGTCATCCACCAGTGTTGTCCGCATCTTCTGTAACATGGATCTTTTTGAAAAAGCAGGTGTGAAAAAACCGGAGACATGGGCGGAATTTATGGATGCCTGCAAAAAACTCAAAGATTCCGGGACGATCCCCTTTGGTTTCCCAAATGCGACAATCGGAGATCTCTCCTGGCTCTGGTTTAACAACTCTGTATCCAGCCAGCTGGATGAGGGGCTTGTAAAGGAGCTGGACGAGTCCGGCAATGGCTATATTGAATTAGGAGAAATCGCCAAAGGATTTGATGAAGGAAAAATTGATTTTACAAGTCCCCAGCTGGAAAAAGGATTCGATATGATGAAGGAATTTTCACAGTACTGGACCAGCGACTATAATGGTCTGGACCAGAAATCTGCTCTGGATATGTTCATGAGGGGCGAAGTTGCAATGGTACAGGCACTTTCCACAAATCTCAGCCAGATTCAGGATGCTGTGGGGGATGATTTTAAATACGAAGTTATGCCGGTTCCGGTCATCACAAAAGATACATCAGAATATGCAATGGGAAAATCCGTAATTCTGGGCGGACAGCCGGATATCATTTATGCAATAAATAAAAACCTGGAAGGGGATAGTGCCCGGTTAGAAGCAGCGATTAAATTCGTTCAGTATATGTCATCACCGGACATTCAGAAAAAATTTGCTGACGGCATCTGCAGAATCCCCCTGGCAAATACAACCAAGCTTCCGGACAGCTTAAGTGGATTTATTATTACGGAAGAACCTTTACGCATGGCTTATTATACAGGAATCAATGAAAAACTGCGTACTTATTTCCACCGGGCAGGACAACAGTATCTGGAAGGCGGACTGTCAACCGAAGATTTTGGAAAAATGATCAATGATTCTTATAAGGAAGTATTGGACGAAGTGAAAGCAGAAAATGGCTGGTCCGCAGAAAATAATTATGGAATTACAAAGGAGTAGGATCATTTTAAAGGAAAAGGAGGAGGAAAATGAAAAATTCAAAGAAACGTCCAAACCTGATCTACATTCTGGCTGATGATATGGGCTATGGAGATATCTCTGCTTACAACGAAAATTGTCCTTTTCAAACTCCTAATTTGGACAGATTGTGCGAAAACGGCATACGTTTTACGGATGCCCATGCATCCTCGGCAGTCTGCACTCCCTCCAGATACAGTATTTTAACGGGGCGCTATAACTGGCGTTCCCGGCTGAAATCTTATGTAGTGGGTGGATATTCCGCACCGCTTCTGGAGCCTGGACGTATGACGGTGGCAAATCTTTTAAAAGAGCAGGGGTACCAAACGGCAATGATCGGAAAATGGCATCTGGGAATGGATTTTGCCAAATATGATTATTTTAGAGAAGCCGAAGAATTTGAGGCAAGTGACGGAGTGGACTACGCCGGAGCGATAAAGGGATCTCCGGTAGACCATGGCTTTGATTATTATTTCGGGATCAGCGGGTCTCTGGATATGCCTCCTTATGTCTATATTGAGAATGATCATTTTACGGCTAAACCGGATCATGAGACCCAGAATACAGGCAAGAAATTTTGGAGAAAAGGTCCCGCTGCTCCGGGATTTGTTCATGAACATGTTCTGGACGAACTTATGGATCGGGTACTGGGGAAAATTGAGGAGTACAAAGAAAATCCGTTTTTTATATATTTTCCCATGCCTGCCCCCCACACACCGATTCTGCCGGCAGAAAGATTCCAGGGAAAATCAGGAACGAATGCCTATGGAGATTTTGTATTGCACTGTGATGACGTAACCGGAAGAATTACGAAAAAGCTGGAAGAACTGGGGCTTTTAGAAGATACAATTATCCTATATACCTCGGATAACGGATGTTCCCCAATGGCGGATTACGAAGAGCTAAAAGCAGCGGGACACAATCCCAGCTATGTATTCCGGGGAACAAAGGCAGATATTTATGAAGGCGGACACAGAGTACCGCTGATGATGCACTGGCCTGAGATGGCAGAGAAAGGCGGTGTTTGTGACAGGGTTGTATGCCTTAGTGACCTGATGGCGACGCTGGCTGAATATTTTAACTATCCATTGCCGGAAAATGCAGGGGAAGACAGTGTCAGCAATCTGCCGCTTTGGAAGGATCCGAAAGGACCGGAGGTTCGCAGAGATGTGGTACATCAGAGTATCGATGGCTCCCTTTCTATTCGAAAAGGGATGATGAAGCTGGAAATGTGTCCGGGCTCAGGCGGCTGGTCAGCTCCCAAACCGGGAGAAGAGGATCAAAGCCTTCCCAGGTTCCAGCTGTATGATTTATCAAAGGATATCGGGGAACAAATAAATGTAATAGAGCAGTATCCGAAACTGGCAAAGGAACTGCGGGATCAGTTAAAATCATACATATTAAATGGAAGAAGTACTCCGGGACCACGACAGAAAAATGACGGACAGGAGGTATGGGAGACCATACTATGGATGACGGAGCCGGATGATATACAACTTCAGATGTATCAATAAAAAATGTCACAGCAGGGATGTGTAATTGCGGAAAATTACATGTCCCTGCTATTTTAGTTTACCTGGAATATTCCTCTGCAACGCGCATTGCAATTTTTTCCCATTCCCAGAGTCTCTTTGGATCATATCTCACTGTGGACACATCTTTGAAAATAAGTTCCACATGGCAGCTTCGATCAGTAAGCTCCATAAATTCTCTCAGATCCTTTTCTGCCTGAATGGGATCAAAGGCAGTTCCTGCTGCAATAACCGGATTCGGCTTTCTGCTGATTACGTAATCAGATCCAATTGCGTCAATTATTTTCTTACTGTTATTCCAGGGAGATGTGGAGACCTTTCTGAGGTTGGGGATGCGGTGCAGTACATCCATTTTAATATCCAGGGGTTCACAACAGCCATAGTAAGTTAAGCCAAAGCGTTCCAGCCATTTCAAATCGTGTTCCATGGCAAATTCCCAGTGCATCTCAGGAGAGACAGTAGAGAAAATCTGTGCGTTGGAACATCCCCACATATTTTTCGCCATTACATGAGAAGGGTCAAAGTCAGTTCCCGGAAGCTCTGTCGTATACCCATATCCACCCGAGCCGATTCTGGTATTATTATTATCCAGTGACAGCAGGTTCATGGCCTCCAGCTGGTCCATTTCCCGCATCCACGCCTGTACCATTCGTTCGTAAATGTCATGCACCATATCCGGGCGCAGAATCAGATCCATAATTGCTTCCTGAATGCCCCACCAACGTACCAGATAATCCCAGGGAGTATACCAGATGTGCTTTCTTCCCACTTTTTTTACGGGAAGAATTCCGGAAAATATTTCATTCATGGCGGCAAATGTCTCTTCGGTTTCCTTAGCATTATGGGTTACAACCGGCATTTTAATTTTATCAATATCTTCCGGTTCGGAAATCTGGATTTTAAAATGCCTGGAGACAATATCGTTTTCCTGATCGGTTGATACACAGGTCACATCTTCTTCAATGCCAAAACCGGTGGATGCAATAGCGAGAGGAGATTCCATATAAGGATTCACAACCATATCGCCGGGGAAATGATTCCACTGATAGATTGTTTTTCTCATTTCATCTTCTAATTTTCTTGCCCAGGGCTGCCCGCATCTCAACGTTAATTCTTCATTTACATTCAATTCGTGCCAGGGAACTTCATTGATCCAGACCATTGGTTTTACGGATTTTCTGTCATTTAATAAAGTCCAGTTCTTTGCATTCACTGCATTTCTGTCATCGGCGGATATTTCTGCGATTCGATACCCCAGGGTGCGCAGAATATCTTTATCCGAGTCGGTAAAACGGATCCTGTTAATTTTTGTATTCTTATCTTCTTCCAACATATACATACCTCCCGGTGTTGTTCTTTTCTAAAGGGTACCATGAACAGAAAAAAGCCACAACACTGCGGTGTGACTTTAAGGTTGCACTATGTGACTTTTTCGGTAGATGCTGGGTGGAATGTCCATATAGCTGCGAAAGGCTCTGGAAAATGATTTCTCATCTGCATAATCAGCAATCCGGCAGGCTTCCGATACTGTAGCACCCTTTGCAAGGGCAATGGCTGCCTGATTTAAACGGGCGGCATAGAGATACTGATTGGGCGACATCTGAAAAGCAGCTTTGAATTTGCGGGAGAAATAGGAACGCTCCATTCCCGCGTATGCTGCCAGATCACATACTGTTATGTGGTTGGAAATATGAGAATCGATATAATCCAGTACACTTTTCATAACAGGATGATCTGTTTTCTGCAGAGGGAGTTCTTCACCTAGCAGTGTCAGGAATATATCAAAAAGCTGTTCCGTTTCCGTATAATATCTGGCATTTCCCATAAAGGAACGCAGACTTTGCAGAACAAAATACATGGGGGTATTTTCTATTATTTTTACAATTCCCAGATCAATATAGAAATCCATCTTGATCTGAATGTGGAACCAGAGAACCTGGAGAGGGTCTTCCTGGACATGCCAAAGAGAATAGGGCTTCATTAATGGCAGAATATAGAAATATCCCGGTTCCAGCCGAATTTTCTGGTCCCCCTTTTTGAGATATGCTTCTCCGCCGTAAATATAGTACATGCGGTAAAACAAGGCATTTTCGTCTGTCATGCCCCAGTCTTTGGAACAGACCGTATAATCACTTTGAAGCAGGGTGAATTCATGATTCATAAAAGCAGCCTCCTCGTATTATTCCCGCGGGCAACGAGCCAAATGGACACGCTGACGCGTCCATTTGGCGACTGCCGCGAGGATCAAATACCCCGTTGCGAGCATTGGGGTATTTGACTGGCTCTTTATAGTTTAGCATTTTACAATGGTAAAGTCACTTTCTTTTTTATTGTCTGCTGGATCTTAAGCATGAATTTACCAAAAGACACTGGGAGTTATCAAACGGTAAGGTGGAGCTTTATACTTTATCAGCATAAGACTATAAGGGAGCAAGTGGAAAAGTATAAAATCACACAAAACATACGGGTAAAAATATCAATAAAGTAAAAATATTAACGATGATGTAAATATATTTCATAGACGTGATTAGACATAATTGCTAAAATAGCATTATCAGTTAGCGCTAATGTGAAAAAAATATACGAAGAACCGAAATAGGAGGATTTAGGATGAAAAAGAGAATCATAAGTATTTTATTGGCGGTTACGATGTTATCTGCGACACTTGCAGGATGTGGAGGAGATGCGGGGGATACAGGAGATGCCGGGGAGAAGACCAGCAGTAATTCTAAGGAGGCTCAGGAGACAACAGCTGCAGGAACGGATTCTGCTAAAGATACAGGGGAAGAGCAGCCTGGGGGAGACGGTGAGCCAGTTAAAATCAAATTTTTGAACCGCTGGGCGGAAGATACTGTACTGGGAGCAGCGATTTATAAAGCCTGTCAGGATTTTATGGAAGCCAATCCGAATGTAGAGATTGAATACGACGCTGTAGCAGGAGCGGACGATACGCAGTTTTATGAAAAAATGAAAACAGCGGCAGCTACAGGCGACATGTACGAATTGTTCCAGAATTATGGCGGCAGTACCATCTATTCTTATGTGGAAAGTGATGTTCTCTATGACCTGACTTCTGAGTTTGAAAATGATAAGGAGTGGAAAGATAACTTTTTAGATCTGTTCAGTATGTGGGAATATCAGACGAAAGAAGGCGTATATGGGGTTCCATTTACTGACTTTGCTACCGTTCTCTACTGTAACAAGGATATGTTCGAATCCAGAGGCCTAAAGTATCCGGAGACGATATCTGAATTTGAAACAGTTTGTGATAAATTTTTGGAAGAAGGAATTACACCGGTTCCAATGTCAGGAGAAGGCTGGCGTTTTGCACATCTCCTTTCCGGTCTGGTTATGAGAAAATATGGCGAGGATTATATTTATGACCTGGCAAACGGAAAAGAAAAGTACACCGGGGACAAGATGCTGGAGTTGGTAAATCTAATGAAATCCTGGCAGGACAAAGGTTATTTTGGGGAAAATATTGCATCCCTGGATTCTGCTACAGAGCAGGCACTGTTCTCCACAGAGAAATCTCCGATGATTGCAATCGGAACCTGGCAGCCCACCAATATTCTGGAAAACAATCCCGAATTTTTGGAGAGAAAAGGTGTGGATGTAATCTGGTTCCCTGCATTTGAAGACAAAATGGATTTAAAAGGCGGTTCCATGGGAGGTCCAAATGAAGGTCTGTCTATAGCTAAGAAAGATGAAGCAACTACTGCAGCTACCGTAAAGCTGGTAAAATATCTTACTTCACCGGAAGTGGTGACAGAGATATGGAAAGCAGATCCCACTCAGATCTTCGCGGTTAAGAGCGCAACCCCGCCGGAAGAGATGAATTATCTGACAAAAGAATGTATCGATCTGATTAATAATACGGCAACTGGTTTAATGCAGGAAATTGACCAGTACAGCACAATTGCTTCTTTACAGGACAGACTGAGGAATTCCCTTGCAGGCATGGTGGCAGGTAATGCTCCGGAAGCTGCGATGAAAGAGGTTCAGGACGAAATTGACAGTCATAATTAAAATGTTGCGCGGACAGGAAATAAGCCTGTCCGCGCATATAAAGGGGGACTTTCCATGAAATGGATAAAAAAATATTATGTGCCGTTTCTCATGATTCTTCCGGCATTTCTATTGATCGCATTTATGTTTTTTACACCAATTATCCAGACCGTCTATCTGTCCTTTGTGGAGTGGAACGGCATTTGGCAGACGCCAAAGGAGTTTGTAGGATTCAGCAATTATAAACGCATGTTCAGCGACCGTGTATTCTGGATCTGTATCCGCAACATGTTCATTTATCTGGCCCAGGGCGTATTGATTCAGGGTCCGATTGCCTTTTTACTGGCTATGTTTATTTCCAAAAAAATCCGGGGGCTGCGCGCTTTTAAATTTGCATTTTTTCTTCCGGTAATTATTCCGATGACAGCAGTAGCAATAATGTGGAAATTTATTTTAAATCCCAACTGGGGTTTAATTAATGATATGATCCGTATTTTTAATCCCGACTTTAACATGGATTTTCTGGGCAATCCCAATATTGCAATGTATTCAGTCGTATTGGTCAGTGCATGGGTATATATCGGTTTAAATATGGTTATTTTCTCCGCTGGTATGACGGCGATTCCGGAAGAGTTATATGAATCGGGCGAGCTGGACGGGGCAACCGGTATAAAGAAGATTCTCTATATTACCCTGCCTATGATGAAAGAAAGCCTGAAGGTATATGTGATTCTTATGATTACCGGAACCCTGAAGACCTTTGATCTGGTATTTGTCATGACAAAAGGAGGACCAAATGAAGCCACGCAGGTGCCGGCAGTTAATATGTATCTGCAGACGTTCTCCTATGGAAAATTTGGCTATGGTGCCACGATTGCAACATTTATTCTGGTGGTGGGACTGATTGGAAGCCTGATCGCAAATAAGTATCTGGTTGCAAAAGAGTAGAGGAGGGGAGAAAATGAAAGCAAAAATCAAAAAGAAAATTCTCTATATACTGGCGATTTTGTGGGCATGTATGAATATCATTCCATTGATCGTTGTCATACTGGGATCTTTTAAAAATACCAACGAAATCTATATGGGTCCCTTTAAGCTTCCAGAGGTATGGAGTTTCAAAAATTACGATAAGGCAATCCTGCGTTCCGGGGTCTTAAAAGGTATTTTCAATTCCTTTACCTATGCGGTCATCTCCGTTATTCTGATTATGGTAATCGCACTTATGGCGGGATTTGTATTGTCACGATTCAAAGGGAAACTGATTGACGGATTAAATATTTACTTCATACTGGGAATTCTGGTTCCGGTTCAGGCAACCTTTATCCCTCTGGTAGGTACAATTGGGAAGCTGGGAATGCAGAATAATCCCATTACAATGATTACCATATATGTGACGTTTAATCTCCCCATGTCCATCCTGCTGATTACCGGGTATATGCGGGGGATTTCCAAAGAGATTGATGAGGCGGCAACCATAGATGGAAGCGGCACCTTTGGCATCTTCCGCAAAATGATTGTGCCCTTGTCCCTTCCGGCGATATCCACAGCAGGCATACTGGCATTTGTAAATATTTACAACGACCTTATCTTTGCAACGCTGTTTATTTCAAAACCCAAATTTCAAACCATAACACAGGTAGTCAATAGTTTTTCTGCGCAGTATAATACAGATGTAGGAGCAACTTTGGCAGCAATGGTGGTAGCAATTATTCCAATGATTATCATTTTTATGTGTTTCCAGGAGAAGGTGATTGCAGGATTATCAGCCGGAAGCGTAAAAGGGTAATGTTTAGAGCAACTACATAAGGTACATGTACGAAGGGACGCAAAGAAGGGGCAGAAAGCAAAGATGAGGCAGAAAGCAAAAATGAGATTACTGAGAAAATTATTTAATGGAATATCGTTAAAAAAGAAAATTTTCATATTGCTGGTACCTTGCATGACAGGTATGCTTCTGGTAATGCTGTTGCTTGCAGGGGTATATTCCAACAATATGCTGGTAGAAAAAATGATTGATAATTCCTATCAGAACCTGAATGTAATCTCAGAAAAATTAGATCTGCTGACACAGAATATAGAAAGCTATTCTGTACTGGTATTGACCAATAAAGATGTGCAAAAATGGCTTGAGGGTCAGAAAAACGCCAATTATTCTGTGAAACAGGACGTCTTTGCATATTTGCTCAATATCATCAAGTCTAATTGCATCAGTAATCTGATCATTCATACCTATCATGATACGGGGGAAGCATTTTCTGTCAATAAGTTTATCGATGGCGACAGGAAAAAAGAGGATACCGATTTTGTAAGGCAGTTTTATAACATGCGGGAAAGCTATTTATGGAAACTAAACGAGGATTATCATTTTACATCCATGCCACTTTCAGCAGGAAAATGTGTAATGTCTTATTACCGGAAAATCTATAATGAAAACACAGTTGAGGTAGTTGGCTGTGTGGAACTGATGGTGGATGAATCGGTTATAACAGAATTGTATGAGAATATTCGACTGGCGGATACAGGCCATTATGTGATTCTGGATCAGAACGGGAAGGTGGTTTCTTATAAAGATAAGGGGGAACTGGGAAAAGATTATTCGGATAAGGAATATTATAGTGCCATCAGCCAGTCGGAAGGAAACCATAAAATTACCATTGGGAAACAGGAGTATCTGGTCACTAATAAGATGTATCAAAGACTGGGCTTTAATATTGTAGGAATTGTGCCGGTGGCAGAGGTGACGAAGGACAGCCGGCAGCTTCAGTTATTCCTGCTTTATCTGGGTGGATTTTTTATTATTCTCACGATATTTATGGGAACATTTCTTGCAAAATATGTATCGGATCCAATCATACGTCTGAAGAAAATTATCATTCAGATCGGGGAGGGCAGAAGAGATATCAAGATCAGCCAGGACCGTTCAGATGAAATCGGAGAGCTGTTTAACGCTTTTAGCAAGATGATCGAAAAAAACGATGACCTGATGAAAAACCTGTTAGAAGAACAGAATCGGAAAAAGGAGTATGAGTTAGCCCTGATCCAATCCCAGCTTAATCCCCACTTTTTGTACAATACGCTGGAATGCATCTGCGGTATGGCATCTTTGAACAAGACAGATGACATTATTTTTGTAGTGAAAGAACTCGCATTTTTTTATCGAGGGGTTCTGAGCAAAGGAAACAGAGTTATTCCTGTGAAAACAGAGTTAAATATTATCGAACGATATTTTAATATTTTAAAATACCGCTATCCCAATAAACTGCATTATGAGATTGAGTGCCAGAAAGAAGCAGAAAACTGTTCTATTTTAAAGCTGTGTCTTCAGCCAATTGTAGAAAATGCAGTACTGCATGGACTCAGAGGGAAAAAGAATGACTGGAATATAAAAGTTCAGGCTTATATTGAAAATGGGCAGGTAATTCTCTGCGTGTATGACAGTGGCATTGGAATGGACAGCGAGAAAATCAAAGATGTATTTAACCAGGATGAATGGGATAAAGAGAAAGTTAATTTTGGCATTAAGGCAACAGATGAAAGAATAAAATTGTGTTATGGTATGGAATACGGTATCCACATAGAAAGTGAACTGGGTAAATTTACAAAAGTTTATTTTGTCTTTCCATGCAGTACCATAGATCACGATCTAAGCACAGATATTCAATAGATTACATTTAAATTTGACGCTTAATAGCAGGAAAGAAGTGAGGCAGATATGTATCAGATCTTAATTGTAGAGGATGAATTCTATGCCAGACAGCGATTGAAAAGCTGCATAGAATGGGAAAAATATGGTTTTACCATTGCCGAAGAAGCAGAAGATGGGGAAGAGGCGCTGCAAATATTGTCAGAGAAAAAGATCGATTTGATGATTGCCGATATTGAGATGCCGATTATCAATGGGATAGAGCTGACAAAAAAATTGTATGAACAAAACAGTACTGTAAAAATAATATTTTTGACGGGATACGATGATTTTTCATATGCCCAGAATGCCATTCACTATGGCGTAAAAGAGTATTTGCTAAAGCCTGTGGAAGAACAGGATCTGAAAAGGGTTCTGGAAAAAATAAAAGATATTCTGGATGAAGAACAGCAGGCAAGCCAGCGGAAAATTCTTGGAGAAATGTACGATAAGAAAATGAAAGAGGATTTGCTGGATAAAATGTATGAAGGAAGACAGGAAGAAGTGAGCAGCCAGCTTGCAGAGATTTTTGCATATGCCCAGGAACATTATGCGACTCCGGAAGAATTTAACAGTTTATCCCAAAGCCTGATGGATACCCTGAATGAATTCTGCAGTAAATCAGAAAGACAGAAAGAGAAGGTCCAGGAGATACCGCACTTTACTCCTTATAAAGAGTTTTTAATAAAGTTGTTTCTGGAAAAGCTCTGCCAGCAGGGGGAGGAGAGAAATTCCGGTACAGAAATAATCGTTGAGCTAGCCAAGCAATACATAGACCTCCACTATCAGGAGACACAACTTTCCCTGACTGTGATCTCAAAATCATGTTATGTAAATCCATCCTATTTAAGCCGTGTATTTAATCAAATGACAGGTACGTCCATACCATCTTATATAAAAGAACTGCGCCTGGAGAATGCGGTTCGGATGATAATGGACGGGAGCAGCTGCATTGATCTGCTGGCAGCGAAAAATGGTTTTCAGAATGCAGGTTATTTTAGCACCTGCTTTAAAGAGAAGTTCGGTATGCGCCCCTCGGAGTATATTAAAAATATGGAACAGGTGAGAGATTAGCATATGGGGATAGTTTGCAAATGAATATGTTCGGAGTTAAATTTTAATTGTATTTAGAGGTCATTAAAAATATAGATCATAAAATATGATAGATGGGAGAATGTAAGATGAGTGTACAGCAAAAAGTTCAAGAAGAAGGTAAAGAGAAAGATATCGAAATAGGGAAGGAAGAATTAGAAGTACTGAATAGTGTACAGAAAAAGGTCCGGATGAGACTGGAGGAAGTGGAGCAGGTAATTGCGCAGGGTCCTTATGAGGATACCTGGGAATCTTTATGCGGATATGAAATACCAAAGTGGTACCAGGATGCAAAATTCGGAATATTTATCCATTGGGGAGTGTATGCCGTTCCAGCATTTGGAAGTGAGTGGTATCCCAGAAATATGTATTTGAAAGGAACTCCCGAATATGAGCATCATTTAAAAACTTATGGCGCTCATGACCGGTTCGGTTACAAAGACTTTATTCCGATGTTTCAGGCAGAACATTTCAGTGCAGATGAATGGCTGGACCTGTTTGATCAGTCAGGTGCCAGATTTATTATGCCGGTTGCTGAACATCATGATGGTTTTCAGATGTATGAGAGTGAGCTTTCCAGATGGAATGCTAAAAACATGGGACCCAAAAGAGATATCATCAGAGAGCTAAAAGATGAAGCGGACAAACGCAAGATTACATTTACGGTTTCTGATCACCGGGCAGAACACTGCTGGTTTTTCAACGGGGGAAGGGAGTTTGAGTCCGATGTCAATGATCCAGCTTTTGAGGATTTCTACTGGAAACAGCAGGATGGAGGAGATATGGACGGAAGTGTGACACACGATATATATTCAGTTGCTCCCAGTAAAGAACATATGGATGATTGGCTCGCCAGAATGTGTGAACTGGTAGATAATTACTGCCCCCAGGTTGTCTGGTTCGACTGGTGGATCCAAAATGTTGCATTTAAGCCTTACCTGAAGAAATTTGCAGCATTTTATTATAATCGTGCAGCTGAATGGGGAATGGAAGTGGCAATCAATTATAAATACGATGCATATGCCTATGGAAGTGCGGTATTTGATCTGGAAAGAGGACAGCTGGATGCCATTCGTCCCCAGCTTTGGCAGACAGATACGGCAATTGCAAAAAATTCCTGGTGTTATACACAGGGAAATGATTTCAAATCTCCGGTAGACCTGGTTGGAGATCTGGTGGATATTGTCAGCAAAAATGGGTGCCTGCTGTTAAACGTGGGACCAAAAGCAGATGGTACATTTACAGAAGAAGACAGAAATGTACTGCTTGAAATAGGAAATTGGCTGAAGAAAAATGGAGAAGGAATTTATGGAACTACATTCTGGCAGATATTTGGAGAGGGACCTACTAAGGTTGCAGGTGGATATTTTACTGATGTGGACAGAGCCCCATTTACTTCGTCGGATATTCGCTTTACGTATAAAGCAGGTGTATTATATGCCTTTGTGATGAGATTTCCGGAGGATGGACAGGTAACGATAAGAGCCTGCGGCATTCCAAAAGTATGCAGTGTAGCAACCAGTACATTTGATGTGAAAGACGTTTCCGTATTAGGCTATGGTGCAGCGGTTTCATTTACGAGGGATGATGCGGGAATGCATGTAAAGGTGAAAGAAAAGATTGAGACGCCTTATCCGGTTTGTTTGAAAATAAAGATTGATTAGTACTATATGGAATACTTTATACTTTATGGGTGATGATCTGCTAGAATGCATTATATTTATGTTTACCTGACTTAGTACTGCAACGTAAAATGCAGGTTACAAATATATTATGAACAATTTAAGTTTTTGTTTAGCAAGAATTGAATATAGTGGGCTCATGCGTTTATAAAACATTAAATTTGGGTTGAACAAAATCGCTGCGCGATGGCTGTCCTAGTTTATGAGCAGCGAAATTTTTT
>UQGG01000084.1 GCA_900540475.1 uncultured Robinsoniella sp. | reverse complement strand
TTTAACTCTGATGAAGGTGCTGCTTCCTGCTTATTTTGTAGCAGCCACTTTTGCGGCAGGGTCCATTACTGCGGCAGGATTTTATGAATTGACACTGATTTTGATTACGGTAATCCAGTGGGTTCTGAAATATCTGCTGCTGCCAGGGGTGAATCTGTATGTGATTTTCCTTTTATTAAACCATCTGGCAAAGGAAGAGTATCTGTCTAAGATGGCGGAGCTGTTAAATTTGATGATTTCCTGGGTGCTTAAAACCCTTTTGGGGGCTGTAATCGGGATACAGACCGTACAGTGCCTGATCATGCCGGCAGTGGATTCTCTGAAAAATACCCTTTTGCATAAAACCTCCGGTGCGATTCCGGTCATCGGGAATGTATTCAATGCAGTTTCTGAAGTGGTGGTAGGTTCTGCAGTGCTGGTCAAAAACGCCGTAGGTGTTGCGGGGCTTATCGCTGTGCTGATTATCTGCCTGATGCCATTAGTGAAACTGGTAATCGGCACTTTTATGTACAAACTGTTAAGCGCTGTCATCCAGCCCATATCGGACAAGCGGATGATTGACTGTATTGCAAGTATTGGGGATGGGGCTGCGCTTCTGGTGCGGATTCTGTTTACGGCAGGGGCGTTATTCTTAATTACGCTGGCGATGGTAACGGCTTCCATCCGGGGATTGTAGTTTTTATTGGGAGGTGAGGGAATGTCCGGGATCTATACCTGGGTTCGCAATATTGCATGTTATCTCGTTGTCTTTAACGTGATCCTTCATATTGTTCCAAACGAAGGATTTAAGCGGTATGTGCGGTTTATTGGCGGGATCCTGCTGGTGATTCTGGTCATGGCACCCCTTGCGAATCTTACGAATTTGTCGGAATCATTTGACCAGGCTCTGCGCATCGAGGGGCTTAAGGAAGAACTGGACAATGTGAAGACAGCCAGGGAAGGACTGGATGGCTTAAAGTCTGATAAGATTGAGAGGGCTTTTTCCGATGAAATAAAGAGGCAGATTGAACAGATTGTGATACAGCATGACTATTATCCGGTTTCAACTACGATGGAATATGAAAAGGATGGAGAAAGTATCATCGGCATAAACTCAGCAGATCTTGTAATCTCCAAAAAGAAAACGAAAATTGATATCCACGTGGGACAGGCAGCAAAAGGGGATGGAAAGGAGAATGAAGCTGTGAAAAGTATAAAAAAAGAGATTGAGGAAGTATATCAGATACCGGTTGGACATATAAATATTGATGTACGGGAGTAGTTCACATGGGAAAAGGATTAGGGCCGATTATTGAAAAATTAAAACATATGAATAAAGACCATCTTCTGATTGCCCTGCTGGCGGGGGTGCTGCTTCTGGTTATTGCAATTCCAACACAGGATAAAAATAGTACGCCGTCCGTTCCGACTACTGAAAATACGTCAGGACTTACAAATACTACAAAGAAAGATGATCTGGATGTTCTGCAAGGGCGGCTTGTACAGACACTGAGCAAGGTGGAAGGGGTGGGTAAAGTAGAGGTAATGCTCACGCAGAAGTCTTCGAAAGAGAAAATTGTGGAAAAAGACTCACCGGTAACAGATAAAAATACGGAAGAGAAGGACAGTGAAGGAGGAATCCGTTCCACCAGAGAAAATGAAAAGGGGGAAGAAACTGTTTATGAAAAAGACGAAAATGGAAACCAGGTTCCATATGTAGTAAAAGAATTGGAACCGGAAATTGCGGGAGTACTGATCGTGGCAGAGGGCGGAGGTGATCCGGTGACAGTTAATAATATTACTGAGGCAGTTATGTCATTATTTGATATCGACGCGCATAAAATCAAAGTAATGAAGATGAATTAAGGAGGGGGAAAGTGTGAAACATATCTTTAAGAAGAATCAAATTATTATTACGGCACTTGCAGTCATGATTGCAGTTGCAGGGTACTTAAACTACTCGGGAAATAAGCTTGGCAAGGATGCCACACAATCTGCACTTGATAAAAATGGGGTAGTAAGCCAGAAGGAAACGGAAAGTGAGATGAAAAATGAGAGTGCATTAGTGGACATTCCAAGCCTGGATCAGGATTTGGAAGACGTATCAAGCGACAGTGCATCTGCAGACATTACATCGGGAACAGAGAACGCTTCCGCAGATATCTCTACGGATGGAACGGCTTTGGCAGATACATCTGATTCCAACACTGCTTCTGCTGATCTCTCATCAGAAGACACAGCATCGGCAGACACAGCTTCATCAGATGCCAGCATTGAAACAGCAGAAGGCGAAATCAGTGATACACCAGGGGAAGCGGTTCTCACAAGTTCAGCTACCAGTTCCGGATTTGCTGCAGAGGCCAAACTGTCCAGAGAACAGGTTCGTGCTAAAAATAAAGAAACGCTTCTTGGTGTAATCAACAATGAAAGCATCAGCCAGGACCAGAAACAAAATGCAATTGATGACATGACAGCAATGACGGATATCACAGAGCGTGAAGCAGCAGCAGAGCTGATGCTGGAAGCGAAAGGATTTAAGAATTCCGTTGTCAGCATTACAGACGACAAAGCAGATGTTGTGATCGGTATGGCTGAAATCTCTGACTCACAGAGAGCGCAGATCGAAGATATTGTAAAACGTAAAACCAACATCGCCGGAGAAAATATTGTAATAACACCTATGACTCAGAGTGAATAGTGTTTTTTCAAGGGGAGTCAGACTGAAAAAAGTCTGTCTTCCCTGATTGACAGTTGACAAGAACCTTGTTAAAATAGCTAGAGCATGTTTTGAAACACGCCCCAAAGCTGTCTTAAACTGCCTTGGATTGGAAATACATCCTGATAAGAGCAACTTTCAGACACAATCAGTGAAAATAGATATATATGGAGGAATTACCGTGGGTAATAATATAACGAATGAAATAAAGAAAAGAAGAACCTTTGCCATCATTTCGCATCCGGATGCTGGTAAGACAACATTGACGGAAAAGTTTCTGCTTTATGGAGGTGCTATTAATTTAGCCGGTTCCGTAAAAGGAAAAGCAACTTCCAGACATGCGGTGTCAGACTGGATGGAAATAGAAAAGGAAAGGGGTATTTCGGTAACTTCCTCTGTATTACAGTTTAATTACGATGGATTCTGCATTAATATCCTGGACACACCGGGACATCAGGATTTCTCGGAAGATACCTACCGTACACTGATGGCAGCAGATTCCGCAGTTATGGTCATCGATGCTTCCAAAGGTGTGGAAGCACAGACCAGAAAGCTTTTTAAGGTCTGCGTGATGCGCCACATCCCTATATTTACCTTTATCAACAAGATGGACAGGGATGCCAACGATACCTTCGAATTATTAGATGATATTGAGAAGGAGCTGGGAATTGCAACCTGTCCGGTTAACTGGCCGATTGGTTCCGGTAAAAACTTCAAGGGTGTCTATGAGCGTACAAGCCATAAGGTAACCACGTTTGCAGATACGGAAAAGGGAACAAAAGAAGGTGAAACCAGAGAATATAATCTGGATGATCCCCAGCTGGAAGCTTTTATCGGCATGGAAAATAAAGCACAGCTCCTGGAAGAAGTGGAATTATTGGATGGAGCAAGTGCGGAATTTGATCAGGAACTGGTGAGCAAGGGTGAATTGTCACCGGTATTTTTCGGATCTGCACTTACAAACTTTGGAGTTGAGATCTTCTTAAAACATTTTTTGAAGATGACAAGTTCTCCACTTCCAAGGAATGCGGACATAGGAGAAGTGAATCCCATGTCGGAAGATTTCTCGGCATTTGTATTTAAGATTCAGGCAAACATGAATAAGGCACATCGGGACAGAATTGCATTTATGCGTATTTGTTCCGGTAAATTTGATGCGGGCATGGAAGTTTATCATGTACAGGGTGAGAAAAAGCTGCGTCTTTCCCAGCCACAGCAGATGATGGCACAGGAACGCCACATTGTAGACGAAGCTTATGCGGGAGATATAATCGGTGTCTTTGATCCGGGTATTTTTTCCATTGGAGACACGATCTGTTTGCCGGGAAAAAAATTTGCTTATGAAGGAATCCCAACTTTTGCACCGGAGCACTTTGCCCGGGTACGTCAGGTGGATACCATGAAAAGAAAGCAATTTGTCAAAGGCATTAATCAGATTGCCCAGGAAGGTGCAATTCAGATCTTTCAGGAATTTAACACCGGTATGGAAGAAATCATTGTGGGAGTAGTAGGTGTCCTGCAATTTGAAGTGTTGAAATACCGTCTGGAAAACGAATATAATGTGGAAATCCGTATGGAAACTCTGCCATACGAACATATCCGCTGGATCGAAAATAAAGAATATGATATGACGAAGCTGATTGGAACTTCCGACATGAAGAAGATCAAAGACCTGAAAGGAAACCCATTGCTGATCTGGGTGAATTCCTGGAGTATCCGTATGACACAGGAGAGAAACGAAGGGCTTGTGCTTTCCGAATTTGGAAGATCTTAAGTATAATATCTGAACAAAAAATCTGAATTAAAACGGAATTAAAACTGAATTAAAATAAGTAAAAATACTTGCTATGACAGTAAAAAAGTAGTATAATAATTTCTTCGGAAAGGGCCGTAAATCACGGTCCTTTTTTTGCGTTTTTTTAACGGAAACTAGTAAGAAAAATGTTGGAGGTGTACATAATGAAACGGTTGGATACCAAGGACTGGCTGATGCTGAACAACATCATTTATAAGATTTATGCAACGGAAGATCTGACTGATATGAGAAAGACACTGCTGGAGCAGCTGAAAATGGTACTGGATTTTGACAGCGCGGATTTCTTCCTGTGGAATCCCGCTGAGAAGGCTGGTCTTGCCAGTCCGGTGACTTATAACTGCGATGGAATGTATACACAGACTTATGATTCCCCGGATTACAGCAAGGGGATATTGTATAGCGGCAAAAGCCTGGTGTATCGGGAAACAGACATTATTTCTGATGAAAAAAGGATGGAGAGCGAATATTATAAAAAGGTATACACGCCTAATAACTGGCACTATTCCCTCCAGATGATCCTGGCAAGGGAGAGACAGTTTTTGGGTGTAGTCACTTTTTACCGGACGATTGGAAAAGACAATTTTCAATATGACGATATATTTCTATTGGATATGTTAAAAGATCATCTGGCATACCGGCTCCATCAGTCGATTAAAATGAGAACGGGCGGCGATGATAAGATCAGCATTGTGGAAGCGGTAAAAAAATATGAATTAACCAACAGAGAGGAAACGATTCTGTCGCTGCTTTTAGAAGGAATGGATAATACTGCAATCAGCGATAAACTGGTGATCAGTGTAAATACACTGAAAAAGCATATACTTAATATCTACCGGAAACTGGGCATCAAAAATCGGGTTCAGATGTTTAAAATGATACGGGAACAGGTGTAGAATGCCGCTTTTGTGTCTGTTTTGGGAGATTATGGAAAAAGGTTCTTTCCTATATATAAGGGGATATGGAACTATAAATATCAGTCTACGCCAGGCAATCCGGCTAAACCTGTGAAAACTATGAAGGGAACATAGCCTGCGCTGCGTTCCCTTCATCTGAAACTAATATATCAAAATGAAACAAAATTATTACAATCCTGCGTATATATTACAATCATGCATATATATCACAATGAAATAAATATATTACAATCCTGCTGATAGATTACAGCGCAATGTCAAACACGCTTTAGGATTCCTGGGTCTGTTTTTCTTCCAGAACATGAGAATCAAATGCGCTCCAGGAATCGCCCTGTGGAACCGTTGAGAACCATCCGCCGCAATATGGGCACTGAGCGGTGCCGTCCTGCTGGTTTTCTGTAATATCATAATTATTGCCTTCCTGGGCTACATGGCGGCCATAAGGGCTTGTACCGCTTTCATCCTGAATGGTTGAGAACCATTCGCCGCAGTACTGGCACTGAGCGTCTGCATCGGTGGGGATACTTACAGATGATTCTGTGGTAGTGTCAGAACTTGTCTGGGATTGTGTTTCGGTAGTTGCCTCCTGGGTTACTGCCTCTGTTGTCTGTGGTGTTGTCTCAGGAGCAGTTGTCTGTGGTGTTGGTATGGGTTCTGTTTCCGGTGCGGTAGTTTCACCCTTTAAAATGGGTGTTTTTTTGCTTTTGGCTGTATCGCTGTTTTTCTGCGTTTCTTTTGTAGTTGCCTTTTTGGTAGCTTCCGTCTTTGCTGTTGTTTTTTCAGTATCTCCGGATGAATCTCTCTGGCATGCAGTTAAACCAAGAGATAAACAAGCCAATATTAAAATTAATAGTCCTTTTTTCTTCATTTTAGTACCTCCTCATATATGTATGGTTATATTTTAGGCGAAAAGGAGAAAATAGGCAAGTAGAACTGCAAAATATTTTCATTTGCAAAAATCAGAAAATTTGGTATAATAAACATAGTGTAATAGAACAACGTGAGTAGGAGGTTGTTATTATGAGTAAAGAAGATAATCAATACGGTTATAATATACCAACAGATGAGAGTTTCGGACAGGTTCAGATTGCTGATGAAGTGGTGGCAATCATAGCAGGACTGGCAGCCACAGAGGTAGAGGGTGTAGCCAGCATGGAAGGTAATATTACAAAGGAGCTGGTTGGAAAGCTCGGAATGAAAAATTTATCAAAGGGTGTAAAGGTTGCGGTGCTGGACGGCATTGTAAATGTGGATATGACTTTGAATCTGGATTATGGTTACAGCATTGTGAAGACCAGCAAGAAAGTACAGGAAAAAGTAAAAGCATCCATAGAAAATATGACAGGACTAACCGTGGCAGATGTAAATATCAGAATTGCCGGCGTAACTATGGAAAAACGCAAATAATCAGTGGGATGTCTGAGAACGGACATCCCTTTTTTGCATGAAAAGAAAATTTGTGGTAAGATACGAGAAAAAGGAAGACCCGGAGGAAAAATAATGGGCAGAAGAGAATTACGAGAACACATATTTACATTGCTATTTTTGGCGGAGTTTCATGATGCAGAGGAAATGGGACAGCAGCTTGTTTTGTACTTTGAGAAACTGGGTGATGTAGAAGAGAAGAACCAGGAGTATATAGAAAGCAAGTACCGCATGATCCTGGAAAAAGAGACTGAAATGGATGCAGACATCGATCAGATTGCAGAAGGCTGGAAAACCACTCGTATGGGAAAAGTGGATCTGACCATCCTCCGTCTTGCGGTATATGAGATGAAATTTGATGAAGAAATTCCGGTTGGAGTGGCTATTAATGAAGCAGTTGAACTGGCGAAAAAATTCGGCGGAGATGATTCACCTGCATTTGTTAACGGAATTTTGGCTAAACTAGCTATATAGGGTTTGAGAAGTATAGGAGATAAAATGCGAAATGTTTATTCCGTAGGCCAGGTAAATGCGTATATTAAAAATATGTTTACGCAGGATTTTATGCTGGCACGTATCTATGTAAAAGGAGAGGTCTCCAACTGCAAATACCATACATCCGGGCACATTTATTTTTCTTTGAAAGATGAAACGGGCACTATGGCTTGTGTGATGTTTGCAGGCTCAAGAAAAGGGCTGGCGTTTCCAATGAAAGACGGACAGCGTGTCATTGCAATGGGAAGCGTCAGTGTATATGAACGGGATGGGAGGTACCAGCTCTATGCCAGAGAGATTATTTTGGACGGGGCAGGGCTTCTCTATGAAAAGTATGAGGCATTAAAAAAAGAACTGGAAGAAATGGGTATGTTTGCGGCGGAATACAAGCAGGAAATTCCGGGGTTTGCCGGAAAGATCGGGATCGTAACGGCTCCCACCGGTGCTGCAATCCGCGATATTATGAATATCTCTTACCGCAGAAACCCTTATGTCCAGTTGATTTTATATCCGGCGCTGGTTCAGGGAGAAGGCGCGGCAGACAGCATTGTAAAGGGGATCCGGATGCTGGACCGCTGCGGGGTGGATACCATTATCGTAGGAAGAGGCGGCGGATCTATTGAGGATCTGTGGGCATTTAACGAAGAAAAGGTTGCCCGTGCAATTTTCGAGTGCCGTACCCCTGTGATTTCGGCAGTGGGACATGAGACCGATGTAACCATAGCCGATTACGTGGCGGATCTTCGGGCACCCACGCCTTCGGCGGCAGCAGAGCTGGCTGTGGCGGATATCTACGCCGTAAAAGAACAGATATTGCAGTATAAGAGAAGGCTGGCTGGGAAAATGTCGGAGTCCCTGGTGAGAAACCAGGAGCGGCTTACGAAGTACCAGCTGAAGCTGAATTACTTAAGCCCCCGGAACCAGATTCAGGAAAAGCGCCGGGGATTGACGGAAAAAGAAGAGAAACTGAGGCGTCTGATGGAAAATCAGGTACAGGAAAAGCGCCAGTTTTTAATTGATAAAGAAGATAAGATACAAAATCTGATGAACGACCGCCTTTTGGAGAAGCAGCATCAGTTTCGAATATATATAGAGAAAATGAAAGGCCTGTCTCCCCTGGAGAAGCTGAACCAGGGATATGCTTATGCAGCAGATGAAAAAGGAGCAACCCTGAGCAGTATCGCGCAGGTTGAACCTGGGGAAAGGCTTAAGATATATGTAACTGACGGACGGATAGAAGCAGAGGTGAAGCAAAAAGAACCTCTGAACTATCAATAACAATCAGGAGTTTGATTTATGGATAAAAAAGAAGAAAAAGAACTTACGCTGGAAGAATCCTTTGCGCAGCTGGATAAAATGATTGAAGCGCTTGAAAGCAGGGATATTTCACTGGAAGATTCTTTTAAGACATATCAGTCGGGAATGGAACTTTTAAAGAGCTGTAATGAAAAAATTGATACAGTGGAAAAGAAAATGCAAGTGATTAATGAAAATGGTGAGCTGAATGAATTTTAATGAAGAGATGAAAGAGCAGATCGCTCAGGTCAAGAACGTAATCAGACAGTATCTTCCACAGGAAGAGGGGTTCCAGAAGACACTGCTGGAGGCTATGAATTACAGTATGCTGGCAGGAGGAAAAAGACTCCGCCCGCTGCTTATGATGGAGTCTTACCGGTTGTTCGGCGGAACAGGTAAAATAGTGGCGCCTTTTATGGCGGCAATGGAGATGATCCATACCCATTCCCTGATCCACGATGATCTTCCGGCTATGGATAATGACGAGTACCGCAGAGGCAGAAAAACCACCCATGTAGTTTATGGGGAAGCAATGGGAATCCTGGCTGGAGACGGTCTTTTGAATTATGCCTATGAGACGGCGTCAAAAGCCTTTGATATGGAACCTGATAATGTGCGCATTGGCCAGGCTTTCCGGGTATTGACAGCGAAGACAGGAATAGGCGGCATGATTGGGGGCCAGTCGGTGGATGTGGAAGCATCCGGCAAACCCCTGGAACGGGAACGCCTGGATTTTATTTACCGGTTGAAAACCAGTGCCCTGATTGAAGGATCCATGATGGTGGGAGCCATTCTGGCTGGAGCCTCCAGGGAAGAAGTAAGTCTGATGGAAGCCATTGCAGCGGATATCGGACTGGCTTTCCAGATCCAGGATGATATCCTGGACGTTACAAGCACTACAAAAGCGCTTGGAAAGCCGGTAAAAAGTGATGAAAAGAATCATAAGACCACGTATGTAACCCTGCGGGGACTGAAAGAAGCGAAACAAGACGTAGCACAGATATCAAACCGTGCAATACGCATCCTGGATTCTCTTCCCCAGAAAAATGAATTTCTGCGCAGTCTGATTCTGCAGCTGGTGATTAGAGAGAATTAGAAGGTGAACAAATGGTTTTAGATAAGATTCAAAAAGAAAATGATATTAAAGAACTGGATGGGGAAGAGCTGGTATTGCTTGCGGATGAGATACGTGAATTTCTGATTCATAAAATCAGTATCTCCGGGGGACACCTTGCCTCTAATCTGGGAGTGGTTGAGTTAACCATGGCAATGCATCTGACGTTTCAACTGCCGGATGATAAAATGATCTGGGATGTGGGACATCAGTCCTATACCCATAAACTGCTTACCGGCAGAAAGAACGGTTTTGACCAGCTGCGTAAATATGGGGGCATGAGCGGTTTCCCCAAGCGCAAAGAGAGTCTGTGTGATGCATTCGATACCGGACACAGTTCCACTTCTATTTCAGCCGGGCTGGGATATGCCCAGGCAAGGGATATCAAAGGGGAAAAGCACTATGTGATCTCTGTCATTGGAGACGGTGCACTGACCGGGGGTATGGCATATGAAGCCCTGAATAATGCGTCCCAGATTAAAACGAATTTTATAATTGTCTTAAATGATAATAATATGTCCATCTCAGAAAATGTAGGCGGTATGTCCTCATATCTGGGAAATCTGAGGACAGCAGATGCTTATACCGAATTGAAATCAGGCGTTACCAATACGCTTTCCAAAATCCCGGTATATGGCGACCGCATTGTAAAGCGCATCCGTAAGACCAAAAGCGGAATCAAGCAGCTTTTCATACCGGGAATGCTGTTTGAGGAGATGGGAATTACCTATCTGGGACCGATAGACGGCCATAATATGGAACAGGTATGTAAAACTTTCCGGGAGGCCAAGAAAGTGAATGGTGCCGTTCTGGTGCATGTCTGTACAAAAAAGGGGAAAGGCTATGAACCTGCAGAGCGTCATCCAGCCAGATTTCATGGAGCAGAACCTTTTGAAATAGAGACGGGAATACCAAAGTCAAAAAGAATTAAATCCAATTATACGGACATCTTTTCAACGGTTATGCGTAAATTGGGAGACCGTGAGCCGGATGTTGTGGCTGTGACGGCTGCTATGCCGGACGGTACCGGACTGAAGCGTTTCCGCAACATGTTCCCGGAGAGGTTTTTTGATGTGGGTATTGCGGAAGAACATGCGGTTACTTTTGCAGCGGGGCTTGCGGCTGCAGGACTTAAGCCGGTAGTTGCCGTATATTCCTCTTTTTTACAGAGAGCATATGACCAGGTACTCCATGACGTTTGCATTCAAAACCTGCATGTAATTTTTGCAATCGACCGGGCTGGTCTGGTTGGAAGCGATGGAGAAACCCATCAGGGAATATTTGATCTTTCCTATTTGTCCAGTATTCCAAATATGTGTATCATGGCGCCCAAAAACAAATGGGAACTTTCCGATATGATGAAATTTGCAGTTGCCTATCACGGACCCATTGCACTGCGCTATCCCAGAGGGGAAGCTTACGACGGACTTCGGGAATTCCGGGAGCCGGTCAAATATGGCAAGAGCGAAGTGATCTATGATGAAAGTGAAATCGCCCTGGTGGCAGTTGGAAGCATGGTGAAGACAGCGAAAGAAGTCCGTTTCAGATTAAGGGATACGGGATACAGCTGTTCCCTTGTAAATGCCAGATTTGTAAAACCCTATGACAGCGAACTCTTATTAGAGCTGCAGAAGGAACACCGTCTGGTGGTAACCCTGGAAGAAAATGTGAAAAGCGGGGGATACGGGGAAGCGGTACTGGATTATTTTAACCAGATTGGAAGCTGTGTGAAGGTTCTGAACATTACACTGCCGGATGATTATGTAGAACATGGCAATGTAGACGTACTGAAACAGGAAGTAGGAATTGACGCAGATTCTGTTGAGAAAAAAATTCTGGCTGCTTATATCGGGTTATGATCAGGCAGACAGTTAGGAGATACCATGAAGGAACGTTTAGATTTATTATTAGTGCAGCGGCAGCTGGCTGCCTCCAGAGAGAAGGCGAAGGCAATAATCATGTCCGGCAATGTCTATGTAAACGGACAGAAAGAGGACAAAGCCGGTTCCACTTTTGATGAGAAATCAGATATAGAAGTAAGAGGAAATACCTTGAAATATGTCAGCCGCGGAGGGCTGAAACTGGAAAAGGCAATGAGTCATTTTGATATAACCCTGGATGGAAAAGTCTGCATGGATGTAGGCTCTTCCACCGGCGGCTTTACGGACTGCATGCTGCAAAACGGAGCAGTGAAAGTATATGCGGTAGACGTGGGTCACGGGCAGCTGGACTGGAAGCTGCGGCAGGACGAGCGGGTAATTTGTATGGAAAAGACGAATATCCGCTACGTGGAGCCGGAGAACATTGAAGAATTAGTGGAGTTTTCATCCATTGATGTCTCTTTTATTTCTTTGACAAAAGTTCTGCTTCCGGTGCGGAATCTGCTGACGGATAACGGACAGATTGCCTGCCTGATCAAACCCCAGTTTGAAGCAGGAAGGGAAAAGGTTGGCAAAAAAGGAGTTGTACGTGACAGCAAGGTTCACGAAGAAGTAATTCATAAAGTGATCGCCTATGCGGTGAGCATTTCATTTGAAGTGCTGGGTCTGGAGTTTTCTCCCATTAAGGGACCGGAAGGCAATATAGAATATCTGCTTTATCTTCAGAAGCAGCCGGAAGGCACATCGTGGGAGCAGATTCCATTTTCGGTGGAAGAGATTGTAAAGGAAGCACATAAAAAGTTAGAGCATGTTTGATCATTTATTCCGCAAACTGTAACGCACAGCTGTCAGAAAGCAATTTTCAAACACGCTTTAGAGCGAGCCTGACCCTGGGACTGTGTTGCATAATGAACCAGCTCTTATTGGACACGCTCAGAAGAATTCGAGGTATGGCAGTATGGAAAAATTTTACGTGATAACGAATTGCTTGAAAGATCCGGATATGGAGACTACAAAATCCATCCGGGATTATCTGGAAAGCCAGGGGAAAGTCTGCATGATACAGCAGCGTCCGGGCAAAAATAAATTACATAATTATAAGTATACCAATGCAGCACTCATCCCTCCGGATGTGGACTGTGTATTGGTGCTGGGCGGCGATGGAACGCTATTGCAGGCATCACGTGATCTGGTTGAGCGAAACATTCCTCTTCTTGGCATTAATCTGGGTACCCTGGGCTATCTGGCTGAGATCGACCGGTCCAATATTAAACCGGCGCTGGATAAGCTGCTTCTGGATGAATATGAGATTCATGAGCGGATGATGTTAAGCGGAACGGCTTATCACCAGAATAAAAAGCTGATGAGTGACATTGCGTTAAATGATATTGTGATCGGACGCAATGGGAGGCTGCGCATTATTGATTTGAATATTTATGTCAATGATGAATTTCTAAATTCCTATAGTGCGGACGGCATCATAATTTCTACGCCAACCGGATCCACCGGTTACAGCTTATCTGCAGGGGGACCCATTGTCTCCCCTGAGTCGGAGATCATTATGATAACGCCCATAGCGCCCCATACGCTGAATACCAGAAGTATTGTATTGCCCCATGATGCGAAAATCACGGTGGAAATCGGAGAAGGCCACAGCACCAGAGAGGGCGCCGAAGCCACTTTTGACGGAGATACTTCCGTGAATTTAAATTGTAACGACCAGATTGTCATCACAAAGGCTAACCGGTGCGCAAGGCTGGTTAAAATAAATAATATCAGTTTTTTAGAAATATTACGAAAGAAAATGTACCAGACATAGGAGGTGTGGCATGAAAATAGCAAGACATGCTAAAATAGTAGATATCATTAACCGCTATGAGATAGAGACCCAGGAAGAGCTGGCGGAACGGTTAAACCAGGAAGGTTTCCGGGTAACCCAGGCAACCGTTTCCAGAGATATCCGGGAATTGAAATTAACGAAAATCGCCATTAACGGCGGACGGCAGAAATATGCGGTGATGCAGGCAAACGGCAATGGAATGAATGAAAAGTATCTGCGGGTCTTAAAAGACGGATTCGCATCCATGGACATGGCGCAGAATATCCTGGTGGTGAAAACAGTGTCCGGTATGGCTATGGCGGTGGCAGCAGCTTTAGATGCCATGCACTGGCCGGAAATCGCAGGATGCATTGCAGGAGATGATACCATCATGTGTGCAATCCGAAGCGTGGATGATACACTGCTGGTTATGGATAAAATCCGCAAAATTGTAGGAACAGAGCACAAATGATCTTTTGTCGGGAGAGGTAGAAGGATAAGCTTATGTTACTAAATCTACACGTAAAAAATATGGCGTTAATACAGGAACTGGAGGTAGACTTCAGAAAAGGTCTGAACATACTTACAGGAGAGACAGGAGCTGGTAAATCCATTATTATCGGCTCGGTTAACGTTGCGCTGGGACTGAAAAGTTTTAAAGAATTTGCAAGAGAAGATGCAGATTACGCTTTAGCCGAACTGGTGTTTTCTGTGGAGCAGGAAAATCAGAAAAAGCAGATTCTGGATATGGACATACCCATTGAAGAAGATCAGGTAATTATATCCAGAAAGCTGATGAACGGAAGAAGCATCACAAAAGTAAATGGGGAAACGGTTCCGGTTTCCGTTGTAAAAGAACTGGCGGAGATTCTGATTGACATTCATGGTCAGCACGAACACCAGTCACTGCTGAACAAAAAAAATCATTTACAGATATTGGATGAATTTGCGAAAGAAGAGCTGGCAAAATATAAAGATAAAGGTGCGGCTCTCTATAAAAAATATTCAAAAATCAGGCATCAGCTGTCGGAAACCAGAATGGATGAGGCACAGAAAGCCAAAGAAATGGATTTTCTCCAGTTTGAAGTGGATGAAATCCAGGAGGCGAAATTAAAAATAGGGGAGGATGAGGAACTGGAGTCACAGTTTCGGAAGCTCTCCAATGGAAAAAAGATCATTGAATACATCACAGAAATCCATGACCTGTGCGGAAACGACAGTATGTCCGGGGCTGCTGAAAACCTGGGCAGATCCTTAAGAGACCTCTCGGTGGTTGCAGAGTATGATCAGGAGCTTCAAGGACTGTATAACCAGCTTGCAGACGTGGAAAGCCTGCTGTCGGATTTTAACCGGGAACTCAGTGCCTATATGGGCAGTATTTCCTTTGATGGAGAAGATTTTGCGAAAATTGAAGACCGGCTGGATTTTATTAATCATTTAAAATCAAAGTGCGGCAACAGTATAGAAGCAATTCTGGCATATCAGGCTGAAAAAGAAAAGAGGCTGTCGGAACTTCGGGATTACGATGCCTATATGGAACGTTTAAACGGGGAATTGGAGGCTTGTAAGTCGGAACTTGATAGAAATGCCGCTAAGATGTCTGCGATTCGTAAATCCTATGGAAAAAGGCTTGCTAAGACTATCCGGGATGCATTGGTGGACCTGAATTTCCTGGAAGTACAGTTTGAAATTGACGTCTGCCAGACCGGACAGGCGGATGCCAATGGATATGACGAGGTCTGTTTTATGATCTCTACAAATCCGGGAGAAACTGTAAAACCTCTAGGCAGTGTGGCTTCCGGAGGGGAACTCTCAAGGATTATGCTTGCAATAAAAACGGTTCTGGCGGATAAAGATGCTACAGAAACGCTGATTTTTGACGAAATCGATGTGGGAATCAGCGGCAGGACTGCCCAGAAAGTTTCGGAAAAACTGGCAGTAATTGCAAGGAACCATCAGGTAATCTGTATCACCCATCTGGCACAGATTGCATCTATGTCAGACAGCCATTATGTTATTGAGAAAAAAATTGTCAAAAACAATACGGTGACATCCATCCGGGAACTGTCTGAAACGGAGAGTATACATGAGATTGCCCGGATTCTGGGCGGTGCAAAAATTACCGATACGGTTATGGAAAGCGCGAAGGAAATGAAAGAATTGGCAGTATGTACAAAAAAATACTAGAGTGAATTGGCTGCGATACTCACATACTAAAAAAGGATATACCCAGTGTATATTCTTTTTATTTTGCAATCTTTGATTAGAAAAGTGTGAAAAAGACAATACTTTCACATTACTGGTTTTGAATAGCTCAAGACGTTTGGGCTGTTTGCAGGCTGAATCTTAAGAACGCAAAATATGAAATGATGAAAGGATGTGAGCATGTGGCAAAGAATAGAAAGCGTTGCAGGAAGATCATAATTTCAGTATTAGCATTTGTTCTTCTTGTCAGCCTTACAGGGGCATTTTTAATAGACCGCAGCATACCGGATCGCTTACAGGTGGTATCGGGAGACAGGAAATCTCAGATTTTAAAATATCCGTTTGATACGTTTATAGAAGAAAACGTGGCAAAGGCTGCGAGCCAGAATGGTTCTAACATTCCTCAGGATAATCTGAATATGAGTGCTGAGGAGCCGTATACCATTGAATGTAAATTGTTTGGTGTAATTCCGGTGAAGAACATCCAGGTCGATGTGGTAGAGCGAAGTAAGGTTATTCCCTGCGGAAGCCCTGTGGGTATCTATATGAAAACAAGAGGCATACTGGTGGTGGGAACCGGAGCGGTAAACGGCATGGATGGAGTAGATTATGAACCGGCGGCATCGGTTGTCCAGTCAGGAGATTACATCCTGGGAGTCAATGGAAATCCTATATCAGATAAAAAAGAATTAATCTCACGGATCAATGAATCAGGCGGATCGGATATTACGCTGGAGGTACAGAGAAAGGGTGAGATTACAGATCTTAAAGTCTCTCCGGTCATGACCGGGACTTCAGAATATAAGACCGGAATCTGGGTAAGGGACGATACCCAGGGAATCGGGACACTGACCTATGTGGATGAAAATGGAAATTATGGTGCATTGGGACACGGTATCAGTGATGTGGATACCAGTACGCTGTTATCATTACAGGAAGGAAAATTGTACCCTTCCGACATTATTTCCGTTGTAAAGGGTGAAAAAGGCGTTCCGGGGGAACTGGCTGGTGTAATCCGCTATGACGAAAACGAAGTGATGGGCAGTATTACGGCAAATACGGAAGCAGGAATATTTGGAAAAGTGACAGATTCTTTTAAATCTCAGCTGAAAGGGACACCAATTGAGGTTGGACTTAAGCAGGAGATCGAAACCGGACCGGCAACAATTCTCTGTACGGTGGATGGAACGGTTAAAGAATATGACATAGAAATCGAAAAAGTTTTGTTAAACAGCAGCGATGTAAATAAAAGTATGGTGATTAAAGTGACAGATGAGGAATTATTGCAGAAAACAGGCGGAATTGTGCAGGGAATGAGCGGAAGCCCCATTATTCAAAATGGCAAATTAATCGGCGCAGTGACCCATGTTTTCATCCAGGATTCGACAAGCGGATTCGGTATTTTCGCGGAAAACATGATTTTTGTCGATTCTTGATGACAAGTTTTTCTTGATAATAGGTTCAAATGTTATATAATACAATTAGTTTTTGTTCGTGACAATTTATGGTATGGGCAAACATTAAATTTAGCGTACAATGACAAAAAAGTAAAATTGGAGGAGAGATTTGTGGAAAAATTAAATATAGCGATCGCTGACGATAATGAAAGAGTTGTCCAGTTACTGGATAATATTGTTGGCAGCGATGACGAACTTAACGTTGTGGGGAAGGCGGCGAATGGTGAAGAGCTTGTAGACATTATTAAACAAAAAGAACCGGATGTAGTACTATTAGATATTATTATGCCGAAGGTTGACGGACTTACCGTCATGGACCGGATCAATAAAGATAAGACAGTTAAGAAACATCCGGCATTTATTGTCATTACGGCAATCGGACAGGAAAAGATTACAGAAGATGCATTTGAACTTGGGGCGGATTATTATATTTTAAAACCATTCGACAACGATATGGTAATCAACAGAATTAAGCACGTAAGAAGAAACAGAGAAAGAAACTTTGCCGAAGTACGTAAAGTAAACGCGTACGAAAGCAAGAATGAATATATGGAACGCAATCTGGAGACGGATGTAACAAATATCATTCATGAAATTGGCGTTCCGGCACACATTAAAGGGTATCAGTATTTGCGCGATTCCATCATTTTGTCGGTAAATGATATGGAAATGCTGAACTCGATTACAAAAATTTTATATCCAACGATAGCGAAAAAGCACCAGACAACGCCCAGCCGTGTGGAAAGGGCGATACGTCATGCGATTGAAGTAGCCTGGAGCCGTGGGAAAATGGACACAATCGACGAACTTTTTGGCTATACGGTAAGCAATGGAAAGGGTAAACCAACGAACTCTGAGTTTATTGCCCTGATTGCGGATAAGATCAGATTGGAATATAAAAACAGATAATGCTTTTCATAACGCCTAAAATGAGGTATAATGTATGATTATAAGACAAATCTACATTAGGGAGGGTATGATATGAAGAAAGTATTATTTGTCGCATCAGAGTGTGTCCCTTTTATTAAAACGGGAGGTCTTGCGGACGTAGTAGGATCACTTCCGAAATGTTTTAACAAAGAAGAATTTGATGTACGTGTAATTTTGCCCAAATATATGTGCATGAAAGATGAGTACAAGAGCCAGATGAATTATGTGAGTCATTTCTACATGGATTTGGCATGGCGTTCTCAATATGTGGGAATACTGGAAATGAAATATGAGGGAATTCAGTTTTATTTTATTGATAATGAATATTACCTGTCAGGACCGAAGCCCTATGGGAATATTTATGAGGATATTGAGAAGTTTGCATTTTTCTCCAAGGCTGCGCTGTCAGCGCTGCCGGTAATTGGATTCAGGCCTGATATTGTACACTGCCACGACTGGCAGACCGGATTAATACCGGTTTATCTGAAGGATCGGTTCCATGAGGGAGAATTCTTCAGCAGCATGAAATCCATTATGACCATACATAATCTGAAATTCCAGGGAGTCTGGGATATGAAGACTGTAAAAGATATGACAGGACTGCCTGCATACTATTTTGCACCCGACAAATTAGAAGCGTTCGGGGATGCAAACTATTTAAAAGGCGGCATCGTATATGCCGATGCAGTGACTACAGTCAGCGATACTTATGCGGAAGAAATTAAAACACCATTTTATGGCGAGCACTTGGACGGCCTTATGAGAGCCAGAACTAACTGCTTGTCAGGGATTGTCAACGGAATTGATTATGATGAATATAATCCCGAGACAGATCAGTATATAGTTAAGAATTATAATGCGAAAAATTTCCGAAAAGAAAAGATAAAGAATAAACGCGCTCTGCAGCAGGAATTAGGCTTGGAACAAAATGATAAGAAGTTCTTGATAGGTGTTGTATCCAGGCTGACAGATCAAAAAGGGTTTGATTTGATCGCCTATATAATGGATGAAATGTGCCAGCAGCAGGATTGGCAGTTCGTTATACTGGGAACTGGTGAAGAGAAATATGAGAATATGTTCCGGCATTTCGCATGGAAATATCAGGGAAAGGTAGCTGCTTGTATCTATTATTCCGAAGCCATGTCTCACAAGATCTATGCTTCCAGCGATGCATTCCTGATGCCGTCTTTATTCGAACCATGCGGACTCAGCCAGTTAATGAGCCTACGTTACGGTACCGTGCCGATTGTAAGGGAAACAGGAGGTTTAAAAGATACCGTATGGCCATATAATGAATATGAAAGTACAGGAACCGGATTCAGCTTTGCAAATTATAATGCCCATGAAATGTTTAATACGATTAAATATGCATATTACGTTTTCAATGAGAAAAAACGTGAATGGAACAAATTGATCGACAGAGGCATGGCTGCAGATTTCTCCTGGGACACATCTGCCCAGAAATATGCAGAGCTTTATAACCGCTTATAAGAATAGTTTTCCTCCTTTTTAGACATACTAGTAAGGTAAAATAGATATGTCAAAAAGGAGGAATTTTTTATGGCAGAAATATCAGAATTAGATTTACAGAACCTGCGTCATCTCATCGGTGGTTGCGCTACTACTCACTGTAAAATGACTGCATATGCATCTCAGGCACAGGACCCGGGTGTAAAACAGTTTTTCCAGAAGTCAGCACAGTCTGCAATGGAAACGAAGCAGCAGTTAATGGGATTCTTACAGTAACCAACAGGAGGAAAATAACATGGATGAAAAAACAATGGTATCTGACACGCTTGTAGGTATTAACGGTGAATTAACACGTTATGCTGAGATGATTACCCAGTCTGAAAATCCACAGCTGAAACAGACTTTAAAACAAATCCGTAATCAGTGTGAAATGTCTCAGGAAGAAATCTACCAGCTCGCACGGGCAAAAGCATATTATGTGCCTGCTGCAAAAGCAACAGCAGAAGAAATCTCTCATGTACGTTCTATTCTGACTCAGGGTTAATCTTTGAGGCAGCGGCAGACATAAATGCCGGATAGAATGAAAAGACCCGGAATAGCGGCTGTGGATAGCAGCCGCGTCCGGGTCTTTTATTCCCGCGAGCGACGAGCCAAACGGCGCGCTGGCGCGAAAAATATTGTCTCTCTTACATTCTAAAGTTGAATTTGTGAAAATTACATGTTATACTGTAAAAGCAGATAGTAACTTCTGATTTGCAATATAAGAAGCTATCTTTACAAACCATCGTCAAGTATTATCTCAAGATATTTATTTTGAGTGCAAATGATCTTGCTTCAGTCGAAGCGATAATTTCCAATTATCTATAGAAACATCAAAACACAATCAAATGAACATTATGAACAATAGTTATTGTCTGCTTGGATTAATCTGGTTATAATACAGATAGTTTCTTATATGGTCATCAGAACAGGAGGCCGTATGGAGGAAACAAAAGTAAAACAAAAGAAATGGAAGCCGGATCCTGGTCTCATTTTGAGTTTCAGAGCACCTATCATGGAACGGTAGATATGAAACGGTTTCGGGAATACGAAGTATGCAGGACTTTGCCGACTATGTTGCGATCAGGCAGAGTAGTAAGAATTAAAAGGTGTTTAAACAATCATTTCTATGGAGGTTCATATATGAGTTTAAGTTTAAAAGATTTATGCAGAAACATAGGGTTGCCGGAAGCTGTCATACAAACTGTAAGTTCTCTGGAAGAGAGTATCGCTTTGGAGCAGTTAGAGGAACTGGATCTGCTCTTTGATTCTGAAAAATGGGATGAGGGTCTGCAGAGACTGCGTACCAGACTGGGTGAAGATAAGCATGGGTTTAAAATCCTCACGGTTGTACTTTATGCGGCTTTGCGGACAAAGAAGAATTATGAGGTAATGGGGATAGAAGATGCTGTGTTTTGGGATACCATGAAATGTATTACAAGATTTGTAAATGAATACAGGGAAAGCTTTGGGGTCTATGGATTTGACCGTGCTTTTTGGGTACCCAGACAGTTGTCCGGCATGCTGTATCGGCTGGGTTCTCTTGAATTCGAAATGCTGGTGTCTCCCGGCGTAAATATGCCATTATATAGCCAGGAGTCACTAGTATCTGATGAGACAGAGATATTAGATATCCACATCCCATCAGATGCAGACATCTCCAGAGAAAAATGTGAAGAATCTTTCAAAATGGCAAAGCAATTTTTTTCCCGTTATTTCCCGGAATTCCGGTATAAAAATATATGTTGCCGCTCCTGGCTTCTTGCTCCGGGACTGAAAGATGTCCTGCCGGAGAATTCCAGGATTATTCAGTTCCAGAATCAGTTTCAGATCACGAAGGTACACCCCGAGAATCAGGAATTTTTGATCTGGATTTATAAACGCAAAGATATTCCTTATGAAAATCTGCCTGAAAATACAACTCTGCAAAAAAATGTAAAACGGTATCTCCTGGAAGGAAAATATATAGGAAGTGCAGATGGGAATTTATAATCCCATCTGCGTCTGGTACATTTCATAATAAAGACCTTTTCTGGAAAGCAGTTCTGCATGGTTTCCCATCTCAGCAATTTCTCCATCTTTTAATAAAAGTATGACATCGGAATCCCGGATCGTGGACAGGCGGTGGGCGATTATAAAAGAAGTGCGGTTTTGCGTAAGCTTCAGCACTGCTTTTCGGATTTTCTGCTCCGTCCGGGTATCTACAGAGCTGGTTGCTTCGTCCAGAACCAGAATTTGAGCATCTGCCAGGATTGCTCTGGCTATGGTAATGAGCTGACGTTCTCCCTGGCTGAAACTGCCGCCATCTTCTCCCACCAGGGTATCATATCCCCTGGGCAGACGTGTGATAAAGTTGTGGGCACCAGCGGCTTTGGCGGCAGGCGCCCCCTTTTTCTTTGTTGGCTTTTTCTAGGTCCAAC
>UQGG01000083.1 GCA_900540475.1 uncultured Robinsoniella sp. | reverse complement strand
TTTATTTAACATTAACACACTAAAACATTTTTGACAACTAGTTGCTACACTAGTACAGATGAAAAGATTCTCTGGGAGGGGGAGCTAAATGAAATTTCAGACTAAAATGAGAACGGTCTATGCAATCCTGGGGGTTCTGACCGCAATCGTAGCCGGATATATCTATTACTCCATCAGTATGGAAAAAATAAAAGAGAGGGAAATGCAGAATCTTTCTGTCAGCGTCAAGCAGTTGAGCCAGCAATATGATGAGATGATTCAGACTATGAAGGATGTGAGCTACTATCTGCTTAGCGATGCGGACACTTTGACGGCGATTACTACCATTTCCACAATGGAACGGTCTGAAACGACGGAGAGGTATTTCCTGAATGCAGAAGATACGATTTTGTCTCAGGAAAATAATGATTATATCAGCAAAAAATTTTACCGGGTGGTATTCTGTAACGATAACTGTGAACCTATTGCTAACCATAACATGGATAACCGGAAAATCCGCAGGCATCTGGACTATAAAAAGATGCCCTGGTACGAACGGGCAAAGGCAAATCAGGGTACATTCACAATCCTGGGTGTACATAAGGATACCTGGGGAGACAAAGAGGATCTTAAGGTGCTGTCGGTCGTAAAAGAAATCCAGGGAAAAAATATGGGATATATCGAGGTCCAGATGAGCCTTGCGGATATGCAGTTAAAACTGCAGCAGGCAGATGAAGATTTGAACGTATGTCTGCTGGATAATGACGGGGAAATCATTTATCAGAACCGGGACCTGGATCTGGATTTCTGCAGAAGCCTTCTGCGTCAGGATCATATTCCGGCAGATACCTTCAAGGGAAGCGGAGGCGCCGGATATCTGGCGGTGGGCGAGTACAACAAAGATACCGGGACTACGGTTCTGGCATATAAAAGCAGTTCGGTCATTCAGGAAGATTCTTCCTATGTGGTATATATGAGCTTTTTTCTCATTGGCGGCATGCTGCTATTTTCTCTGTTATATGTAACAGTTTCCACCAGGCATCTGACGAAGCCCATGATCCAGCTGCAGGAGGCTATCCAGAATACCAGCCTGGAAACCTTAACCCAGTCGATGAACCTGGATCTGAAAGACGGCAATGATGAATTCCGGAAGATGGGACAGGTGTATGAGGACATGAGAAGCCGTCTTCACACGGCAATCCAGCGGGAAAAGCAGCTGTCCACGCTGCAGCTCCAGACCCAGTTTGACGTTCTTCAGGCACAGGTCAATCCACATTTTATCTATAATGTCCTGAATGTAATCTCAGGCAGAGGGAGTCTGAATGATGATGAGGTGATCTGTGATATCTGTGATGAGCTGGCGGGAATGCTAAGGTATTCCACCGACACAAAAGAGAAATATGCCACGCTGAAAGCGGAAATCACCTACCTGGAATTATATTTCTCTTTGCTGAAATATCGTTATAAACACAAGCTGGAATATACCATGGAGCTGGATAAGACTATCGAAAACCAGGTATTGCCCAAGCTGGTTGTTCAGCAGCTGGTGGAGAACAGCATCAACCACGGATTTAAAAATATCAGCGGTATTATGAAGATATCTGTGAACAGTTATCGGGATGAAAAACACTGGTATATCAGAGTGAGTGACAATGGAGAAGGATTTTCACCGGAAATTAAGAAGAATCTGGAAGAGAAAATGAAACAGTTGAAAGAAGATCTTTCTACCAATTACCAGAATGTAGAGATGCGGATCGGAGGGATGGGGCTTTTAAATACCTTCGCCCGCCTGTATCTGCTGAATGGAGGTGATTTGATCTTCCGGATACAGAATAAGGAGGAGGGCGGTGCCGAGATTGTCATCGGAGCGCCGCTGCAGTAGGGCGTGTTTTAAAATTGCTTTCAGAACCGTTCTGGAACCTGTTTGAAATTCACGCTCTGGGAAAGGAAAGATGAAAGCATATGTATCAGGTATTTATTGCGGAGGATGAGCCTGCTGCACTGGAGCATATTTGTACAATTATTCAGAACAAATGCCCGTATTTTCAGGTGATTGGGACCGCAGAGGATGGAAAAAGTGCGTTGGAACAACTGGAGTATCTCCGCCCGGATGTGCTGATTACGGATGTAAAGATGCCTGTCATGGATGGAATATTTCTCATAAAGAGGGTGAAGGAAAAGTATCCGGATATTCTCTCGGTTATTATCAGCGGATACCAGGAATTTGATTATGCCCAATCCGCACTCCATTATGGGGTATGCGATTATATTTTAAAACCGGTAAAACCATCCACGCTCCAGGAGAGCATGTATATGATCCAGGGCAGGCTGGATGAGTATTATTACGGCCTCCGCAACAGGTTAATCAGGGAAATGTACACAGGGAATATATCCGATCCGGCACTCTTTCGGCGCATTTTTTGTGAAGAGGAGTATTATATTGCGCTGCTTAGAAGAAACAGCCTGCCAAGAAGGTTTGCAGAATTCCGGGGAGTAGAAATATTTTCCATTAAAGAAGAACAATTGATGGTATATGGAAGGGATGAGATGGAGGCGTTATATATATGCCCGGTAAAACTGATGGTACACAGCAGCTTTGCCAGGTTTATGATGCATATTCTGGAGAAGGATAAGAATACCACTGCATTTCATACCCTGGTGCTCAAGGACAATCCGGTTCCCGCAGAGAAACTTCCGGAAATGATACGGCAGCTTTATCAGACCATGGACTATCAGCTGGTCATAGGGAAGAATCAGATTATCCGGGACAGTGACGCGGATGCTGCTGAAAAAGGGAGACATAAATTCGACAATTCATCCCTTAGCAGGCTGGAATTTCTGGTAAAAGAGCATAACCGGCTGGAGATTCCGGATGAAATATCCCGCTGCTTTGCCAGGTGGGGCAGGGAAGAGTATACCCAGCTATGGACGGAAGAAAAGGTCCGTGAGATGTTCAGCCTTTTTCGCAGGGCGGATCTGCTGGACGAGCCGGTAGCGATGTGTGAGTACTTTATTGATGAGGCATTTTATTATGCCGAGAATATGCAGAAGCTGGCGGAAGATATCCGGCAGATCCTGTGCAGAAATATACTGGAGGAATCCAGAACCTGGAAGATAGATACACCGGAGTTTTTTGAGAAAATAGAAAAATATCTGAGGGAACATTTATCAGAAAATCTATCTCCGCAGAAGATATGCGATGTCTTTGGCATCTCTCAGGCATATTTGAGCCGTCTGTTCAGGAAATACAGCACCGTAAGCTTCAGTAAAAGGCTTGCCGTACTCCGGGTGGAAAAAGCACAGCAGATCATGAGGGATAACAGAGAGCTTTATATTAAGGATATAGCTTCCAGAGTGGGGTACGGGGATCAGTTTTACTTCAGCCGTATTTTCCGGTCAGTGACCGGAATCAGTCCCACGGAATATATGGAGGAATTAAACCAGGCATGATAGCCGCAGAAAATAACCGGATTGGAAACCGGATAGAAATCGAATCAGACACCAGATAAGACACCAGATAGAAATCAGATCAGAAATCAGATCAGAAACAGAATAGAAATCAGATAAGAAATCGGATCAAAAACCGGAGAAGATACCGGGAGATTAGGAGAATGGTTGGGAGGCAGCATGAAACTATACGAAAAAAGCAGTGAAAAGAGATTAACAAGGGAATTATTTGAAAATCCCCCGTCAGAATACAGGGGAGCACCGTTCTGGGCATGGAACTGCAAAATGACCCGGGAACATGTAGAACACGCCTATGGGGAGCTTGAGGAAATGGGGATGGGTGGCGCACATCTCCACTGCCGCACGGGGCTTGATATCCCGTATATGGGTGAGGAATTTATGGAACTGGTGAAATACAGCCTGGAACAGGCAGAGAAAAGAGATATGCTGCTCTGGCTGTATGACGAAGACCGCTGGCCATCGGGATACGGGGGAGGATTTGTCACAGGAGATCATCAGTACCGCACCCGGTTCCTGGTGTTCAGTCCCGAGAATTTAGATGGGAAATATTTTCAGCCTGTCTATATCTCCGGTGCACAGGCGGTACGGAGTATGGAACGAAAGCTGTTACAGTGTTACGGGGTAAAGCTTTTGGATGGGTGGCTGGAAGATTACTGCACGCTAAAAGAAGATGAGGAACCGTCACCCGGATATGAGAAATGGTATGCTTACCGGGAGGTCTCAGGGGATAATCCCTGGTTCAATAACCAGGCTTATCTGGATACCCTGAATCCGGAGGCAGTACAGCAGTTTCTTAGGGCTGCCCATGAAAAGTATGCAGAGGGAGTGGGAGAAGAGTTTGGAAAACGGATTCCGGCCATCTTCACGGATGAGCCCCAGTTTTGCCATAAGGGAAGGCTGGGCTACGCAGATGCCAGAGAACAGGTCATCATACCCTATACGGATGATCTGGAAGATACCTTTTTGGAATCCTATGGGGAAAGCCTGCTTAAGAAGCTGCCGGAACTATTTTGGGAACAGGGAGAAGATCAGGTATCGGAGACCAGATACCGTTATCATGATCATATTTGTGAACGGTTTGTACAGTCCTATGCGGTGCAGGTGGGAGACTGGTGTAACGCCCATGGTATCCGCCTTACGGGACATATGATGGAAGAGCCGGAACTGATGTCTCAGACGGCAGCCCTGGGTGAGGCAATGCGCTCATATAAAGCATTTGACCTTCCGGGAATCGATATGCTCTGTGACAGCCGGGAACTTTCCACTGCAAAGCAGGCGCAGAGTGCGGTCCATCAGTACGGCAGGGAAGGAATGGCAAGCGAACTCTATGGGGTGACAAACTGGGATTTTGATTTCCGGGGACATAAATTACAGGGAGACTGGCAGGCAGCCCTGGGTGTCACGATTCGCGTGCCGCATCTGAACTGGGTGAGCATGGCAGGGGAAGCAAAGAGGGATTATCCCGCCGCTATCGGGTACCAGTCTCCATGGTACCGGGAATATAAAATGATCGAGGATCACTTTGCAAGAGTCAATACCGCTGTCACCCGGGGAACGCCGGAGGTAAAAATCGGCGTTATCCATCCCATCGAGTCCTATTGGATTTACTGGGGAACAGAAGAGAAGACAAGCGGTATCCGTCGGGAGCTGGAAGATGGGTTTCGTTCGGTGATCGAATGGCTGCTGTACGGTCTGATGGATTTTGACTTTATTTCTGAATCCCTGCTTCCGGAACAGATGGAACCGGAGCAGATTACAGATAAGAGATTTCCGGTGGGAGTAATGAAATATGACGCAATAGTGGTGCCCAACTGTATTACCTTGCGAAAGACCACAGTGGAACGCCTGGAAAAATTCAGGGAACAGGGCGGTCAGGTAATCTTTACCGGCAGGCTTCCCAGGTACATGGACGCAAAGAAGGACAGCCGTCCCACACAGCTGGCTAAGAAGTGCACTCAGGCCGCGTTTTGCGCCAACGAACTGCTGAATACCCTTGAGAACTGCCGTATGCTGGATATCAGAGATGCCAGAGGTATCCGCACAGATAACCGGATTTATCAGATGCGAAAAGACGGGGAAAACCGCTGGCTCTTCCTGTCTCATGTAAAACCCATGAAAAACCAGGATATCCCAAGACCGGAGCGGGACACCATAAGCCTGGCAGGCAATTGGAAACTGACCCTGTACGATACGCTCACAGGAGAAACCCGGGAACTGGAAACAGTAAATAACGCAGAGAAGACTACCGTTACAATGACATTGTTCGAACATGACAGCCTGCTTATATATATGGAGCCGCTGCCGAAAGCAGCTGATAAAGCAGACGCTGCACAGATGCGGGATAAACGGGCAGCCCTGGGTGAGACAATAAAAAAAGAAATTAGTATTACGCCCCAAGATCCGATGAATTATACCTTATCAGAGCCAAATGTCTGCATTTTGGATCTGGCAGAGTATCAATTTGACGGAGGAGCCTGGCAGCCACGGGAAGAAATTATGAGGATCGATAATCTGTTCCGGGATCAGTTGGGGTATCCAAAGAGGATGGAGGCATTTGCCCAGCCCTGGACGGACCCCAAAGAATATCCATATGATCACAGCCTGAGCCTGAAATTTTCTGTTCGAAGCCTGTCTCCCCTTACCGATCTGCACCTTGCGCTGGAAGATGCCCGCGATGTGGAAATAAGAATCAACGGAGAGTTAGCAGCGGTCAGTGTGGATGGATGGTATACAGATCGTGATATCTGCACCGTACCTGTAGGAGGACTTAAGGAGGGGATCAACGAAATTCTTGTGAAGATCCCATACAATGCAAAACGAAATGTGGAAGCCATGTACCTGCTGGGTGAATTTGGCGTATCTGTGGAAGGCAGCAGAAGCGTCCTGCAGGAAAAACCCAAGACACTGACGTTTGGAGATATTACCCGTCAGGGATTTCCTTTCTATGGGGGTAACGTAACTTATGAAGTTCCGGTGACGCTTCCCGGAGGAGACGCCCGCCTGCAAATTTCCAGATTCAGAAGTCCGCTGCTGAAAGTGGAAATGGACGGGGCGTCAGTCGGAAATATCGCATTTTCACCGTACAGCATTTCTCTGGGAGAGGTACAGGCGGGAGTTCATCAGCTTAATATAACCAGTTTTGGAAACCGGGTAAATACCTTTGGCGCCATTCATAACTGCAATGAGGTGGAACGGTGGTTCGGACCGAATGCATGGAGAAGTACAAAAGAAGAGTGGTCTTATGAATATTTTATCAAGGAGACTGGGATTTTGAAGGCTCCTGAAATTTTTGTAAAAGGTGACAGCAGATAGGATTATAAGAGGAATAAATCAAAAAGCATAAAACACGTAGCAGCAGATGATAGATGCATAATATGAAAAGTCCAGTTTCTTTTTGCGGAAAGAAACCGGACTTTTTTATGTTGCACAGTTAATCGATGATGGTATATTTACTTACAACAAATGTGGCGTATAGAATGTATAAATTAGTACTATGTACGATTTTAAATGCAGAAAAACAAAATAAATTATAATATATGAATACAAAAATAAATAAACAGAAAGCAATATTCAAACCCGCTCTAAGAAGGTTCGTGAAAGGAGGCGTCAGTAATAGAACCATGAGAGATCAGATCCCGGTACTGAGAAGGCGTGAAGCCTGTAAACTGTTTAAAGACCGAAGAAAAATAATTACTGGAGGAAAAGTTCAGATCAAAAGCGACATCTGTAATACTATAGTTTTCGTTCATCAGCATATTTTTTGCATACTCCACTTTCAGAGAATTAATATACTCTCTGGGAGTAATGCCCATCTGTTCCTTAAATTTTGTCTTTAATCTGGAAACAGACAGATTACATACTTCGCTTATGGATGAGAAATTAATAAATTCCGTGATATTTTCCTTAATGTAGTCTATAGCCATCTGAATATCACTGGAAATATCCTGGGAAATGTTCTCGGTGAGGGTGAGCTCGGTCAGAAATGAAAGGAACAGGCTGTGCCCCAGCAGTTTCCAGGCAGGGTCTTTTGAACAAAAGCAGTCAAAAGACTGTATTAACAGCAAAAGCTCTGAATTGCCCACTTTATGAGTTCTTTTTTTGTAATTGCTAAGCTTCTCATACAGAATATCACTTAGAGGCGGTGATAAACCAAGAAAATTACTGCATTTCGTCATATCGATCTGAAACCAGATAAATTCACATACAGCCTGATGAGAATTGTTATTGCCATGAGGTTCGCCGGGAAAGGCAGTAAAAACATCCTGTCCGAACAGATGGTAGGTGTGGCCGTTCACAGAATATTGCTGGTGACCGTTAATTACGATTACAAATTCTAACCGGTTTTTATGATAATGCTGGGGTAATGGGGCAGAAGCCCGGTTTAGAGCAACACGTGCGATCATATGTAAAGAGGGAATCATAATATGCTGTTTGTTCAGTTTTTTAAAATCCTTCTCCCAGATATAGTCATCATCAAAACATTCCATACTTAGGCACCTCCATATAGGGATTACTTATAACTTAAATATAATGTATGGGAAACATTTTTGCAATATCCAATCATGGATACCAAAACCGGGACATAGAAAACAGCTGGAGAAAACAGCGCCGGTTTGTACAAAAATACGCTAAAAATAAAGGAGAGATCACATGACATCAAGAGAATTAGTAAACGCAACCCTGGAATTTCGAAATACAGATGGGAGAATACCCAGGCAATTATGGTATCTGCCCTGGGCGGATATGAACCATCGGGAGATGGTGGAACGTATCCATAAGGAATACCGGGATGATATAGTAACAGCACCCACTCTCTTAAAGACGCCCACCCAGTCCAGGGGTAATTCCTGTGAAGTGGGAGAATTCATTGATGACTGGGGCTGCAGATTTATAAATATTCACCAGGGAATTATCGGTGAAGTAAAAGAAGCATTAATAAAGGATGAGGATTGGCTGGACGCCGATGGAATTCATATTCCAGAGGAACTGCTGGACTTTGATGTGGAAGCGGTAAACAGTTTTTGCAGGAATACAGATCAGTTTGTGCTAAGCGGCTGCTGCCCCCGTCCGTTTGAACAGCTTCAGTTTTTAAGAACCACAGAAGAACTGTATATGGACATCATGGATCCCCCTGAAAAAATGATGGAGTTTATATCTAAAATGCATGATTTTTACTGCAGGCTGGTAGAAAAATGGGCGCAGACAGAAATCGACGGAATCATGTTTATGGATGATTGGGGAAGCCAGAATACCTTATTAATCAATCCCAGTATTTGGGATCAGATATTTCGACCCATGTATAAAGATTACATCGATATAGCCAAAAAGTACGGCAAAAAATCATTTATGCATTCCGATGGAAATACAAAAGAGATTTATCCCAGAATGATAGAATTGGGTCTGGATGCTTTTAATTCCCAGATTTTCTGCATTGGATTGGAAGAACTTGAGAAGTATCGCGGAAAAATTACGTTTTGGGGAGAAATAGACCGCCAGCATATTTTACCCGAGGGCACAAAAGAGGAAGTAGCAAAGGCGGTTCAGCAAGTATATAAGAAGCTTTGGAAGAATGGGGGATGTATTGCACAATGCGAGTTTGGTCCCGGTGCAGCTCCTGAAAATGTCTATACGGTTTTTGAAACCTGGAGCAGTTTAAATCGGGATATAAAATAATTGGTACTCAGAAATGGAAATGGAACAAAACAGCAGACCCCGTATTACTGGCGTCTGCTGTCCTGGTAATTGTTTCAATATACGTACCGCTCTTTACGAATCGGTTCATTGCTTATTCGTTTCCGGAAATGAAACCGTAACCTTGAATAAATCTCCGTCAACATCAATATCCAGATTCCCGTAACACATCTCCGTAAAGCTCTTGGCTATGGAAAGTCCAAGTCCGTTTCCTTCCGAACTGCGCTCCTTATCACCCCGAACAAACCGCTCTGTGATATCTCCATCAACAAAGTTCATTTCGTACCCTGCAATATTTTTGATCACCGTTGTTACCCGTGTACCTTCTACTATAAGGTCAATATAAATTCTGGTACCGGTGAGGGAATATTTCAGTGCATTTTCAATCAGGTTCTGGTAAACCCGGTACATTCTTTTGCCGTCTCCCAGGAAATAAGCATCCTCTTTACAGAAATTTTTCTTAATTACAAGGCCTGATTTTTGAATCTGGTCATCCATATCGCCTAATGTCTGTTCCAGCAGTTTTCTCATATTCAGGCATTCCAGCTCCAGTTCAATGGTTCCGCTGGTAGCCTTTGAGATCTCGAATAAATCCTGAACCATATCCTTGAGACGATCTGATTTCTGAGCAAGAATTTTCAGATAATCATTTGCTTCTTCCGAGAGCCCCTCTTCCTTTTGCAGTAAATCAATATAGCTGATAATGGACGTAAGGGGAGTCTTTAGGTCATGAGACACATTCGTGATCAGATCCACCTTCATCCGTTCACTCTTTTTCTGCTCCGTAGCGCTGGTCTGCATCTGCTTCTGGATAGAGACTAACTGGGCAGATGCCTTTTCAAATGCAGGGTTTTTCTTTAATGTACCATCCGGATGGTAAGTGCCGCCTGATTCAATCAGTTCAACTGCATCCAGGACTTTTCCCATTCGTCCAACCCGCCGTTGCCCTCCAATATACTGGAAAATACCAATAAAGCCGCATATATATAAGACGATAATAAACAGCGCGCCGGGTCCGCCGGTATACATTAAGAAGTCGGATGCTCCTAAAAATAAAGCCAGGGCAAACATCATAATAATAATTGTCACAACTCCGAAAACAGTATGCTTATGCTGTTTTTTCTGAAAATCATAGTTTTGTTCATATAAAGACCGGTTTTGCCGGTAGTATTCTTTGAGTTTCGGCAACATTGTTTTGTAACGGTTATTCTCCCTTAATTCCAGAATCTTAAAATGCCTGATAAATACCAGGATCAGTCCGGATATTACCATCATAAAAGGAATGGACAGTAAAAACAGGTTCAGGGACGTCAGCAGAAAGGTAAAGCTCATGCCCAGACTTCCTGCATCATCTACAATTCGATAGAACCAGCTGTGATAAATAAATATTTTATAAAAGAAATAGAATACCAGTAAAAGAATGACTGGCGTCTCCAGCTTCCAGTTATCCAGGTAGTCGATAAAGATCTCTTCTCTTGCTGCGCCCAGGCGTCTTACTAATTCAATGACCGCCAATACAGAGGCTGCGCCACATGCATAAATAACCAGCCATAATAAAAATCCCGGAGCGGAATCTGAAAACGACAGCTCTGCCGAAGCTGCGCTGATACCGGACAATCCCAGGGTCAGAATCCCAAACCATACATATTTATATTCTTTTTCAGTGTTGACATTTTTCAATTTTATATCCAATTCCCCATACCACCTTTAAGTATTGAGGCGTTTTCGGATTGATTTCAATTTTCTCCCGAATGCGCCTGATATGCACCATTACCGTGTTCTCCACCGAGTAGGCTTCTTCATTCCATACCCGGCTGTATATTTCTTCTGCAGAGAAAACTCTGCCTGGATTGCCCATCAGCAGTTCCAGTATCTTATATTCTGTTGCAGTAAGTTTTGCATTTTTCCCGTTCACTTGGATTTCTTTGCTGTTTTTATCCAAAACGAGATCTCCAAGTGAGATGATATTATCATTTGCCTGATCTCCGGATCCGATCGTACCAAGTGCCAGATACCTGCGAAGCTGGGATTTTACTCTTGCAATAAGCTCTGCCGTATTAAAAGGCTTGGATACATAGTCATCCGCGCCCATAGATAAACCAAGGACCTTATCACTCTCCTCTGTTTTTGCTGAAAGGATGATAATGGGGATGTTTTTGCTTTCCCGGATCTTCATCATTGCTGACAGGCCGTTTAGCCTGGGCATCATCACATCCAGTAATATTAAATGGATTTCGTTACTCATAACCAGATCCAGAGCCTCCAGCCCGTCATAGGCGCGCAACACCTGATAACCCTCCAGTTCTAAAAGCTTTGCAATTGCACGTACAATTTCCCGGTCGTCATCTACCACCAGTATTTTTCCAGACTCCATATCTTCCTCCTACCGCTTTTCTGAATTCATTAAACCTATTATAGCCGATAATACCGTCATTTTTAAGGGTTATTTCTGAAATTTTTCTTACAAAATAAAATATTTGCATCAAGTAGCCTTTTTTCCATTCCTTTGGTATAATGGTTTCAAAGTAAATGATGATGTCTGCACGCCTCATATCTAAGCAAAACAATAGCCATGTGGGGCAGAAATAACAAATCGTATGAAGGAGTAAACATTATGACAGAAAAAGAAAAATCATATGCGGAGATGCTATATCAGCCAGGGGATCCTGAACTGGCAGCAGACCGTGACGTAACGGTAAAAAAGCTATACGAATACAACAACATCCACCCGCTTGACCGGGAAGCACGGCAGGCAGCCATACAGGAACTGCTTGGCAGTACAGGTAAAAACTGCGTTGTGGAACAGCCGCTTTTCTGTACTTATGGATATAATACCACAGTAGGCGATAACTTTTTCCTGAACGTCAACTGCAAGCTTATGGACAGCGGAAAGATCACTATTGGAAACAATGTGTTTATTGCGCCCAATGTATGTATTATAACGGAAGAACATGCTATGGACACGGCACAGCGGATTCAAGGACTGGAATACACACATCCGGTTACCATAGGCGACAATGTCTGGATCTGCGCAGGCGTCATGGTGCTTCCGGGCGTAACGATTGGTGCAAACAGTGTAATCGGTGCAGGCAGTGTCGTTGCAAAGGATATTCCGCCAGACAGTCTGGCAGTGGGGAATCCCTGCAGGGTAATCCGTAAAGTCAACGAGAAATAAAGGATTTATCAGGATAAGCATATCTTGATAAAAGCTATTTTCAGACATGTCTGCCGGAATCAAAAATTAGAAAGTAATTATACAGAAAGCAGGAACCAGAGTGAAAAAGAACAAAGTAACATCATCAGACGTAGCAAAAGCCTCCGGTGTATCCCAGGCAACTGTTTCCATGATATTAAATAAGAAGTACAACGTATCATTTTCCAAAGAAACCGTTGAAAAAGTGGAACATACAGCCCGGGAACTGGGATACGACATTCCGAAACGCAGAGTGAGAAAGGATAATAAAGCAAGGAAACTCATCACTGTTTTCTGCCCGACACTGACCAATCCCTATTATGTCATGCTGCTGCAGGGAATTGAAGGGGTTGCAAAAGAAGAGGGGTATGCCGTATTTGTATGCAACACCCAGAGAGACCTGAAAATGGAAGAATATTATCTGAAAATGATGGACAGCGTTCAGCCACTTGGAATAATTTATACCAGCAACCCCAGCACCTGTTTTATGGAACAGGTCAAGGTACTGGCTGAACATATTCCATTTGTGGTAATCAATAACCGGGAAGATATTATGGAAGTTGATGCAGTGGAACTGAACAATTCAAAGCCCGGCAGGCTGATGGCAAAGCACTTGCTGGAACTGGGACACCAGAGAGCGGCATTCGTGTCACCACCGCTGACAGACCGGCAGAGGCAGCGCTTTAAACGTGTGGAAGGATTTGTAAAAGAGTTCCGTGCGGCAGGGTTTGGGGACACGGTTTATGTGAAATCAGCGGATGAGGATATGGATACTGTCATGCCCAGCATTGATTCGGAATACAAGATGGGATACGATCTGACGAAGGAGCTGCTAAAGGAGCACGATGACCTGACTGCCATCGCAGGACTCAATGATATGATTGCTTTTGGAATTATGGATGCGCTATATGAGGCAAAGCTAAAAGTTCCCGGAGATGTGTCCGTCATTGGCTGCGACAATATACTGTTTTCCAAAATGAAACGGATGTCCCTGACCACTATTGAACATTTTGTTCCTTTGAAAGGAAGGGATGCCTGCGATATCATTATTCGGAAAATACATTCCAAAAATACCCTGGATGCCCTGGAACTCCAGCCAACCAGCATTTATCATGTGGAATATGAACCAAAACTGATAGTACGTGGAACGACCTCTTATGCGAAGAATTAAAAAAATAAATTAAATACTTTTGAAAAAATTATTATTAATAAAAATCAATATTTGCATCGAAAATCCTACAAAAAACCCAGGAACAACTGTTAATCCCAGAAAATATGCCATATTTTTATTAATAAAAATAAAATTATTAACAGATAAAATAATTAATAAAAATCCGCCCTATTGAACATTTAAAAACATATGCTATACTGTTAATAACAAAGAAAAGATGAATCCATTCAGCGATTCATAAAAATAAATCTCATAACCACACATTCCAAAGGAGGAAACAAAATGAAATTTTTCATCGACACAGCAAAAGTAGAGGACATTAAAAAAGCAAATGATATGGGCGTTATCTGTGGTGTTACAACAAATCCATCCCTGATCGCAAAAGAGGGAAGAGATTTCGTTGAAGTAATCAAAGAAATCACATCCATCGTTGACGGACCGATCAGCGGAGAAGTAAAGGCTACCACAACTGATGCAGAGGGAATGATCGCAGAAGGAAGAGAAATTGCGAAAATTCATCCAAACATGGTAGTTAAAATTCCAATGACCGTAGAAGGATTAAAAGCAACAAAAGTTCTGGCAGGTGAAGGAATCAAAACAAATGTAACATTGATCTTCTCAGCTAACCAGGCATTATTAGCAGCAAGAGCAGGTGCATCCTACGTATCACCTTTCCTTGGACGTCTGGATGACATCTCTGTAAGAGGCGTGGATTTAATCTCTGAAATTGCTGAAATGTTTGCAGTATCAGGAATTGAAACTGAAATTATCGCAGCAAGCGTTCGTAACCCGATTCATGTTACAGACTGTGCTTTAGCTGGTGCTGATATCGCAACAGTTCCTTACTCTGTTATCGAGCAGATGACAAAACATCCGTTAACAGATGCAGGTATTGAAAAATTCCAGGCAGACTACAAAGCAGTATTCGGTGAATAATAGAAGTTTAACCTTATTAAAGTATTTGAAATTGATTTGCGGGAGGTTACCCGTATCAAATTAAGTACTTTACATATTGTATATATTAAGGTTATAATGTGACTATCAGGCTCAATACTCCGCTCCAGATGGCGGGGCTCAAAATAGCAGCGCAGCAGGCTGCGGGGTATTAAGCCTTCGCAGCGGCGCCAGATGGACAGACATGTCCGCCTGGCTCTTTGCTCGCAGGAATAAAATTCAGGAGGATTATATGAACAAATTAGAGCTTCAGAAAACTGCCAATGAAGTCCGTAAAGGGATTGTAACTGCAGTGCATAGCGCTAAAGCAGGACATCCGGGCGGATCTTTATCAGCAGCAGATGTGTTTACTTATTTATATTTTGAAGAAATGAATATTGATCCGAAGGATCCAAAGAAAGCAGATAGAGACCGTTTTGTATTATCAAAAGGACATACGGCTCCGGGACTCTATTCCACTTTGGCAAACAGAGGATATTTTCCAGTAGAAGACTTAAAAACTTTACGTCATCTCGGTTCCTACTTACAGGGACATCCGGATATGAAACATATACCGGGCGTTGATATGTCCAGCGGATCATTGGGACAGGGAATCTCCGCAGCAGTAGGAATGGCTCTTTCTGCAAAATTAAGTAACGAAGACTACCGTGTATACACCCTGCTTGGAGATGGTGAGATCCAGGAAGGACAGGTATGGGAAGCATCTATGTTCGCAGGTGCCAGAAAGTTAGACAATCTGGTGGTAATCGTAGATAACAACGGACTGCAGATCGACGGAAGTGTTGCAGATGTTTGTTCTCCTTATCCGATAGACAAAAAGTTTGAAGCATTCAATTTTCATGTAATCAATGTTGCTGACGGAAATGATTTCGATCAGTTAAAAGCAGCATTCGACGAAGCAAAAACAGTAAAAGGAATGCCGACAGCGATTGTTATGAAGACAGTAAAAGGCAAGGGAGTTTCCTTTATGGAAAATTCAGTAGCATGGCATGGAACTGCTCCGAACGATGAGCAGTATGCAGTGGCTATGTCAGATTTAGAAAAGGCAGGTGAAGCATTATGTCAGAAGTAAAGAAAATTGCAACCAGAGACAGCTATGGTAATGCTCTGGCAGAATTAGGAGCAACATACGATAATCTCGTAGTACTCGACGCTGACCTTGCAGCAGCTACCAAAACAGGTATCTTCAAAAAAGCATTTCCGGAGCGTCATATTGACTGCGGTATCGCAGAATGCAATATGGCTGGAATCGCAGCAGGACTTGCAGCAACCGGTAAAATTCCGTTCATGAGTTCTTTTGCTATGTTCGCAGCAGGACGCGCATTTGAACAGGTTCGTAACTCCATTGGGTATCCCCATTTAAATGTCAAAATCGGTGCAACACATGCCGGAATCTCCGTTGGAGAAGATGGAGCAACCCATCAGTGTAATGAAGACATTGCATTAATGAGAACAATTCCGGGAATGGTAGTAATCAATCCTTCCGATGATGTAGAAGCAAGAGCAGCAGTTGCAGCAGCATTTGAATATGAAGGACCCGTATACTTACGTTTTGGACGTTTAGCAGTTCCGGTAATCAATGATAAACCTGAGTATAAATTTGAATTAGGAAAAGGTGTTGTCTTAAGAGAAGGAAAAGACCTTACCATCGTTGCAAGCGGACTTCCCGTATCAGCATGTCTGGAAGCAGCTGAAAAACTGGCAGCAGACGGAGTAGAGGCGAAGGTGATTAATATTCATACCATCAAACCGCTGGATGAAGAATTAATTATTGCAGCTGCAAAGGAAACCGGAAAAGTAGTGACGGTAGAAGAACACTCTGTAATCGGTGGACTTGGCAGTGCAGTATGCGACTGTTTAAGCGAAAATGCACCGACAAAAGTTATGAAAATCGGTATCAATGATGTCTTTGGTGAATCAGGCCCTGCAGTAGCATTATTGCATAAATACGGTCTTGATGCAGAAGGAATTTATACAAAAATTAAATCCTTTGTTTAATTTTAATGAATCATAATGTCATATGGAAGTCAGATTTTATACATGGGTATGAATCTGGCTGCCATATGGCATTTTTAATGTTGTAGAAAAATCGGGTTTAACCGGGAACGGCGTAAACATGCTATGGTATTTCAATGGTGTTTTGGGTATAATAAAAATGATAAAAAATTATTGTCCAGAAAGAAGGGATATTATGACACGTGATGCCAGAGCCAGACGGGCAAGGAGTCACCGTAATGATATGAAGCAGGAATTTTACGAATGTATCCGGGATATAATGGAACATCCCGTGGTACTGCAGATGAAGAAGTTTCCCCATCATTGTGATACAGACTGTTACCAGCATTGTCTGAATGTGGCTTATTATAATTACCAGATATGTAAAGTTCTGGGGCTGGATGCCAGAGCTGCGGCAAGGGCAGGCATGCTGCATGATTTGTTTCTATATGACTGGAGAGAACATGCAGCAAAGACCGGCGACCGTTTTCATGGACTGACCCATCCCAAAGTGGCTCTTAGAAGGGCAGAAAAATACTTTGACCTGAATGATATGGAGAAGGATATTATTCGAAAGCACATGTGGCCGTTAACTATCATACCGCCAAAGTATTTTGAATCTTATATTATCTGCCTTACGGATAAATATTGCGGAGCATGCGAGATCACCGACCATTATTCCGGTAAGATAATGCCAAAGAGAATCAAGCTCCCCTTTGGATATCGAACCATGTATCAGTTAGCGTCTAAGGTTGCGCCTGTAGTGGGAGCCAGAGCAGGCATAGGGGAATACAGATCATCAAAATCCCACAGGGTTTCCAGAGAATCTGTGTCCAGGGCATAATAACGGCAGGCAAGCAGAATGCCGTCGATCATGCAGTCCGCCAGGTGCATTACGGTAGAGAGCCTGGTGGTCTGCAGCGCCAGGTGGGCGAAGCGTCCTGCAGTATTAATGATCCCGGTGATGAAGACATCTCCTACAGCGTTTAACTTCTTTTCTACGCCGGCTCCCGGAAGCAGGCTGCCTTTCCCTATGGAAATGTATCCCTGATGCCGTTTCGTGCCCAGAGAAGCGTCTATAGCAATAATCGTATTGTTGCTGTGGCGCTTTTTTATATTTTGTATTGCCTCATCCAGATTCAGGGCATGGATTGGCGAATCTAAAGTTCCATATACCGCAAAATGACGTCCTAATTGCTTTTTTAACCGGCTTCCGATGAGCGGTCCCAGGCTGTCACCGGTTACCCGGTCGCTGCCGATGCAGACGAATACAGGGGGGGCCTGGCTAAAATCGGGGCTTTGTAAAAAATCAAGTAAATGCTCGCCTAAAACAATCGGGGCGTTTTTTTCTTTTGAGTTAATATAATGTGTTTTTTTCAATGAGTCGGAATGCATGTTCTTTACCCTTTCTGATGCTTTTCTAAAGTTTATCCTCATTCTTTTTAAAATATTCACTCAATGTGATACCGTATTTCGAGATTAATTAAATAATATAAAAAACCATGTTGCCAAAATTGATATTATGTCGGAAATCTCTGGATTTCCTTACCATGAATTGATAAAATCTGCATTCAAAATATGATAATCTCTGTAATATCATGGAACCAATAAAGGAGTGAACAGGGGTATGATAGAAGTCATTTACAAAGGGGAACACAAAGGGGACAAAGATGGAGAAGCACAGGTAGCACTGCCAAAAAATATCAGGCAGATCGGAGAAGGCGGACAAGACAGGAAAATTTACATTGAAGATTATGCGGTTACTTACATGCATCAGTTAGCAAAGGATAGAAAAGAAGGAACGCAGCGGGCAGCGGCAATTCTTCTGGGTGAAGTACAAAGGGCAGGTAAGAACCGTTATATATTTATAAATGGAGCACTGGCTGTAGATGAGTTGGATTTCGGGGAAGAAATGTGGGACAAGGTCCAGCAGCAGATGATGGAATACTTTGACGGCAGAGAGATAGTCGGCTGGTATCTGGGAGAAGAAGAATCCACGCTGATTGCAACAGAAGAGATGCAGCGCATACATGAAAGCCAGTTTCCCGGGGAAGACCAGATACTTATACTACGGGATTTCACTGAGAATGAATCAGCAGTATTTGCCCTTGAAAGCGGCAGGCTGGTGGCTCAGAGAGGCTACTATATTTATTATGAAAAGAACATCATGATGCAGGAATACATGGTGGCTTGCAACAAGGATCGCTCGGTTGAGGAAGAGACAGAGGTAAAAGATGATGCAGTACAAAGCTTCCGTAAGAAGATAGCGGAAGAGAAAAAAGAGAAGAAAGAGAAACAGGAAAACAAAGAGTCGGACAAGCAGCCAATTACTACAAAGCTTTTGTATGCAGCCAGCTCTTTTCTTGTGCTCACCGTTCTTATAATTGGAGTTACGCTCATTAATAACTATGATAAAATGAAGGATATGGAAATGGCACTTGCCGGAATTTCGGAATCCATGGGCGGCAAAGGAACCGGGGCGGAAGGTGATGCGGACTCCGTATCTGCTATGGCGCCTGCTCAGACAAAGACAGAAAAAGAACAGAGCGTGTCCGAAAAAAATGCAGCGATTGATAAAAACAAAGAAGGCAGCAGCAGGGAAACAGATCCCCAGCCGGCTACGGAATCAGGCAGCGCAAAGGGAGACAAAGAAACAGAGGCAGCAAAAGGTAGTGGCCAGGAGGCAAAAACGGATGCAGCAAATAGTACGGATGCTTCCAAGGATACGAATGCAGCGGCTTCAGAAAGCCAGGAAAGCAATGCAGGACAGAGCAGCCAGGCAAATCAGGCGGGACAGACAGACCAGCAGGATAAGACAAGCCAGGCACAGCAGACCGACGCCCAGAATCAGACAGATCCGGCGAAACAGCCTGCAAGGGAGACACTGGGCCGTGCTTCTTACGTGGTAAAGGATGGCGACACTCTGGCAACCATAAGTGAAATGTATTATGGAACGCTGGATAAAGTAGAAGATATCTGTTCATTAAATGGAATTACAGATAAAAATACGATTTTACCCGGACAAAAAATTGTACTCCCATAAAAAAGTATGTTATACTGTTTCAAACGATAAATCAAAATAACACTTGGAGATACGAAAGAGAGTACAGATGGGAAAGATAAAAGACTTTTTTAAGGACAAGTTTAAGTTTATTAAGATCAGGGAAAAGATTCAAAAAATAAAGGATAAGAGGCTGGAGAAAAAGCAGCTTCAAACGCAAAGTGATGAAATGCTGGATTTAACAACTAAAATCGAGAAACATAAAAAATTGATTTTTTCCCGCTGGGGAATCATAATCGGTGTAATAGCCCTATTAATAATTGGGTATTCTATTTATAACTATGTTCGGGTTTTTCACAACTATACAACGCTGGCGAGCGAAAAAAGATCTGACATAACAGCGACACAGTATGCACAGCTTGGCGGCAATCTTCTGAAATACAGCCCGGATGGTGTGAGCTGCGTCAGCTCTGGAAATGAAGTCTTATTCAGTGCAACATTCAGTATGCAGAGTCCCATTATTGATATATGCGGGACAACAGCGGTAGTAGGGGACCAAAAGGGTACCCAGATCTATATTTTTGATGAAAATGGACAGATCGGCTCCTTTGAGACTTCAATGCCCATATTAAAAGTTAAGGTGGCAAATCAAGGTGTCGTAGCAGCAGTACTGGAAGAAGGAGACACAACCTGGATTAATTTTTATGATACCAAAGGTAATCCAATTGCAGAGAACCGCACTTCGGTTAATGATTTTGGATATCCCATGGATATTGCATTGGCACCGGACGGATTAAAGATGATGGTATCTTACCTGAATGTAGCAAAAGAAAAAATGAGCACCAAGATTGCATTTTATAATTTTGATTCTGTAGGGCAGACCCAGATTAATAATGAGGTGAGTAGTGTAACCTATGATAATACTATAGTTCCTAAAACGTTATTTATGAATGATACGACGTCGGTGGCATTTCGCAATGACGGGTTTACCATTTTTAAAGGGAGTCAGGTGCCCCAGGAAAGTGTTAAAATCGATCTGGAGGAAGAGATCGTCAGTATCTTCTACAGCGATAGTAATATCGGGATAGTGGTAGGCAGCGATGACCCTGACCACAAGTATCTGATGCGTCTCTATAACCTCAGCGGAAGAAAGACCATGCAGAAATATTTTGATCTGGATTATAAGCAGATTAAGATTGACGGGGACGAGATTATCATGTTTAATGAAGGCAAGTTTGCCATTTACAGCATAGGAGGAAAAGAGAAATTTTCCGGAAGCTACAGAAAGCCCATTATCAATATTATGAGCGCCAGGGGATTTCGGAAATACACGATGATTACACAGAACAGTACAGATCAGATAAGGCTTAAATAGGAGAAAACATCATGAATCTACTAACAATTATAGTGCTGTTAGTGCTATTATTCTTTATATTAAATGGTTATAGAAGGGGATTTATAAAGACATTTATATCAATGGTTTCGTTAATTGTATCCATTGTTCTGGTTTCTATAGCAACTCCCTATGTCACGGAGTTTTTAAAAACCCAGACCCCTTTATACAGCATGATAGAAGAAAAATGCCAGTCAGCATTTGGTATTACCGGTAACGAGAAGAAAGATACCAAAGACGATCAGAACGGGGACAAGCAGAACACCGATAACAGGGGCAGCAGCCAGAACGGGGACAACCAGAACACCGATAGCCAGAGCAACAGCCAGAATGGGGATGACCAGAACCCTAATAGTGCGGCTGGAGGAAATAAGGGCAAAGACGGATCCGGGGAAAACTCCGGTAATGGAATATCGATGCTTGATCAGGCAAAACTGATAGAAGAGTTGAAACTGCCTGCCGTAATCCAGAATATGCTGGAAAGCAATAACAATAAGACCGGCTATGAAAAACTGGCTGTGCAGAGTTTTGAGGAGTATATCCCCAGCTATATGGCTACACTTATATTGAATATTATTTCTTTTGTGGCAACCTTCCTGTTGGTTGTAAGCTTTTTATGGATCACAGTGATGACCCTGGATGTTATAGCAAACCTGCCGATTATCCATGGGATAAATCAGGTGCTGGGATTAGTGTTAGGCTTGGTGCAGGGGCTGGTGTTTGTATGGATAGCATTTTTAATTATTACCGTATTCAGCAGTATTGATTTAGGAAGAGATCTCATGCTGATGATTCACAACAGTAAGATCTTAAGTTTCATATATGACAACAATATCTTCCTGAAAATACTGACGGATGCCATGTCTTATTTTACCTGAAGTTGAGTGCAACGGTGCTGATGCTGTATGGTATTGCATAGTTAGAAAAAATAATTGAAAAAATGGGAGATTTATCTTGACAGTTTTTTTGAATAATGATATTATAACAGTCCACTGCAAGTGATTGCGGTGGATTGTTTTGTGTCAAAAGAAGGCCTGAAAAAATATTTAAAAAAGTTTTGAAAAAGGTATTGACATCTTTTGACAAAAATGGTAATATATCAAAGCTGTTAAAAAACAGCACAGATCAATCGGAAGATTGAAAAAAATAAATTTAAAAAAGTTGTTGACAAACACTTGACAGTGTGATAACATATAGAAGTTGCGCTAAAGAGTACAACAACAGAGAAAAGCAAACAGAACCTTGATAATTGAACAGTGAAACAACCTTGAAAGATTCT
>UQGG01000082.1 GCA_900540475.1 uncultured Robinsoniella sp. | reverse complement strand
ATGTCCTGGTCCGCCCCCTTCTCTTTCCGTACACTACCTCTGCATACAAAGCGTCCCTTAATCAGCAAAACCCCAATTTATGAAGTACTAACTGCAACTTTTTATCAGTTCAATATCAGTTCAATCACCCCGGAAACTTATATGATATTTTTGAAATAGAATTTTCAAAAGGAGGTAACCATATGGAATTACGTGTACTGCAGTATTTTCTTGCAATTGCAAGGGAACAGAGCATTGTACGTGCAGCTGAATCTCTGCACCTGTCACAGCCCACACTTTCCACCCAGATTAAAAATATGGAGGAAGAACTGGGCAAGCAGCTTCTGATTCGGGGCACGAAAGGATCACGTAAGGTAACATTGACAGAAGAAGGCATGATCTTGCGGAAACGGGCGGAAGAGATTCTGGATTTGGTTCAGAAGACGGAAAGTGAAGTCACCTGTTCCAATAATATTGTTATGGGAGATATTTATATCGGAACCGGGGAGACGGATGGGGTACGCCTGATAGCGAAAGCAGCAAAAAGCCTGCAGATCTCCTGTCCGGGAATTCACTACCATGTTTCCAGCGGCAATTCTACTTTCGTAATGGAACGACTGGATAAGGGCCTTCTGGATTTTGGTATTGTATTTGGACAGGTAGACCTGACAAAATATAATGCACTGAAGATACCGGTAAAGGATGTCTGGGGAGTTTTAATGCAAAAGGATTCATCACTTGCTGAAAAAGATGCAGTTTCACCAGAGGACTTGTGGGATAAACCGCTTATTATTTCCCAGCAGGAAAATAAAGGCGGGATGTTAACTCAATGGCTGAAACGCCAGGTTACGGAATTGAACATTGTTGCTACTTATAATCTTCTGTTTAATGCCTCGCTCCTGGTTGATGAAGGGCTGGGATACGCCATAGGTTTTGATAAAATAATTAATACAACGGGGAACAGCAACCTTTGCTTTCGGCCGCTGATCCCCAGGCTGGAGGAGGAAATGAGTCTGATATGGAAAAAGTACCAGTTATTTTCCAAACCGGCTGAGAAATTTATTGGAGAATTCCAGGAATATTTAAGTTCTGATTTTTAATCTGCTTCTTGACACGGAACAATTTAAGCGGTAATATTATACGGTGATTTAATTAGAATCCTAATTATTAGCATTATAATAATTAGGATTCTAATCATTTACTTCTTGATAATTTCACAAAAGGAGGAACTGTTTTGGAAATATCTTATCACTATTTACTTATGGCAAACCAGGCTGTCTTACAGAAAAAACTGCTTATGGAACTAACGGATACCGGTTTAACCCTGGGGCAGCCGAAGGTACTCGATTATTTAAAGGATCACAATGGTGCAAGTCAAAAAGAAATTGCATCCGGCTGCCATATTGAGGCTGCATCTCTGACTTCTGTCTTAAACCGTATGGAAGAAAAAAAGTTAATAGAACGCAGAATGTTAAATGGAAACCGGCGTTCTCTGCACATATTTTTGACAGAAACCGGACAGGAATATCAATCAGCTGTGGATCAATCTTTTCATTTGCTGGAAGAAAAGGCATTTCAGGGAATTACCCGGGAAGAGAGAACACAGTTTATGAAAACATTTATAAAAATTTATGATAATATGGCAAAGGAGTGATCAATACTGTTATGGAAAAGTGTAAACGTTATCTTATTTTTCTGGCCGGACTCTTTATCAATTCCCTTGGTGTCAGCCTGGTTACGAAAGCCAATCTGGGGACATCACCAATTTCATCCATTCCATATGTTGGGAGCCTGAATTTCTCGCTGACGCTGGGGGAATTCACCATATACTTTAGTATTTTACTTATTATTCTGCAGTTTGCCATACTCAGGAAGAATTTTAAGCCGGAACATGTGTTACAGGTTCCCATCTCATTTTTATTTGGATATTTTATTGATTTTACCATGCTTCTTCTTAGCTCCATTCAACCACAATTTTATCTTGCCAAAATCGCTTATCTGCTTTTGGGATGTCTCGTTCTTGGATTTGGCGTATATCTTGAGGTTCTCGCCAATGTTGCCATGCTTCCGGGAGAATCATTTGTCAGGGCAGTGGTTACTACCTGGAACACAGATTTTGGAACAACAAAAATGATCTTTGATGTATCCATGACGGGGATTGCCGCACTTCTGTCACTGCTGTTTGCCCAGCGTCTGGACGGTGTAAGGGAAGGAACTGTCATTGCGGCATTTCTGGTTGGATTTATTGCGCGGCTGCTTGGTAAGCACTTATCCTTTATTAAGCCCCTTCTTTTCCACGATGGAGACGGAAAAAAGAAAGTAAGCCCGGAATATGATTAAATGCCATAATCCGGCTTACTTTCTTTTTGACTTTATATGGCTGTCAGATATCTAATGCTGCATGGTATCCCCAGTAAACTGCATTGGTTATGGTGGATACTCTCGCTGCGTCTCCGATCACGGCAACATTAGGTGCTGTATCGCGCAGTTCTTCTGCCATATTGGTTCTGGAACGCTGCCCCAGGGCGCTGATATTTGCATCGGGTGCCAGTTCCTCTCTCATTTCAATCAGATGAACCTTTTTTCCTTCCATTCCAAGATGCACAGCGCATTCACATCCTGCCAGGCCGCCGCCAAATACAATCACATCATTGGTAACTCTGGACTTTTCCTGATAATACTGGTTCACAACAATTACATTTTCACCGTCCAGCCCCGGAATTGGAGGTACGAGCTTGATAGAACCAACCGCGATGATCAATGCATCCGCATCCTCCTTTTCTGCATATTCTTTTGTCATTTCTGTATTCAGACGAATTTCCACGCCGGCTTTTTCAGCCAGTAAGGCATAGGTTTTTGCCAGCTGATACATCTCTTTTTTAAATGGGATCGCCTGTTCACTTTTTAGAATACCACCAATTTCACTATCTTTTTCACAGAGAATAACCCGGTGCCCCCGGCGAGCTGCTGTATAGGCTGCATACAGACCGCCTGGTCCGCCGCCAGCTACCAGAACTTTTTTCTTTACAGCAGCAGGCGGTATCTCTGTTCCGTCTATTTCCCGGCCAATCAGAGGATTAACCGTACACCTCCTGGTGGATGTAGCGGCACGTTCTGTCATACAGGTAAAACATCGCAGACAGTGTACGATTTCCTCCTCCCGGTTTTCCGCAATCTTTTTCGGGAGGTAAGGATCAGCCAAATCTGTTCGATTCGTTTTATTTATACGGAACTTCTAGCTGAAATGGAATGGCAGGAATCCCGTTTTGATTGTACAGATTCACTTGATAATATTGCTTCTGGGCGAAAGAAATCTGTATGGCTTTCCGGCTTTCTTTTAAAGGTCTGATCAGCAGATTTTCTCCGGATACTTCCGCCTTAAAAGGAATTGCCGCATTATCGCTAAACACTTCCAATGCCGCTATCTCAGTTCCTTCTACGCGCAATCCTCCCTCTGCATGTTTAAAAGAGATGCTTATCAAGTCTGCGTCCCTGTGAACACTTTCTATGGCAGGTGCATCACATAAGACAGCCTGCTGATACACATGCCCCAGTGCCAGCAGAGCTAACCGGTGTCCAACTACTTTTTTGTTCTTGGGATGAATATCATACTGTTCGCCTGCGTCTGAGATGGAACATAAATGTACATGATCATCCTGGTTTGCAACTAACTCCTGACAATGGCGCAGCATTGGAAAGCCTTTCCCTTCTGCCCCCATCCAGCCTTCCCATCCCGGCAGCTGTACCACCAGAAAAGGTAATGTATGATCATTCCACAGAATCCGCCAGTCTTCAATCAGCCCCCGCAGCATATTTTCATAGAGATACTGGCATCCCAATGCATCATCGCTCTCGCCCTGATACCAGATAATACCGCGAATACGGTAAGGTGCAATGGACTTCACCATATGCTCATAGAGACTTCCCGGAAATGCCTGAGGCGGCAGGGCATCCGATACTTCTTCCTGTACATCCAGATGATTGATAAAGTTCTTGATTTCTTCCGGAGAAGGGGTGCCGGAAAGTAAAAATTCTGTCATCACATCCGCAAAAGGATTGCCTCTTGCATTCATAGAACGTTTCTTTTGTTCAGCCCGGTAAGTATCCAGGTCAAGGTCTGTCGTCTTGCTTTCAAAATCATCCATCCAGGGTTTTCCTGTCTGTTCCAGTCTTGTTCTGCTCATCCAGGAAGAGGCGCTGGTTCCGCCCCAATTGCATCCAATAATACCTACGGGTACATCCAGATGCTGCTCCAGCTCTTTTTCAAAATAATAGCCAACGCCGGAAAAATATTCGATATCTGCGGCTGTTGCTTTTCGCCAGAACCCCATTCTGCTATAATCGAAGTCCTTTTCCTGCCCCTCATATGCCACTTCCGGCACGTCATAAAACCGTATTCTGCTGTTACTGCAGATTGGCTTTTCCAAAGCTAAATGCTTTTCGTAACGCATATGAAATTCCATATTAGACTGGCCGCCTGCTATCCAGACTTCACCAACTGCAATATCTGTATATGAAACGGCATCGTTTTCATTGTAAATTCTTAGTTCAATATTTTCTGCTGCTTCCATGGCAGGTAATTCTGCATTCCAATATCCTTTATCATCTGCATTTACGGTACATTTATTTCCATCCATTTCTATTGTGATTTGACTGCCTGCATCTGCGGTGCCCCAAATCCAAAATGGCTTACTACGCTGAATCACCATACCTGATTGAAATAGATCTGCTGTTTGAATCATTTTTCCACCTCATTCTTTCTTTGCTTTATAGTATACTTTACAACTTCTCCCTGCTGTAAATCAGATTTCCGCTTTTTCCATCTGCTCTTTCGAACCGTTCATTACATTTTTTCGCGATCCACGCCTGTTTCCCCATAAAGGTAAAGGGGAGATCATCAGCTCTGCCCGAAAGCACATCCCTGCAGACAGCAATCATATTTTCCAAAATCTCTGCATCTGTTTCCATTACATGATGAGACAAAAATACACGGTGAAATTTACCGTCCAGCAGCTTCCGGATATCCAGCAGTACTTTCAGATATTCCGAGACTGTACTGGCGTCCTGGTCAAACAGAAACGTAGCGTTATTACAGGCATTTCCCAGAATCAGGATACCCGGTTCCCGAATTAAGAAAATGACAGATCCTTTTGTATGCCCCGGCATTTCGTGAACCTCAACGTGCACTCCCCCAAGGTCAAATTCCATATTCTATGTTAAATCGATAAATTCTTTGCCGGGGTCAGACGCAGTTTTGCGCATCCCCAGAGTACCTGATACCCGTCCTGATATAATACAGGAACACTTTTGTTATCTGCCATATGTAACAATTTATCCCGTAAATTCTTACAGCAGGCAATCGGACTCAAACTGTTGCTTTTCCCACACTCTTCTACGGTACTATCTTTGGAGATAAAGAATCCCGTACCGGTTAATAAGGACAATCTGTTTAAGTAATTCATGCTTTTATCCACTGGTATTCCTCCGCGTTATCATATAGGTATCGTCATGATTAATATTATAACTCCATCCTGGAGCAAATTATACTGTCAATTCATCTTTTCTTATATGCAAAAATTTAACACTGCTTATCTGAAATTAGGTCATCTGAAGCATGTCGGTGATGAATAATCCGGTTTATTCAGGAGCGCCTCCGTTTATATGCCCTCATGGACATGAAATAAGCGATTAAAAGAATGCCTGTACACCATGCCAGTGCTGTCCAGATTTCGCTGCCAACAGGCTGGTTCATCAACAGGGCACGGACGCTGTCTACAATGGCGGTAACAGGCTGGTTTTGGGCAAAAGCACGTACCGGGGCAGGCATGGTTTCCGTTGACAAAAAAGCAGAACTGATAAATGGAAGAAAGACAAGAGGATATGCAAATGCTCCTGCACCGTCCGCTGTTCTGGCTTTGAGACCTGCAAAGGCGGCAATCCAGGTCAGAGCCAATGTAAAAAATGTAAGGATACCCGCTGCGCCCAGACAGTTCAAGATGCCTGCCGGAGAACGGAAACCCATGAGAAATGCCACAACAAGAATGATGGCAAGTGACAGGGCATTGGATATAAGAGATGTCAGAACATGTGCCCACAATGCCGAGGATGCAGAGATCGGCATAGAATTCAGACGGTCAAAGAAACCGCTTCTTATATCCTCAAATATACGGATTGCAGTATAGGCAGATGCGCTGGCTATCGCAATGAGCAGAATACCGGGTAGTGAGTAAGTTACATATTCTTGCGTACTCATGCCGCTGCCCATTGCGCCGCCGAAGACATAAACGAACAGCAGCATCATTGCAATAGGGGTAAGGCACACAGTGATAATAGTGTCTATACTTCTGAAAATATGTTTCATGGAACGCCCCAGCATGATACTCATATCTGTCAAAAAATGATTTCCTGTGGTTTTCATATTAGTTTTCCTCCTTTTTACCGATGATAGCCAGAAAAATTTCCTCCAGCGTAGGCTGCTTTTCTACATATTCCACTTTCGCCGAAGGCAAATGCTTTTTCAATTCTGCAAGAGTGCCATTTGCGATAATCTTTCCCTCGTGGAGAATGGCAATGTGATCGGCCAGCTGTTCTGCTTCCTCCAGATACTGTGTGGTAAGGAATACGGTTTTGCCATTTTCGGAAAGCTGTTTGATTTCCTTCCATACGCTGATTCTCGCTTCTGGGTCAAGTCCCGTCGTAGGTTCATCGAGAAATAGGATCTGGGGATCCCCGATCAGACTCATGGAAATGTCTAAACGACGGCGCATTCCCCCGGAGTAAGTTCTGACACGCCGGCTGCCTGCTTCAGTCAATTCAAAATGGGACAGCAGATTATCAGCAGTTTTACCCGGATTTTTTAAGTGCCGGAGTTTGGCGATTAAAATAAGGTTTTCTCTTCCGGTAAGGACTTCGTCTACGGCAGCAAACTGACCGGTCAGGCTGATACATCCTTTTACCTGTCGGCGCTGCCTTTTTACGTCAAATCCGCAGATTGCGGCGCTTCCGCCGTCTCCACGCAGCAAGGTTGAAAGGATTTTAACAACGGTGGTTTTCCCAGCGCCGTTAGATCCCAGCAGAGCAAAAATTTCTCCTCGCTCCACGGTAAAGTCCACGCCCTTTAGAACTTCCAGTGTTCCATAGCTTTTTTTCAGGTTTTCTGCTTTTATAATATTTGTTTTCATTGAAATTCCTCCTTTTCTATTGGAAAACAGTGTAAAAAGAGCCGATAACCACTGAGATGTTTCTCACGGTTATCGGCTCTGCGTCTTATCGTCTGGCTCCCTGATTACGGTAATTTTATTATTTTGAACATTGATGATCGTTTCCTGCCTGCATTTTGGGCAGTAGAGGGGAAAATTCTGCAGGGTGGTATCCTCCAGCAGCATTGTCCGGGTTTTATTCTGGCAGACAGGACATAAAAGCCAATGTCTGCTTTTTATTTTTTTCATGGCGGTACCTCTTGATTTATTTCTTATTTGTCTGCTGATTTACCATCGGGTTTGCTGATTGATTTACTTTTTGTTCAAGTTACGATTCAGGCGTTTACGGAAATGATCTGTCCATAATTTGTTCCCCTGCATCAGTTCGTCACAAAAGGATGCCACATCTTCGCCGGTCACTTCAAGAACGTGTCTGCCGTGTGCCGCGCCGTCTTCGAACAGATCAATCAGATCATATTGTGTTCTTAACATATCAAAGCCGCTTCCGCTTGAAAAACTCCACATATAGTTCTGTATCTTTTGATATACAAAGCGATAGTCTTCGGGTAACGCATCAATCCTTGCCATTTGGTCGCGGTATTCCTTTTTGTCACCAATCATTTTTTTGATGATATTTTCCATACTTATTTACCCTCCCTGTGAAAGTGTTCCTGGATCTCCTGATTTAAACGTTCCCTTGGGCTGACGGTATCTGAAGCATTAGCGTGGATCAGCTCATCACAGAAGGATGCCACGTCATTGCCCACCACGTCGCGAATGAGTTTTCCCTCTGCGGCGCTTACTTCAAATAGCTCCAACAAGTCCGTAAGCATCTCCAGATTATAGCCAAAGTTGTAAAAATAATGCAGGATTTTTTTGAACGTATATTTATAGTCCTTCGGCAGTGCATTCACACGTTTGGTAAAACGCCGCCAGTCACGCTTTTCATCAAGGTCGCCTATTATCAGTTCGATAAAAGATTTTTTCATCTTCACTGCTCCTCTCTTAATTGATTGAGTTTCGATGAGACAAAGCCCCATTTTTCCCAAAACTTTCGCAGTTCTTCCCGCCCATTCTCATTTAGGGTAAAGAACTTCCTTGGCGGTCCCATATCAGATGGTTTTTTTGTTATTTCAACCAATTTGTTTTTTTCCAGCCGGATTAAAATCGTATATACCGTACCCTCCACCACGTCTGTGAAACCCAGTGCATTCAGGTGACGGGTTATCTCGTAACCGTAAGTTTCTCTGCGGCTGATAATTTCCAGCACACAACCCTCCAGTACACCCTTAAGTATTTCTGTTAAATTTTCCAATAGGTATGCTCCTTTCTACTTTGTATAACTTGTATGCAGTAATACTTAGTACTGCTATATCGTAACACTTAGTAGTCTGCGTGTCAAGGGGTATTTTTTTCCACTTAAAAAGAGCATATGCCATCGCATATACCCTTTTGTAGCTTACTTCTTCACGATTCTTAGATAGTCCCAACACTTCCTTAAAGAGCTGTTCCCTTTTCCGGAATAAAAAGATGTGTCATATCCACGCCCTCATGCTCCAGCAGTTTTATCTTTAATGGGATACCTCCAGCATAACCGGTCAGACTGCCCGATGTACCCACGACCCGATGACAGGGAATAATGATGGAAATGGGATTATGTCCCACAGCGCCGCCTACTGCCTGGCTGGACATCCTGTCTCTGCCCATTTTCTCTGCCACCTTTTTAGCAATGGAACCATAAGTAACCACTTCCCCGTAAGGAATTTCACATAGTATTTGCCATACGTCCTGTCTGAAATTACTTCCGGCAGGGCGCAGCGGCAGTTTGGAAATCTCCGGCTTCTCTCCGGCAAAATATGCTCTTAGCCATTCTCTTACATTATGAAATACCGGGAGATCATCCTTCTTTTCCATTTTCTCAGAAATGGAACCTAAATAATATTTCTGTCTTTCTATCCACAGCCCGGTAATATTTTCACCATCACTGGCAATGGACAGCATTCCCAGCGGTGATTGAACATTCGTTAAATAATACATTTCATCCTCCTCCTAAGTATAAGGCAGCTGCATCTGTCTAATCTGCACAGCCCAAATCAAAATGAAAATACGTTCTTGTTTTTGCATTTTAATTTTACCACATATTCACAAAAAAATATATCCCGCATTCATGATTAGGAGAATGTTCTTTGCCGTCTTCTTTGGAAGAGAAAATGAATTCACAATATCTTTTACGTTTTTTTAAAAAGAACGTAACAGATTAACCATTTCAATGGCTCCCTGGGCACATTCAAATCCTTTGTTCCCCGCTTTGGTTCCGGCTCTTTCAATTGCCTGTTCAATGCTGTCTGTTGTCAGCACGCCAAACATAACCGGAATGCCGCTTGCAAGACCAGCCTGCGCCACGCCTTTTGAAACTTCGCTGCACACATAGTCATAATGACTGGTACTTCCCCGAATCACTGCCCCCAGGCAAATGACAGCATCATACTTCTTGCTTTGTGCCATCTTAGAAGCAACCAGAGGAATTTCAAATGCTCCCGGAACCCATGCAACTTCGATTTGATCCTCTTTTACATTTTCACGTTTTAGACAGTCAATGGCACCCGACAATAATTTGGAGGTAATAAATTCATTAAACCGTGCAGTTACAATGCCCACCTTTATGTTTTCTGCTGCTAAATTTCCTTCATATATTCTCATTTATTTGTCCTCCTGGATTGTGTTTAATAGATGCCCCATACGGGCTTGCTTTGTTTTTAAATAAAATTGATCGTAAGGTGTTGCTTTGATTTCAATTGGTATACGTTTTGTAATTTTTATCCCGTAATCTTCTAATTGGTATACCTTATCCGGATTATTTGTCAGCAAACGTAGTGACTGAATACCCAAATCCCGGAGAATCTGTGCACCGATATAGTACTCACGCAAATCCCCCTGAAATCCTAATGCAAGATTTGCGTCTAAGGTGTCCATGCCGCCATCCTGCAAATGGTAGGCTTTCAGTTTATTTACCAATCCGATCCCCCGTCCTTCCTGCCGCATGTATAACAGTACGCCCTTTCCATGATCTGCTATCATTTTCATAGCCGTATCAAGCTGCTGCCCGCAGTCGCATCTTAGGGAACCGAATACATCCCCTGTGAGACATTCGGAATGAACTCTGCACAGGACCTCTTTTTCATCTGCAATATTCCCCATGACCAGCGCAATGTGATGTTCCTGATTCAATTTATTTACATAACAATGTGCCATGAAATTACCATACCGGGTTGGCATTTTAGTAATGGATACGCAGTCTGTTAATTTTTCATTGATTTTCCGGTATTCCTGCAAGTCTTTTATGGTGATGCAGGGAATCTGGTACTGCTTTGAAAATTTAAGCAGGTCATGGAAGCGCATCATACTCCCGTCATCATTCATAATTTCACAGCAAAGGCCGCATTCTTTAAATCCCGCCAGCCGCATCAGGTCTACGGTTGCTTCGGTATGTCCGTTTCTTTCCAAAACCCCGTTATCTTTTGCAATCAGGGGAAACATGTGTCCCGGACGGCGGAAATCTGTTGCCAGAACGCCATCCGATACACTCATGCGCGCCGTCAATCCACGTTCCACGGCTGATATACCTGTTGTGGTATCTTTGTAATCCATCGAAACGGTAAATGCTGTTTCATGATTGTCATTATTTTTTTCGGTCATAGGAGGCAAACACAGTCTTTCTCCCAGTTTTCGGCTCATGGGCATGCAGATTAAGCCCTTTGCACAGCTTGCCATAAAGTTTACATTTTCCGTTGTTGCAAATTCTGCAGCACAGATTAAATCTCCTTCATTTTCTCTGTCCCAATCATCCATAACAAGGATTATTTTACCGGCCTGCAGTGCACTTATCGCTTCTTTTACAGAATTAAATTTCATTTCTTTCCTCCTAAGAGCGAGCTTCAAACACGCTTTCATATCCGTAGTTTGCAAGTAGTTCCCGGGTTACATTTGAGGAAGTTTCTTTTCCTCCCGGAATAAATTTTTCAATATATTTGCCTATGTAATCATTTTCCAGGTTCACGGTATCATGGACAGCTTTTGATGCCAGTGCCGTATGTTTCATGGTGTGGGGAATAACGGAAACACAGAAACTGTCTCTGGCTGTCTTTGCCACGGTCAGGCTGATGCCGTCTATTGCAATGGAACCTTTTTCTACTATATAACGCATGATTTTTGGGGTTGTTCTGATTGTATACCACTGGGCAGATGCATCCCTTGCTATTTTGATGATGGTACCTGTCCCGTCGATATGCCCGGTAACAATATGTCCCCCAAATCGCCCGTTCATGCACATGGCTCTCTCCAGATTCACCATGCTGCCCTGCCTTAAGTGTGACAGAGAAGTGCGAGAAATTGTCTCGTGCATCACGTCAGCCGTAAATGCCGATGCTGTAAAACCCGTTGCCGTGAGGCAGATTCCATTGACCGCAATACTGTCTCCGGCTTTTATATCCTGTAAAATCTTATTTGCATGAATGGTCAGCCGGATGGCATTTCCATTTCGCAAAATCGCTGAAATGCTGCCGGTTTCCTCTATAATTCCGGTAAACATGAATAGACTACCTCACTTTCCATTAAAAAATCATTGCCAACTGGTATGAACCGGGTGTTCGTAAGCTGAAATGCTTCCTCCGGCAGCGCAACCCCTAATCCCCCCACAGGAGAAACGGCACAGCTGCCGCCAAAAATTTTGGGTGCTACATATGCCTGGATCCCGTCCACAATTCCCTGCTGCAATGCGCTCCAATTTAGAATGCTGCCCCCTTCTAAAAGTATGCTGTCCAGGTTCATCTTTCCCAGAATGTCCATAAGTTCCCTGAGATTTACATGTCCGTCTTTCCTGCTGGTTTCGATAATCCGGCAGCCTTTATTGCGAAATTGCTGTTTTTTCTTTTCATTTTCGGAGCAGGTTGCCAGTATGGTTTCTTCCGAATGATCGGATGCTGACTGGATGATTCGGGATTCCAGGGGGGTTCGTAAATGGGTATCGCAGATAATGCGAACGGGGTTTGCTGCATGTTCCAGACGGCAGGTCAGCATCGGGTCATCTTGGATGATTGTGTTTACACCAGCCATAATGGCGGAATACTGCTGCCTGGTCTCCTGTACCTGATATCTTGCTTTTTCACTGGTGATCCATTTGGACTGTTTTGTATAGGTGGCTGTTTTGCCATCCATGGTCATGGCGTACTTCATCATTACATAGGGTTTCCCGGTTGTGATAAACTTTGCAAATGTACGGATGAGTGCCTTACAGTCATTTTCCAGGACACCCGTTTCTACACAGATGTTATTTCTCTGTAAAATAGCGGCTCCTTTCCCAGACATCTGAGGATTGGGGTCTAGTGTGCCAATTACCACTCTTGTGATCCCGCTGTTAATTATGGCATCCGTACAAGGCAGAGTTTTTCCGTAATGACAGCAGGGCTCCAGGGTCACATACATGTCTGCCCCCTGAGGGGAAATATTACAGTTCTTTAAAGCATTTCTTTCAGCATGCAGACCGCCGTATCTCTCATGATATCCCTGTCCGATTACCTCCCCTTCTTTCACAATTACTGCACCAACCATGGGGTTGGGATTTGTAAATCCACTGCCCTTTTTTGCAAGTTCTATGGCGTGCCTCATGTACTTCAAATCCTTCATTTTTATACCTCCAAAAAAATACATGCCTTGAATATTATCTACTCAAGGCATGTAAAATGGAGATCCTATGCGCACTTAACAAAAAACTCTGAAATGATTATCTATCATTCCAGAGCATAAAAGTCACATAAGACCAGTACAGAAATTGCTCAATTATTTGTGCAATGATGTACGGTCTTCCACATCTTCTTTCATCCAGACTATACTGTCGGCTTCGGAATTACACCGAATCATGCCTTGCGGCTCGTGGGCTTTACCACCGGTAGGGAATTGCACCCTGCCCTGAAGATTTCTATTCAATTGAAATTTATTATAAACAGGTTTTCTTAGGAAGTCAAGTTATTTCAGGCGCGTTTTAATATTTTCAACAGATCCATATGGGGATGGTCTGCATCTGCCTGAAACACATCCACACAGTTTTGATCTGCACTTCTGTCAGCAAATGCCGGAAACAGGAATCCACACTCAGGACTATCCGGCTCGTAATCTCCTTTTAGCGGGCATATGGCACAAATGAGATATTCGTAGACTTCTTCTGAATCCCCCACTCTTTCATGATCCGATGCTTTCACCGGTATATCATAACGGTCATGGTATACCATCACAGCATAATCATGGTCGGAATGATAGGATTCCCCAACCAGTTCATAGAATGTTTCCATCAATACATCATTCTTAAGACCACAGGATTTCATTCCCATCAGAAGCCGCCACATGCTGCTTGGTCCCATGGAATCCCCCGGGAACCGATATCTTTTCAGATTCTCATTTGTTGGGGAAAATGGAATCTCTTTGGCAATCTTTAACTTCTTTTCCTTTTCACCGGCTGAAAGCTTTAGAAAATTTGTATTAAACGTACCGTCTATTTCACCGTCCGCATCCATATAGCTTCCTGCAATTCGTGTCATTGATGTTCTAGCCGGTGTCATTCGTCTGGTTAATTCCAGCATATCTTCTCTGTTAATCATCGTTATACCTTGTCTCTCCCTTCAGTCTAGAGCGTGTTTTAAAATACTATGCCCTATTTTAGCATACTCTTTGGGGTTATGTCATCAAAATTAGGAAATATCCCTGCCATTGAAGGCCCTGACTGCTATCCTATAAGAAACAATGTAAATAATAAATACAATAATAAGAATCATGATGGAAAGACTGATTTTTGGAAGCTTTAAAACTTCATTTAGTATACTCAGTAATTTTGAAATTCCCAATACGATAACTACGGAACCCGCATATGAGAATACAGTAAGCAGCTCCATCTTTTCAACAGCATTTTTAGACAGATATATAAACCCAATGGATAAACTGCCGGAACATAACGCAATCCCAGATGCCGCCATGGTCATTTCCAGGAACAGAATGAAATCGGAACGATGGGTGATTAACCCTGGTAAGCTAATGAGAAAGCCCGCCAGAATGCCAACGCCAATAATCTCTAAAAGAAGAATATATTTACTCAGCACAATTTCGTTTCTGCTCAGCATCGCCGGCACAGCCAGTTTATCCCATTTCACATTATTATCCATTGTAAATGTAGAAGTTATGGTTGTACTGAAAATCAGTATCGGTATTGCAGTAATAAAAGCCGTTCTTTTTGTAACAAAACAATATGCGATTAAAATGGCAGTCAAAATCAGATACATGTTTTTCATTTTATTTAAATTGTAAATATCTTTTCTGATCAATCCGTTCATACTACTGTCCCCCTTGCAAGTATCAGCATAATTTCTTCTATGCCTGGCTGTTCAACCATGAATTCTTCCTGATTGAAATGATTTTCCACCGTGTTGTCCAGGATGAAATCTACATGGTTTCCTTCTGTCCGGTAAGCAACCATTCCACTTTTGTCCAGTTCATTGAATTTTGAAGCCCTGCAATGCATCAAACTATAATGATAGAGCAGATCATCCTTTTCTTTACTGAAAATAACACGCCCATCATTAATAAAAGTAATATAATCTGCAATCTTCTCAAGATCCGTAATTATATGTGATGAGAAAAGAATACTATTGCTTTCATCCTGAATAAATTCCAGAAATAATTTCAGTATTTCCTCTCTCATGATTGGGTCTAACGATCCTGTGATTTCATCTAAAATCAATAACCGGGGACAGTGGGACAATGCAACTGCCAGATTCAGTTTTACTTTGTTGCCTTTTGACATTTCTTTAACTGCGGTATGTTCCGGTATATCCAGACGCTGTAAATATTGATGGAATAAATTTTCATCCCATTTGAGGTACATTTTCCTGAAAATCTTATTGACCTCTTTAGAAGTAAGATGTTCCGGAAGACTATTGTCATCGTACACAACCGCAATATTTTCTTTGTCTTCTTTCGTCAGTTCCAAATAATTTTTGCCAAAAATCCGGATACTTCCTTCATTTAAATTTATAATGTTCAATATGGAATTGATAATGGTCGTTTTACCGGCACCGTTAGGACCGATCAGACCCATGATTGCCCCCTCCGGACAGGAAAATTGAACGTGATCAAGGGTAAATGATGCAAATCGTTTCGTAATATCATTAATTTCAAGAATATTTTTCATATGGCACCTCATTTTAAATATCAGTCAATTTGTGACTCATCAAACAACAGTTTTATCAATGCAATAACGCTGTCCTGCTCTATGCTATATTTCTTGGCAAGTGCAATTAACTCCATCGCCTTGTCTTCCAATAGCTGATTGCGCTGGTCTTCCAGACCACCTGAATTATGATTTGTGATATAGGTTCCTTTTCCGACAACAGTTTCAATGATTCCTTCCTTTTGCAGTCTGTCATAAGCTTTCTGGACGGTAAGCACGCCAATTCCCAGTTCTTTCGCCAGACTTCTTACGGAGGTTATCATATCGCCGGATTTTAATTCGCCTGTCAGTATCATATCCTTGATCTGTGAGCCGATTTGTTCATATATTGGCTTACTGCTTTTGTGGCTTATCATAATTTCCAATTTCCGTTTTCCACCTCTCTTTTTCAAGCACGCTTCCATCCCGCTGCGCGCCCTTTATACGGGGCTAATCTCCCACAAACTGGAACGCATAGCTGTCAAGAATTTATAGCAGCATTTATAGTAGAATTACCGGTACTACAATACACAGAACCATAATAATTAATAGTACCCACCCTAAAATTCGCTGCGTCCTTGACAGGTCTCTCTTATGATAAGTCATTTTTGTCTGTATCTGCGGGAAAGATTCTAATAGTTTTTTTGCGGGCTCTTCGTCTGTTTCAGCCACCATAATATCTTCACCGGCATAAGAATCTCCCATATATAAATCCATTATGCTGCCCTGACGCCATGCCAATATACCGTTTTCTTTTAAAATACAGACCAATTGTTCAGCCTCTGTCATGCTTCCCACAGAAGTTATTTTTACAAATCCATTTTCACTCATAAAATTCACCTCCGGCTTGTATATCCTTATCTGTTATACATAACACTATAATACACTATATAACACTTGTCAATATAAAACTGGCCCAGGACGGTAAAATCCGTTTTTCCGGCACAGCCGGTCACTAATATTGGGGATATGGCAATGCATTCGTTTGTTGGATTTGCTGCTTGACAAGAATAGATTTTTCCACTATTCTTTTTATAATAACTTGCTATTAAACTGCAAATAAAATGAGCGTAAATAAATTTATATAAATTAGATTGACTCATGATGAAGTGACTTTATAAAAGGACGAGAAATGCTTATGTTGAAAAATAAAATCCGAACAGAAAAAGAAACAGAAAAATATTTAGAAGAATTAAAAGACTGGCTTAAAGAGGTTAAGCATGCTCCTGTAGAAGAAATGGTGGATTTCTTTACGAATAGAATTGGTGAGTATAATCATGTTCATTTGAAAAATTGGGGCGAAGAATATGATCATATTGCAGATTTCTTTGAGGATGGTTTACACACATTACTTGATATTGGCTGCGGCACAGGATTGGAGCTTAAATCCATGTACAGGAGATTTCCGGATGTGAGGATTACAGGTATTGATTTGTCTGAATCTATGCTGGAAAAATTGCGGGAAAGCTACGGTGATAAAAATGTTGAATTAATCAATGCAGACTATTTTCAATACCCGTTTGCCGAAAATAAGTTTGATGCCGCTATGTCATTTGAAACACTTCACCATTTTAAATACGATAAAAAGCAGCAGATCTACAAGAAGCTTTATGAGACGATAAAACCCGGTGGATATTATATTGAATGTGACTATATTGCCTGTGGTGAAGAAGAGGAATCTCTTTGTCTTGAAGAATACGAATACAGGCGCAAACAAAATAATATCCCTGAAGATATGTTTATACATATTGATATTCCGCTGACATTGGAACATCAATGTGAGCTTATAAAAAATGCCGGTTTTAAAACGGTGCAGGTATTGTATCAGAATTGTGGCACGGTCATTATAAAAGCAGAGAAATCCCGGAATACGGAAAAAATCCCTCCAACCCCGTAAAGTTTGGAGGGATTTTTTCATATTTGTCAATTCAGATCACCGCTGTTTTTGGCACCAGTTCCATTCATACGGGAAGAATAAACACTGATTTCAAACTCTTCAATTGGCATAGGTTTTGCAAAATAAAACCCCTGCCCAATATCACAATGAATAGATTTTAAAAACTCTAGCTGTACTTCGTTTTCTATTCCTTCCGCTACTGTTATGATGGAAAGAGATCTGGCAAGATGAATAATACTTTCAATCACTACTTTTCCACGGGGAGATGTAGACTGTTCATTCAGGAAATCCTTGTCCAGCTTTAGTTCCGCTATATCCAGATCCTTCAATGTATTCAGGGAAGAATATCCGCTTCCGAAATCATCCATGGATATCACAAACCCCATGTTATGCAGTTTTTTAATCACCGCTTTTACCTGTTCCAGATTACTCATTGCCACACTTTCCGTCACTTCCAGAATAATCAGGGATGGGTCTATCTGATACTGGTCTACTATTTCGTGGAATTTATCAAGGTATTCATTGTCATAAAAGAATATTCTGGATTGGTTTACGGAGATTGGCCGGGGTTCATAGCCCTGTTGAATCCAGTATGAAACTTTTCGGCACGCCTCTTCCAGCATAAACATGTCCAGCTCTGTAATAAATCCGTTTTCCTCAAATACCGGAATAAATTCATCTGGATAATGAATTACTCCGTCTTCCGAACACCAGCGCACAAGAGCTTCCGCACTATGAAGAGAGTGATCTTTCAGGTAGTATTTTGGCTGCAAGTACATATGGAATTCTCTGTTTGCCAGTGCTGCATGCATCTGGCTTTCTATTTCAATCTTTTTACGGGCCTTTTCGTGAATGGACTCATCGTAGAAAGCAATGGGATTTGCTGTATTCCCATTGACGTTATTCAACGCAAGAAGGGCACCATTGATCACAGTATCGGGGGTTAAAGCCGGCAGCTTAGAAGGGTCTGTCTGTATCAGGTTAATGCCGAAATTACAGTTAATACGGTAATCCTGATTGGGACTTACAAAATAATCATTTATCTGGGCATGAATTTTTTTCACCCGTCCAATCAGATCTTCTTTCGTTTTATATTGGACTAACATGCCGAAGTGGTCGGCATTATCCCGATAATAACGTTCTCCGTCATTGGTATTTGCATGCAAAACCTCAGAAATATGCTTTAAAAGAAGATTTCCATTCTCAAAGCCAAAGAACTCATTCACGAACTTAAATCCGCACACATTCAACAGTACAATGGCATAATTTTCCGGTTCTTTCAGCAATTCCGTTAAATCCGAAACAAATCTGTTTCGGTTATCCGCACCAGTCAGAATATCTTCATATGCAAATATCTGAAGTGTTTTGTGCTCTTTCTTCAGCAAATGGTAGATATACCCGTACAGAATACCAAATAAAAAGAAAATACAGACCATGGTACACACAAACACAATTAAAATAATATTAAAATTATAATTTAAAAACGTCTGTGGAATCAGGCAGAATATCTGCCAGTCATTGATGCCTACAGGAATAAAGGTTACCCAGTAAGCCTTTCCCTCATAGTGGAAAGTTACGAAGGAATTACCGCCCTTTCCTATATCAGCGAGGACAGTCGTCTGGATATCTTTCGAAACATTGCCATCATCAAAGACATTCGCCATCTGCTTTTTAATAACCGCCTGGTCAGAACGGATAATAAAATTCCCCTCATGATCAATTATATGTATATAGGCAACACCATCGAAAATCTTCTGATTTATTATTTCCGAAAACTTTGATACAAGACGGGTGGCCGTAATGGCTCCTATAATTTCATCTTTGTAAATGACTGGAACTCCATAGCAGACAACAGAGTTTTCTGACAGCTGGTCTTTGATTACCTGAGAAACTGCACGCTCCCCGGATAAAGTTGTCTGGATAAAGCTTTCCCCGCTTACATCTAAATCATAATGTTTTGTTCCGTCCGTATCGATAAAGTATCCGAAGCCGTCTTTGGAGACAAAGCCCATTCGAATAAAATCATTATTTTTACTTTCCTCTTCCAGATAGGAAAGAGTAACATCCAAATCAACGGTACTATCATGTCCTGCAAAGGACGCAATAGCTCCTAAAGTTTGAAGATCTCCATCAATTTGTGTTGTGATAATATTTTTATACTGAGACACAATTTCATGCATATACTTTTGTGCTTCCTTCTCCTGGGCACTTTTTATGCTGAAATAAATGACACCGCCCACCAGCACAAGAATGACACTAATGATAGAAACCAGGGTTATGGAAATTCTGATCTGTTTCTTTATATCTTTCGCTTCCAAACCGCTCCCTCCTCTGCGCTACAATAAAATTATAAATCTATCATAACACGCACATAACAATTTTTCACTAAAAACTGCGCTTAATTTTCATTATCTAACAGTTTATAGATTTCTCAGGAATCTTACTAAAACCGATACTGAAATTGTCACCAATTTATCCTTTTTTACATATTATGTTGAGATAAATCAAATTTATCAAACCAAATTTGTTATGCATCTTTTATAAGTTTTGTTCTGAAAATGTACGATTTGGTATATTGAATTTTGTTCCGGCTGCGGGACAGACTTGAATGCGCTGTAAGGTGCAGAAATGGAGGCAATTATGAGTTGTAATAAAAAATGTATGCAAACGCATGTTCATGAGGTACTGGGAAGCGTTCGGCTTGCTGAACTGAATGAAGATCCTCACAATCACCGCTTTGCAGGTGTAACAGAAGAAATAATAAAAGTACCTGGCGGACACATTCACAAATTTACTGCGAAAACAGATTTTTATGAAGATCACTTTCATCCCATCTGTGTAACCACGGGCCTGCAGGTTCCGGTTGGCAAATGCGGCGATGAGCGCCATGTGCACTTTATTGATTCTCAGACAGAAATTGAAGATGGACATTTTCATAGATTTATTGCTTCTACTTTAATTGAGAATCCTATTGGTGATTAATACGATACAGAGTAAGTAGAGGAAAGGATGCCGCATACAGCTGATCACAAAGCTGTATGCGGCATCCTATTATGGCATCCTATTGGGATTTTCAGAATCTATCAGGTTCTCCTTTTGCTATTATTTGTTAGGATTTCTTGTTACTTCACCCCTGATCTTCTCCGCATGCTCCAAAACCCATCCTGCCGCATATGTATCAGCCATTTCAGGATACGTATAATGCAGGTCTTCTGCTGCCTCAATGGCAACGGCACGAAATAGTTCCATAGTTGCCAGCAGGGCTTCCAGCATATCATTCTTTTCATAACGTGAAAAACAATCTGATAATTTCCTGACAATCCAATCCTCTGCCCACTCCTCCAGAAAACGACCGCCGTGCCAGGTATCATAATCCGGTCCGTTTTTTAAATGGGCATGAATCTCAATAAACGTGAGCAATTTCCATTTCATATAATTATCAACGCATGCTTTTGCCGTCCACAATTCGCCCCGCATCAGTTTTTTTGCCGTCCAGACGGTATGGTACCAAAAATCATTTACCATATTGTTAAATTCTGTTTCGGATAATACCGGAAAGACTTGCGGTACCTGAGGCAGTTGTTGGATAGACTGCTCTAGCCCAATCTTGTCTACAAGTACGCGAAAGCCTCTTGATAATATGTGGGGGGTTACACCGCTTTCTACAATATTGTTAAGATTATCTTTTGGAAGTATTACAAAATCTACATCCAGTGCATGATCAAAAAGTATTCGCCGTTCGACTCCGCCATCTATGGTATTTTCTATAAAAGAAATATAGAAGTTTCCAATCTGTTTCAGCCATTCATCCGATTGAACAAAAGAGTCCGGATGATCCACGATCATGATCATGTCAAGATCGGAATTATCATCTGCCGGATGGTCGTCCCTGGCCTGTGAGCCTATGACCAAAGCTGCCTGCAGATCATCATTGTTCTTTCCCAAAAGAATGATGTTCTGAATAATATTTTTATATCGGTCCATTAGTTTTGTCCCTCCATTTTCATTTGTCTCTTAATTTTAACAGAAACCATTCATTTATGCCAGCGGAAACAAATTGTATTTAAAATGACAATACTGTCATTATTATATTGACACCCGCCATCCCCCATGCTATATTAAAATGACAACACTGTCATTATTAAATCGGGGAGGAAATATTATGCCTAAAGTAAATGATTCATACTTTGAAAAAAAGAAGAATCAGATTTTAGATGCTGCTTTTTCTGTATGTATGAAAAAGCCAGCCAATGAGGTTACAATGAGCGACATAGTGAAAGAAACAGGTTTTAGCCACGGTGGTGTATATAAATATTATTCTAATATTGATGATATTTTCATTGCGCTTTCCAACCGGTTCAACCACATATCAGATTTTAAGGATAAGATAAGCAGGATATTCACATCGGAGGATAAACCGGAAAAGATTCTTGTGGAGGTATTCCATGTGGTTACAGAAGATATTAAAAATACCCTGCTGGGATACGGTAAAATAAGCTTTGAACTGGGCATCCTGTTCGCGAATGATCCGGAACGCCTTCTCTATTATCGATCTCAGGTCACAGAAGCATCGAATTATGATTTCCTGATTGAAAAGACCTTTCATTTTATGGAGAAAAAGACGGCTGAGGGTTATTTTAAACCGCTCTTACCGCTTCATGATATCTATATGTTTATTATCGCATCCTTTGACGGGATCACCCGTGATGTGATTTTATCCAAATGTTATCAGCTAAAGGGGCCTTTGTCAGAAAACGACAGATTTGATGAAACTAAATTAATGCGAAGCCTTTGTGCCAGCATTCTGCTGTTACTTTCGGTGAATTCGGATATTATGGAGGAATATTAAATGGATACTGCACAAAATAAAATGTGGAATAAGAATTTTAATCTGGTTATCATTGGACAGATTATTTCGCTTTTCGGGAGCGCCATGCTGCGATTTGCACTGTCACTATATGTAATGGATTTAACGGGACGGGAGGATATATTTGCCGGTTTATTTGCAATATCCAATATCCCGATTTTACTCTCCCCGTTGGGCGGAGCGATTGCAGACCGGTTCAACAGGCGTAACCTGATGGTGATCTTTGATTTTTCAAGCAGTTTTGTTGTATTGGTATTTATACTGCTGCTGTCCCGGATTGACCATTCGGTCGTGCTGATTGGAGTTGTAATGGTTTTACTGTCTGTGATCAGCGCCATGTATACACCTACTGTTACCGCCAGCGTTCCACAATTGGTAGAAGAATCCTCACTGGCAGGAGCAAACGGTATCGTTCAGGCGGTATGGGCATTGTCCGGCGTTGTGGCACCGATATGTGCAGGCATTCTGTATGGAATGATGTCTGTGCAGGCATTAATTGCTGTCAGCGGCGCTGCTTTCTTTTTATCGGCAGTGATGGAAATTTTTATTAAGATTCCGTTTACAAAGAGGCAGTCGGAAGGTGCCATGCTGAAAACCATTGGCAGGGATATGAAAGAGGGATTTGTATTCGTTGCAAAACAGCCGTTTATATTAAAAGCCACGCTTCTTGCTGCGCTGATTAATTTCATCCTCACGCCTCTTTTTGTTGTGGGCGGACCGATTATTCTTCGAATGACTATGAAAAGTACGGACACCGTCTATGGCGTAGGAATGGGAATTATACAGTTTGCTAATATTTTAGGGGCGCTGCTGATTGGAGTGCTTGCAAGTAAAATTATCATGAAAAAGGTCTACATTTGGATACTGGCAATTGCTGTTATCCTCATTCCCCTGGCATTATCCGTTACCCCTCAGGTTTTAGGATTTGGATTTTACCCATCCTTTGTCCTGTTTCTGACTTGTGCGGTACCAATAGCAATTATTATGACGATATTATCGATCTACGTGATTACAAAGGTGCAGAAAAGGACACCAAATGAAAATCTGGGAAAAGTCATGGCTATTGTTATGGCGGTTGCCCAGTGTGTAGCGCCTGTTGGGCAGGTTATATATGGATTTTTATTTCGGGCATTTCATGCGCAGGTATATATTCCACTTCTGTTTGTAAGCGCCATTATGTTCGGAGTGACGATTCTGTCACAACGGATCTTACGGAATGAAAATGAGTAATATATCACATTACATATCAGACATCCGTAGTAAAAAGGGAGACTGTTCTGGCTTTTACACTAGAGCGTGTTTTAAAATTGCTTTCTGGCAGCTGTGCGTCCCAGTTTGT
>UQGG01000081.1 GCA_900540475.1 uncultured Robinsoniella sp. | reverse complement strand
TGGCGGTACTGCCGATGATCATCCTCTATATTCTGTTCCATGAGAAGGTACAGGCTGGTATGATGGCGGGAGCAGTGAAAGGATAATGTGCGTCCACTGTAATATCTGGGCATAAAGAATCAGTGTTTTGGGAAAACTTCAGCGGCAGTCCAGATAATGAGTGCCATGTTAATTTAAGATCTTGGATCTTCCTGTATTCAGTTGTTGGAAAGAAGATATTATGCTAAGATAAAGCATATAAGAAAATACAGGAGTGTGAAAAATGGCAGTTACAATTAATGATGTGGCAAGGGAAGCAAATGTGGCGGCTTCTACAATTTCAAAATATATGAATGGCGGGAGTGTTCGGAAAAAGAATAAAGAAGCCATTGAAAAAGCAATACGTAAACTGGGTTACCTACCGAATACAGCCGCCCGGGGGCTTAGAAGTTCCAGAACATACACCATTGGACTTGTAACCGATACCTTAGAGAACCAGTATTTTGCAAAAATTACCGGACAAATTGAGAGAAGTTTAAAAGAAAGGGGATATTCTGTTTTCTTCTGCTGCCATAGAAACAGTCCTGAAAAGGCGCAGAAAGCCGTTGAAACTTTGGTGGGAAAGCAGGTTGATGGAATTCTCCTTATATCGATTGTCGGGGCAGAAGCTTGTATCCGCATAGCAAAAGAAGCAAAGATACCCATTGTTTCACTGGATCGTGAGGTTCGGGGAGAAGATGTGGATTATGTAATGTCAAATTCTGCATCCGGAGTCTACGAGGCTACAGAGTATCTGATTCAGAAAGGGCATGAAAGAATTGGAATTATTACGGGAAGGAGCCTGACAAATGCAGGCCTTATCGTGGCGGAAGAACGTTTCAGGGGTTATATCCGGGCGATGGAAGACTACAATCTACCGATTGATAGAGAACTTATTGCAGAGGGAGATTTCAGTTTTGATTCCGGATACCGGTGTATGATGGAACTTTGGAATAAGAAAAGCCGTCCTACGGCAGTTTTTGTTTGTAATTATAATATGTGCCTGGGAGCAATTACAGCCATTCACAATTTGAAAATTAAAATACCGGATGAATTGTCTTTTGCCACATTTGACGATCTGGAGTTTTCCGTAATGACTCAGCCCGGTTTGACATCTGTTCGTCAAAAAGTAGATGAAATATCGAAAGGTGCTATTGATTTAATCTTAAAAAGAATAGATGGAGACTATTCAGATTGTCCTAAAAAGCTGAAAGTAAAAACGGTATTTAAAGAAAGAGGATCCGTAAAGGATATAAGTAAAGGAGAATAATATGAAAGATACAAAACAACAATGGTTTAAAGAAGCGAAATTTGGACTATTTATTCACTGGGGATTATACGCCATTTTGGCAGGAGAATACAAGGGAGAAAGAACAGAACATATTGCAGAGTGGATTATGAATTATCTGAACATTCCACCGTCAGAGTATGAGAAGCTGGCAGAACAGTTTAATCCGGCAAATTTCGATGCGGATACAATTGTAAGAAGAGCAAAAGGCTGGGGAATGAAATATATTGTTTTTACAGCCAAGCATCATGAAGGATTTGCAATGTATGATTCAAAATGCAGTGATTATAATGTGGTAAAAGCTACACCCTATGGAAAGGACATACTTCGCCAGCTGCAAAGGGCATGTGAAAAATACGGCATGAAGCTGGGACTTTATTATTCACAGGCTCAGGATTGGGATGATCCCAATGGACTAATGCAGCATCATGACGATTCTAAGAAAGACTATCAGTTTTATTTAGATCACAAAGTGAAGCCACAGCTTACGGAATTGCTTACAGAATATGGTGATATTGCATTAATTTGGTTTGATACACCAATGAGTACTACATATGAACAGAGCAAATCGCTGGTGGAACTGGTAAAATCCCTGCAGCCCGAATGTATTGTAAGCGGCCGTATCGGAAATGATCTGGGAGATTATATTACAACTGCAGATAATTTTATCCCAAGGCTGCCTTATGATGGGGATTGGGAAGTGCCTGCTACTTTAAATGATACCTGGGGATTTAATCGATTTGACCATAATTGGAAGAGTGCAGATGAGATATTACAGCTTCTGTTGAAAATAAATGGAAGGGGTGGAAATTATCTGTTAAATATAGGACCCGATGCTTTGGGTAATGTTCCGGAAGAAAGCCTTGGTATTCTGGACGAAGTAGGCGGTTATGTGAATCGAAACCAAGAGGCTCTTTTCGGCACGAAACGTCTGAGTTATTATGCATATGAGATGGATTGGGCTGAATTTACTCAAAAAGATTACAAATTATATCTTCATGTCCTGAAAAAGAAAAATATTATAGAGATACTGAATGTTGCTAATCAGGTAAAAAGAGCATATATTGTTGAAAATGGTAAGGAATTAGAGTGCAGGTGCATGACAGCCTGTGAAGGAAACAGTATTATTGAAGTGCGTATTCCAGTGGATTACCAGGAAAAAAGGCATTACTGTATTTGCCTGGAATTAGAAGAAAAAGATCCTATTTTTGAAGCGATAGAGAGATAAGGAAAGGTCGGACGAAATGAGACAGGAAGATATATGTACGCATCTTGGTGACCTCAGTGAACGGTATTTAGGAGCAGTTACACCGCCTATTTTTCAATCCTCCATATTTGTAGATTGCCCGAATAATGAAAACGGAAAAGAAGGACGGTATGCATATACAAGAGTGAGCAACCCAACAACAGAGATAGCAGAAGAAAAAATTGCAGCCCTTGAAAAGGGAGAAAAAGCAAAGTGTTTTTCCTCAGGAATGGGTGCGATTTCAGCTGCTATTATGCATTATATTAAGGGGGGCTGCCATGTAGTAGGAGTGGCAAGCTGTTATGGGCCGGCAAGAAGATTTTTGGAAGATTATTTAAAAAAATTTAATGTAAGTGTCACTTTTGTATCCGGTATAGATACAGATGAAATAGAAGCAGCAGTTACGTCGAATACAAGCCTTATTTATCTGGAAAGTCCCTCTACCTATTTATTTCACTTGCAGAATTTAAAAGAGGTGGTGGAAGTTGCAAAGAGACATGGTGCTGCAACAGTGATGGATAATACATATGCTACCCCCATATACCAACAACCGCTTGCATATGGCATAGATATGGTGGTGCATTCCGCATCAAAATATATGGGCGGGCACAGTGATATTATCGGTGGTATAGTTGTGGGGAAGGAGGAAGATATCAATCAGATTTCATTGAATGAAAGGGAACTGTTTGGGGCGGTAATGAGTCCTTTTGATTCCTGGCTGCTGCTTCGTGGGATTCGCACACTATCTGTACGTATGCCGCAGCATCAGAAAAATGCGTTGGAATTTGTGAATCATTTTGTGGGACATTCTTTTATAAAAGAAATTATTTATCCGTGGCATGAAAGCCATCCCCAGTATTTGCTGGCGAAAAAACAAATGAGTGGCGGCAGTGGACTTATGAGCCTTGTATTTGACTTACCTCCGGATACGATAGAAAATATCTCCAGAGAGCTTCGAATGTTTTATGAAGGACCAAGCTGGGGCGGATATGAGAGCATGTTTCTGCCTGTGGGCACCAAGGCAGATAGGGATACAGATACTGTTAAAAAAGGAATGGTCCGGGTTCATATAGGTTTGGAAAATACAGAAACATTAATAGAAGATCTGGAACTGGCAATGGCAAAGTGCATATAGGACGAAGAAAAAGAATCGGATTGCAATCATTCCGGTTCTTTTTCTTTTTATGCGACAAATAATTGATAACTATATGATATAAAAATGAAATAAAATGAGAAATAATAAAATTAAACCTTGTAAAAAATCATATTTAAATATAAAATGGATATAAAGTGAAAACAAAATGATTATATTTTGAATTTGGTAAAATGCAAATAATTTTTCAACCTACTTTCAATCATGCAAAAGGAGACAAGCTATGAAACTAATGAATCATGTTTACATGGTGGCAGGCGTATCGCTGTCACATTCCTTCGATGCCGCCGCATATCTGATCGAGGGAGAATCGGGACTGTACCTGTTAGACTGCGGAACCCCAAACGGATACTCACAGATTACAGAGAATATTCGATCACTGGGATTTTCTCCGGGAGATATCCGCGGTATTTATGGAACCCATGGCCATTACGACCATGTTGGAGCGGCAGCGTTATTTCAGAAGGAATTTAAATGCAGATTGATGATCCATGAAGCTGATGCGTGGCAGGTGGAAACAGGAGATCCCATTTTGACTACAGCAGATTTGCTTTATGGAAATCTATTTCCTTCCTGTATGGTGAATGGATACCTAAAGGATGGTGAGCAGATAAATTTTGGAAATCAGATTTCAATGACTGTGCTTCACACGCCAGGGCATACAAGAGGAAGCGTCTGCTTCGCATTGGATTGTGCCGGTTATCAATTTTTAGTTGCAGGGGACACGGTCTGGGGCGGCTTTAGCAAAGAGATTGGGTCTGATGCAAAACTTTGGCTGGAGAGTCTGAATAAGCTCACGTCCATGCATTTTGATGGCTTTAGTTTCGGGCATGTTGGGGCAAATGTTATTGCGGACGCCGACAGAAGGTTAATGGATGCGAAGCACCAGTTCGGCGTATATTATAATCCCTGGTTTAAGCCAATGAAGGAAGCGTTTCGCTATTAAAGTGTAGGTACATGCCGCTTTACCGGTCAATAGGCAGGGTTCGGGTTTAACATATTTCAAATTATATAAATGCCGCAGTCATCAGCGGCGGAATGGAGAAGATTATGGATCAGATCATAGAGCAGATCACGGAGCAGAAAAAGGCTGGGCAAAGTAAAAATGAAGCACCAAAGCAGAAAACGGTAAAAAAGATTCATATGATCGGGAATACTCATATTGACCCGGTCTGGCTTTGGAACCGGTATGAGGGAATGCAGGAAGTAAAGTCATCCTTTATGTCAGCATTAGACCGAATGGAAGAATTTCCTGATTTTAAATTTACCCACAGCAGTATTGCTTATCTGGAATGGATGAAAGAAAACTGTCCGGAACAGTTTCAGAGAATTCAAAAAAGAGTGGAAGAGGGCAGATGGAATATTGCTGGAGGCATGTGGGTGGAACCGGACTGCAATCTGCCCTCCGGAGAAAGCTTAATTCGGCATTTCTTATACAGCCAGCGGTTTGTTCGGGAGAACTTTGGAATAGAGGTCAAAACAGCTTATAACGTAGACAGCTTTGGGCATGGAGCAAATCTTCCGGCTATCTTAAAGGGCTGCGGGATAGAGAATTACGTCACTTCAAGACCAGATAAAGAAAAGCTTCGTACTCCCCCGGTATTTCTATGGAAATCTCCGGATGGAAGCAGCGTTGCTGCAGAACGGACCGGAGGAGAATACATGGCATGGACAAGGCCTGCTATGGAAATTAATTTATCGGAAAGTCTTGCTGCAATGGAGGAATATGATGTGGACCGGATGGCTGTCTTCTATGGGGTAGGCAACCATGGAGGGGGACCTACCATAGAAAATATCCGCTCGGTTTATGAACTGAAAGAAGAACGGCGGGACTTAGACCTGGATTTCTCAACTATTGATGAATTTTTTAACAAGGTGAATAGAGATCAGCTGCAAACTTTTGAAGGTGAGCTGGGGCGCATTTTCCAGGGGTGTTACAGTTCTGATTGTGAACTGAAGCAATTAAACCGCAAGGCGGAATGGGCATTGCTGGAGGCAGAATCTATGTATGCCATGGCGGTTTCGTTTACCGGTACCAGAAAAGAATCTGCTGAAAATCTGCTGGATGATGCCTGGAAAGAGGTTCTCTTTAATCAGTTTCACGATGTATTGGCTGGAACAAGCATTGAATCTGCCCGAAATGAAACCTGCGAGGAATTAAAAGGAGCAGTGGCGGCAGCCAGAAAAATTATCCGAAACGCTATACAGGCAATGGCAAACCAAATTGATACCAGAGGAGAAGGATTCCCGCTGATCCTGTATAATCCTACCGGGTGCAGGTATCAGGGGAAATTCTGTGCAGACCTCTATGTACCAAGAGCCGGGAAAAAACAATTGCGGCTTCGGGACTGGAAGGGAAGAGAGATCCCCTATTGTGAAACCGGCTATCAGGTAAGTGCGCCAGAATCCAGAAAAGGAATTCTGTTTGAAGCAGATGTTCCGGCATATGGATATACACTGTACCGGACGGTAATGGAAGGACCGGAACAGGCGCCGGACACCAATTGTCTGGTATATCAGGACAACGTGATGGATAATGGAATTCTAAAAGTACATATGAATGAAACAACGGGCTGTCCCGACTCCGTAAAAAAGGGTGGCAGGGAACTCCTGGGGAAAGAGATTGCGATTAAAGTATTCTATGATGACAGGGGTGCCTGGGGTGAAACAGAATTAAAAGAAGAGCTTCTGGGAACCTTCTCTGCCGGGAAGATACAATTAATCGAAACAACGCCGATGCGGCAGATCGTGAGAAGTCTTTTATATTATAACAAGTCAGAGATCGCAATAGATTATATACTGGAAAAGGGGAGTGATCTGCTGAAACTTTCAGTTACACTGACAAATATGGAACGCCATTGCCAGATCTGTTACTGCGTTCCGGGTTTGGATGAAAAGCCACTGGTTAAATCAGAAACGGCATTTTACGTGGAACAGAAAATTACTCCGGATGACAGTGAATATTACCAGCACCGCTTTGCAGATATGGAAAATCAGGACGGCAGCGGTATTGCGGTTTTTAATGACAGTACTTATGGCGTCCGCCAGGCGGGCAGAGAATACCGGCTTATACTGTCAAGAAGCGTTGTATTTGCCAGAGGAAAGGGCGGACCGCTGGAAGAATCTCTCCAATACCGCTATATGAATCAGGGCAGTTATGATTTTAAGCTGGAACTGCTTCCACACACAGAGCCTCTCTCTAACCAGCGGTTATTTCAGGAAGCGGATTTTCTGATGATGCCGGTGAAATACCTGGGGGACAGCTGCCACAGCGGCAACAGCTGGAAAAAAAGAGCAGGATTGCTTCAGGTATTGTCAGACAGTGTGACCTGCTCTGTTTTAAAAATGAATGTAGATAGCGGGGAAGATATGATCATCCGTCTGTTTGAAACTTCCGGAACCAGGGTAGAGACAGTTGTGAAAGCAGTCGTGAAGGCAGATAATTTCCAATTTCAACTAAAAGAAACAGCGCTCCAATTTCAGCCATATGAAATAAAAACGCTGAGAATAAACGCAGATGGAATCCGGGAATGCAGTATGTTGATATAAAATGAAAATTTTAGAACGGATAAAAGATTCGTAGAAAGACAGAGATTAAAGATGGGAAATGAAAAAGAAATATTTTCAAACAGGCAGTTAAAGGCATTAATTATTCCATTAATTCTGGAACAAATCCTTGGAGTTACGGTTGGAATGGCGGATACCGTTATGGTGTCCGGGGTTGGAGAAGCAGCGGTATCCGGAGTTTCCCTGGTTGATTCCATTAACATCTTACTGATTAACGTTTTTGTATGTCTGTCAACCGGGGGAGCAGTTGTGGCGGCACACCGGCTGGGCGAAAAAAACAGGCAGAAAGCCTGTAAAACAGCAGATCAGCTGCTGCTTTCCATTACGGGAACGGCAGTTTTGATCATGGTGATATCCCTGGCTGGCAATCGGTTAATCCTCACAAAAATTTTTGGAAATGTTGAAAAAGCGGTAATGGAAAATGCGGTGGTCTATTTTTATCTTACTGCATTATCCTTTCCATTCCTGGGGATTTACAGTGCCAGTACGGCTCTGCTGCGGTCAATGGGCAATTCTAAAACGGCGATGTACACCTCTATTCTGATGAATATTATGAACGTAACCGGGAATGCAATTCTGATCTTTGTATTTCATATGGGAGTGTTTGGGGTTGCATTTTCAACGTTATTATCCAGGGTGGCAGGAGCTGTGATTATGCTGGTTGTTCTTCATGACCAGAAGAAAGACATTCATTATGAAAGACGTTTCCGGCTGGGATTTCAACCTGGGATTATCAAGGATATTTTGAGGATCGGGATTCCTACCGGGCTTGATAACTGCATTTTCCAGGTTGGAAAGATACTGGTCCAAAGTCTGGTCGCCGGATTTGGCACGGCTGCAATTGCTGCCAATGCCATTGTAGGGGTGGTTGCCGGATGTGCAGTGATACCCGCATCTGCAGTTGGAACGGCGCTGATAACTGTGGTGGGGCAGTCCGTGGGCGCCGGGGCTTTTGGGGAGGCCAGGCGTTATACCGTTAAGCTGATAAAGTATGCCTATCTGTTTATGGCGCTGTTGAACACAGGCATTATTTTAATGGCTGGTCCCATTGTAGGAATGTATCATGTCTCCCCGGAGGCCTCCGGGATGGCTAAGCAGATTGTTATCTTTCACAGTATCTGTGCGGCGCTGCTCTGGCCGTTGGCTTTTTCTCTTCCAAATGTACTTCGGGCATCTTTTGATGCTCCTTATACCATGGTGGTATCCATTGGTTCCATGTGGATATTCCGGGTAGGGTTCAGTTATCTGCTTGGATTATATTTTGAAATGGGGCTAATGGGAGTATGGGCAGCAATGGCTATTGACTGGCTTTTCCGCTCAATATGCTTTTTGTACCGGGTAAGAAGCGGAAAATATTTGAAAAAAGGGAGAGGAATGGAATGCCACAGCATTTGAGCTGTGGCATTCCATTTCTATATACTTAAATTGCGCATATATTTTCTGTGAGCCATCATATGTTTAATAAGAATTAAGGATTTCATAACGTCGGTTCCATGACTTCATTCATATTTTATAGTCATTTTTCAAAAACCACTTGACAAATGTAAAATTAAGGATATAATAGCTAATATCATACTTACTTGATATACTTAATAGGTTATATGGGATTAGTAAAAGCATGAAAGGAGAATTCACATGAATATTCGAAGAAACCAATATCAAATATACATAGAAGAAGCACGAATGTGCCGATGTTGTTCCTGTCTGGTGCACGCTGTATTTGCATATGAAAGTTAAGAGGTGGATGAATGGAGAAAAAGAAAGTGGATTCTTACGGACAGAGAGAGGATATAACAAAGGTTATTCAGGCGATTGAATCGGTACAGTATGGTGCCGTTACCGTGATCATCCAGGATGGAAGGATCGTTCAGCTTGAAAAAAATGTAAAAGAAAGATTAAGATAACAATAAGGATAAAAATAAAGATAAACTGACCAGTCAACTGGAGGTTTCGGAAAAGATTATTTTCGGAACCTCCGGTTTTTTTGTTGTAAGGATTAATTGAAAGGTAAAGAGGGGATCTATTATGAAAAAAGAAAAGAAAAGCGGTGCAGTAATAAGAGGAAGAAAGCTCAGGCTGACGGTATTATGTACGACGCTCCTGCTGGCATCGGCAGTTTTAACAGGGTGCCAGAAGGGTGCAGCCAGTACAGATGCAGACGGAGAAACAAAGACGGAAAAGATGGAACTCACAAACGTTTCCTATGACCCAACCAGGGAATTATATGAAAGCTACAATGCGGCTTTTGCAAAATACTGGAAGGAGAAAACGGGGCAGGAAATCGAGATCACACAGTCTCACGGTGGTTCCGGAAAGCAGGCGAGATCGGTAATTGAAGGCAATGAGGCGGATGTGGTAACTCTGGCCCTGGCAGCGGATATTACAGCGATTCAGGATGCAGGACTGATTCAGGAAGGGTGGCAGAGCAAACTGCCGGATAACAGTGCGCCGTATACGTCTACCATTGTTTTTCTGGTAAGGAAAGGAAATCCGGAGCAGATTAACGGATGGCAGGACCTGGTTAAACCGGATATAGAAATCATTACGCCCAACCCCAAGACGTCCGGCGGAGCCAGATGGAATTATCTTGCAGCATGGGCTTATGCAGATCAGGTTTATCAGGGAGATGAGGAGAAGGTAAAATCGTATATGAAAAAGTTATATGAGAATGTGCTTGTCTTAGATTCCGGGGCCAGGGGGGCAACGACTACATTTGTGGAGAATGGGCAGGGAGATGTACTGATCGCCTGGGAAAATGAAGCCTATCTGGCAATGGAGGAACATCCCGGTGACTACGAAATAGTGACACCTGATATCAGTATCAAAGCAGAGCCTCCGGTGGCTGTCGTAGACCAGACGGTAGAGGAAAGAGGCACCAGAGAGGCAGCCCAGGCGTATCTGGAATATCTCTATTCAGAAGAAGGGCAGCGCATTGCAGCCGAGAACTACTATCGTCCGGCAGATGATAAAGTTGCAGAACAATATAGGGAGCAGTTTAATCTGAATATGAAGCTGGTCACCATTGATGATAAAATATTTGGCGGTTGGGAAGAGGTTCAGAAGAAGCATTTTGATGACGGTGGTATCTTCGACCAGTTCTATGATGAAAAATAGGGGATTTAAACAAAGAAAGGAAATTATATGAAAAGGAAACAAAGATCAAAAAGGGTAATTCCGGGATTCGGGCTCACAATTGGTATTACGCTGGCATTGCTTGGTTTGGTCGTAATCATTCCATTGGCTTCCATTGCGGTCAGTGCTTCCGGTCTGGGATTTGCTGAATTTGTGGGGATTGTAACAGACAGGAGAATTATTGACGGTTATAAGGTAAGTTTTCTGTGTGCATTCATTGCAGCGCTGATCAACAGCTTCTTTGGAGTCGTGTTAGCCTGGGTTCTGGTGAGGTATGACTTTCCATTGAAACGTATGGTAGACGGACTGATTGAACTGCCATTTGCCATACCTACGGCAGTAGCAGGCATTGCATTAACGACGCTTTATTCTGACAATGGCTGGATTGGCGGGTTATTTGCAAAGGCAGGTATTAAAATTGCCTATACCCGTATTGGCATTACCATAGCCATGATATTTATCGGTATCCCATTTATCGTAAGGTCAATTCAGCCGGTTCTGGAGAAGCTGGACTGCCAATATGAAGAGGCGTCGGCAATGCTGGGTGCGGGAAGGATGGTTACCTTCTTTCGGATCGTTCTCCCGGAAATCACACCCGCACTTCTCACCGGATTTGGTCTGGCATTTGCCAGGGCAATCGGGGAGTATGGCAGTGTGGTATTCATTGCGGGAAATATTCCCTATAAAACGGAAATTGCTCCGTTACTGATCATGGGAAAGCTGGAACAATTTGATTATGAAGGAGCCACTGCAATTGCGCTGGTGATGCTTCTGATATCATTTTTCATATTATTGCTGATTAACTCGGTACAGATCTATGCCGGAAAATTTGCAGGAGAATAGGAGGAAGAGAAGGTGGAAGTGAAGGAAAACAAAGTTACAAAAATAGTATTGATCAGCATCAGCCTTGTCTTTTTAACGGTACTGCTGATTTTACCGCTACTGGTAATTGCAATAGAAGCCCTGGGAAACGGTTGGGAAGCCTATACAAAGGCTGTCACAGATGAATATACCCGGAAGGCCTTTTTCCTCACCTTGCAGGCAACGGGGGCAGCGGTAGTGGTAAATACGGTGTTTGGAATCTTCGCGGCCTGGGCAGTAACCAAGTATCATTTCAGGGGAAAGAAGCTTTTAACAACCCTGATTGACATTCCTTTTGCCATTTCCCCTGTGATCGCCGGACTGGTGCTTTCCATGACCTTTGGCAGAATCGGGTGGGCATATCCGCTGCTGCAGATGGCGGATATTAAAATTGTTTTTGCTGTTCCCGGCATTATACTGGCAACGGTTTTCGTCACCTTTCCCTTTATTTCCAGGGAGCTGATACCGGTGCTAAATGCCCAGGGAACCGATGAGGAAGAAGCAGCAGCGCTTATGGGAGCGGGGGGTTTTACAATATTTCGCAGGATTACCTTTCCCCATATAAAATGGGCGTTATTGTATGGAATTATCTTATGTACAGCCAGAGCAGTCGGAGAGTTTGGGGCTGTGTCCGTTATTTCCGGGCACCTGAGAGGTAAAACCAATACGCTGCCTCTCCATGTGGAAATTTTGTACAACGAATTTAAGTTTACCCAGGCATTTGCAGTTTCTACCATACTGGTGCTGCTGGCTGTTGTTATTCTGATTTTAAGAAATCTGGTTGAATATAAAGGAAAAAAAGGAGGTGGCCGCTGATGTATGTGGAGTTAAAAAATATTCAGAAAACATTTGGAGATTATACGGCATCTGACCAGGTTAGTTTTGGTATCGAAAAAGGCAGAATGGCAGGACTCCTGGGACCCAGCGGCAGCGGAAAAACAACGATTCTCCGTATGATTGCCGGACTGGAAACGCCTGACGCCGGGGATATATACATTGACGGTATCCGGGTCAATGACCAGGATCCAAGTAAGCGCGGCATCGGATTTGTATTTCAAAGCTATGCCCTGTTCCGCTATATGACAGTCTATGAGAATATTGCATTTGGACTTCGGATAAAAAAACAGAGGAAAGAAAAGTTACATAGCAGGGTGATGGAACTGGTGCATCTGATCGGGCTGGACGGACTGGAAAAGCGGTATCCGCATCAATTGTCAGGAGGACAGAGGCAGCGTGTGGCATTTGCCAGGGCACTTGCACCAAATCCACAGCTTCTGCTCCTGGATGAACCGTTTGCTGCTATCGACGCCAAGGTGCGAAAGGAGCTGCGCAGCTGGTTAAAGGAAATGATTAATACGGTGGGAATTACCAGTATCTTTGTTACCCATGACCAGGATGAGGCAGTGGAAGTGGCTGACGATATTATTATTACCAACCGTGGCAGGGTGGAACAGATGGGGACACCGGACCGTATTTACAGACATCCGGCAACACCTTTTGTGGCTCAGTTTGTAGGGGAATCTGCCGTTTTAGAGAATTACGGCAGATTGAAAGGTTTTGATGCGGGAAGTGCGTTTCATAAAGCGGTAATCCGTCCGGAATTTATAAAAATTGCAAAGCGTGGAAAGATGAAACAGTTTGTGCATGCCTGTGAAGACGGGATTGTATGCGAAAGTTCATTTCGGGGCAGCTATCAGGAGGTGCGGGTTCTGGTGGGAGATCTGATTCTCACGGCAAACTGGCCTCTTGAGAAGGAAATGTTAAAGCCCGGAGATGAGGTAAGTGTATTGATCTATAAGCTGTATGAATTTGATGAACACAGTGCAGCTCTGATTGAAAATCAAAATCTGCAGGAGGGCAATCTGATATATCTCTAGAGCGTGTTTGAAAATTTAATTTACGACAAAGAGAGCATCTAAAAATTGCAACAAAAGGAGCCGATTATGAAAGAGTTACAGATACGAAGACGAAAAACTGATATTTTAATTATAGGCGGTGGTACAGCAGGATGTTACGCTGCATTAACGATCCGTCAGAAGAGCGCTGCATCTGTCATCATAGCTGAGAAAGCAAATATTAAGAGAAGCGGATGCCTTGCAGCGGGAGTCAATGCGCTGAATGCTTATATTACAAAAGGCATGACACCCGATGACTATGTTGATTATGCCAGCAAAGACGCAGCCGGAATCGTAAGGGAAGATCTGCTGCTGACCATGTCCCGGCGGCTGAATCACGTAACTGCACATCTGGAATCCCTGGGACTGGTCATTTTGAAAGATGAAAATGGGGAGTACGTCACCAGAGGAAAACGGAATATTAAAATAAATGGTGAAAATATAAAACCGCTTCTGGCTGGGGCGGTTCAGGGGTTAAAGGATGTACAGGTGATGAACCAGGTATCCATAATCGACTATATAGTGAAAGACAATCAAATTCTGGGGGCAGTAGGAATTGGGGGAGAAGAGCCGGTGATTTATGTGATAGAAGCAAAAGCCGTACTTTGTGCAACCGGAGGAGCAGCAGGACTGTACCGCCCGAACAATCCGGGGTTTTCAAGGCATAAAATGTGGTACCCGCCTTTTAATACCGGCGGCGGATATGCTATGGGCATTCGTGCCGGGGCAGAGATGACGACCTTTGAGATGCGGTTTATAGCGCTTCGATGCAAAGATACGATTGCACCCACGGGGACGATAGCCCAGGGGGCAGGAGCAAAACAGATAAACGCCAGAGGAGAAGTTTATGAGGAAAAATACGGGATCACCACCTCCCAGCGGGTATATGGAACCGTGAAAGAAAACCTTGCAGGCAGGGGACCCTGTTATCTGAAGACAACGGGAATTTCCAAAGAACAGGATCTGGATCTAATGAAGGCATATCTGAATATGGCACCGTCCCAAACGCTGAAATGGATAGAGGAAGGCAGGCTTCCCAGTACAGCAGATGTGGAGATTGAAGGGACGGAACCCTATATTGTCGGCGGACACACGGCAAGCGGATACTGGATTGATACCAAGCGAAGAACGACCATAGCTGGACTTTATGCAGCTGGAGATGCAGCCGGGGGATGTCCTCAAAAATATGTAACCGGGGCGCTGGCAGAAGGTGAAATTGCGGCGCAGGCAATCCTGGAAGATTTAAAAAAGCTGGAATCAAATAATAATTTACCGGAAAATAAGGACGCTTTCCTGGAACAGGTGTCTCGTGAAAAATCGCAAGAAATCCGGGAGATACTGGAAAAGGAACCGGGACTGTTTTCCATAGAACAGCTGGAAGAAGCAATGCAGAAAATTATGGATACTTATGCAGGCGGTATTTCCAGTCATTATCAGTACAATGAGAGACAGCTTAATCTGGCTGAAAGTAAAATTAAGGAACTATTGGCGCAAACAAAAAATCTGTCAGTAGGAAATATGCATGAGTTAATGTTTCTATATGAACTGAAGGAGCGCCTGGTGGTCTGCAGGACTCTGATTGCCCATCTAAAGGCGAGAAAAGAGACCAGATGGAACAGCTTTAACGAAAACCTGGATTATCCGGAAAAAGATCCTGAGTGGATGAAATATGTAAATTCACGCATGGAGGATGGGGACATTAAAATCTTATACCGGGAGCTGGCAGGAAGGAGGGAGCAGTATGAGCATAACCATTAAAAGGAATGTGTGCATTGGATGTGGAAAATGCAGGATGGTATGCCCGGGCAGTTTGTTAAAGGCAGACCAGGAACAGAAAGCCTATATTGCTTACCCCAAAGACTGCTGGGGCTGCGCTTCCTGTGTGAAAGAGTGTCCCGTAAATGCTATTTCCCTTTACCTGGGAGCGGATATGGGAGGAAAAGGAAGTCTTCTGTCCGTGGAGGAAAATGGTGATCTGCTTTCTTGGCACGTAGAAAAGGCAGATGGCACCACGGTTACAATTGAAGTCAATAAAAAGGATGCAAATCAATATTGAGAATTTTATAAACTGGCTGCGAGCAGGAGGAAGAAAGTATGCAGGAAATATCGAAGAAATTATCTCATTTAGACGAATTGGAAAATGAATTATCTCATTTAGACGAATTGGAATCAGAAGCAATTTATATTATACGGGAGGTGGCGGCAGAATGTGAGAAGCCGGTTATGCTGTACTCCATTGGAAAGGACAGTTCTGTTATGCTGCATCTGGCATTAAAAGCTTTCTATCCCCAGAAACCGCCGTTTCCGTTTTTACATATCGATACCACATGGAAGTTTCATGAAATGATAGAGTTCCGTGACAGAAAAGCAAAGGAATTGGGGATAGAGATGCTGGTATACAGCAATGAAGATGGAATCCGTCAGGGAATCAATCCCTTTGACCATGGAGCCGCATATACGGATATCATGAAAACCCAGGCACTAAAACAGGCACTTACAAAATATGGTTTTACGGCTGCATTTGGAGGCGGGCGCCGGGATGAGGAAAAAGCCAGGGCAAAAGAGAGAATCTTTTCTTTTCGAAATGAAGCCCATGCCTGGGACCCCAAGAACCAGCGGCCGGAAATGTGGAAATTGTATAATACAAAAATTCATAAGGGAGAAAGTATGCGGGTATTTCCTATTTCAAACTGGACTGAAAAAGATATCTGGCAGTATATCAAAAGGGAACAAATCGATATCGTGCCATTATATTTTGCGGCGAAGCGCCCTGTTATTGAAAGAGAAGGAAATCTGATTATGGTTGACGATGACAGGTTAAAATTGCTTCCAAATGAAGAGATTCAGCATAAAAGTGTCAGATTCCGTACCCTTGGATGTTATCCGCTTACCGGTGGCTGTGAATCCACGGCGGCAACGCTGGATGAAATTATCGATGAAACATTAAGTGCGGTTTCATCGGAGCGGACCACCCGTGTAATCGATAAAGAAGAGGCAGGCAGCATGGAGAGAAGAAAGAGGGAGGGATATTTCTAATGAAAGGATTATTAAAATTTATTACCTGCGGAAGCGTAGATGATGGAAAATCAACGCTGATCGGACATATTTTATACGATGCAAAATTATTATATGCAGATCAGGAAAAAGCACTGGAACTGGACAGTAAGGTTGGCAGCCGCGGAGGTGAAATTGATTATTCCCTTCTTCTGGACGGCTTAATGGCTGAGCGGGAACAGGGAATTACCATAGACGCGGCATACCGGTATTTTACCACAGACCACAGAAGCTTTATCGTGGCAGATACCCCGGGACATGAGGAGTATACCAGGAATATGGCAGTAGGTGCATCATTTGCCGATCTTGCAGTAATTCTTGTGGACGCCAAGCAGGGCGTGCTGGTTCAGACCAGGCGCCATGCCAGAATCTGCTCGCTTATGGGGATCCGTTCATTTGTATTTGCGGTAAATAAAATGGATCTGGTGGGTTATGACAGGAGCCGTTTTTTGGAAATTAAACGTGAATTGGAGAATTTACAGGAGGAACTTCAACTGGAACATATTATCTGCATTCCGGTGTCTGCAACGGAAGGAGATAATGTTACGAAAAAATCACGAAACACGCCCTGGTATGAAGGGGAGGATTTACTTACCTGCCTGGAGCACATGGATGTGACGGAAACTTGGGAACAGGGATTTGTGCTTCCTGTTCAGAGAGTGTGCCGCCCGGATCATACCTTCCGTGGATTTCAGGGGCAGATTGAATCCGGTAAGATAGAAGTGGGGGAGGAACTGGTTACTTTGCCCAGTGAAGAGAGGGCAGTGGTAAAGCGGATATATGCAGGAGACAGAGATACTCTAAAAGCAAACAAAGGGCAGGCGGTTACCATTCAGCTGGACCGGGAAGTAGATGTCTCCAGAGGATGTGTGCTGACAAAGGACACCGATTTAAAACCAGTAAAACAATTTGTGGCAAGTCTGCTGTGGATGGATGATTCCAGACTCTTACCAGGAAAGGAGTTTCTCGTTAAGGCGGGAACAAAGCTGATACCTGGAGTGGTAAAAGCGGTCCGTTATAAAGTAGACGTAAATACTGGGGAACAGCTAGAGGCAGAAACGCTGGTGAAAAATGAAATTGCCCGTTGTGAAATTGTTTTGACAGAACCTGCTGTCATAGATTTGTTCCACAGGCATAAAACCCTGGGTGAACTGATTCTCATTGACCGGATAACGAATATGACATCTGCCTGCGGAGTCATAGAGGAGCTGGGCGGATTGGATGAAGAGGGAGAGCGGGACAGTACCTTTGTCTATGGTGATCTCCGGGCAAGGGGAGATATTTTTGAAGAATATTATTACAACCTGGAAAGTCTGTCTGTTATGAAAAGCAGAGAGGTGCAGCAGGTGTATACAGTGGGCGATATAATTCCGTTAGAAGGGGAGAGTTTTTCATATCCCGAAGATTTTGATATCTGTGTACTGCGTGACGGGGTTGCCATACGCATTCGCAAAAGGCGGATAACCGTCATTGAGCCGCTAAAGGAATACCAGTACACCGGTGTGCCGGTTCTAAACGGCAGAGGATTTGGAATACAGGTCAATAGCGAGGAGGAAGCAGCGGAACTTTTAGAAGCATGGGAGCAGGATAAGGAGAAGCAGCAGGCGGAATTTTTAAATCGCTGGATGGATTTTGGAGCATACCGCAGAATTATTTTCCACGATAATTTCTGGGTAATTTAGACTGGTATAGTAGTTTTGCAGAAAAATACAAAATCTGAAATACCCCGGAGGTTGGCTGGCTCCGGGGTATTTGAAAAGAGAGTTCTCTGTAAACAGAGTTAATAAAATGATAAAGAAGTTTATTCCCGCGAGCAACGAGCCAAACGGACACGCTGGCGCGTCCATTTGGCGACTGCCGCGAGGGTCAAAAACCCCGCTGCTCGCAGCGGGGTTTTTGACTGCACTTTCATTATATATAATTTCAGCGTTTTGTGTTCCGGTATGTATTGAAATGCAGTTTTTATGGCATGAGATTTCACTTTAGATGCTCCACGGTTTCTTACCTGCCGTGGAGCATCTTTACAGTTATTGATATGAGATACATCTCCATTATATAACAAATGTGTTCTGATGGAGTAGAATTGTATTGAAATGCAGGTTTTGGGTTATCAGTTTCCGCTCTAATATCAGTGTATAATACAAGAAAGGCCACTTTCTGTCCGGGCTTTCTCCATCATGCTTATATATTTTTGAAAGTATTCGGGAATTGATTCAGATCTGTCAGACACCATTCGTTCTAACACTTTGTCAAAAGGAGCAATACCGATTGCATTTTGCGGCTCACCGGACAGGAGTATGGGCAATTCTTTTATCTCCCACCATTTATATCTTCCGCCGTAAGAACGTCTGGCTGTTTCCAGAATATAGCAGCCGAATAAAATCTTAGTATTTTGGCGGAATGCAGGGTTAAATTTAGCATATGGGGGCATTGATTTTAGGATCTGGTCCAGCTGGTTTAGGCTTTGGAAGGAGTAGTCAAAATTTCCTTTAAAAGAATAATGCTTGATAAAAGAGGAAGCAAAACTTTGTATTCTTTGGCAGGTGCAGTTTTCTTTTGTCAGTAGTATGGGGGGATTAAATTTCACGGAAACCTCCTGGAGATTATAAGGGATTTTGATTTTATGATATACCGGCTCCGGAGGCATTCCCCCGGAGCCAGGCAAAATGGAGTTGCTCCGCAGAGTTGGAGGAAGCTGCGGAGCCGAGTTTGTGAATAACGAAATTCGAGGTTCATTATATATGATTGTCAGTGTGTTGTGGGAATGTTTGTATTAAAAGGTAAGTTTTTTGGTATGGATTGTTTAGAGCGTGTTTGAAAATTCATTCCTGCCATTTAAAATACTTTATTTAAAGCGCTTATAATCTGGGCAACATAAATAAATGTCCCCACTAATCCGATTCCGGTTAAAACTGCAAAGAATATCAATATATTTTTGATAGTTCTTACACTGTTGTACTGGTCTTCCAGTTTTTTTTCAATATTAGCTAATTCTCGATGGAATGCTTTATATTCCAGACTGCAATCATAAGAGTTGTGCGTTTCAAATTCCGGATATGGCTGGGAAGATTTCAGCATTACATTTTGTTCTTTTTTACCGTCATTTGTTTCTTTGTTCGTACTTTCATTATCAGTATCCAAGGGCTTATCCAAAGAAATCTTTTTTTTCGCATTTTCCACATCAAATTCCGATATTTCACTTTGATGTTCCCTGTATTTTAGTTCCAGAAAGCGTTTTGCATCCGGCGTTAATTCGCTGGTTTCTGAAACCTTGTCAAAATATGCTTTTGCAATTGTCGGACTATCATAGGTATACATATTCAGGTGTTCATTGCACCTTCTGCATATGCTTCCTTCAAGACCAAGTACGGAAAAAATACTTTTTTCGTTTCCACAGATTACACATTTCATAAATCACTTCTCCTTATGATAGCTTTTAATAAGCGGTTTATAAGCTATAGAATTATTGCTTTTATCCTGTAATAGGTTTATGAATTGTATTATAGATGATGAAAACTGGATTTACAAGTTGTTTCGATGGGAAAGTCAGAAAATTGAATTATTTTAAGATATCATGATTTGGAATAAAGGGGAGAATCCCACTGCAGCGTGTGGTACTGCGGTGGGATTTGTATAAATACTAAGCACTGTTTATTATACAGTAATATGATTTGTTTGATTCATATTTGTACTAAAATGATATATTTATGCCATAGACTATAAAAAAGGATAAACAGAGCTGGATTTTAAGCCAAATGTTCTCTTTTCTATACACAAAATCAACCTTTTGGGGCGAATCTGTTTAACCATTTTTATGAATCCATAATAAAGGCAGCCAACAGGGGAGAAATCCACATCACGCACATAACAGCCAGAATAATAATTCTTTTCGGCGTACTGATGGTTCCCTCTTCGATTAGAGCATTCTTCAGAAATAATCTGGTGGCAATCCAAAAGAACAGTGTCAAAACAAATACCATGAATATGGTTAATTGCAGCTGGCTGTAGCATTGCATACGCAGTATTGTGTCACTGATCCGTTCATCAATATACTGGCTTGGAATACGGATTAACAGCAACGCCGTGCAAAAAGAAACTCCATATAACAGAAGCTCCAAAAACATATTTTTGCGTTCTAACATAAATGCGGCAGGAAGCAGGGTAATAAAAGAGATCTGTTCATATAAATGTAGATTCGATATGAGGTCTCTGTCGTTATAATCTATCTCAACATAGGGTATTTCTATTTGCTTGTGGATAAAGATCTGTATCACTAAATCATGGCTGAATGCGACAATTAAGATCAAAATAAAGAAGATAAAAATAATACAATTTACGGCATTGCCTGTATGGGAGGAATTTACGTTTTCCATGGATTTCGTGGGATGTCCTTTCTGTATTGACAACGAATGCAGCTAAAAACTTATGGTCAGTTAAATGTTTGAAAAATATGAGGTGTAGTGATAAAAGGAGTAGGAGTAAGAAGATACAGTAAAGAGGGATAACAGATTTGATATAGAAAATACTGCTGCTGGGAGTACCCGCCGCAGCTTGTGGGAGCTGCGGGATGGGAATCATGTAATACTAAGCAATCATTATTATACACAAATTAAATACAGTTAGAGCATGTTTGTATTAAAATGTAGATTTTCTGTAACAAAATACGAAAAGTGTAAAAATTATTGCCTGTTTTACTTGTGAGAGTTACATTGAAAACGGAAAATGAACGTTTGGTGGAGACTGGGCTGGGAAAAGACGTGTCTGTTTCCTTACCCTAATGCTAAGCTACGCTGTCCTCAGTTTTTTCTACAGCAGAGTTTTTGATATCATCCGGAAGCGTAATGGCTTCTACTTCGCCAAAAGACCCAAATTTAAGATCAAAAGTACAGGACTCACAGTTGAATTCCACATCTTCCTGTGCACCCGCTGATTTCATGGCTTCTAACATCATAGTCTGCAAATCAAGCGTCATTTTTACCGGCATGGAATCTTTTTTTGCTATATAAAATTCTACCGGAATTTTAATAGCTGTCCAATCTGCATCTCCCATGATCTCGGCAGAATCGTTCATTGCACTTAATGCAGAGTCCAGAATTGTGCTCAATGCTTCGCCGTCCAGGACACCCTTTAATGCATAGCATTCCACACCTTCCAGATCAGTGGTATTCTTTTCCAGTTCCAGACTTGCTGCCAGTTTTTCAAACTCTTTAAATTCATAAGCATTCAGGCTTTTATCCAGATCTTTTTGAACTTCTTTTGTCCAGCCCTCTTCTCCTGTTTTGGTGTAGGAAATTGTGTTATCACCGTCCCTGACCGTATATACTTCTATTGGAGATGTCTGATCCATACCAAGCATTCCCAAAGCCATACTCCCTTCGGCATGTATGATTTCAGGATCTGTGTTTACCTTCATTCCCATATCCATATTCATGGTAACATCCACCGATATTCCCTGAACAGTGCCGCCGGCTTTCAAGTCCATAAGCATGTCTATTTTATAGTTTTCTTCTTTCGACATATTTTCGGACATGGATTTTAGAAGTGATTCTGATGTTGTTTTACCGCATCCTGCCATGCTTAAAATTAAAATACTGCTCCCTAAGATCGCACAGCTAACTTTTACAAATTTCTTTTTCATACTTTTTTCTCCTTTGACTTTCCCTTTTCCAGGGGTGATTGTATTCTTAAGACAGAAAGAACACATGATAATCATTATATATGATTTATTTGTGTTCTGATCGGGAGTGTATTGAAATGCACATTTTATAACATAAAATGTGCAAATAGAGACAGAAAAGCAGAAGAACATAGTTGTCTTCTGCTATTTTCGTAAAGTTATATTGTCTATGCTGTAATATTTTCTGTTTCTGAAGTTATGGCTTCCGAACTCTTTTCTGTCTGAATATCTTTAATTTCCTGTGGGAGAGAAATCGTACCAATCTCTCCGAAAGAACTATAAATAAAGTTCAATGTTAAGTGATCACAGTTTATGTTCAGGTCTTTCTGGTCTTCAAATGATTTCATCAGTCCCATTAATAATGGTTTTAATTCCACGCTTATTTTAACAGGCATTTTTTCTTTTTTAGAAACGTAGAATTCTATGGGTATTTCGATTCCTGCCCAGTCAACATCTTTATAAATATCGGCAGCTTCATCGAATTGATCATATAGTGAATCCGTCATTTTACGTAAGGCGTTCGTATCCAAAAGACCTTTGAGTTTGTAGCATTCTATGTCTTCTACCTGGGATGTATGATCCTCCAGTTCTAAATTGACAGACAAATCTTTGAGTTCATTATATATATTTACGTCGGGGTTATTTTCTGGATTGGTAATGGAGTTCTTTTTCCATTCAGATGTTCCGATTTGAAAATAACTGATGATATCCGGATCTTCTTTCATGGAGTAGGACGCAATATCTATTTTCTGCTCCATACCCAGTGCTTTGAACCAAATATTACCATCTGTATACAGGATCTGTGGATCTAGATTTAATTGAAGTGCCATATCCAGACCTGCCTGGACATCCAGCGTGACTCCGCTCATGGATCCGCTGGCTTTTAGATCTGCCGACATATCAATTTTATAATCCTTTACTTTTGACATGTTTTCTGACATGGAATTCATAAGTGATTCTGCAGTTACCTTTCCGCATCCTGTTATGTTTAGAATCAGAAAACTGCCTGCTAATAAAGTACATCCGTATTTCCATAAGTTCTTTTTCATATTCTCTCCTTTTCATTTCAAACAGGTTTATGATGCCTGTTGTCTTATCGTGATTTCTTATAAATATAGAAATAATTATATTATATATGATTTAAAATCTTGCAGAACAGATTTGTATTGAAATGCAGGTTTCGTGCGTGTTTTGAATTCATTTTATCAATTTTTATATGTGCAATCTATTTTCTGGTATGAATATATCTATTTTAGAGTGTGTAATTGTTTGACAGGTCTACGGAGCGTAGATTGCCTTTCAAAATAAATTGGGGTACAATCAGAAAAGAGGTGATAATGATGGATATAATGAAAAAAAAGCAGCTTCTGGAGGAATATAAAAATCGTATGCCCGAAATGGGGGTGATTTCTCTGCGGTGCAAAGATACCGGCGAGGCTTTTTTAGGAATTTCCAAAGATACAAAAGCGGACTTTAACAGTAACAGGTTTAAGTTGTTGTCTGATGGACATCCCAACAAGGTCCTGCAGGAGCTTTGGAATAAATATGGTGCAGATAGTTTTGAATGCTCGGTTCTTAAAATTCTGAAATATGAAGATCCCCGCGCAGACCATGCGGCAGAGCTGGAGGCACTGCGGGATAAATGTATGGCGGCAGATCCCCGGGCGAAGAAAATCTGGAGATAAAAGAATCGATGAATTTAACGCAGCAGGTCTGGCATACTAGAGCGAACGTTTTATAGTGTTCTATTAAATGCCTTATATTTGGGTTTCGCTGAGGAAGGACGCTTTGTAAATGATAGGTAGTGTACGGAAAGGTGGGCGTGGGAAATTGGTATGGGCTCCGTCAGCTGGCCGCAGAACTGGTATTTTCTAACCTTTCCGAAGCGCTTTTTGGCGGCACGCGGGCATTCACCGAGAAATCCTGATGCATTTCTCGGTTCA
>UQGG01000080.1 GCA_900540475.1 uncultured Robinsoniella sp. | reverse complement strand
GGAAAGAGAAGGGGGCGGACCAGGACATTGGTTTGGAATGCGTATAGCAGATCTGAGCATTTACTTACCTTGCCGGAGCACTTTTTGGCGGATAGTATTCGACTGGCTCCCATCGGATACTAAGCGGGTACTGAGCTGCGAAATGCATCAGGATTTCGGAGCGAATACCCGCGTGCCGCCAAAAAGGGCTTCGGGAAGGTTAGAAAATGCCAGTTCTGCGTTAAGCATTCCAAACCAATGTCCTGGTCCGCCCCCTTCTCTTTCCGTACACTACCTCCATCTACAAAGCGTCCTTCCTCAGCAAAACCAAAATTTTTATACAGGAGGATTTAAACATGGTTAGTGACAAATGGAGTGATATCAAAAGAAGAAAATTTGATTATATTATGATACGGAGCTTAGTCACCATGATCCTGCTTGGAGGCCTTTCACTGGTCATGCTTCTTATGCTTACGATATACCGGCAAGATAGTATTTTCTATACGCTGGTATTGATTGGATTGTACGGTTTGTTTGGAGCGATTGTATATTTTGGCTATCGTTTTTTATATAAACCTTACCGTGATACGGAGAAGGTGTGCAGATTATTTTCAGAGGGATATTTACTGCAGGGACTATTTGAACTCAGAGTGCCGCTATCTCCGCAAATGGAGGCAGCTACAAATAAATTCCGGGAATTGCTGGATATGAAAGAGTTGATTAGCTTAACGAAAAAACAGGCTGAATATCTGGCGCTGCAAAATCAGATAAATCCACACTTTTTATATAATACACTGGAAGGGATAAGAAGTGAAGCGCTGTATGCCGGAATCGATTCAGTTGCGGAGATGACGGAGGCACTGGCAACCTTTTTTCGTTATACGATCTCAAACGTTGAAAACCTGGTGACTTTGGAGGACGAGCTTGCCAATATAGAAAATTATTATATTATACAACAGTTTCGCTTTGGTAAAAGGCTTCAATATCATGTAGAGATGGACGCAGATGAAGAGAGGGAAATTTTAAAATACAGGCTTCCAAAGCTCATACTCCAGCCCATAGTAGAAAATGCTATTTATCATGGGATAGAACGCAAGACCGGTGAAGGACTTCTAAGTATTCAAATTGAGAATACGGATTCCAGGTGCATAATCACTGTTTCTGATAATGGCCTGGGAATGAGTGAATCGGTAGTGGATGGTCTGAATGAAAAATTGAAAGCAACTTCCATCGATACATTTCATCAGGATAAAAAAGGCGGCAGTATTGCAATTGAAAACGTAAATAACCGCATTAAAATACTGTTTGGTGAGGAATACGGTATATATATTTACAGTAAACTAAATGTGGGAACGGATGTAGAGATAACACTTCCCATTGTAAAGGAATAGCCTATGAAAAAAGAAATTCTGAGAATGGAAAACGTTACAAGACAATTAGAAGGAGTAACCTTCCTGAATAATATTAATTTTCATATATATCAAGATGAAATCATGGGTATGCTGACTTTGAATTCCCAGGGGGAGCAGCAACTGGTTTCGCTGATCAGCCAGAATCTGCCTATCCAATATGGAAGAATTTACTTTGATGGTCTTTTGGTTAATAGTTATGCCCATAGTGATATGACCAGAAACAGAGTCTCTTTGATAGGAGCGGGCAGCAGATTAGTCAATAACCTGACCATATCAGATAATATCTTTGTTTTGCGCAGAGGATTTAAGAAGTGGTTTATCAAACGGAGTGTATTAAATCTCCAGGTGCAAAAATTACTGGAAGAAATTGAAATGAAAATGAAACCCGGGCGGCTGGTTAAAGGACTTTCATCCTTAGAACGGTGTACGGTAGAATTGCTGCGTGCGGTAACGGCAGGTTCCGGGTTAATTATCCTAAATAATTTAAGCAGTTTTTTCAGTGCTGTAGAATTGAGTAAATTTCTTGATATTGTTCAATATTTTCGTAAAGAAGGAATTGCATTTTTATATATTAGCTGCGATTATAAAGAACTTTTCCAAATTTGCCATAGGATAGCCATTTTGAATTCCGGCAAAATAATAAAAATTATACACCAAAAAGATATGAGCGTTGAAAATATCCGACCATATATTATTTCATTTGAATCCTTATCTATGAGAGAGGATACAGCTGTGGGAAGTTCAATTTTAAAATTCCAAGATGTGAGTACAGACTGTATGAAGAATTTGTCATTTAACATAAACAGGGGAGAATGTACGGTTATTTTAGATATGAATAATTCCTGTATAAAAGAAATAGCTTCTCTGATGTCAGGTGAAAAAAAGCCATTACAGGGGACAGTTTTGTGTGAAGAAATAGAGTCTTTACAAAATATAGGGATTATTCCGGCGGACTGTATTCCGGGTCAGATTTTTGAAAATTTCAGTTATATAGAAAATGTATGTTTTTTTACTGACGTAAAGATAAAAAAAAGCATTTCCAGAAAAAAACTGTTAAAAAGCGTCATAAGAGAGTATGAACCCATCATTGGACCGGAGATACATACCAAGAATATTTCTGAGCTTGAAACGGCTTCTTTATATAATATTGTATACTATCGATACCATCTCTATCATCCAAAAGTTTTATTTTGTGTACAGCCGCTATCCCAGGCTGACATGTATCTGCGCCGCCATATTCTGGGGCTTATTCATAAATTAAAGAATCAGGGAATCACTATTGTAATTCTTACGGTCAGCATTTCTGATTTGATGGATGTTGCTGACCGTGTGATGATTATGAAAGATGGTGAGATGATTAAGGACTGCAGGTGTGATGAGTTTCTGAAGTTTCAGACCCACTCTATGGAATAGGATTTTATTCAAAACCGTAAGAATCCCCCCTTAAAAAGGAGGATTCACCCCTACCTGACGCATGCTTTAAATGGTACACTTTTGGTATAGAAAAGCAGCGGATAAAGTCTTCTGAATTGATATTAGAGAGAAGACAGAAAGGATCTAAGTATGGTTGAAAATGTATTACAGATGTCAGACATAAGTAAGAGTTTTAAAGGGGTCCATGCACTAAAGAGGGTGACATTTAACGCAAGAGCAGGTAAAGTGAACGTTCTGATGGGAGAAAACGGGGCAGGAAAATCAACGTTAATGCGTATTTTAGTAGGAGCGCATAAAAAAGACAGCGGGGAGATCTGTATTGGTGGAAAAAAAGTTTCTATTGAGAGTCCAAGGGATGCAATAGATCATCATATTGCAATGATCTATCAGGAATTAAATCTCATTATGGATATGACAGTAGAAGAAAATATCTTCATCGGACGGGAAATAACAAAGAGCATTTTTTTAGACAAAAAAGCGCTGCTGTCTAAAACCCGGCAATTGATGGAAGAATATGGGGTGAATATTGATCCTAAAGCGGTGGTTAGTCAATTAAGTGTTGCCAATCAGCAAATGCTGGAAATAGTTAAAGCGCTTTCACTGGATGCCAGGATTATTATAATGGATGAACCTACTTCTTCTCTTACAGCTCCTGAAGTACGGATATTATTTAAAATTATAAAAAAATTGAATGAACAGGGAATAACGATTATTTACATATCACACCGTATGGAAGAAGTATTTGAGATAGGTGATTATATTACAATAATGAGGGATGGTGAACTGGCAGGAGAATGGTCTTTAAAGGAAATTAAGCCGGAAGAAGTGATCTGTGCTATGGTAGGAAGGAAAATTTTAAAACCATTTGCCAAAGAAAAAACAGAATTAGGGAAAACAGTTTTAAAAGTTGAGAGGCTGTCAAAAAAAGGTGTATTTGAAAATATCAATTTTGAATTAAGAAAAGGTGAAATTTTAGGCGTCTCGGGACTAGTAGGAGCAGGCAGAACGGAGATGGCAATGGGGATATTCGGAGCACTTCCCATTACAGACGGCAGCGTGTATTTAAATGGAAAAGAAATAACTATACGAAATCCAGGAGATGCAATCAGGCACAAAATAGCATACGTACCGGAAGACAGAAAAGTTCTGGGACTTGATCTTAACACCCGCATTTGCAATAATATTTCTTTAACGAATATGGATATTGTGGCACCAAAAGGTTTTTTAGACCACAGGAAAGAAAGAGAAATTTCTAAAAATATGGTAGAAAAATTAAAAATTAAAACACCCTCTGTTTTTCAGGAAGCGGGGAATCTTTCAGGAGGAAATCAACAGAAAGTAGTACTTGCAAAATGGCTTTCCAGGGAGCTGGATGTGTTGATTTTGGATGAACCGACCAGAGGGGTAGATATTGGAGCGAAAGAAGAGATACATAAACTGATTTCAAAACTGGCAGGAGAAGGGCTTGGCATTATACTGATTTCATCCGAAATGACAGAAGTTCTTGGGATGTCCGATCGGGTATTAGTGATGCATGAGGGACAACAAAAAGTTATTTTAGATGCCAGTCAGGCAACACAGGAAAAGGTAATGTCATATGCAGTATAAAGACAACTGGAGGGAATTGATATGGATTACAAAAAGGTACCGTTAGGTAAAAAGCTAATATGGGAGAAAGTAAGCAGATTTCCGCAATTTAGTATTCTCATTGCGCTGTTATTGCTTCTGATTGTATTTTCATTTGTTTCAAATTCATTTTTTACATTTAATAATATTATCAATGTATTACGGCAGACATCAACCAGCATTATTGTATCAATCGGTATGACATTTGTCTTTATTCTGGGCGGTATGGATCTTTCGGTGGGTTCCGTTGCCTGCTTGTCAGGGCTGCTTGCAGCCGGATTGATGACCGGAAAAAATGGAATGCAGTCCCTTCCGGTTATTGCCGCTATTCTGCTGGCGCTTTTGGCAGGTACGTTGATTGGGTTAGTCAATGGGATCATAATTACAAGGATAAAGCTGCCGCCGTTTATAGTGACGCTGGCAATGATGAGCACTGTCAGAGGCATTGCACTGGTTTATACAGATGGTTCTCCTATATCCAAATTACCGAATCAGGCATTGGATTTGGGAAGAGGATATTTAGGGGCAATACCAATCCCTGTAATCATTATGGCAGTAGTTTTAGCAATTGCCTGGATTGTACTTGCATGTACAAGATTTGGCAGATATATCTACGCGATAGGCGGAAATGAGGAATGCACGAGGCTTTCCGGAATTAATGTGAATAAGATAAAACTGATTGTATATTCAATCAGCGGTCTGTGTGCGGCTATTACAGGAATACTGCTTACCATGAGGCTGGGATCCGGGCAGCCAACTCTTGCAGAGGGATTAGAAATGGACGCAATTACTGCGGTAGTTCTGGGTGGGACTGCAATAACAGGCGGAAGAGGCTATATGCTGGGAACACTGCTGGGGTGTGTATTCCTGACATTTTTAGGAAATGGTTTTAATATCATAGGCATTTCATCTTTTTGGCAGCAGATACTTAAAGGTATCATACTGATTGTTGCAATCAGTTTGTACAGTACAAAGAAAAAGTAATGGAAAAGGAAGGCAGGGAATGAAAATGAAGAAAAAAGTATTGGCGGTAGTAACGGCAGGAATAATTGGAGTATCTTTACTGGCGGGATGCGGAGGAGAAAATTCCTCTTCGGAAACAAAATCAACTCAGGAAAATGCGGCAGTAGAAAAAACGGAAGGGAAAGCAGACCAGCAAAAAGAAGCATCAGGAGACAAAGTAATCGGTATGTCGCTGATGGCATTTAACCACCCATTTATGCAGGACATTATGAAAAGTGCCATGTATACTGCAGAAGAGGCAGGATATACAGTTTCGGCAGTGGATGCAAATTGGGATGCTGCAACACAGCAGCAGGGGCTTGAAGATTTAATCAGCAGTGGAAAAATGAAGGCACTATTTGTGAATGCGGTTGATGGAGATGCAATCGTGCCAGTAGTGGAAGAAGCCAATAAAGCAGGAATACCTGTGATAACAGTTGATACGAAATCCAACGGTGGAGAGGTATTTGCACATGCTGCTTCAGACAGTAAAGAAATCGGTAAAATGGCGGGTGAATATGCCGCAAAGCTGTTAAAAGAAAAAAATGGTACGGAAAAGGGCAAAGCGATTGTAATTAATTATCCACAGGTGACAAGTATGGCGGAAAGGGTAAGTGGCTTTAAAGAGGAGTTATCTCAATATCCTGAGATTGAGATTATTGAAAAAAATGTTCTGGAACTGACACCGGAAAGTGCCCAGGCTTTAATGGATGATTTAATCCAGACATATCCGGAAGGCTCGTTTGATTTATTATTTGCTGCAAATGCAACTACCGGTGTAGGTGCAAATGCTGTAACAGAATCGGCAAACAGAACGGATTATCTGGTGATTGCTGTTGACGATGATCCGGAATTAATTGCAGCACTGCAAAGGGGAAAACAGTTTAAGGGCATGGTCGTACAGGATGGTATTGATATTGGGAAAAAAGGTATGGAATTGTGTATTGCTGCTGCTGAGGGTAAAAATACTGATGAAAAAATAGTCGCTACCAGAATTTCTCTGGTAACGAATGAGAACTTGGAAGAGTACCAGGAAGAGTATGCAAAAAGGCAAAAAGTTATTGAATCATACGGTGAGAAGTAAATCAATGGAAAAAGGGTAAATGCAGACAGAATGGTTTGGGATTTTTCAAAATTGAAGTAAAAATCCCAAACTGGAAAGGAAAGGGAAATGCTATGAATAATATAGATCTATGGATCAGTGAAGTGAAAGAATTGACCGATAAAATATCAGATGCGGGGCAGATCGGAGTCTGTACGTTTGCCCAGGGGGACGTTGAAAATTGTGAAAAGATTGACTTCGATGATACTGAATGGGAGAAGGTAATGGGGAAAAGTGTTCCCATCAATGGCATTAACACAGGTTCAGGGGGGAGTGTACCTGGAGAGACGGAAGTGGAAACCCGTGACTGGAATATGTCATATGGGGAAGCAGCTTTAAGGAAACGAATTATTTACCCCTCAGTGGTAGAGGGGATATCCACGAATAATGCAAAGATATCCATCACTATGACGATACTTGCACCAGTTAAGGTTTTTCTGGATGGAGATAAGATTGCAGATTTCAAATACTGGGGAGATACCCGGCACTGTGAACTCTGCTTAAATGAAAAACATCAGGATGGACAGGAGTATTTACTGGTATTGAGGACGCCGGAAACAGGCGGGGACGCTTACCTGGGGATTTATATCAATTGTGATGTGCTGGAGAAACAGCTGCTGGAATTAATGACAGCCGTTGAACAGCTGCGGTTTACCCAAAAACTTGCATTGCTGCATGGCAAGGAGGTTACAGAGTATCTGGACATTCTGGAAAGAAAGCTGGATACAGATGCTATTCTTAAGCGGGATTGGATTAAAATCCGTCAACAGCTTGATCTGATTGATGAAGTCCTTAAAGATACAGATATTCTGGCAAAAGAATTTAAAGTTCATATGATAGCACATGCCCATATTGATATGAACTGGCTATGGGATTATCAGGATACGGAAGACATCTGTATCAGAGATTTCAGGACAATCTGCGATATCATGGATGAAAATCCGGATTTGAGATTTTCCCAGAGTCAGTCTTGTGTATATGATATTGTACAGAAAAAAGATCCTGAAACTTTTGAAAGAGTACTGAGTAAGATTCAGGAAGGAACTTGGGAAGTAACGGCAGCTACCTGGTCAGAAAATGACTTAAATATGACAGGTGGGGAAACTATGGCACGCAATCTGTATCATGCATCGGCTTATGCAAAGGATGTATTAAAGACAAAGCCTTCAAGAGTAGTCTGGGAACCGGATACTTTTGGGCATCCGGCATCTACACCGAATATACTTTCCAAGGCAGGGGCAGAATTTTATTATCATTTCAGATGTCCCCAGGATGCAGGGATTACCTGGTGGGAAGGAACTGATGGTTCCCGGATTCTGGATTTTGCATTTGGACCGTATAACAATATGATCAGACCGCAGAATGTTATGCCGGTTGTTCACAGTTTGTTTGATCATTATGGGTTAAAATGTTCCATGTTTGTATATGGTGTGGGTGACCATGGAGGTGGACCTGCGAAGCATGACCTTGAGGTTAAACAATATCTGGATCAAAAACCTGGATTACCCAGGTTTGTATATTCCAAAGTATGTGATTTCTTTGATGAGGTATTGACATTGAAAAAAGATTTTCCGGTTGTCAGAGGCGAACAGAATCCAATATTTGCGGGCTGCTACACAACTAAGACCATGATTAAAAAATATGCCAGAGATGGAGAAGCCCGGCTGTTGGATGCAGAATCGGTACTTGCTTATCAGAGCATTCAGCAGGGTCAGACACAAAACATGGATGAAATAATAGAAGCGTGGAAGGATCTGGGATTTTTGGGATTTCATGATATTATATGCGGATGCGGAAACCAGGCACAGGACGAGTATGATTATGCATTGGGAAAAAATATATTGGAAAGAGCAAAAAATACGATGGATACCATGTTCCATTCAAATGAGTCTGATAATGTAATTAGCGTTTACAACCAGATTGCACATAAAAGGAGTGAGGTGGTAATGGTGGAAGCACCTCCCAATATCTCTTCTGAAGGTACTTTAAAAGAGGCTGACGGCAGTCTGATCCCTTATCAGGTTGAAGACGGAAAGCTATATTTTACAGCACAAAACCTTTCGCCTCTGTCCGTTACAAAATATATAATAACAAAGGAACCAGCAATGGATAAAGGCGTCAGTATTGTCAAAATTGGTACGCCTAAATCAGGAGGAGTTTTACGGGCGGAGTCAGAAAGATATCTGATGGAAATCAGTATGCTCACCGGAACCATTATAAAACTGTATGATAAAAGGGAGAAAAAGCATGTACTGGAAGAGATGCAGCCTTATGCGGAAGATGCAGGTTCATTTTGCGCTCATAAAAGCTCTAATCTATTAAAAATAGCATATGAGCAGCCACGCATAATGTCCGCATGGATTCTTGGAAACGAATACAGATATGAAAATATCATTGGTATTCCCGAGATTACAATTGCTGCAAGTGGGCCTGTGTTTACGACAGTTAAGATTCTACATAATTATAATAATACCAGGATAGAACAGTATATAACATTATATACCCAGTTTGACAGAATTGATTTTAAAGCCGATATTGACTGGCAGGAATTTGGCAGCGATATAATTGGCGTACCAACATTAAAGGTGGGAATTACAAGTGATATTCAAAAGCCCGATTTTATCTATGAAACACCTTTTGGAAGCATCACCAGAAACCGGCATAACACCGAACTTCCTTCTTACCGCTATACAGCTGTTTCCGGTGAAGAAAGAACACTTGCCATGTACAATGACTGCAAATTCGGCTTTTCGGCGCAGGGATCAACATTATCTATGACTCTGGTGCGGGGCTCCTACTCACCAAGTGCAAAGCCGGATGAAGGTATGACCAGTGTATGCTATGCCCTAAAGCCGTATTATGGCCCGGTGGATAAAGCCATACTTACGAGAGACGCCGCGTCTTTCAATCAGCCGCCGATTGCAAAATGCTGCGATTATGATAACAGTATGGAAAACCCAATGCTAAGTTGTGATAATGAAAATATCTGTATATCCTGTGTGAAGCCGGCATTTGAAAGAGATGCGATTATGGTCAGAGTGATGGAATGCAGCGGTCAGAAAATCGAGGCGTCCATAAAACTGAATGCTCATTTCAACAATGCTTATATTGCAAATATGAAAGAAGAAATACAGGCACCGGTACCCGTAAAAGATGGAGAAGCTGTGATTTGCCTGGGGGCGAATGAAATCATAACGTTGCTGATACACTAAATATTATGAATTTAAATAGCCAGATTTAAATCAAACGGTGTGGTTATAATACATTAAATTGGGTTTTGCTGAGTTAGGACGCTTTGTATGCAGAGGTAGTGTACAGAAAGAGAAGGAGGTGAGCCTTCCAAACACCTCTCCTGGTCCGCCCCCTTCTCTTTTCGTACTACAACCTACTGATACAAAGCGTCTTGATCAGCACCCCCCAATTTTAATACTTCCTCACTGCAACAAATTCAGTTGGCATACCTATCCCCCTACATATCCATTATTTGGAGCAACATCAAATATAAACACATTCATCTTCTGTATCCCACTGATACCCAATATCTTCCGCTATCTTAACCGCCACATCAATATCCAGAATATCCGAAATAAATCCCAGTGTCATATCCATTCCGGTTATGCTTGCGGAGGAAGAATAATATTTTCCGTCAGCAGCCCACTTCGCGCCTTCAATCCAGTGCACTCCATTCATGGTGTGGAGTGCCCAGAAAATGTTTTTCTCATACTGGGCCATTCTGCGCCGGAATGCTTTTCCGGTTTTTGCAAGAAGAGCTGATCCGGTGGAAATAGTCAGGCAGTAAGAGCTTCTGTCAATGGCTTTTTTTAGAATCTCCAGGGCATCAAAGTCTTCCAGAATCCGTCTGGCACCCGGGCCGCCGGGGATTAAAACCGCGGTTCCGATCTCATCTGGGACCAATGGTTCCGTCCATACCTTAACGCCTTGGGCACTGTTTACGATTTTGCCGGTCAGGGACACATATTCGATATGAAAATCTTCTGGAATTTTTCCAAATAATTCAGCGGGACCAAACGCATCCAATGTTTCAAAATCATCATATAATATAATACTTACCTTCATCCATTTACCTCCAATTTGTATAGACTAAGTGTAACAAGCCGGATATTCCTTTACAAGCCATGTGGGGGGATATTATTTATAAAATATATCCCCATGGGCGGCTTGTGAGCAGCATATTTTTCGTTTATACTTTTAAATATATAAATATACAGGGAGCAAATATGGAAAAAAATACAGATCAAAAGATAAATAAAAATATAATCAATGAAACACCGATTACAAATAAATCTCCGTCTGAACCACACGAGACGGAGCAATCCCACATACCCCACACACCCCACACACAACCGCATCATACACATCCTCATGAAAATACGAAGGCAGTTCTGAATCGCCTTTCCCGTGCCATCGGACACTTAAAATCCATTAAGACCATGGTTGAGGACGGACGCGACTGCAGTGAAGTTTTAATACAGTTATCAGCGGTAAAAGCAGCCATTAATAACACGGGAAAAGTAGTTTTGAAGGACCATCTTTCTCATTGTCTGATTGATTCCATCGAAACTGGAAATATGGAAGCGATTGAAGAATTAAATAAAGCCATAGACCAATTTGTTAAATAAGCAGACCTCATTGTTCTGCTTATTTTTATTTTACCGGAATGTAGATTTCCACCGTATTCTCCGGGGCATCATAAGCACTTATTTTACTGCGGTAGACTTCAAAATCTTCCCGTTCATCCAGCTCCCCTTTTCCGGAAAGCAGCCATGTTCCGAAAATATAGTCATAAGTTTTGTCCAGGTTCCCAAGGCTTCCGCGATGTGTGAATACCGCGTATTTACCCTCTGCAACTGTTTTTTGTACAAATACTTCCGGTAAAGAAGCAAAGCTTTCTGTGGGTGAACCGATCATCACAGAGAAGGCCACATCGCCCGCTTCGTTATAGACAGCCCTGTCTGTTTCGCATACACTGTAGCCGTCTGCTTCTATAAGGGTATACTTTTCACGAAGTTGTATATAGTGTTTCCACAGGCCAGGCAGACAGTTATCCGCCAGGGTTGTGGTACCCCGGATTCCTTCTAGTTTCAATTCTTCCATTTCCACAATTACCGGTTCTAACGTAATATTACCAGTGATGTGCCGCAGGCTTTTCCCATTCAGCTCTTTCTTTGCGCTGACTACGAGATCCTGCCCGTTCTTACGGTAAATCGTGGGACTGCTGCCATAGATAGACTTGAAAGCACGGCTGAATGCCTCTGAGGACTCAAAGCCGGTTTCCACAGCAATATCAATGACCCGCATATGGGTATACAGAAGCTTCCTGGATGCATTGTAAAGTTTGCGCTTATGGATGTAGCTGCCCACCGGCTCCCCTAATGAAGAGGTAAACAGGCGGGTCATGTGATAATAGGAATAGCCGGTTTCTCTGGCGACATCTTTTAGCCCGATATTTTCATTTAAATGGGTTTCAATATATCTGATTGCAATTTCTAAAGGGGAAATATTGTTCATATTATGCTTCTTTCTTTTCGATCATTCTGCTTAGTCTGGCATAATTATGCCATCAGCCAGCAACAGCTGGCTTTCATTTTTCATTTAGTCTTTAACCTCCACATTTATTACGGTTCTTAAGTGTATTTTTATTTTAACATTTTATTGCCGGAAATGCCACAAGCTCATTGAACTTATTTATGCCGAATGCTATGCTCGTATAGACTAATATGAACAAGGTGCTTTGCTTATAAAAAGTAGTTTATAATACATACTTTTGATTAAAAACTTAAGACCGGAAAATGCTTGGTAAAATGTTCATAGGAAAGCTGTGAATCAGATGATTACAGGTAGGAATGACAAAGATGACAGAACGGGGAGAAGACTCTTATTACCAATACCATGATTCTATACCATGATTCTATGAAAGAGTGGGACGAACTGGGAGAGACGGTAATAAAAGCTTTAAATTCCCATCAGGGGGATACCGGATTCTATCGAGAATCCGACGAAATGGCATGGAAAAGCATATAAATACGATGCTTTTCCATGCCATTTTTATACCGTTAATATCAAGATTTGTATGCTGCTGATATTACTATTTGGTAAGGTCATTAATATAGGTATCCCATAATTCATAATTCAAATCGATCATGTTTTTAATCTTATACTGAATTTGGTTATATATAATATCATACATTTTACGAGTCGTGAAAACATGTAATTTTTCCAGTTTATCTGTACTGTTATAAGTATAAATGATGGTATAACTTCCAGTAAAAAGTATGGTAACCGGTGGGAAGTCATTGGTAATGATCTTTAATTTTTTGTGGCTGTTACTGGTGATATATTTATTAAACCTTTTCAGGAAGGTAATGCGGGATTCCAGTGGGATTCTTATTTCGCCGGACAGAGGAACGATGGTTTTGCCTTGAGTATAAAATTCTGTCATTGCGTAAGTAGAAACATAAAAGTCAGAGTTGTCAGACAGAAATTGTTTGAATAATTTTTGCATTTGTTTATTTAAAGTCACTCTATTCTCTTTTCGGTTAATATCATCATCCCGGACTAAATAGCCCATACAAAGAAAGTTATAAATGGCATTTATGCCGCTGTCTGTCAATTCGTCCACAAAAGATGGATGCTGTTCTAAATATTTAATTGCTTCCTCGCTGGTATAACTTAATTTATTAATATTTCCATTTAACAGAGTATTGTGGAATATTGTCAGATAACTTTTATGATTAATCAGCTGCATAAACATAGTTCCATCTATCTGTGTGGTAAAATATACGAGAAATTTTCCTTTTAGCAGAATAAACGGATTGTCAATCTGCTTTTTTATCTCCCAAAGATTCATTTGGGCATATTCCTGTATCCTTGTAATATTCGAAAGAATATCAAATTGGTGGACAGCAAGGGTGTCAAACTGAGATAAATCCACCAGATAGTTTATTACGACATTTCTCATTTTTTCCGGACAAGAGGATTGAATTCGTTTAAATATTTCATCGTAATACATGTCGTAGTTGAAAAAGGAACTGTAAAATATAAACTTTTCATTGTCAGGTTTATTTACCATCTCATCAGAAATCAGGATACACAAAATATTCAGAATCATTTTGTCACCCATGTAGTATGGACCTTTATCATAATAATTGCTCGGAGCTTTATTATCTGCCGCAAAATCACAATTCAGTGCATATTCAATTGCGGTACATAAAAACTGCTCAAGTTCGTGCCTGGAATCAAAATCATAGACGATTGGAAAAACACTCTGTAATTTCAGATAACAGTTTCTTGCATAAATATGCTGGGAAAAATAATTTGCAGCCTGATTGCAGAATTCCCATTTTTCTTTTAACATTGGTAACCGTTTTTCGGTTAAAATTTTGCTAAGTCCACTGGGAGTCATATTCATATGCAGTGCAAAGTCTGTCTTTGAAGTTTTTGCGATAGTTACAAGTTCATTTAATAATCTACCTACCATTGTGCGGCACCTCATATAATAATATATTTAAAACATTAAATTTCATTATAAACTATTTTTTTATTTTTTACTTGCAAAAAAAATAAATTTTTCAGGATCTTTTTTCTTTTTTTGCCAATTTATGCAGAATAATTTATATTTAATTTCAAGCACCAATTTGCTTTTGATATTATGATGACACCATAAAAGAGTCGTTTCCTATTAATTAAATACTAAGGAGAAAAGGTATGGAGCAGAAATTTTATAGTTGTAAACATTGTGGCAATATTGTGGAATTAATCCAAAATGGAGGGGGTGTTCTTGTTTGCTGCAAAGATGAAATGAATGAGTTAGAACCAAACAGTACGGATGCGGCAAATGAAAAACATGTTCCAGAAGTTATTGTATATGGATCACAGGTGATTGTCAATGTCGGTACAATGCCGCATCCAATGACAGAGGAGCACTACATAGGCTGGATTTCCATACGTACTACAAAAGGAGTCCACCGCAGAGAACTTGAGCCGCTTGATGAACCCACGGCTGCATTCGCCCTTTCCGACAATGAAAGTTTCGTATGCGCTTATGCATATTGTAATCTTCATGGATTGTGGAAGACCGAGGTGACAACTCAGATATAGAAGAATAAGCGTGACAAGTAAATCTATCTGGTATGGGGCTGGATTGTAAAAAATGAAGAGAGCTTTAAGCCTGTAGACATTACAGCTTTAAAGCTCTTTTGTATATGGAAAGTGAGTGATTGTACAATGGAGCATAGAGTGAGACGACACTATACGCGCCTGGAATGGACCGGGTGGTATCAGCTGGCAAAAGAATATTATCTGAAAAATGGAGATCTGAAGATCCCTGTGAAATATAAAACGGAAAATGGATATTTATTAGGACGCTGGATTGAGCGGCAAAGGGCTGCATATCATGAAAAAGGTGTTTACCGGATCGATTCCCATAAAATATATCTGTTGGAGCAGATTGGAATGGTCTGGACCATAAGCGTACGTACAGAATGGAATATCTGGTATGAATATTGTAAAAAATATTACATAGAACATGGAAATATTGACATTCCAAGGAATCTGGTATATCAAAATGCAGCTATTGGGGAATGGATCAGTTATCAGAGAAAGTGTTTCCGAAAGAATAATCTGAATTACCAGAGGCAGTTAAAATTGGAAGTTTTAGGCATGGTCTGGAGAAAAAGGCAGAGAAGGGCATGGGATGAATGGTATGAGGATGCTCAAAGTTATTATGAAACTTATGGAAATCTGCAGATGCCTGTAGATTATGTCACCGGAGAGGGAAAACGCCTGGGAAGGTGGGTTTATACACAGCGTGAAAAAGTAAGAGAAGAAGATGCTTTAAATCTGAATACAGAGAAAATTGAAAAATTGAAAGAAATAGGCATGAATTATTGACTTTTTCTGTGATGTTAACTTGACAAATAGTTTAAATTGCGTTATTTTATTATCAAACAACAAAATTCAACAAAAAACAAAATACAGGATCACTGTGTCTTTTTTCTGATTTAGGAAATGTTTTATGTGGCAAGATAATGTTAAATAATGAATGGAGAAAACTATGAATCTGATTGAAACAATTAAAGATGCCGGGATCGTCGGTGCGGGCGGTGCAGGATTTCCTACACATGTGAAATTGAATACCAAGGCAGAATTTTATATTGTAAATGCTGCTGAGTGTGAGCCCCTGATTGAAACAGATAAATATTTGTGCAGAACGTTCGCAGATGAACTGATCCAGGGAATCATGCTGATTTCCAGCCATCTGGAAGCGAAGAAATCTGTTATTGCAATAAAAGCAAAATACAAACCAGAGATAGCTGCATTAAGGGAAGCCATTGAAAAAAATGGTGCGGATATCGAAATTTTTGAGATGCGTACATTTTATCCGGCGGGAGATGAACAGGTGATCGTTCAGCAGGTAACCGGCAGAAGTGTTCCTGAGAGAGGGCTTCCGATAGAGGTAGGTGCAGTTATCAACAATGTTGGTACTATTATCGGAATGTACAACGCCATTACTAAAGGTAAAAAAAATACCAGCAAATTCCTTTCTGTTGTAGGCGAAGTCCAGGAGCCGATTATGCTTCAGGTACCAATCGGAACACCCATCAGAGAATGTATTCAGGCAGCAAATCCGAAGATTTCCGATTATGCAATTATTCTAGGCGGACCCATGATGGGACGAGTGGTTGCAGATAATGCGGCGATAGACCAGCAGTTTGTAACCAAGACAACCGGAAATATTATCGTACTGCCGAAAAAGCATTATTTAATTGAAAGAACCCATGTGCCCATGGACAGAATCAAACACCAGGCAAGAAGTGCATGCATACAGTGCCGTATGTGTACAGACTTATGTCCGAGATTCCAGATTGGCCATCGTATTAAACCACATCTTGTTATGAGAAATGTCTGGAGAGAAGACATCATTGATTCAGATAAAGAGTTTGAAGAATGCTTTGGCGATGCAGTGAATTGCTGCAACTGCGGTCTATGTGAATTATTCTCATGTCCAATGGGGCTTTCTCCTAGAAGAGTCAACGGATATATGAAAGGAAAGCTCCAGGAAAGAGGAATCGCGGTAGAGAAGAACATGCATCCTGTCTCCAGACCTACAGTGGAGCTGAACAGAGTTCCTACCGATCGTTTAATAGCCAGACTGGATCTGGGCAAATACAATGGATTACATGCACATAACTGTATTGAACTTCATCCAAAAGAAGTATTCATCCCATTGTCACAGCATATTGGTAAACCGGCGGTAGCCGTTAAAAATGTCGGTGACAAAGTGTGTGAAGGTGACGTGATTGCCAGTGCTGATGCAACAGGATTATCCACAAATATACATGCAAGCATAAATGGAACCGTATGTGATGTAACATCATCTGGCATCAGAATCAGTGTAAACTAATGGAGGATTAAGGAATGGGAAATTCAGTTGGAATGATAGAACTATCCAGTATAGCAAAAGGAATTGAAACCTGTGATGAAATGTTAAAGGCGGCAAATGTAGAATTATTGAGATCATCTACGATCTGCCCCGGAAAATATATGGTAATCATCGGTGGTGACACGGGAAGTGTAGATGCTTCCATGAAAGTCGGGGAAGCAGCAGCAGGACATTTCCTGGTAGATAAATTATTAATTGCCAATGTCAGCGATCAGTTGATGCCAGCCATCAGCAGTACATCTCAGGTGCCGACAGAAGGAGCAGTAGGTGTAATCGAATTTTATTCCGTTGCATCTGCAATTGTTGCCGCAGATACAGCAGCAAAGGCAGCTGCCATCAATCTCATCGAAGTGCGTACCGGATTCGCCGTAGGCGGAAAAGGATTCGTTACCATGAGCGGAGATGTAAGTGCAGTAACAGAAGCAGTGAAAGCGGCGGAAGCAGTGAGCGAGCTTATGGTTCACAGCGTTGTGATTCCAAGACCTACTGATAAACTGTATGAAGCATTACTGTAATTCATATTGTAAAAATAAATCACTTGATTAAGAGTAAGAGGCAAAGCCGATTTGAGGCTTTGCCTTTTTCATTGAAAAAAGTATTCTTTCATTTTCTTATAAATGCGCTTATGTGTAAAAATATTACTAAAAATCAGTAGATAGTACAAGAAAAAACCGCTTTAATCGATATACTTAGACTATGTCTAATAGAGGAGGTAGTCTACTATGAAAAAATGTGCCTGCATGGGCAGCTTTTTAGACAGACTGATTCAGCCATCAATCTTGCTAATGCTTTATAAAGAGAAGAAAATGTATGGATACTCAGTTTATAAAAAGTTAATTGAAAGTGATGTAATCAATTATAAGGGAATTGATCCAACGGGACTTTACCGCACGCTGAAAAAGATGGAAGATAACGGTCTGCTGATCTCAGAGTGGGAAACGGATGACACGGCAAAACCTGTTAAAGTATACGGCATTACAAAAGAGGGACAGCAATGCCTGAAAAACTGGCAGACAACCCTGTCAGTATACAGAAAAGATATTGAAAGGCTTGAAAAAGCCGTGTCTGACAGTCTGGAGTAAAAGGTTTAGATATTGTAACAGGTGTTTATTTTAAGTAAGTTATTTAATAAAAAAATGTTGAGAGGAGGCATTGTTTATTCTTCCGGGAATAAATAATGATGATTAAAATGAAAATGTTTACGAAGGACACAAGGCTGCTTGGAATACTGGAAGCAGCAATGAATGGCGTTTGCCCTGATAAGGATGCCTGCAGGTATATGCTCACATTTCACGAGGCGTCTGCTGAGGCTTCCCTTATCAGAATTGCAGCTAATGATATCATGCGTAAAAAAAGTGATAATTCTGCAATTATTTTAGGACAGGTGGGTGTGGATGTATCGGAATGCACAGGTGGCTGCAAATTCTGTACATTCGGTGAGGGACACACAAAATTTATCCCAAAGAGATTGTCTGATGAAGAGCTGTATGCAAAGATAAGCGGATTCAATGAAAAAGAGGATCTTTATGGGCTATTTCTCATGACTATGCATGATTATGATTTGAGTGTATTTTTGAACTCGGTTAATATAGCAAAGAGTATAGTCCCGTCTACCACTAAAATCTGGGCTAATGTTGGAGACAGCAGTCTGGATGCATTTAAAGAAATGAAAAAAGCTGGCGTTGAGGGGGTATACCATGTCTGCAGGATCGGTGAGGGGAGAGACACGAATCTGAGACCTGAGGACAGGATTAAAACAATGGAGAATGCGCTGGATGCAGGACTTAAATTATATACCTGCTGTGAACCGATTGGACCGGAGCAGACGATTGACGAGATAGTTGATAATATGTTTATCGGCATTGAACTGGGCTGTACGCAGCATGCCTGTATGCGCCGGGTTGCAGTGCCGGGTGCGCCTTTAGCAAAATATCGTCAGATAAGTGAATTGAGGCTTGGTCAGTTTGTGGCAGTTGTCGCACTTGCCTCTTTTGGCACGCCGACGATGACCTACTGTGGTGTCCATGAGCCAAACGAGATAGCATATGTTTCGGGTGCAAATATTATTACTGCTGAGGCAGGAGCAAATCCCCGTGATAATAAGGATGATACGTCCGAAAACCGTGGAATGGATATGGAAGACTGCCGGACAATGCTTCTGGAGAGCGGATTCCAATATATAAGGCGCGGGGATGAAAGTAAGATTCCTCTGACTTTTGATTATGTCAAGGGAGAATAAATGGAATGAAAAAGATAATAGTATTATTAATGATGATTATCACTGCAGTTTCATTAGCGGCATGCGGATCAGACAAAGCGAAAGATTTTGACATAAACGCTGATTGGGATACCATAGTAAAGGAGGCAGACGGTCAGAAAGTCTCTTTTTACGGATTTGGCGGAAACGAAGATCTGAATAAATGGATTGACAGCGAGCTGGCGGTTAAGGTAAAGGAAAAGTACAACATAACTTTGGACAGAGTCCCAATGGATATAGACGAAATATTATCTAAGCTAAGTGCAGAAAAGCAGGCAGGGACAAGCAGCGGCGTTATTGACATGATATGGATTAACGGTGAAAACTTCTATTCCACAAAGGAAAATGACCTTCTCATGGGCGCTTTTGCCGGTAAGTTACCGAATTTTAACCAATACATTGATAAAGATTCCGACAGCACCAAGATGGACTTTGGCTATCCCATTGAAGAATATGAAGTGCCATACAGCAAAGCGCAGATGGTGCTGATTAACGATAGTGAAAAGACCCCGGAAACACCGAAAAGCGCTGATGAATTGCTGGAGTATGCAAAAAAATATAAAGGAAAGGTTACTTATGCGGCATTACCGGACTTTACCGGAAGTGCCTTCGTAAGAAATATCATCTATGATGTAGTAGGATATGAAGAGTTTTTTACCATGGAGGCGGATAAGGAGACGGTTAAAGCCTATATTCAGCCGGCAATTGATTACTTAAATGAGCTGAAGCCTTTTCTATGGAACGAGGGGAAAACATATCCCGCAACAAACGGGCAGGTTGAAAATATGTATGCTGACGGCGAACTGGTGATGTCAATAAGCTATGAGCCATATACGGTTGCCTTGAATATTGAGAAAAATATCTTTACGGAAACCTCCCGCAGCTTTCTCTTTGACAAGGGCACAATAGGTAACACAAACTATATAACCATTGCGAAAAATGCCCCAAACAAGGCAGGAGCAATGGTGGTAATCAACGAAATGCTCACCCCCGAGCTTCAAGTAAAAAAATATGAGCAGGCAAAGCTTTTAACTGCAATCGATTACCCGCTGCTCAGTGATGATGAAAAGGAAATGTTCGACAGTGTAAATATAGGAAAGGGGATACTCGACAGCGGCGAACTTTCGTCAAAACAACTTCCGGAGATACCAGCAAAATTTGTACCGATTATAGAGGAGATCTGGCTGGAGGAAGTGGCAGGACAATGAAGAAGCGCAAGATAAAAAGGAGTATTACGCCCTATATCCTTTTAGCACCATTTTTACTTTTGATGGGCCTGTTTTCAGCAGGTATAATAAACGCAGTCATTCAGAGTTTTGGATATATTCCCGCTTTTGATCTCAATCACTTCACCTGGGATTATTATAAGGAAATATTCAGCGATGGGAAATATATGCAATCCATAGGCTACAGCTTATGGATTGCAGGTGTTTCTTCAGCCGGATCGATTATCCTGGGGATTATGCTCTGCGTTATCCTATTGTCCGTAAAAAAGCGCAGCCGTCTTGGAAGATTTTCAAAAACACTGGTAAATCTGCCTGTTGTTACGCCTCACACAATTGTGGCACTCTTTGTTATAAGCCTTTTTTCGGGCAGTGGACTTTTATCAAGAATATTGTATGCTCTGGGAGCAATCGCCCAGCCTGAAGAGTTAGCTCCTTTGTTATATGACGCCAACGGTTTTGGTGTGATTCTTGCGTATCTGTGGAAAGAAATCCCCTTTGTATGCATGTTTGTTATGACGGTTATGGCTAATATATCGGAAAAATATAATGAAGCTGCCTATGGGCTTGGGGCAGGAAGATTAAAGACCTTTTTATTTGTAACGCTTCCATTATGCAGGCCAACGATCGTTGGCGCTTTTTTCATTATTTTTACCTATTCTTTTGGAGCCTACGAGCTGCCTTTTCTCCTTGGATCCACAAAGCCCAAGGCCCTGCCGGTACAGAGCTTTATTGAGTATACGCATCCCGACCTGCGCCACCGTCCTTATGCAATGGTTTTGAATGTTCTTATGATTGCAATAGGACTTATAGCCAGCGCTGTTTATTTCAGATTGCTGGAGAAAAAGGCCAAAGGGTAGATCTTTCAGAAGAGGCGAAAGAAGATGCCATGAGACAAACGGAGATGCTATGAGAGAAAAGGAGATGCCATGAGGCAAAAGGAGATGCAATGAAAGGAAGAAAACTAAATAAAATTTTCCTGCTTCTGTTTAGTGTCTGTGTTCTGCTGCCATTTTTAATCATACTTATTTGGAGCTTTGCAGATAACTGGAAATATCCGCTTCTTCTCCCGGAGGAATTTAGCTCTCGCGGCATCAAAGAGGTATGGAATAAACAAACTCTGGGGATTACGCTTTCCAGTATGTTACTATCTTCCATAGTAGGACTTATATCAACTATCATAGGTGGTTTGACTGCCAGAGCCATTGTATTTTATGACTTCAAGCTGAAAAAAATGGTCAGATTTTTAAACTTACTGCCGCTTATGATACCGGCAACGGCATTTGCAATGGGGATGCATGTTATATTTATACGAATGGGGATAAGCGATACTGTTACCGGTGTAATCATTGCTCAGCTTATATGCGGTCTGCCATATTCCGTAAATATAATGACTGACGTTACAACTGGTGCAGGCAACCGGCTTGAGGAACAGGCACGTTCGCTTGGAGCCTCGGCGTTCCAGGCCTTTTTCAATACCAGCTTTTATGCAATGATGCCTGGATTTTTAACGTCTTTTTGTATGGCATTCATCATATCCTTTGGACAATATTTTGTTACGCTGATATTCGGCGGCGGTGCGGTAAAGACCCTTTCAATGGTTATGGTTCCCGTCATTAACAGCGGTGACAGGACCTTATCCGCTTCCTATAGTCTAATGTTCCTAGTTTCAACGCTGGCAGTATTCATTGGGGCAAATACGGTAATTAAAAAAATAAAAACTTTTAAGTTATATGGGTGAAAAGGAGGCGGTCAGGTATGCTTGAAATAAAGAACATAAGCGTGGTTCTGGGATGTGCCAAAGTGCTGGATCATTTCTCCCTTCGTATTCATACAGGTGAGTTTGTTACTGTATTGGGAAAGTCGGGATGCGGGAAAAGTACCCTGTTAAAAGCCATAAACGGATTTGTCTTATATGAAGAGGGCAGCATTTTTTTGGACAATGCCTGTATCGATGATATGCCAGTTCATAAAAGAGGCATTGTTATGGTTTTCCAGGATGTAAGGCTGTTTCCCCATCTCTCTGTTTGGGAAAATGTTGCTTTCGGTCTTAAAATGCAGGGAGTAAACAAGAGAGAACGCAAAGAAAAAGCATTGGACTGGATTGAAAAGGTGGCGCTTGCCGGACTGGAAAACAGAAAACCGAATGAGCTGTCCGGAGGGCAGCAGCAGCGCGTAGCGCTTGCCAGGGCATACGCAGCGAATCCCAGAGTTTTGCTGATGGATGAACCATTTTCCGGCCTGGACGAGGAAATACGTCTGGAGATGGGCGGACTGGTTCAAGAACTTAACAAGCAGAATAAGACTACCGTATTATTTGTGACCCATGACAGGGAAGAGGCATATCGGTTATCGGACAGAGTGGTTGTAATAGGTACGGGGAGGGGATCTCATGAAAAAAGTAATTTATGACTGCGATAATACTTTGGGAGTTAAACGAAGTGATATTGATGACGGTATTACATTTGCATACTTGTATGCCCATCCTGAAATTGAACTTCTGGGAATAACCTGCACCTTTGGAAACAATAGTGAGCATGTGGTTTACTACAATACCGTTCAGATGCTTAAAGATTTGGATATTAATGATGTTCCGGTGCTAAAAGGTGGCAGAGAACCCTGTGAGTATAATAGTGAAGCTGTAGATTTTTTAGTTAGTATGGTGAATAAATACCCGGGGCAAATTACGGTTATTGCCACAGGATCTTTGTGTAATATAGCCGGAGCATATAAGAAAGACATAGATTTTTTTCATAAAATAGAATCACTGATTGTCATGGGCGGAATTTTAGGACCTTTATATTTAAATGGTGTTTTATGCCGGGAACTCAATTTCAGTGTTGACTATGAATCTGCAAATCAAGTTTTGTTTAACTGCGATAAACTTACAGTTTTGTCAGCACAATGCACGCAAAATGCAATTTATGGACATGAGGATGTACAAAGGCTGCTCTTACAGAACACAAAATTTATCAACAAATTCGCAAAGGAAATTATTTAGTGGATAGAATATATTAATCCCCAATATGGGAATCGGGGTATTTTTATTAACTGGGATTTATGCACGGCTATTTATTTAACGAATCCTGATCTGTTTGTGTCTAAAACCCGCCGGATCATTCCATCTAAGGAAAATCTTAAGATTGGTTTTTTGCAGGAAGATCGGGATGAAACTTTCCACAATGCAAAATATATATCCATTCCTGAAAAAATTAATAATATATCTGACTTTAATCATGAGTTTTATAGTATTATTTCGCTGTTCTGAAACTAGACAATTTTGCAGCTGTCAGGGGGATATGAAATTGGGGTTTAGCTGATTAAGGACGCTTTGTGGAATATAGGTAGTGTACGGAAAGATTGGAGTAGGAAAATTGCATGGACTCCGTCAGCTTAACGCAGAACTGGTATTTTCTAACCTTTCCGAAGTCCTTTTTGGCGGCACGCGGGCATTCACCGAGAAATCCTGATGCATTTCTCGGTTCAGTACCCGCTTAGTATCCGAT
>UQGG01000079.1 GCA_900540475.1 uncultured Robinsoniella sp. | reverse complement strand
TATATTTCTATTTATATATGCTCTATTTATCTATTCTCTTTTTCTGATTTTTAAAATTTCTTGTTATTTTCAAAATTATTTGTAACCATTTCCCTTTACAGTACGTCTAAATAGTGTATGAATCAAAAATAATCTTACAAAACATGATTTTTCCGGAAAAACATGAGGAAGGCGGTAAGAAAAATTGGATGAAATAAAACTGGCGAAGAAAGCAATGCATGGCAATGTGAATGCTTATGGGCAGTTAATAGAGATGCACAAACTTTATTTGTACCGAACTGCGTATCTTTATGCAAAAAATGAAGATGCTGCTCTGGATATCGTCTCGGAATGCGTGGTCAAAGCGTTTTCTTCAATTAAGACTATGAAAGAGCCAAGATATTTTAAAACATGGCTCACCAGGATTTTAATCAATGTATCAAGAGATTATTTCCGAAGCCACAAAGAACAGGTGCCCTATGATAACCTCCCCCTTTCAGCTCCGGAAGGTGAAGTATCTCTGGAAGAAAAATGGGATCTGTATGCAGCTATTGATATACTGCCAGAAAAATATAGAAATGTTATTTTACTGAAATATTTTGATGACTTAAAAGTGAGCGAGATTTCAGATATATTAGATATTCCGGAAGGTTCAGTAAAAGCATATCTGAGCAGAGGCAGGGAAGAATTACGCAAATATTTAAAGGAGGATTATATTTATGTACAATAATTGGAATGAGGTACCGACTTCGGAACGTTTGGATGAAACAATTATGAGAAGCATGAAACAGGTGAAGAAAATAAGGAAAAAGCAGGTAATAAAAAAGGTTTCTTTTTGTGCCGGAAGTACGGCAGCATTAATTACAGCATTTTTTATCTGGGGATTTTATAATCCTGTTTTAGCAGCTGAGATACCGGTAATTGGGGGGATTTTCAAAGATATAGAAAAGGATGTAGAGTTTTCAGGTGACTTTGCAGATAAGGCACAAGATCTGGAGGGATCTGTAATGGAAGCAAATGATGCCGGGCTGTCAGTAAAAGCGGAAGAGGCTTATAGTGATGGGACTTCCATTTATGTTACACTTTCCATTACGGGAGAGCAGCCGTTTCAGAATATGTATGACGCGTACACCGATGAAGATGGAATAATGCATCTGCAGAATTTAATGCCGGAAGGGAATGCCAGGATTGGTGAAGAAGGAGAAGTGCTGAATATTGCAAGAAGTACAATAGAAGGACGATTAATTGATGAACATACATTTCAGGGTATGATGAAATTAGATATGGATAAGGACTACACCCAGTCAGATCAATCTCTCAACCTGAAGCTGAATCTGGATTCCATTACCTATGAAGACAGTAAATTGGCAGAGGAATCGATAAAAAATGAAATGGAATATGAGATACCGTCAGGGGTAAATGAAAAGCCTAAGTTCAAGGAAGGATATGAGCCTATTATTCCACTGGTTACAACCCAGGGGCAGTGGCAATTGGATTTTAATGTCAGGGTTGATACAGATTCTGTAAAAATATATGATATTAATCAGGAAAGCAATGGATTTGGTATTGAAAAAGTAATTGTAACACCATATGAAGTCAAGGTAAAAACCATACTGCCGGGCTTATATGCTAATGAAGAAGAGATTTTTGCGGCAAAGAAAAAAATTTATGAAGAAGGTAAAGCGGCAGCAAACAAAGCTGGAAGAGAATGGCAGGATCTCACCGACGAAGAGATTAATGAGAATTACTGGATTGCAGTCACTGGTGATTATGCAGCGGCAGTTTTCGATCAAAATGGCCAAAAACTGGATTTTAGTTATGCGGAAAATTCGGATTCCGGAATTTATCAGGTATATCCTCGCCAGGGCAGGGAGTTAACGCAGTTGTCTATATATGTGGGAGAAAATGCAATTTCTGCCTATAAAGAAAAAGACCAGATGGCTATGGCATCCAGAGCATTGTATGGGGTAGACATTGATTTAGAAAAATAAATAACAGCATGCAATGGGTTTGTGACACTGCAGACTTACATAATTATGTGTAGGTCTGCAGTTTTTTTGTAATTTTAAAACCTTTTTGACTGGAGATCAGTTATATTAGATATAAGTAAATTTACAGTCAGTATAGCCCAATATGCTAGGTATTTATCGAAACAAATCTTACATAGGTACCCTATAGTTATCCGGCAGCATTTTTCAAACATGTTTTGCATAGCGAGCTAAATATCAAAAAGAATAAGTCGACAAGAATTAAATCGATAAGAATTAACTTGACCAGAATTAGATCGACAAAAAATAAATAGTCAAGAATTAATTCGACTAGAGCATTTAAATCAAAAATAATTTTAGAAAGGGGGAGAAAACACTTGGATGACAGGCAATTGGTTCATGAAATACAACATGGCAATAAACAATATTTGAATGAAATAGCAGAAAAATATTATGATGACATTTACCGGTTTTGCTGTTATCAGACCGGAGACCGGGACCAGTCCTATGATCTCGCTCAGGAAACATTTCTGCGATTTATCCGTTACATAGATCATTACCGTTACCGCAATCTAAAAGGATATCTTTTGACGATTGCAATGAATGTCTGTCGTGATTTTTATCATGGAGAGAAAAAGCGGCAGGCGCTTGTTTCCATTGATGATCAGGAAGGGGCGGGATATGAAGCAGAACTTAAATCAGGGGATGACCTGATGGTTAGAATGATTCAACAAGAAAATTCCGGTTATATATGGAAAGCACTGTCTGTACTTCCCCAGATGCAAAAAGAGGTTATTATTCTTCATTGCTATTATGAAATGAAATACCGGGAAATCAGTAAAATGACCGGTGCGAAGACAGCAACGGTTAAATCCAGAATGAAGCAGGGTATGGATAAATTAAAACATATATTGAAAAAGGAGGATTTTTATGGATAAAAAGAATTTGCCAAACCCCCCCATTCCTATTGATCAGGATAGAAAAGCGGCAGCATTGAATGGTATCCGGAAAAATGTTGAATTGAAAAAAATCAGGTACTGTCCCTCTAGAATTCAGATATTAGTCATCCAGTTACAATACATTTCTAAAGAATACTGGATCGGACAGGCTGTGGCAGCAGCAGCAGCAGTTCTGCTATTTATGCTATATGGGGGACTTCCAGATAAAATGCAGGAATATCTGATCGGTGCGTCTATGCTGGCAGCGGTGATGGGGCTGGTGTCTGTTTTTGAAATCAGCCGAAGCCTGTCCTTTCACATGGCAGAGCTGGAGCAAAGCTGTTACCTGAATCTGGGACAGATATGGAGTATGAAAATGCTGATTTCAGGAGCAATAGACATCTGTATTCTCACGGGAATGATTTTTAGTGTGGTTGATAAAATGAAGTACAGTGTATTCGCATTGTGTATGTATATTTTAGTTCCGTTTGTTCTGTCAAATGCCTGCTATCTGTTACTTGTATCCGCAGGCAGAAACGCAGGAAGAAAATGGATACAGGTAGTCCTGTCTGTTTTCTTGTGTATCGGGTCGGCAATACCATCGGTTATTCCTAAGGTTTACCGCACGGTTTATTTACCCTTATGGACAATCGTGTTTATCATTGGATGTATCTTATTATTTATTGAAATCGATACTCTTTTACGCAGACTGAAAACGGGAGGAAAAGAATTATGCTGGAGTTAAAATTGGAAGGATTGGGTAAGCGTTACAAAGAAAAGACGGCAGTTGACCATGTGGACCTTCTTTTTACAAATGGAATATATGGTCTTCTGGGTGCCAATGGAGCAGGAAAAACAACGCTGCTTCGTATGATTTGTAATATTCTGCGACCTTCGGAAGGCGAGGTTTTGTGCAATGGAAGTGGGATTCAAAAGCTGGGTGGAGATTACCGCAGCATGCTGGGATATCTTCCGCAGGAATTTGGTTATTACCCTGATTTTACCGCATGGCGCTATATGATGTACCTGGCATCACTGAAAGCTCTGCCAAAGGAAATGGCAAGAGAAAAGTGTAGGGAACTATTGGAACTGGTTGGACTGTTTGGAGAAGCAAAACAGAAAATAAAGACGTTTTCGGGTGGAATGATCCGGAGACTGGGAATTGCACAGGCATTGTTAAACGACCCGGAAATACTGATTCTGGATGAACCCACAGCAGGTCTGGACCCCAAGGAACGAATCCGTTTCCGCAATATAATCAGTGCACTTGGCAGCAACCGCATTGTAATTCTATCCACACACATAGTATCAGATATCGCATATATAGCAGATCGAATCTTAATCATGAAACAGGGACGAATTATAAAGCAGGGAGTTCCAGATGAGCTGATACAATTTGCAAGAGGAAATGTATGGGAATGCCTGGTTCCTGAAAATCAGGCAGAGATATATAACCGCAAATATGCCGTCAGCAACCTGAAAAATATAGATGGAAAGGTCATGCTTCGGATTATTGCAAAAGAAAAACCTCTGGAAGAAGCTGTATCGGAAGAACCTAATCTGGAAGATGTATATCTGTATTTTACAGAGGAAGCAGGTGGACAGCATGAGAATTTTTAAAATGGAATTCTATAAAATTTATTCGAAGAAGATAATATATTTTGGTTTAATCGGCAGCATTCTGTTTCTGATATTTTATTTCTGGATGTCTGTTCTTGGGGGCGAATATATGTACATTGATGGAAAATGTTACACCAGAACTGCTGCAATACGGGAAAATATCAATACAGCCCGTGAATATGCAGGACCATTGACAAAAGAAAAAGTACAGGAAATCGTAAACCGGTTCGGTTATACCATAGAAGCAGACCAATTAGAGACTGATCTTAAAACAGGAAATACAAAAAAAGGCTATTACGAAAACAGTACCAATAAATTTATTACCGAAAATTTAACTACGAAAAGGTTTAACAGGGAAGGAGAGCTCCGACTGATCTCTGAGCAGGATTCACCAATAATTGCGGAATTAATGGACGGAACCCGCACTTTTGGTTTTACGGATGGATGGGGAAGTGATTTTCGGGAAATGCAGATGATGGTTATGGTAATCACTTATGTCCTGATTGTGATTGCATCAGCACCTGTATTTTCCGAGGAATATGCGCTGCATACAGCAGATATTCTTATGATTACAACATATGGAAAACAAAAAAGTGCAGTTTCTAAAATATTAGCGGCGCTTTGCTTTTCTACACTGTTATATTTCACGGTTACGGCACTTCTTTTCAGCGCCTTTGCAGCCACATATGGAATCAGTGGATTTTCCGTAAGTGCAGATCTGGTATTTTCGGATTTGGCATTTTCAAAAATAAACTATGGAACAGTGGGGAGCGTACTAATTCAATATGTGGCTGCAGGACTCCTTGGGTGTTGGGTAACAACCTGCATAACGTTATATTTTTCCGCAAGACATAGACAGAGTTTTTCCGCTCTTATCTGGGGGATGATGATTTATCTGCTGCCTATAATTATTAACACAATCATCCTCTCGCCTCTTCGTCCAACCAGATTTATCATGATATGCCGTATGATAATCAGATGGTTTCCAATTTATCTTCCTATAAATGTATTGAGCGGAATCATGCCGATACAGCATTATCTGAGCTATGGGTGTTCCTTGCTTCTGATTGTAGGAGCCAGTATCTTAGCTGTAAGAAAATATATTCGGTACCAGGCAGGATAAGAGAATAAAAAGATCATGATCATAAAAAATAGAAAATTAATATATAAAATGTGTGACAAAAGGGGAGGGCAGTTTGTTTTATATATGAGATCTCATAAAAATGTTAAAACAATGAAAACCAACAACTAACGAGCGGGAAAGGAGGGTGGTGCCTGTTTGGATGAAAAAATATTGGAAGTGTTTGAATGCTATAAAGATATGGTTTTTCGACTGGCACTTAGTTATACAAAATGTATTGCGGATGCAGAAGATATCAGCCAGACGGTTTTTATAAAGTTATATGAAAATTATGGCAAAATAGAGCAGGGAAAAGAAAAAACATGGCTGCTGACGGTAACTGCGAACCAGAGTAAAAATCTTCTGAAATCCTTCTGGAGAAAGAAAACAGAGCCTTTGGAAGATATCTATACATTTGAATACCCGGAGCAAAGCAGCGTATTTGTTTATGTAATGGGATTGAAGCCAAAATACAGGGTTGTTATATATCTTCATTATTATGAAGGATATGATTCAAATGAAATTGCCCGGATACTCGGAATTACCCAGTCAGCAGCAACAACCAGATTACAGCGGGCTCGCCGGATGCTGCGAACCAGATTAGAGGAGGAGAATAATGGAGAATTTGTACAAGCAAAGTATGGATCAGGTGAAAATGTCTCAGGAATGTGCAAAGAGAATCCGTAAAGATTATTCCTGTTGTGCTTCCGGGCATGTAGCGGGGAACCATCCCCATTTCAGGAGCTCTTTTAAAATGAATCGGGCAGCGATTGCCGTAATGGCGTTTTTCATCTGTTTATTATCTATAACAACCGTAGCATATGCAGCTACAAATGGTCAGATATTTGATTATGTATATTCATTTTTCAGCGGTGGTGGAATCCGGTATGAGGAAGGTGAAAATGGAGAATCTGCAACGATTGTCACCATGGGAGAGGGAAGTGTTGCTCCGGCTGTAATGGATAATGGCAGATTGTATTTTGTGGCAGCGGGAAATCATGTGGATATAACGGATCAAATATCTGAAGAAAAACCGTTTCTATTTGAAATCACGGATGACCAGGGAGTGATTCACAAATATATTATTGGAGGTTTGCCCAAAGAGGAGCATTTTGGTTATCAGGAAATTCTATTTAATGAGAAGGGAGACTGCCTGGGCAGTTCAGGCAGTTATGGCAGTCAGATAAAAGAGGTCAGGGAAGAATGTGGCATTGAAGATATAGCATGGCTTAAAAACGGTAGAAAGCAGTTGGGATTGGAAGAGTGGTAATGATTTCACACACTTGGAAAACTTAATAATGTTATGGAATATAGTTCTGAAATATACGTTTGCAATAAGAGTTGGGGGATTCCCCCAGCTCTTTTTTGAACATATGGCTAAAGGCAGCTGTATCACTGTATCCAAGTTTTTCAGCCAAAGCAGTTATTTGTATATTACCTGCGGAAAGTTGTTTTTTTGCATAGTCAATTTTGAGATAACGGCAGTATTCCAGGAATGTTTTTCCGGTTTTCTTTTTCAGCAGTTTTGTAATGTACTGCCTGGTAAATCCAAATTCACCGCATAACAGGTCCAAATTGAAATCCCGATCTAAAAAGTGAAGATACATGTAGGCGGCAATATCATCTCCTATGGTTATCTCCGATGTATGTCTGCCTGATTTTTGTATCATGTGCTGCAGCAATTTTTGAAAGAGGCTTTGATTTTCCAACAGAGTATTTTGCGGGTATTCAGATACAATTTCTTCCGCAATTTCTATTATGTTATCCGAACAGGAGGACTGCATAGGCAGCTGTAATTTGAAATAAGGAGGAAACATTCCGGAACCGGTATCCAGGATTTCCATATACGGTACAGTGGCAACCCCACGGTTTATTATATTCCATTCCTCTGTGGGCATGAAGTGAATAAAATAAAAAGATGCCGGATCAGGTTGGGGATGTACTCCATAATGAAGCACATTAGGAGTCTGGATAAACCAATCCCCTTTGTTTAATATGTAAAGTCGGTTATCCTCCATAATATGTATACAGCCGGAGCGAACAAACATGATATTAAAGGCGGGAAAGATCCTTTTTACATGCACCTCGTTCGGCACAAAATCTTTCCGCCCACAAAAAATAAAAGATGGCATGCTGTGGGAAAGATTGGTTAGAAATTCTGTTTTAAATGTAGATACAGGCATATATTTCTCCTTTATAGATGCAGAATGTAAATCGATTTCGTACTGTTTGAATTTACAAACATGATCAAATAGTTTCCAAAATAACAAGTGCCAGTTCCAGGCAAACATATACTTTCTTAAATATATTCTATATAATTATCCTTGTCAACAGGCAAAGGAATGATGAATCAGGATCGATGAATCAGGGCCGAAGACTATCAAACGAATAATCAGGAGGTGAATGGGCATGATAGCATTTTCAGAAAAAGATAGGAAAGAGACACAATCAGTCTCTAATGAAGAAATGGAACAAATATATAAGGAATTACAGACACCATACAAATGGGGAGCAGTTGTCAAAATGGAACATCAGCTAACGGACTGTCCAACCATATTTCGAAAAGAAGGGCTATGGTATATGATGTATACTGCAATTGACCCCAGTGCAGAAAAGATGGGATATGATACCTATCTGGCTGTTAGTTCAGATTTACTGCATTGGGAGGAAAAGGGGAAGATCCTTACCAGAAGCAAGGAAGGTTGGGATGGCTGCCAGGTAGATGCAGGATTAGCCCTGATGGATACAGCATGGGAAGGAGAACATGCGCTTCATTCTTATGGTGGAAAATATTGGGCTACCTATCTTGGGGGAGCACTGCCCGGTTATGAGACACCCCCCTTACATATTGGACTGGCATGCAGCGATGATCCGACTCAGGCAAAAGAATGGAAAACAAAGGCACAGCCGATACTGCGCATGGATGATGAGGACTGCAGGTGGTTTGAAACCTTTACTTTGTATAAATCTTATGTATTTCAGGACGAAGAGGAAACTTTAGGATATCCGTTTGTGATGTTTTATAACTGCAAAGGGGCTGCTGATATGCCGGAACGGATTGGGATAGCCGTATCAAAAAACATGGAAAACTGGGAGCGTTATGGTGAGAATCCTGTCATCGATAACGGAGATATCAAAGGAAACCTTATTTCCGGTGATCCTCAGATTATAAAAATGGGAGATTTATGGGTCATGAATTATTTCATAGCTATGTCAGAAGATGGAAAATGTACCGCTTTTGACACCTTTGCGGTATCCCGGGATTTGGTAAACTGGAGAAAGTGGGAAGGAAAACCGCTGGTTGAACCAAAAGAGGAATGGGAAAATACATTTGCCCACAAGCCGTTTGTGCTGAAGCATAATGGGGTTGTTTATCATTATTACTGTGCATGTAACGACAAAGAAGAACGGTTTATTGCAGTAGCAACTTCAAAGGAAATGTGAGAATAAATTCCGCCCCGCGGAAACAACCCGGTAACGAAACCCATACCAGATATGCAGCAACATATGGTATGCATATATGCTGCTGCAGAAAATTACTATTAATCATGCAAGGATTTCATTTTTGCTTTATTAAAGTACATTGCATTGTCTGCCCTTTTGAATACATCCTGGAAGGTGAAATCGGTTGATTCTGAATAAATGGCAATTCCTTTTGCAACAGAAATTTTGATTTTGTTATGAAGCTGTTCATTGTATACGTCAATATCACACTGCAGCTGACTTAGTAACTGCATACTATTTTTATAATCTTCATTTTCCAATAGAGCAACAAATTCATCTCCGCCAATCCGGTAAATGGGACTTTGTTTAAAAGTATGGCAGATGATTTTGCAGGTATCGGCGATCAGAATATCACCAAAATCATGTCCGTAGGTGTCATTCACATTTTTCAGTCCATTAATATCAAACACGATAACAGCAAATTCCGGTCGTTTTAACCTGGCAAGTTCATCCATTTGATTTGCAACTTCCAAATATGCAGTTTTATTCTTTACACCGGTTAGAGGGTCCCGATATGCAAGTTCATTGATATAGGAAATATATTTGTGAAGATGTTTTACAGTTTCGCGAAAGCTTTCAGCTAAAGTGCCTACTTCATCTTTGGAATGATGTGTTATGGAAATACTTAAATCTCCCGCGGCTATTTTTTGTGCCGCATCTGTAAGCTCCAGAAGCGGTTTCACAAGACGTCTGGTAAAAATAAAGGTAAGTATGATTGTAAGTGCCACGATCACAAAGGAGGCAATTAAAATTTGCAGAATCAGCTGATTCGCCTGTTTGTCAATATCCGAAGTGGGTGCGGCAAGTACAAGGCGCATGCCATTTTGCAGGCTTCGAAATGCAGCTTTTCGCTGATATCCATGATAGTTATAAGTAATCAGTGACTGCTGGCTGGAATCTTTCAGCAGCATTTCTGCTGCTTCACGAAACTCCCCATTATTATAAACCATTAAAGAGGTTCCCCGGGGTAAGTCCTGATGGTAGATAAGGTTTGCATTTTCATCAGTTAAATATGCATAACCATTCTCATAAACAGTTGTCTCCGCAACAATTGTCTGGAGTACACTAAAATCAATATCCATACCAACAACGCCAATAAAGATATCATTTACGTAAAAAGGAATGACATAGGAAATCATTTCTATGTTAATGTTGTCATTCAGGTAAGGCTCCATCCAGGTTCCTTTTTTGTTTTTTGCAGGTTCATAGAACCAGCCGACTCTGGAAGTATCAGAGGGATCATAGAGGGACAGATTAGTGGGCTCCAATGACTTGAAAGTGCTGTCAGTACTGCTTTTACTACAAAACAGCCCGGAAGTGGGGCTGGTATATTCCGGATTGTAACGTATATATACAGTCATGGCACCTTCGGTATTTGCAGCAGCATTTATGGCTATGTCCGTTAAATGATTGGTAAATTGATCCACATAAGAGGAATCTGTTTTGAATTTATCAGAGTCTACAATCTGTCTGGAAGCATATAGAGTCAGCGTATTAACCGACTGTTCAATCCGGGAAAGAAGAGCGCTGATTTCCTTAGACTTATTTTCACATAATAAGTTCATGATCTGGGCAGAATCTGCTGATACAGCTTTTTTCGAGCTTAAAATGCTGAAACTACCGATGACAAATGATGTTGACAGCATACATCCCAAAACCAGTGCAATAACTTTTGTCTTTAATGATTTCATTAGAAATCGCTCCTTTTTTCATAAATTTGTAGTTTTTTCTTATTGTACTATAGCTACCACATCAATAATATATTTGTAATCGGGTTATAAAGCAAAAAGTGTGGTTTCCAGTAAACTTTAGCGGTAAATTTTATGAGCAAACCGAATATGAAAACCTAATGAAAATTCTTATTGACAATAATTGCATTCTCGAATAAAATGAGAGTACTTACTTGCATAACGGAAAGGTGAAATGGATGGATGATACAAGCCAAAAAATTATAGATGCAGCTATGACCCTAGTAAGAGACAAAGGTTATGTTGCGACAACCACGAAGGACATTGCAAAATTAGCAGGTGTGAATGAATGCACTTTATTTCGGAAGTTTTCCAATAAAAAGCAGATGATCATGTGTGGCATGGAACAGGAAAAATGGAGGGGAAATATAACCCCGGAGTTATTCCAAGATGTGCAATGGGACTTACAACCGGATCTGGAAATGTTTCTGACAGAATACATGAACCGCATAACGTCTGATTTTGTTAAACTTTCCATTGGGCTGCGGGCACCGCAGATCTATGATGAGGTAGCACCGTTGATTATGAAAATACCACAGGCATTTATTTCCTCACTTATAATGTATTTTGAAAGAATGGAGCAGAAAGGAAAGATACCTCATTCTGATTTTGAATGCCTGGCGATGACTATTTTTTCCAGTACATTTGGATTTACCTTTCTAACCGCATCATTTGAACAAGGCCTGGTTAAAACCAAACGGGATGATTTTATAAGAAAAACGGTTAAAACCTTTGTCAACGGCATATTGAATGAATAATTGACGGTACCATCTTTTGATCGTACCGTTAAAAAATAAGCAAAGAGCAAGCAAGTACTTGCATGAAAAGGAGGATTCGAAAATGCAAATATCAGGAGCAGATTTATTTGTAAAGGCATTAAAGGAAGAAAAAGTAGATACATTATTTGCTTATCCCGGTGGACAGGCCATTGATTTATTCAATGCCCTATATGGAACTGAGGGCATCCAGGTTATTCTCCCAAGACATGAACAGGGATTAATCCATGCTGCTGATGGTTATTCAAGATCAACGGGTAAGGTAGGAGTTTGCCTGGTTACCAGCGGTCCGGGTGCTACAAACCTGGTCACCGGCATTGCAACCGCAAATTATGACAGCGTGCCTCTCGTTTGCTTTACGGGGCAGGTACCAACTCGCTTAATCGGAAATGATGCTTTTCAGGAAGTAGATATTGTTGGAATTACCAGAAGCATCTGCAAATATGCAGTTACAGTTCGCAAACGTGATGATTTGGCTGAAATTATTAAAAAGGCGTTTTATATTGCGAAGTCCGGAAAACCTGGCGTTGTTGTAGTGGACCTGCCAAAAGACATTCAGCAGGAACCCGGAAGTGATGTTTATCCCACACAGATTGAAGTCAGAGGTTATAAGCCAAATACAGCCGTGCATATCGGACAGATCAAAAAGGCCTTGGAATGCCTGGATAGATCCAGCAGGCCGGTGTTTCTTTTGGGAGGCGGTGTTAATCTTGCCCATGCCGGTACAGAAATGACAAAACTGGCTGAAAAAACAGGGATACCGGTAATTACTACAATTATGGGAAAAGGGGCTGTTCCAACCAATCACCCTCTATATATAGGCAATCTCGGTATTCATGGAAGCTATGGGGCGAATACGGCGATAAGTGAATGCGATGTACTATTTTCCATTGGGGTACGTTTTAATGATCGTATAACCGGGAAAGTTAGTGAGTTTGCCAAAAAGGCAGTTATAATCCATGTAGATATTGACCCTGCATCTATTTCCAGAAATATTGAAGTAAAGATACCGATTGTAGCAGATGCAAAAAATGCGATTCTTGCCCTTCTGGATAAAGCTGTGCCATTAGAAATAGCAGCCTGGAAAAAACAGATCAATTTCTGGAAACAGCAGCATCCAATTGAAATAGAACAAAAAAGTGAGACAGGTGTAACACCGCTTGCTATTATTAATGAAATAAACAACATTTTTGATAATGCGGTAATCACGACAGATGTAGGTCAAAATCAGCTTTGGACTACCCAGTTTCTGGAGTTAACCAAGTCAAAGCAAATGCTGACTTCCGGCGGTTTAGGCACCATGGGTTACGGCTTTCCGGCAGCCATAGGAGCGAAATTGGGCAATCCCCACAAGGATGTAATTACTATTTGCGGCGACGGAGGCATTCAGATGAACATACAGGAGATGGCAACTGCCATGGTCTATGAACTGCCCATTATCATATGCATAATGAATAATGGATACTTGGGCAATGTGCGGCAATGGCAGGAGATGTTTTTCCAGAAAAAATATTCCAGCACTTGTATGCGCTACCGCAAAAGCTGTTCAGATACATGTAATACCCCGTCAGAATGCTGTCCTGAATATATTCCTGACTTTATCAGTCTGGCAAAAAGCTATGGAGCCAGCGGCATGCGGGTACAGAAAAAAGAGGATATCAAAACGGCATTATTGGAGGCAAAGAAAAATTTGAAAGCCCCAACGGTAATTGAGTTTATGATACAACGGGAAGAAAATGTACTTCCAATTGTGCCACCCGGTAATGCGCTGAAAGACATGATGATGGGAGGTGAAGAAGCCAAATGATGAAAAAACGATGGATCAGTCTGTTGGTTGAAAATGAAGTAGGTGTTCTGGCACGCATTTCAGGTCTGTTTTCCGGTAAATCCTATAATTTAAACAGTCTGACCGTAGGGCCCACAGAAGATCATACTATTTCCCGTATGACAATCAGTTTAACCGGTGATGACCGGACATTTGAGCAGATAAAAAAACAGTTAAACCGAAGCATTGAAGTAATAAAAGTCATTGATTTTACAAATATTGCGGCACATATGAAAGAAGTGATGTATTTGAAATTGACGAACTGTACCGAGCAGGATCTGGTAGAAATAAAATATGTCACCGAAGTTTTTGGAGTGACGATGGTCGATTACGACCGGACTGCTGTTTTGATAGAGAGCGTCCAAAATGAGAGTAAAAACAACGACCTGATCAGATTTTTCGAAAAACATTTTGTCAACCGTTTTGAAATAGTTCGTGGCGGAAGTGTAGCAATTGAGTCAATGAGAAGTTGTCAGTAGCGATATTTCAGGAAAAAATTGGATCTTAAAACCTGCCCATACGTGCATTTATTAATGGGCAGGTTTATTCGCATTTCAAATCTGGTATCAGTAGAAGTTATTTATATTTTTCATAGTATATTTTAGCCAGATCAGAATTCAGATTAAAACGTTTCTGTAGATTTTGTATAAGCTGTTCCTGAAGAATCCCCTGTTCTAAATTGTATTGAATAAAAACTTCTAATCCGGTTTCCATGCCTTCTTTTAATCCCTTGGCTAATGCTTTTTCTCTTTCCTCATTCGCTCTTTTAATGTCCGCTTTCGCTTTTTCTCTTTCCGCTTCCGCTTTTTCTCTTTCCGCTTCCGCTTTTTCTCTTTCCGCTTTCGCTTTTTCTCTTTCTGCTAATGCTTTTTCTCTTTCCTCATTCGCTCTTTTTATGTCTACTTCAGCTTCCTCTCTAGCCTTTTTTATATCCGCTTCTGCTTTTTCTTTTGCCTCTTTTACCTCTTTTTTTGCGATATATAAAATGTGGTTATGATCCCGGATTGCTTTTTCCCTGGATTCGTATTCGTACCTTTTTCGCTCATCTTCACTGATGTGTTTTATGATCTGATATGCTTCGTTTATGTATTCATTTTTCTCAGCCATTTCCCTGAAATCCTCCTCCCGTTTTCCGTTCAGGAATTTCGCCCACTGCAGCAGTTCGTTTTCTGGTTCCTCTTGACCGACCAGCTTGGGCAGCTCCAGCACATGCAGCTCCAGTTTATCAGAATATAAACTTCCCCGCTGGTCTTCCCTTAGATGGAAACAGGAATACCATGCATCGGTATCTTTTAAAAATGCAAAGTCCAGTATGCTGATCTGGATACATTTCACCAGAACATCGTAATTATCCCCGCTTACAATCTGGTCCGTGTACATTTTACAGGTATAAAACAGGGTCCGCTCTTCCCAGCAGTGAAAAGGCAGTACCTGCATTTCCAGATCAACCTGGGTGTTATCATGCATCCGGACTCTTACATCCAGGATTCCAAGCTTTTCATTTTCGGTTTTCTTTCGCAGAGCTGTATTCAGCAATTCCGTTTCCTGAATTTCCTTTGGATCCAGATTCAAAAATGCTGCAATTAATCCCTTTCTTACTTTCTCACTGCACATTAGCTCCTTGAAACAAAAATCTACTGTAGGCAGCATGATAAATGGTTCTGTTTTCTCATTTTCGTTCTGAATAGCATTTGTTTTGGGCGAATTATTCATTGTTTGTCAGTCCTCCTCTTACTTTAAGGCAATTTTCTTTGCAGCGCAAGAGGGGTTAGATATATTTTGAAAAATATATGATAAAGTCTTACGGCAAGTATAACAATGCCTTATTTAATTAATTGTCAGTTGGAAATGATCTGGCTGAACAGCCAGTATTAGAATGTTTTGATACAAATATCATATCACAATAATATACTGAGCGCAACATATTTTTTTATTAGGTTACTAATTAATTTATAGCCAATTTCTATCGCACACTTTTTATGCTACAAATAAGAGCAGTATTTTTATATATGATACCAAATAATGCCAGTAGACATCTTACATTTAAAAGTTTTTCAAAGTTCCATTTATTGCATCTGATATGATAGTATGATAAACTTATTACAATTTATAGAAAACCCGATATAATAATATGATATATTTATGTAATCATAAATTTATGAAAGGAGTTCACATCTATGAGAAAACCAAGTGAATATGCATCCTGTCAGACCCAAAATGCCTGGGTGGATTTTTCCAAAAGGCTGGAAACAGTATCCCGCAACAGCTATTGCGGCGATATCAATGAATATATGGATTTTTGCAGAAAAGATCTTCTGGAGACTATAAGGGCAGATGCCGACCGATATTATGAGCATCTGCTGTCTAAAGTGAGAAATGCAAAAATGAAAGCGACGACAATGGGGAAAAAAATCCGGGAGATTCATAAATTTTCGGAGTATATTACCCATGAAAAGGCTAAATATCAGGCGCCTGGTGCTTTTGATGATTTTTTTTATGAATATTTAATCAGGCTGGTATCTGCAGATCAGCTGGTCAGCCCTGTTCCTGTGGAACATTTGGATGCACTTTTAAAAGCAGCAGAGTGCAATACTATGTATTATACCATGTTGGTTTTATTCGGTCGCATGGGCCTTTCTTCTACGGAGGTCTGCGCCTTAAAACCCAATGATCTTGTGGCTGATCCCAATGGTGTATTTATTATATTAAGGGAAAGCGATGAAATGCGATATGTGCCGGAAGATGTAGCTGCCGTTCTGGAACATTATTTAAGTGTTCGAAAGGACTGTGAATATCTTTTTTATAATCGTTCACAGAATAAATTAAATGTCCAGTACTGCCATTTAATGATGAAAAAACTCACGGAGGAAGCGGGGGTACCGGGATACAGTGCCAGGGATCTTAGAAATACCTGCGGCAGTATTATGTTTGCATATGGCGCCAAGCCGGAGCAGGTAGCAAGCCAGCTTGGCATCACCCAGATGCATATAAAGCGCTATGACAATGTGCGATATACCGACAATCTCAGTAAGGCGGCAAACGATCTTGTAAAAATAAAGATTGAACCGCCCAAGACTTGAAACAGCAGATATCAATTTTCAAACAGACTAAAGTGTGACATCCTTTGTATAATCAATTTCATCAAACCGAAATCCGAACATATGATAAAAATCGTCCCAGTAACCGGTCATGTCGGCAAATTTGTTTATATTATCAGAATTTACCTGATCCCAATATTCCATTACCTGGGATTGAACATCTTCCTTCATTTCATAATCATCCAGACGGATGCGGCCCTCATTGTCAACGATGGGACATCCGCCATTTAATTTTTCACGGAACAGCCGGTTGATTTGTTCTATGCATCCTTCATGCAGGTTCTTGTCCTTCATCACTTTATAAAGTATCGCCATATATAGCGGTACAATAGGGATGGCAGAACTTGCCTGGGTGACAAGGGCTTTGTTGACGGATATATAAGCTTGTATTCCTTGATCCGCAAATTGCTTGTTTATCTGAAGGGAAGTGTCATAAAGGTGTTTCTTTGCGATGCCGATGGTTCCGTTGTAGTATACGGGATAGGTCAGCTTCGGACCTATGTAAGAATAAGCAATTGTCCGTGCATTTTGTTCCAGAACATCAGCATCAGAAAGTGCCTTTATCCAGTCCATCCAATCCTCGCCGCCCATAACTTTAACGGTTGCCGTAACTTCTTCTTCTGATGCAGGATGAATTGTAGCTTCAGAGATAGTATTATCTTTCAGATTCAATGATTTATTTGTGAAATCCTGTTCTACGGTTTTCAGGGTGGAAGAGTAAACAGTACCGTCAGCTGTGGTTCTTCGCGGAGCTGCAAGACTATAAACAACCATATCAATTTTACCCAGGTCCTTTTTAATCATATCAATGGTTTCCAGCTTAATTTTTTCGGAAAATGCATCCCCATTAATAGTTTTCGCATAATATCCATCAGCCTGTGCGATTTTTTCAAAAGCTTTTGTATTATACCAGCCTGGTGTGGCGGTTCTGCGGGGCGGAGTGGCAGACTTTTCAAACATAATGCCAAGGGTCGAAGCATTGCTTCCATAAGCAGCGGTGATCCGGGATGCCAGACCATATCCTGTGGAAGATCCAATGATCAGGACTTTTTTTGGTCCAGTTGTACTTCCCAGTTTTTTTGTATATTCTATTTGTTTCATTACATTTTCACGGCAGCCGTCCGGATGAGCGGTAGTGCAGATAAATTCTCTAACTTTAGGTTCAATTATCAATTCAGTTCCCTCCTTATAATAGATACTTTGAATATCAAAACAAATTCTACCATATTCTAAGGGAAAAGCCAATACATATTTGCAAATGGAATTTCTAGGAATATAAATTATAGAAGTAAGATTCTTTTAAATATGATAGTATGATATTACATATCATATTATTTAAAAGGCCCGCTCCGCGGAAATTATCAGGGAAGGGGAAGCCAAATAACAACAGATGCAAATCTAAAGAATTATAAAAATCACCAGTTAAATAATTATAAATTTCATAGAAAATATAAAATAAATGAAATTTTCAAATATATCTCTTGACAGATGATTTTTATAGTGGCATAATGTATATATAATATCAAATAAAAAAATAAAAACGTACAAAGTGCACAATGGGAGTGATCAACTTATGGATAATACAGAAAATAGTGGTGTAATCAGACTAATAAAAGGAAATATTGGAAGACTGACGAATTCACTTGAAAAAATAGGAAGCTTTATTATTAGAAATCCGGCATATATTCTTGAGGCTACAGCAGGGCAGGTTGCAAGAGAAATTCATGTAAGTGAGGCTTCTGTAGTTCGTTTCTGCAAAGAGATAGGATTTAAAGGGTATACTGATTTTCGCCTGCGCCTGGCTAAAGATTTGGGAGCGGACAACCAGCAGCCTGTACCGGAAAGCATTACCAAAGAAGATTCTCAGGCTGAAGTAATTCGAAAGATTATGCTGGCAGAACAGGAGGATTTGAAATTTACAACAGAGATGCTGAATCAGGAAAATATGTTAAGGGCGTTAAGGATGATACAGGAGGCAAAAAAGATTGGAATTTTTGGCATAGGAAGTTCCTATGTAGTTGCGTATGATCTTCATTGGCATCTCTCCATGTATGGTAAATCAACACAGGTTGAGCAGGAACACGGAGTACAGTTAATGCTTGCAAATTCTTTAAAACCAGGGGATTTGGCGATTGCGATATCTTTATCGGGAGAATCAAGAGTGCCGGTAATGGCGCTGGAGACGGCAAAGAAAAACGGAGTTCCAACCATGTGCATCACGCAGAACCCAACATCAGAAATTGTAAATTACAGTGATTGCCAGCTGGTATCCTTTAGTAAATCTTATATGACCCATGACCTGGCTACTTCTTCGCGAATATCTCAGCTGGTTATGTTAGATGCGTTATGCATGGCTTATGCTGCAGTGAATTGGGATAATGCTGCAGAAAAATTAAAAGAGAATCAAAAATTGATCCGGGAAAATCAATTTGGAAGGTAGATTTAGATAAAAAATATATCGAAATTCCGGTACGAAAATTAAAAAAAAAATGAAGATAAGATGATGGGTAAATAATACTATTTTTATTTGCTTTATATAATTACGCTTCAAATAAATGAAAATTTCACAATAAAATGGAAATAAATGGAATAAGTATTTATTCCTTTGTTTATATAGAAGAGACATCAGTGGAAGTGACAGCGAGAATATATCATGTATAGGAGGAAAAAAGAAGATATGAACAAGATTAAAGCAATACCGATTACTACAGAGTCATTTGCACCTTACGGGAGTTTCACCAGTATCCTGAATCCAACAGGAAACCACCTGGTAGATTTTTACCATGATCAAGTGATCCTGCCTGTTTCGGGAGCTATGCCGGTCGCCTTTTCATCTCTTGTCATTCAAAAACCGGAGAAAATGATTGTGACTGCAGCAGAATACCACAATACAACCGGAGAGGGAATTGTGCTCATGGATGATGATGCGGTAATACATGTGGCACCGCCATCGAATCATCCCGTACCAGAGTTAACTGCAGCATTTATTGTTCCAAAAGGTACGCTGGTTAAATTAAATACAGGGGTCTGGCATATGGGAGCGATTCCTGTACATGTGAGTGAGCTTCATGTATTGATTATACTTCCGGAACGAATCTATAAAAATGATTGTACAGTAGTGGAATATGATCTAAGTCAGCAATTGGAAATAGAAATATAAAAGGAATCAGAATTTCACAGGAGGACGAAAAATGTCAGATATTAAAAAGTTATTTTCATTAAAGGGCAGGAATGCAATTGTGACAGGAGGTGGACAGGGGCTTGGAAAGTCCATGGCACTGGGACTTGCCCAGGCTGGTGCGGACATTATAATTGCAGCAAGGCATACTGAAAGCGCTCTTAAGACAAAAGCAGAAATTGAAGCAGAAGGGGTCAGATGTACGGTTATTCAGGGCGATATGCGTAATGAGCAGGATGCTAAACGTATGGTTTCACAAGTATTACAGGAATATGGCGAGATTGATATTCTGTTTAACAATGCAGGAACCTGGAGGGGGGATGATGCAGAGAAGGTAACAACAGAAGACTGGAAAGAGGTAATAGATGTAAACTTAACGGGACCATTTATCGTTTCCAGGGAAGTAGGAAAAGTAATGCTGGAACAAGGGAAAGGAAGTATCGTCAATATTGCATCTATGTCAGGGATGATCGTGAATACACCCCAGAACCAGTGTGCTTACAATGCCTCTAAAGGAGGGCTTATCATGCTGACAAAATCTATGGCTGCCGAGTGGGCTAAACGGGGAGTACGTGTAAATGCAATCTGTCCGGGCTATATGAGAACAGAAATGAGTGAAGAAAGATATCAGAGAAAGGATCCGGCGATTGAAAAATGGTTTTCCATGACGCCTATGGGACGTTCAGGCAGGACAGATGAACTTATGGGAATTGCAGTTTATCTGGCATCCGATGCATCCAGCTTTGTAACAGGAGCGGCCTATGTAGTGGATGGAGGATATACAGCCTGGTAAGCATATGGCATTAATGGGGATAGACATTGGAACAACACATTGTAAAGTTGGGATATATACAATAGAAGGGGTTTTAATTAGAGAAAATGAGTTTGCCACACCGGCGACAAGGTATTCCAATGGATGGGCACAATATGATTGTGAAGAACTCTGGGTTCTTTTGGAAAAATGCATTATGGCTGCAGCAGCCGATTCTCGGGAACAAGTGGAGGCAATCGGAGTCAGCAGCCAGGGAGAATCCTGCGTTCTTACAGATCAGGATTTCAGGCCTCTTACATCCGGTATTCCCTGGTATGACAACCGTACCGAAGAATACACAGAATGGTGGAGAGGCAGGATTAGCGCAGATCAAATATACAGGATTACAGGTCTGGAATTGCAGAGCATCTACACAGTGATGAAACTGCAGTGGCTGAAGGAGCATGAAAGAGAAGCTTATGACAATGCATGCTGTTTCCACTGCATGAGTGATTACATAGCAGGGAGAATGACTGGAAGACATGGGATCAGTTATTCAATGGCATCCAGAACAATGGCACTTGATTTGAAAAAGGGTGTATGGTCAGATGAAATACTTAAGATAGCAGATATCAGAAAATCAATCTTTCCAGCGCTTATTCCTCAGAATCAAAGTCTTGGAATCCTACAGAGAGGATTGTCAAAGAAATGGGGATTTGAAGAGAAATGCAGTGTTTCCATTGCCGGGTTTGACCACATGGCAGGCTGTCTTGGAGTGGGAGCAGCGTCAGAAGACCAGGTAGTAGCTTCCATTGGAACTACCGAATCGGTGTGTCTGACTGAGCAGAATCTGCAGGCTATGGGAAAAGAATATTATGGTTATTTATGGGGGTTTCATGCATTAGAGAACCGGTATTATTCTATAGGAGGAATTCCGGCTGGAGGCCAGACCATTGACTGGGCGGTGAAAACATTCATTGGCGTCGAGTCTGCGGACAGAGGGTATCGGCAATTTGAGAAGCTTTGTCAAAGTGCTCCGGTGCTCAGTAATGGTGTATTATTTTTGCCCCATTTGTTTGGATGCTGTGTACCTGTCATGGACAATCATTCAAAGGGAGCCTTTTACGGCTTATCCAAGGAAACCTCTTCTGCTGATATGGCGCGGGCGGTAATAGAAGGATTGTGTATGGAGTTTCGTCTCGTTCTGGAAAAAAGTAAGAAAAAAAATATAAAAGAAATTATTGCCATAGGGGGTGGGGTTAAAAATAAGTTCTGGATGCAGTGCAAGGCAGATGTTTTGGGAATTGCGATTCGTGTAAAATCACAGAAAGATGCAGTCACGTTGGGAAATGTAATGATTGCTGCCCACAATGGAAATATTAAAGATGCTTTTGAAGATACTTTGAATAGCGCGAGAGAAGATAAGCTTTATATTCCAAATCAGAAAAATCATGAGAAATATGAAGCAGTGTATCAGCGCCTCTATAGTAAATTATATTTTAATCAGAAAGAAGTGAATGATACGATGCGTTTGATTGTAAAAGAAGGGGGAGAGAAAAATGGGACTTGCTAATATGAAAAGTGTTTTGATTCCGGCAATGGAGGGCGGTTATGCAGTACCGGCATTTAATGTCTGTAATTTAGAATATATAAAGATAGTTATTCAGACGGCGGAAAGACTGCATTCTCCGGTTATCATAGCACTGCATCCGGTGGAAATCGAATATGCCGGGCTTGAAGAAATCAGCAATATGGTTCGGATTGCGGCGCAAAATGCTGATGTGCCGGTTGTTCTCCATTTAGACCACGGGGATACATATGAGAGAGCAGCAAAATGCATAGTGAATGGATTTACATCGGTTATGTATGATGGCTCACATGATCCTTTTCATGAGAATGTAAAAACGACAGCTATGATTGTAAAGCTGGCCCACGCTGTAGATGTAAGCGTAGAAGCCGAATTAGGTTTGGTAGGCGGTGCAGAAGGAAGTAAATATGCGCATAATCATGGGCTTGATGCTGCACAGCTGACCAGCCCTTCCGAGGTAGTGGAATTTGCTGCGCAGACTGGCATTGACTCCCTGGCAGTAGCCATAGGGTCGGCACATGGACTTTATACGGGAGAGCCTCATATTGATATAGAAAGGCTGCGGGAGATACGCAGATGTACCGATATTCCGCTAGTGCTTCATGGGGGAAGCGGGCTTTGTGACACAATTATCAGAGAATGTATAGAAAATGGTATTAGTAAAATTAATATTGCCACAGAATTAAAAATAGCTTATCACCAGGGAATGATACATTCTGTTGAAAAAGATTCCAGGGAGTATGACCCCCGCGTCACGTTTCAGTATGCAATGGAAGAAGCGGCAAGATTAATTGAATCAAAAATTAATTTATTTGGTTCCAGGGACAGGGTATAGCAAAATTAATCATATAATTTAAGGAGGGTTTTAAGATGATGAAATTCAGAAGGTTTTTAACAGTAACAGGGATGGCAATGGTATTAGCATTCACAGCGGCAGGATGTTCAGCAGGAGATAAAAGTACAGATGCGGCCACAACAGATACATCAGGTCAAACAGAAGCAAGTGAATCTGCCCACACTTCAGAATCCCCTGAAACGTCAGACAAATCAAAGACAGAACAGCAGGAAAGCGATAACCAGGAAGTAAAAGAGGATGGAAGCGGGTTAAAGATCGGCGTTTCAATTGCAGACCAATCCAATGTATTTTATATTGACATCCTGGATGGCATGAAGCAAGCCATAAAATCCGGAGATGAGCTGATTGCCATGGATGCGGGATTTGATCCGGCAAAACAGATTACAGATATTGAGGATATGATTCAGCAGGGGGTAGATGTAATGCTGATCGATCCGGTAGATTCCAATGGTATCCAGGCGTCACTGGATGCATGTAAAGCAGCAGAAATTCCCGTAATTGCATACAACTCACCTGTGGATGATGCCAGTGCCGTTGTAGCGACAGTAGCTTCTGACAATTATATGGCGGGAGAGCTTATCGGGGAGGAACTGGCTAAAGTTCTGGATGGTAAAGGAAAGGTGGCAATGCTGACCTATAATGTGGCAAAGGTTTGTGCAGACAGGGCAGATGGATTTAAAGCTGCAATCGGGAAACATGAAGGAATAGAAATCGTAGACAGCCAGGAAATTCAGCCAGGCGTGGACACTGCTCTGCCGGTTATGGAAAATATATTGCAATCTTATCCTGATTTAAATGGAGTCTTCGCACTGAACGACCCTTCTGCTATTGGGTGTGTGGCAGCCGTAGAAAGTGCAGATATGCTGGATCAGGTTCAGATTGTGGGAGTAGACGGTTCCGATGATGGTAAAGCGGCAATTGCGGAAGGAAAAATGTTGGCAAGTGCGGCGCAGCATCCCAAAGATATCGGTAAAATCAGTGTAGAAACCTCTTATCAGGTATTGGCAGGGGGAAAAACGGAAGGCGATATCAAAATAACGGGAGATCCTCCATG
>UQGG01000078.1 GCA_900540475.1 uncultured Robinsoniella sp. | reverse complement strand
CTTTTGCATCTGGAAGGGAACGCTTGACGACCCGGGGGGGAGCCACTATTTACCGAAATCACAATACGGCAGCAGATGCAAAGAGCGCAGGTGTCTACATTGACGGAGGTACATTCCAGGCAGTCAGCGTTGAAATCTCAGACGTAAAGACACCGGACGGCAAAGGCAGCGCCATTTACCAGGATGGAACCTGTATCTTAGACAGGGCACCTAAAATCGAAGGAACGGTGCACCTGACCGGCAGCGGAAGCACTGGCAATACTATATCAAGTAAATTTATTGCAATCTCTCTGCGTGGTTTCAAGCCGGTGAATGGTGAATTACAGATAACCATGGATGATCCTTATCTCGGCAGACCGCTGGTACAGTATCCGGGACAGACAAGCACACAGGAGCCCTATGAACCAACACTGGAAGAGGCATCCATGTACAGGCTTGAAAGATCCGTGACGGATATCTATTCCATAGGCAGCCGTACAGCAGAAGTAAATATTCTGGAACTGCAATACCGTCACAGAGTCTATATCGATGGTGTGAATGGAAATGATGATACGAACAGCGGAGGGCTGCCTGATGATGCGGTTCAGACACTGAAAAAGGCATATGAACTCCTGAAGAATATAGGTGGAGGATATCTGTATGTGGTAGATACAGTAAGTGTAGATAAGGACATTTCGATATCAGCAACTTCATATTCAGAAGCCGGCACTCAGGGAGATATTAATATTATCGGGGGTTCGGTAGATATCCGAAGATATGTGGTTCCCGATGCAATGAAATCAAATCCCTCATTTAGCAGTCCAGGCAATCATACGAAAGAATTGTTCAGAGTAAAAGAAGGCAGCAGTTTCAGTCTGCAGCAGATTGTGATAGACGGTCACCGTATGCCTGTTGCAATCGGAGATCCTTTGGAAGATGTTGCGTTAACTACAAAGTCTGAAGCACCGCTGATTATCACGGAAACGAGAAGTACCCTGAATTTAAACGAAGGAACGATTCTTGAGAATAATGATAATACGCTGGCCGCAGAAGGAAAAGAAGAAGGCGGAGCAGTAGTAAATCATGGAAGTTTAAACTTTGACGGAGCTGTGATAAAGAATAACAGTGCAGGAAAAGGAGCCGGCATTTACCAGGATGGATATTTTACCATCGTATATGGTGCCGCCGGGATGGCAGACCAGGAAATCTATCTGACAACAGAGAATACCGGGACACAGGATAATCCGGTCTGGGGAGCTGACCGGGTAATACATATCCAGGAAAAGCTGAACGCAGACGATTACCTGGACATTAATGCCGACAATCCGGTAAATGGTAGGGATATAGCCGTGTATGACATCCGGGAAGCATATGAGGATGCCGTAGACGATGAATATTACCACTATAAGCTGGGGACGTCTATCACTTCAGTGAATCCGGCGCTTTATTTGGTAGAATCAACGACAGAGAGTGAAACGCTGGAGCTTTACAATTACGAAATAATGGATATCTCAGTGCCATTAGAGGTCTGCCTGGCGGCAGTGGAACATCCGCTGCAGGCAAGTGAAAAAAATAAAAACATACGCAAAGCATCTTTAGATGCACCGGATTATACGATTGTAAACGGTGGTAATTATAAGACGAAAGTCTCTGTAGTTGCTTTTCGAAATGACAATCATACGGCGGGCATTACGTGGGATCAGATGATACTGGTGGGTGGAGAAAGCGAGCTGACAGGATCAGATCTGGATAAAAAGCTTTATCTGGCAGTAGCGGGAGCCGATCAGGAAAGCAGCAACGGTTTTGCCGGACTTTCGGAATCCGCCTTGTCAAAGGCAAATACCACACCCATTGAATTCGGGGAATTAGAAGCGGGAGCCTCTGGGAAATTTACCTTTAAAGGTACAGCCGATACGGCGTTTTTTGAGAAATATAACGATGCATTGTTTGGAACTTCTTACACAGAACCGGACACTTATGTAAAAGAAAATGCCAGGGCAAAATACCAGATGGTTTACAAATTTGAATTAGTCCGCTGACAGAAAAGGAGCATTATATGGAAAAGAAAGAGAGAAAGGTCAAAAAATGGGCCGTTCTGCTGCTGCTCCTTCTTCTGGCGGCAGCAGCTGTGGCAGGGTATTTCCTGCTGAATCGAAATAAGATGGATGATACCAGTAAATATTGGTTTGACAAGATGGCAAAGGACGGCACTCTGGAGGGGAAAACTCCTACAGAACTGCAGGGTATGCTGGACGGCATTGTACAAGAAGGGATGTTCAATGTTTCCATGAATGTGGAACCGGTGTTTAAAGATGGTAACAGTGAAGGCAATCTGGGGATTGAAAATATAAAAGAGAACAGATATTACTGCCGTATAACGCTTACTCTGGATAAAGACCAAACAGTCCTTTATCAAAGTGACGGCTTAAAACCGGGTCAATACATAGACAAAATAAAACTGGAACAAAACTTGGAAGCAGGGGAGTATGACTGCACAGCAGTCGTAACTGCAACCGACCCGGAAAGCCTGGAGGATATCGGCCAGGTAAATGTCAAAGTCAGGCTGAAGATCCTGAACTGACGATCAATCGATTTAAAGGGGTTTGCCATTTACCCTTTTAAAATATATTAGAAAATAAAACATACTATTGGAGGAAATTATAATGAGAAGAAAAAACACAGCAAAGAAAGTATTAGGAACTTTAACAGCAGCAGCACTCTGCATGTCCATGACAATTCCGGCTATGGCAGCCACCACGAATTCAGGCGGTGATATCGTTACAGTACCAGATGGCACGGATGTGTATGCCGGTGTTGTAGTAGATGATGAGACAAATGCAGATGCGCGTATTCGTGTTACCGTACCAACCGTTTTTGCATTTGTTGTAAACGGAACAACTGCTGCAGGTGCAAATAAAGACAGTGTATTATCATCTACGGATGGAACCATTTTACTGCCAAACGTAAAGGTAAATGTATTGGACCCTACTTCTAGTAACAGTGATTATGAAATTGCAGTGGAACAGAACAGCACCATGACATTTACCAACTATTCTACAAAAGCAAACACAAATGGCGGACGTGATGGTATTCCGGTGAATCTGACAGGATCCATTGAAAATAAAGGATCTGATAAAGACCGCAATTACTGGAAGCACAGTGCAAACGCACAGGGATTCAAAGAATTTACCCTTAGCCTGGAAAGCCAGAAGTTCAATAAGGCAGCGGGAGCAAATACTTTCGAAATGGCAAATGCGGTAGTACTGGATGCTCCGGATGTATCCGATGCAGCAAATGTAGATACTACAACAAAACTTGCGAAGACCGGCGCAGCAAAAGACCTGGCATTTGATGTACAGGTTGGTGGAAAACGTGGACAGTACCATCAGATTGAACAGTCTGCAAAAGTGGGAACCATCGTTTGGACGGTAGGATATGAGGTTGACAATACAACAAATAATATCCCAACAGCTCCAGGTAATGGATTCTTACAATAATTGACAATTACAACAAATAATAACTATAACTAATAATAGTAATTAAAACAAATAGCAATTAAAACAAATAGTGATTAAAAAAACATTAAAATGGCATCATACCGGGGGAAACCAATAAGCATGTTGGGGCATATCCTTTACGGAATTATCCGTAACATGCTTAGGAGTCCCCGGGAATGGAAAAAGTTTGTTGCAGGCAAATCTAAGGAATAAGGTTTTTCTGCAAAAGATTTTTTCCATAAAAATACGTTGGAAAGAAGGGAAGAAAAAATGAAGATAACAAGGAAATGGACTTTTGCCATGGGGATTTGCATAGCTGTTACTTTTATGGGGGAAAGCGCCATAAGCAGTCAGGCAGCCGACCCTGGTCCCAGCCAGGATGTCTGGCTGGACGTGGCAAAGAAAGATTATAGACCCCGGATATCCGTTACAGTTCCAACAACGTTTGCATTTGTTGTAAACGGAACGCTGGATGCAGGGAGCAGGGTAAAAATCTCTGTTGACAATGGCACTTTGCTGCTGCCAAATGTGGTAGTGAATGTATTGGATCATGACAACACGACCAGTGATTATGAAATAGGCGTTGTGGGGGATTCCACACTCCGGGTAAAAAATTATTCCACCCAGACTGCGGATCAGGACTCAGATGGCAATGAGAATTATGATCCCGCAGTCCGTCAGGGAAAAGCGGTCAGCCTGAATGCCTTTGTTGAAGGGGTGGCCAGTCCCGGAGAAGCGCAGGGATTCTGGAAAGCTGCTGCAGAAGATGCGAAGCTGACCACAGATCAAAGTAACTTCAAAAATTTCCGTGTAAGTCTGGCTGATGAGACCAGTAATTATATCTTTAACAGCCCGGATACGGCAGATAAAAGCATCTGGCTGGATCATGAAATATCCCTGGAGGCACCGCCCCGCAGTGGGGGGTACACGCCATCCGGAACTGCAAATACTCCCTATGAAAAGGAATTGAAGCTGGGAGTGGAGGTAGGCGGATACCGTGGGCAGTATTCACAGATTGAGGAGTCGGTGAAAGCCGGCAAGATTATCTGGCAGATAAATGCCGATTAGATTCGAACCGGTACTTTAGCGTAATATTAACAGTAAGGGCGGACAGATTCAGAAAGGAAAATATAAGATATGGAGCAGAAGAAAAAGGGCAGAAAGTGGATCATAGTGCTGGCCCTGGTCTTAATTCTGGGAGGAATAGCGGGAGGTTTCTATTATCAATCCCAGAAGTCTCAGGGAAAGGACAGGCTTGCAAGAGATGAAGACGCCTTAGGCGGGCTTCTTCCGGGAAAAAGCCCTTCGGAGATGGCAGAACTACTCAGCCAAAAAGTGGAAGAAGGAATGGTAGATATCGGTATTGCAGCAGAACCTGTATTTGAAGAAGGTGGAAAAAAAGGAAAGCTGGGCATTGAAAATGTTCCGGGAAACCGTTACTCGCTTCAGATTGATCTGGTTTTAGATGATACGGGTGAGACCATATACCAATCGGGACTGATTGATCCGGGGTATTACATAGAATATGTGGAGCTGAACAAGACATTAAAAAGCGGAGAATATCATGCCACAGCAGTATTCACCACTTACGCGCTGGATGAAACAGAGGACGAAATAGCAAAAACAAAGGTAAATGTTCTGCTCCGGGTCAAAGATGGAAAAGTTTATTCATGATAAGAAACAAGCTGTCGTGGATCAATAAGTTATTATTAGCAGCTTCCGCCATATGTATGCTGGCAGGAGGATTCTATACCGGGCTTGGCATCTATACTGCCTGGAATCCTTCGGAATTTCCGCTGGTGAGGGACAATGCTGCAAGAGAAAGAGAAAGTGACAGGAGAGAAGAACAGAACATGCTATTGGCAGATGCCATGGAGTACATAAATATAGAATCTGTTATCTATTTCCAAAGTACGAAGGATAAAGGAATAATCCGTTTCGCCAATGACAGCCGGAACAGATACTGTATCAGAGGAAGTATCTATTCCGATGGGGATGGCAGTGTACTATATGAATCAGATGGGATAGATCCCGGATTTTACATAGATTCCATATATCTGAACAAAAAACTGGAACCTGGCATATATCCATGTACCGTGTTGATCCAGTTCTACCAGCAGGAAGATGACAGATATATTGGAGAAACAGCCAGAAAAGTAGTGGTGATAATAGAGAGATGAGGTGGTTATGAAGTGAGCGTATTATTAAGAAGAACACGCTGTCTTAAAATTTTAATGCTGACGGGATTTATAACATGGTGCTGCCTGAGCAGCGGTGTATCTGCAAAGTCGGGAACTTCCGGAGAAGTAATACCAACTGAGTCCTATACGCCGGGGAAAAGCAGCACGGATATATCGGCGGGTGTAGTCGTTGACTATATGGGAAAACTTAAATTTATTGTAAAGGATGAAGAAACCGCAAAGCCCATTGAGGGCGCTTCTGTTGAATTGTATGTTCCGCAGCTTGACCGGTATGTATTGTTTGGGCAAAGCGGTGCAGATGGAATTTACCAGTTGGATGTGGCATATGGAACAGGCACGGATGCACAAAAGCAGTATTTGCAGGGGGAAAGCAAAACCCAGGAAAAAGGTAAAGTGGCAGAATTTGAAAACAACCAGATAAGATGGAAAGTCTATAAGAAAGATTATCTGCCATATCCTGCCGAAGGTGAGGTGCTCCTGGATGCCATAACCCTGCCTTATGAAATAGAGGTCAGCCTGTACCGGGAACCCAGAGAAACGGATGAAACCCAGGCAACAGAGGAACCCAGTGATACGGATGATACAGAAGGAACCGAACCGACAGAAACAGAAACGACCACGGAGACAACCAAAACTCCAGCAACAAATTCGCCAGGCAATCAAAATCCACCTCACAGCGGACAGATACCCAAGACCGGAGTAGAACAGGCACTTGGATATGGAATTATAGGATTGGGTTTTTGTGTAGCTGCCGCATTTTTAATCATACTTTACCTATATAGAAAGAAGGAAAATGAAAAGAAATAAAGTAACGGGAATTCTCCTGACAGTCTGCCTTGTGATTCTGTCAGGAGGTGCCGTATATTTTGGAATGGGAATCTACAGAGATGCAGCACCGCTCATTACATCAGAAGGTTATTACAAAAGCCTTCGAAAAGATATTTACACTGGAAAAGATATTAATACCGGAAAAGAAACCGGTCAGATACCGGATGTGAAGAAACTGAACAGCCTGAATCAGGATGGAACAGCCTGGCTGACAAGCCCCGGGACGACTATTGATTATCCGGTGGTGCAGGGGGAGGACAATGATTATTATCTTCATCATCTGTCGGATGGAACGCCAAATGAAATAGGTGCTATTTTTTTAGACTATCGGAATAAATCGGATTTCACAGGAGATATTTCTGTCATATACGGACACCATATCACACTGGGCAGAATGTTTTCCCCATTGTCTTCGTATAAAGAACAGCGTTATTACGAGGAACATCCCCGGATGATACTATATACCAGAGACAAAACCTATGATGTAGAACTGTTTGCAGGAAATATCCTGAGTGGAAACGAGGGGTTTCCATTGAACTTCCAGACCGGGAAAGAGAAAAAAGAATGGATTCAGGAGACCATTGGTAAATCTACTTTTTCCAGCGGCATCATTCCGAGAAAGGATGACAGGATCTTGGTCTTGTGTACCTGTTCGTATGAATTTTCCAATGCCCGGTATGCGGTATTTGGAAAACTCACGGAGCATTTATAATACAGGAGATGAAATATGAAGAAACAGGTTTTATTTACAATATGTGCCGTAGTGGCAATAGCAGCCCTGCAAGGCTGCAGCAGCGGAAACGATTATGTTACCAAAAGTGCAGACATATCAGAAACGTTTCCGATTGAGGCCAAAGATGCAGGAGAGAATCCCCAAATGGCAGAAAGTGACGGACCCTACGCTATTTTCCATACCACTGCGGGAGATATAACCGCTATACTCTATCCGGAACAGGCTCCCGAAATGACAGCGTATTTTATAAGTCTCGCTGAACAGGGGTATTACAATGGCAGTTCATTTGACTATATCGATAAAGATAATACGATTCAGGCAGGAGCAATAGAAACGGATGAAGAACTGTCCGCTGCGGATAAGACTCCCGCAAATGAATATAATGACGACCTTCACCATTTCCCGGGGGCTTTGGCAATGACGGGGGGAAAAACAGATGCAGAAAAAAGCAAGTTTTATTTTATAGTAAACAAGGAGATCCCGGAAGAACAGAAGCTGGTGTCTGCAAATATGTATATGAATGAACTGGTGCAAGATGGGAGCCTGGAATTAAATGAGCGAAATAAAAAAAGTAAGATGAGCGAAGATGAAATTCAGGAATATGAAGATCAGCTGAATCAGAAAATACAGGCAATCGGTACCGAAGGCGTACCAGAAAAAGTACAGCAGAGGTATCAGACGGCAATCGATACTTATATGAAGATTGGCGGAGCCTATTATCTGGATTATAAGAGCACGGTTTTCGGACAGATAGTCAAAGGGCTGAATGTGGCACAAGATCTTTCCAGGGTTCATGTAGATGCGGTAAAAAAGCCAAAGAAAGAACTGGTAATCAACAGCATTGAGATAAAAGATAATCTGTAGTAAAGGAGGTGCCGGACATGGAGAAGATACATAAACGGATGGGAGTGCGCAGATGGAAAAAGGGGGTGCTGTGGGGCGGAGTGTGTATATTATTGTTTCTAGCAGGCGGGGTTCATATATATGAAGGATATAAACTGGATCAGGATGCAAAGACAGGGACTCCGGTAATGGAGGAGCTGCAGAAAAAAGCGGATACCGAAAACTTTCGATTTCAGATATTGGCGCATCCCCAGTTTGAAAGTGCTGATGCAAAGGGTGAAATTATGATTGCGAATCCAGTGGAAAATCCATATAAAATGTCTGTAAAAATAACCCTTGATGAATCTGATAAAGAAATCTATGCATCGAGAATTTTAAGTCCGGGAGAGCGGATCCGCTACGCCGAATTAACGGACCATCTGGACAAAGGGGAATACCCGGCAACAGCTGTCTTTTCTGTTCTGGACCAGGAAACGGAAGAGGTGGTTGGTGCAGTGGAAGCAGGTTTGGTAATCACTGTAAAAAGCTGAACAACAACATATAAAATGGAGAAAAGAGATGACAGATATGGAAAAATATGAAAGCAGGAAACCAAATATATATTCTCTCGATGTTCTGGGAGATGTGCAGACAGGGAGAAAAAACCTGGGGCCTGAGATGCCCGTAATTGTCTATCGCTTATTTATGTATAGTATGAGAGACACGCTGGAACAGGAATATGGATTGGAAAAAACCGTTCAGATTTTAAGGGACTGCGGTAAAAAAGCCGGTATGGAATTTGCTGAAAAAGTCCTGGATTTATCGCTGGAAATGGATGCATTTCTGATCCACCTGCAAAAAACCCTTTCTGATTTTAAGATTGGAATTTTGAGAATGGAATCTTTTGATGACAGAGAACGCAAAGCGGTATTTACCATCAGTGAAGATGTGGACTGTTCCGGACTTCCCATTTTGGGAATGGCGGTATGTAATTATGATGAGGGATTTCTGGATGGCATTCTGGAAAAATATACGGGAAATTCCTATACGGTAACAGAAATTGACTGCTGGGCAAAGGGTGACCGTGTCTGCAGATTTGAGGCTGTGGAAGGCGGCAATTAAGATCAGGAAAACAGGTGACGATTATGGATAAAAATATAGAACGGATGCAGAAATATGTAAACCATGTTCTTTATGACCATCCCGCAGCTTATCTGGATCCGGAACAATTAGATCCACCATACAGGGAATTTTCCGAATCACTGCTGTTTTTGGGGAAATCAATAATGGACATGTACGAATACATATGTGAAATGTCAGATGGAATGCTGGACAGGCAGATGGAAAGACAAAATCCGCTGCTTGGACCACTAAAAGATTTACAATCGAAACTGAGCCATATAACCTGGCAGACCAAGCAGGTGGCAAAAGGAAATTTTGATATCCAGATCCAGTACCTGGGAGAGTTTTCGGATGCCTTTAAGATGATGGTGGATCAACTGAGAAAACGGACAGAGATAGCAAAACGAAATGCAGAGATGGAGAAGCAGATTCTGGAAACAGAAAAACAGCTTCTGGAACATGAGATGGAAAATCAGGTAAGGCACTATAAGTCAATCGTGAACATGAATCAGGAAATACGGGCATACCAGCACGACATTAAAAATCATTTACTATGCCTGGGCAGTCTGCTGGAAGACGGGAACACGGAAAAGGCAAAAGAATACCTGAATGGAATTTCCAAACAGGTTTACCACAAGGAGAAAATTGTTCATACGGATAATTACATTCTGGATGCCCTTATATCCGAAAAAGCACAGATCGCAAAAGAAAAAAATATCCGGCTGACAATGGACTTGAAGCTGAAAAAGGAATTGAATATACAACCGGCTGACTGGTGTGCAATCTTCGGAAATGCCCTGGACAATGCCATAGAAGCATGTGAAAAGGTAGAAAAAGGAAAAAGATTTATCAATGTAGTGGCAAGCTGTGCGGGAAGCCTGTTAAAAATAAAAATTGAAAATGCTATGCAGGGATCGCTGAATACAAATGGAAATGTATTGGAAACTACTAAGAAAAGAAAAGAGTATCATGGATTTGGTCTGAAAAATATAGAGAAAACCGTACAGCGATATGACGGCATCATGGAACTGACGACAGAAAAAGGAACGTTTATTATGCAGATACTGCTTTGCGACATTATGAGCCAGGCTGTTTAAATATTTAATATGGACAGGGAGTGATATTATGGTAAATATTTGTTTATGCGATGATAATACCGTAATTTTAGAAAAATACGAAGCATGTTTAAAGAAAACAGCTGAAAAATATAATCTTGATATTTATATTAAGATATTTACCAGTGGTGAGGAAGTAATCGATTATTTTGAAATATTTACAGAAAGCCATATAGATATAATTTTTATGGATATCATAATGGACAGGATGAATGGTGTGGAGACGTCCAGAATGCTGAGGGAAAAAGGATATAAAGGGGAAATCATTTACCTAACCTCCAGCAGGGAATTTGCGGTAGATGCATACGATACTTTTCCATTTTATTATCTGATGAAAAGTGAATACCAGAAAAAACTGGAAGAAGTTTTTTTGCAGGCAATGAGCCGTAAAAAGGAAAAGATCAAAGATGGAATATTATGCAAAAAGGGCAGTGTAATGAAGAGAATCCAGTTGGATGACATTCAGTTTATGGAGGTCTATGGCAGAAATATTATCATTCATATGCAAAAAGATGTGTTTGAATTTATAGCAAACATGGAAATAATAGAAGATAAGATCAGAAATAAAGGGTTTTTAAGAACCAGCAGATCTTATATCGTCAATTTGAAGTATGTAAAAAATATAATGAAAAATAAACTGGAAATGTATTCCGGGGACATGGTTCCGTTAAGTACGAAAAACAGTATGGCTGTAAAGAAGGAAATCCTGCAGATGAATCCGGATAGCTGGAATTGAGTATTGCCAAAAAAGAAACAGAAAGCAGGACGGTGACCATGAACGCCATGAACAATACATCAGATTCCGGAATAGTTTCGGATGATGATACGCTTTATATTTTATTATGCAATGCTTCCTTGTATCTGCTGCAGGTTTATGAAAGCCTGATTCGGTATGTAGCACAAAAGTATGGATATCAAACAAATTTTCTACTGTACGAAAATGGAAAAGAAGCAGTTTTCTGTAAAGATGACTGGACACATGAATTAGATATTATCGTGATCGGCTGGGAACTTGGCAGGATGAAAGGAATTGAAATCGCCAGGGCATTCCGTGAAGATCATATCCAGGCACAGATATTATTTCTGGGCAACCAGACAGAAAATATTATAGAATCCTATGAAGTGAATCCATTTTATTATTTTATAGAAAATGAAGTGACCCATAAAAAGTTTGAATTGGTAATGAAAAAATGTTTTCGGGAGATTGTGAGAAACAAGAGGAACTCCCTGCAGTTTATCAGTAATGGAAAAATCCAGCGGATCCAATTAGAATTAATCGTCTATTTGAAAGTGGACCACCGTATGATCAGCATATCGTGCAGGGATAAGAAAGAGATTCTTTTTTATGACAGTTTAAAAAATATTGAAGAGAAAATAAAGGATGACACATTTATGAGGACCCACAGAGGATATATTGTGAATCTGAAATATGTGGATTATTTAGATAAAAATGAATTGTTTTTGAACACCGGAGAATCCATTCCCATTGCCCGAAAGTATAAACAGGAACTTGTAGAACGCATGATGGATCAGGAAATGAATATCCTGATCTAATCGTCATAATAGAAAGCTTTACGGCAGGCTTTCTGTTTTGAAATGAGCGGTAAAGGAGGGAAATGCATGCAAACAATCACAACGAATACGATGCAGAAAATTATATTAAGACTATATCAAAATCTGCCAAGGGAAGTCTATATTCACCAGAGTTTTACGGCAAGAAATGCTTGCAGGCTATTTAAGAAAGCCTGTGAAGAACAGCTCTATCCGGATGAAACAGCGCAGATTCGTTTAGAAGGGATCAGGCTGGGTGCTCTTTATCACGATGCCGGCAAGATATTAATTCCGAAAGAAGTACTTTGCAAAAAAGACCTGCTTACGGAAAAGGAACGGTCCATGATTTACTGGCACGCCCTTTATGGAGGAGATATAGCAGTCAGCCTGTTAAAGGAATCACACCAGAAATATCTGCAGACGGTATGGGCAATGGCGGAGTACCATCATGAACGATGGGACGGTCTGGGTTATCCCAAGTGCCTGAAAGGAAAAGAGATTCCCCTTGCTGCAAGAATCTGTGCCATAGCGGACAGCTATGATGCCATGGTCAGCTGCCGGCCTTATAACAAAGATATTTCCAAAGAATATGCCTGCCATGAAATAGAGAAAAATGCGGGGAGCCAGTTCGATCCCCTTCTGGCGGAATTGTTTTTGTCTTACCAGAAAGAAAAGGATACGGTTTTATACATCTGAGAAAAATGGGGAGTTTTCTCTGCTATTTCACAGCTGTATTCTGGATCAGCGCCACATCTTCCAGCAGAAAATCTAAATATTTTTCGCCCAGCATGCTTTTGTTGTGACCTTTCTTCTTTATATATCCAAGATGCAGCCTGCCGATTTCTTCATGAAGCGGTTTTGCAAGAATCTCCCCCATCCCTTTATGGAAGGTATCGGCATTGCTGTTTGTTAAATCAGGACCAATACTGAAACAGTCCGTTTTTCGCACTAATGCTATTTTTGTACAGCGGTCGCAGACATGTACATTTTTATTCAGTATATTAATGGGAAGTTTTTGTCTCCTGGTCATAGGTTACGAAAGGATAATCTTCCAGGTCTTTTAGCGTAATCTTTGATTTTTTTGCCAGTGGATGACCGGTACGGAAGAATACGTAGTTCTGCATCAGGGCAATTTCGAGAAATTCAATATCATAGGAAGTTAATAATGTCTGCAGGGTACGCAGATTGGATTCCTGTATTGCCAGAATGCCAAGTTCACTCTTGCTGCTGGATACATCATGGATCACTGAATTAGTATCGCATTCCCGAATTGCCATATCGTAGGTATTAATATCCAGTTCTGATAAAAAGCGGGTAAATGCCCGAATGGCAAAAGGGAGATGCTGGGAGGAGACAGAAAAGCGCATGGGGATAGAATTTCTGGCGCGATAGCGCTGTTCCAGATACTGTGTCTGTCCGACTATTTCCTTGGCATATCGGATAAAATCTTCTCCGTCATAAGTGAGGGTGATTCCTCGGTTCGTGCGGTGAAACAGGGTAATCCCCAGATCCTGTTCTATTTCTTTGACTGCAGTAGAGAGTGTGGACTGGGAAACAAATAGAACCTGAGCAGCTTTTGAAAATGACTGGTAATTGGATATTTCAATAATATATTTTAAGTTCTGTAAGGTCATGACCGATCCTCCTTTGGTTTATACTATCAAAAAAATTGATAGCAGGCAATAGAAAAATACTTTTAGATAAGCAGTTGTATTAATAAAGTTGATATGTTATATTAAAAATAGTTTAAGCAGAATATTTTATGGAAGCCGGTCTGAAGCCGGCGCGGTGCCGCCACTGTAGGACGGAGCTGCAACAAAAATGACACTGGAGAAAACTCCGGGAAGTCTGTTGCAGCGATGATGTCGAGCCAGGATACTTGAATATTATGCCGGAACCCTTTATTTAACGAAACATTGAATGAGGGTATCGCAAAGGGGAGAACCTCTCTTTTTTGCATATCCTTTTCTGATGTTTGGAAAAGGATTTTTTTATTTAGAAAAGTGAGGAAAAGAACATGAAGAAGAACAGAAAAAGTGAAACTGCAAACAAATTATGGAAAAAAACAGCTGCAGTAATCCTGACGGCCGCAATGTGTATGACATTGTTGGCAGGATGCGGACAGGAAACAAGCCAGACAGGCAATCAGACCGAAAAACAGACAACCAGGCAGACAGAAGTGCAAACGGAAAAATCTGAAAGCCAGAATGTAAACGAGACAGAGAGTCAGCCGGATAGCCAGACAGAGAGCCAGACGGAAAATGAGATGAATAGCCAGACAGAGAGCCAGGCGAAAGACCAGACAAAGTCTGCAGATTCTAAGGACCAGGCAGAGGGAAATGTGCGTAAAGTGACGGATGCGGCTGGAAACGTTGTGGAGGTGCCGGCAGATATTACAAAAATTGCAGTCACACCACTCCCCTGGTCTTCCGTAATCTATGCAATTGATGGCAGTTCAGATCGAATGGTATCCATTAATCCCGGGGCCATGAAAGCATATACCGGTAATTTCTTTGAAAAGCTGGACAGCCATTATGGTGAGCTGGATACCTCTAACATCGGAAAAGACTTTTCTGTCAATATGGAGGAAATGGTAAAAGCAGGCGTACAGGCTGTAGTGATCTGGGATTATCAGACCGATGAAGCAAAGCAGCTGTCGGATTTGGGAATAGCACCAATTATGGTGAAAAATGAGACGGTTGAAGAGCTTCAGAACAGTTTCAAAGCCATTGGACAGCTGCTTGGCAAAGAAGACCGGGCACAGGAATTCATTGACCTGTATGGCAAAACATATGACCGTATCAAGTCTTATCAGGACAAGGTATCCCAGGCTGAAAAACCAAAAGTTCTGTATTTAAGAAATACCGAATTAAAACTTCAGGGAAATGATAATTTTATCAAAGAAGCACTGGAACTGGCAGGTGCAGATAATGTTGCGGCAGATATCTCTGATATTACCATGGAAGAAATCATAAAGATCAATCCGGATATTATTTTACTGAGCTGGTTTGATGACTTTGTTCCCGGGGATTTATATGAGAATCAGATTGACGGACAGGATTGGAGCAATGTAAATGCTGTAATCAATAAAAAAGTTTATAAAACTCCTCTGGGAATTTACCGCTGGGATGCACCGGGTGTGGAAACCCCTCTGATGATGATGTGGCTGGCAACGTTAATCCAGCCGGACATTTTCTCAGATATAGATATGGAACAGGAAGTGAAGGATTATTTCTCAACTTACTTCCAGTATACTTTAACAGATGAGGATATGGCGCAGATTATGAGTGACGCGGCTAATGCAGACAGTGTGAAATAGAGACGGGAGAGGCACCTTATGGAACCAAAGATAAAAAAGAAGAAAACCTATGGGGTGATTTTAACGTTTATGATATTGCTGCTGCTGGCTTTAACAATAATGGCGATTGGATTGGGGAGATATTTTATCTCTCCAATTGATGTTATAAAAATATTATGTTCAAAGATCACAGATATCCCACAGACATGGGATAAGCAGGCGGAAGGGGTTATTTTTACGCTGCGGCTGCCCCGGATTCTGGCTGCCCTTCTCGTAGGAGGCGCATTGTCCTTATCCGGAGCCTCTTATCAGGGAGTATTTAAAAATCCGCTGGTGGCACCGGATATGCTGGGGGTATCCGCAGGAGCCTGTGTGGGAGCATCTTTAGCGATTTTGTTTCAGTCAAACCAACTGGTCATCCAGATAGCCGCTTTTGGAGGCGGGATCTTGGCTGTATTGGCGGCAACTGCGATTCCCAGATTTATTCGGAATCATTCCATGATGACACTGGTACTGGCGGGAGTAATTGTAGGCGGGCTGATGAATTCCGTATTAGGGCTGCTAAAATATCTGGCGGATCCGGATACCCAGCTTGCGTCTATTACCCATTGGCAGTTGGGAAGTCTTTCCAGCATCGTGTGGAGGGATATTGTCTATGCCGGTCCGGCGATTATTGCAGCGTTGATCGTGCTTCTGCTGATCCGGTGGAGGATAAATATTCTTTCATTGGGAGAAGATGAGGCGAAGACCCTGGGGACAAATATCAAAAAATCCAGGGGGCTGGTTATCTTTTGTGCGACGGTTCTTACCGCCAGTGCAGTATGTATCAGCGGAACAATTGGGTGGATCGGTCTGGTCATTCCCCATTTTGGAAGAATGCTGGTGGGACCGGACAACCGAAAGCTCCTTCCGGTTTCCGCTGTACTGGGTGCCATATTTTTGCTGCTTATTGATACGCTGGCGAGAAATCTCACCAGTGCGGAGCTGCCCCTTTCTATTTTGACTGGATTAATTGGAGCGCCCTTTTATTTTTACTTATTATTAAAGCAAAGGATGAAGCTGTCATGATTCTGGAAGTAAAAGATCTTGCATTCTCATATCATAATTATCCTGGCAGTATGTTGTTCAGGGATGTCAATTTTACGCTCCGAAAAGGAGAAATTTTTTCCATTTTAGGAGCAAATGGTGCAGGGAAATCCACGCTTCTGAATTGCCTTGCTAATTTACTGCATCCTGCAAAAGGACAGATATTATTAAACGGGCACAGTCTTATGCAATCTTCATTGAAGAACATAGCCCGGACAATCGGTTATGTTCCTCAATCACATACTCCCGCATATGCATACTCCGTGGAAGAGTTTATCGTCATGGGCAGGGCGCCTTATCTGGGATTGTGTGCGCAGCCCCGGGAAAAAGACTATACACTGGTCAGAGAGGCGATGGAGGAATTGGGGATTACCCATCTGTCAGACCGCCCATATACGGAATTAAGCGGAGGAGAACGGCAGCAGGTGATCATTGCCAGGGCAATCGTACAGCAGCCGGATATCATTATGCTGGATGAGCCTACGAATCACTTGGACTACGGCAATCAATTGCGTATGATGCAGTTAATCAAAAGATTAGCGAAGAAAGGGTATGGTGTCATCATTACCAGCCATATGCCGGACCATGTACTGCTATTAGGCGGCATGGTGGGTATGCTTGGTACAGACGGCAGACTGCAGGTGGGAAGTACGGACGAAATCATGACCGAGGAAAACCTGAAACGTCTGTATGATATTGATGTCCATATGGTTTATATAAAAGAAGTCGGAAGGAAAGTCTGTGCAGCAGGAAAAATGGAAGGCGGCAGTATCCCAGGAGATCCCGCAGCAAGCCATGGGGAAAAGGATGAAAGCAATGAAAACAACGAAAGAAATGAAAACAATTAGAATCGCTTTTTATGGAAAAGGTGGAATCGGGAAGTCCACGATTGCTTCCAATGTTTCTGCAGTACTGGCTTCGGAGGGGAAAAAAGTACTGCATATAGGCTGTGATCCCAAAGCGGATTCCACAAGAGGCTTGACCGGAAAACGGATACCATCGGTTCTGGATCAGCTTAATCAGAAGGATGATTTCTTAGTCCGGGATGACGTGTTGTTTACGGGAGTGAACGGAGTGCAGTGTCTGGAGGCAGGAGGTCCTCAGGCGGGCTGCGGCTGTGCAGGGCTTGGAATCACTGCGGCACTGGACGAGCTGGAACGCATGGAGATATTCGATGAATCCTGGGATGTCATTGTGTATGATGTGCTGGGTGATGTGGTATGCGGCGGATTTTCGGTACCGATGAGACAGCATTATGCAGACCAGGTATATATCGTTACATCTCCGGATTTTATGTCTGTTTATGCAGCTAACAATATTTTAAAAGGGATCAGGCACTATTCAACTGAGGATAACAGCCTGTTAGGCGGTTTGATTTTAAACCATGTGAAAGACGAAGGGGATATTCGGATTGGAGAGAGATTTTCTGAGATCACCGGAGCACCAATCACAGCAGTGATCCGGGAGAGCAGCGAAATGCGTATTGCTGAATTCCAAAGAAGGCTTTTTACCCAGGAATTTCCCGAGGGTATGAATACAGCGGCACTAAAGGAATTTGCAAAAAAGCTTTCCGGGCACAAGACAGAAAATCGTTTTCGGGGATTGGATGCAGAGGAAATGGAACGGTTTGGAATGGAGATATTTAATGAGGAAATAGTGTTATGAATAGCACTCTGAACAAATGTGAGATAGAAGAGGTTCTGTCTGGTGAGTCGCCAGCAATGCAGAAAATACCGGATCAGATCCTCAAGGAGGATGGTCTGGCATTGGTAGCTGCAGGCTCTCTGGCATGTGTACGTATCCTATATTTCCTGGCATACAGACTGGGAAAACTGCAGAAATTCTTTGGCTGTCCGGTGAATGCCAGGGAATATGGACTGGGAAAACAGGGCGGAAAATTAAGAAAATGCATAGGGAAAGCTTTGGAAATGGAAGGCATACGGGGCGTTATCGTATATGCCTCCTGCATGGAAGTTCTGACGCTGTGGGATTTCGAAAAAGAGCTGGAACTGGTAGCCAATCCCCTTAATATTCCAGTCAAAATACTATACCGCGGTCCCCTGGTAAAAAGAAGAAAGCCTGTGGCGGAATCGTTGCGCAGGATATTAAGTGAAATAAGGGATGAAGGTGGGCAGGCGGCGCAAGAGAAGAGGAAATCAGGGGTGTCAGGTGGAGAAGCTGCGTTGCATTTTCCGCCGCCGCCAGCGCCTGACTTTTCGGGCATTGCTTCACTGCTGCAGGAATGGACCTGTGAAACTTTGCTGCTTACGCCGGGTGGATGTAAAAGCTGTATCGAAAGTGCAGATGGAATAGGCAGTATAAAAGATCTGAAAAGCACCAGATTTCATGATGTGCAGGTCTGTATGGGCTGTGAAGAAGCGATAACCAAAGCAGCCGTTCACCAATTTACCGGCAGTGATCTTCTATGTCTCCTTGGAAGTGCAGTCATTAAAACAGTTGGAATGGATGTCAGAAGGATAGCCGGGGAAGTTGAACAATCCGGAAGACCCTGTGTATATCTGGAAAGTGACGGATTTGAGGGGGCGCCTCCTGCCATGGCAAAGGCATGGCTTACGCTTGGAAAAAAGCTGCTTTCCAATTACCCGGATAATGATTCGAATAAAGAGAAAAACAGCTGTTTGATCTGGATTCTGGGTTATTCAAAGTTAGGATCAGGCAAAAAAGAACATTTAGATCCCATAACAGAACGTTTAAGAAATATTGGGTGCAGTGTAAACATCTGGAGCAATAAGGAAACAGAATCTAACGGGATACTGCCTTTTCTGACCTGGGTTGTAAGTACGGAGGGATTGAAGCTGGCACAGTGGATGGAAGAAACATTTCATATCCCCTATGTGGAAGCAATGCCTGTGGGCGAGATCATGCTGGAAAGCTTTATACATAGAATCCGGTCTATAAAAGACAAGATACCATATCAGGAACAAAAAATAATGCAGCCTGAGATTACAGACAGTAGAAAGGTTGTAATCATTGGAGAACCTGTTCTGTCTTTTGGAATTAAAACTTATCTTCAGAAGGAAAAGGGGTTTCAGAATGTGCATATATCAGCCTATGCCCCAACTCAGGGTATGCAGTCCTTCTACCGTCAATATGCAAAAGAAGTGTTATTGTGTACTACCCAGGAAGAACTGTGTGGGCAAAATGCGGATATTGTAATTGCAGATCCCCTCTTTTTGCCCCTGTTTAAGAAAGATATCATTCAAATTCCACTGCCTTATTTGGTATTTAGCGGACGGATATTTGCAGAAGATTCTTACGAATATGCAGGCAAGCCGGGAGCAGCGTATTTGAATCGTTATTTAGAATAAAAGAGTAGGTATGACCCCTTTATCTGTTGTGAAATATGACACAGATAGAGGGGTTATTTTACACTGAAAAGTATTTTTATACAAAAACAGGGTGTTTGCGATTTGCAAATTCATAAATATATGATAATATGGTAACAGTTGACGGGCTATTAATCCAATGTTCATTCAGCAATATAAAATAACAGTGCAAAGGGCAGGTGCCATTTACATATGAAAGACCATAAAAAAGAAAAAAGTATAAAAAGATTGGAGTTAAATCTCAAGATGAGGGTGAAAATTTTAATCCTGTGTCTGGGATTGACTTTGTTTGCACTTATTTTACAGACGATCCTGTTTGAAAATTCCTCATCCGGTCTGATTTATAATCAGGCGAAAGAGGAAAGTTTTGCATCGCTGCAGAACATGCAAAATGAAATTTATGGATTTGTTAAGAATATGGAAAGTAACATGATCGAGATTTACAGTGAAAAGGATCTGATACAGGGACTGAAAAATAAAGAGGAAATCGAGAAACTGAGAACCGATTATTACCGACTTGCTTACAATTTTGGTACCAGCCATTTTGCCACTACAGACGGTGTGGTGGCGATGTATCTATACAATCCCCGGCATGAAATTATCAGTACATATCGAAGGGCGGTTACGCCAAAGCATAATTACCAGACAGACATCTATGAGGACCCGGAGAATCAGAATGCCAACGCAGTGAAAGACTATGTGGAGTCCGATGATACAACGATGCTGATCTCCAGTTATTATAACCAATACCGGGAAACAGATATCATCCGGCTGGTTCTGAAGATTTATAATAACAGCAATTTAAATGATGTGATCGGATATGCGGTCTGTGATATTGACAGCAAAGTAATCCGCTCCATCATGGAAAAATACAGTACGGATAAAACCATGTTCATGTGGCTGCAGCCCTCCGGAGACAGACCGGCTGTGAGTATTGGAAGCCTGGAAGGCAAGGATGTGGATTACTACAATGAGATCAGTGCCAAGATTCAGACTACCTCATCCGGGGACGTAGCAAAATTATTAACTACATCCAAGCGGGTATTTTTCCAGGTTCCCCAGAAGAAATATAATATGGATGCATATTCTCTGATGCCCAGGTCACTGCTGGTACAGAATCAGAGGGCACTTACAAAGAATCTGATTTTTATAGCATTGATTATGATTATAGCTGCCACCATTTTGACGATTCTGGTTTCCCGTGGACTGACAAAGCCTCTGGATAAGCTGATGCAGACTATTGAACGGATAAAAGGCGGAGACACCCATTTGCGGGTGGATATACATAACAGAGATGAAGTGGGGATTCTGGGACAGAGTTTTAATGAAATGCTGGATCAGATGGAAGTGCTGATCAGCCAGGAGTATGAGACGAAGCTGCTGTTAAACAGGGCGGAATACAAGGCACTTCAGGCACAGATTAATCCGCATTTCCTGTACAATACCCTGGATACCATGAGCAGTATCGCTCAGATTCAGAATTGTCCCGAAGTCAGCGGACTCAGCCAGTCCCTGTCAAATATCTTCCGGTACAGTCTGGATATGAAGAATCCGTTTTCTACGGTAGCAAAAGAAATTGTGCATCTGAAAAATTACATATATGTTATGAATGTGAGAATGCGGGATAATGTGAAATACACCTTTGATATAGATGAAACTGTGCTGCAGGATACAGTTCCCAGGATTTCCATACAGCCATTGGTGGAGAATGCTTTAAACCATGGACTGCGCAATACCAGGGGGGAGAAAGAGATTGTTGTCTGCGCCCAGGTTCGGGAGGGAAATTTGTGGATCAGTGTCCAGGACAATGGCGTAGGGATGGATGCCGCAAAAGTAAATGAGATTCTGGAGAAAAATGATATTAACCTGGTGGAAAAAGGAAGTTCCATCGGATTAAATAATATTAATGCCCGTATGAAAATGCTGTACGGTAAGGAATATGGAATTCATGTGGAAAGTGAGGTGGGAAAAGGAACCAGAATATATCTGAAAATACCAAGAGTAAAAATGGAGGAGGTCAGTTCATGGATGCAGCAGCCTATAAAGTCCTGATTGCAGATGATGAGTATTGGACAAGGGAGAAAATAAGGAATATGATATGTTGGGAGAAATATTCCTTAGAGTTTATGGAACCGGCAGTAGATGGGGAAGATGTGTTAAATAAGATCCAACTGGAAGAGCCGGATATACTGATAACCGATATAAACATGCCTTTTATCAATGGAGTAGAGCTTCTGTCTATTATAAAAGACAAATACCCTGACATTATTACCTTCGTCATAAGTGGGTATGATGATTTTCAATATGTTAAGGATACATTCATGTCCGGGGCAATTAACTATCTGGTAAAGCCTGTGACCAAAATCGATCTGGTAAATGCGCTGTCTAAGGCGCTTGAAATTATCAGCACCCGCAGGTGTGCAAAGCAGGAGGAAGAAGAGCGGCAGATGAAGCTTCTAAAAGCGGCATCTCTGATTCAGGACCGTGAATTCAGCCTCTTGGTGGAGCGTGAAGATACGCCATTTACCCCAACCATTACCATGAACAGCGAAATAAATTTTGCAGGCGCAAGCCTGATGCTGATTAAGATACATAACTTAAACGAGTTGACTAAGAAGTATCAATATGATATGAATAAGCTTTCCTATCATGTGAAAAAGGAAATAAAGAATATTGTTTCAAAAGAGAGTTCTATGGTATTTAACCATATTTTCCGCTCCAATGAATTTATTGTAGTTTCCGAAATTGAAAATGAAGAATTAAAAAAGGCAGCTGAAAAGCTTATCATTTACCTGACACCGGAAGCCCATTCGCCTGTGACCGTTTGCATCAGCGAGCATAGCTATACCATGGACAGCATACATATGGCGTATGTTCAGACCGTGGCTCTGTTTATGACCAGGATTTATGAAAATAGAAATGAAATACTGATTGTCGGCAGGGGAACGGAAAACCAGAAAAAGGTACATAACCAGTTGAGCAGTGAGTATGAAAAACAGATTAAGAGCCTCTTGCAAAGTGGAAATAAGACTGCATTAAAACAATTGATTTTTGATACCATTGGACTGCGAAGATGCCAGGAAGAGAAGTGGGAGTATCTGGAAGTAAAGCAGACCGTCAAGAAAATCCTTAATATTTTTACAGATTACACCGCAGATCAGGGAAATCCTAAAAAACTGGCAGATATGGAAAATATGACTGATGTGGCAGATAAGTTGATCGAACTTCTGGATGCGGATGTGCTGTGCGAGATGCTTTGTGATATTATAGAATTTACCGTTACCAATCAGGGGGAGATTCCAACAGACTCTATACGAGGCGTAGTAAAACAGGCAGTACAGTATATAGACAGTCATTACTTCGAAGAATTATGCCTTTCCTCCCTTTCCCGGAAGTATAATGTGGAAAGTTCTTATTTTTCCAAGATGTTCCGGCAGGAAACAGGGGAAAATCTGATGGTCTATATCACACGTCTGAGAGTTGAAAAGGCAAAAGAATTTATGGCTAATAAAGAAGTAAGCCTTACCGAAATCGCCTTTATGGTTGGATACGATGATTATACTTATTTCAGCCGTGTGTTCCGGAAAGTGGAGGGGAAAAGTCCCAGAGATTACAGAGCGGGTGTTACCGGACAGAGGGAAATATGAGAGGATACAGCCCGCGCTCAAACAACACACGCACAAACAGCTCACATATAAACAGCCCGCGCTCGAACAACACACGCACAAACAGCCCGCGCTTAAACAACCTGCTCACAAACAACCCAACCACAATCTATGGTGCACTGTTAGCGGAAAGTAATTTAATATCACGAGCTGTTAAGCTTATATTATTCTTGGCTGCCCTTACATTTCTTGCAGGATGCAGCCAGGCAGAAGTGCCGGTATACCAACGGAATGAAGAGGTGATTTTGTTGACGGTTCTGGCTGGACAATCTACTTCCGATGCCGGTATAGAAGATATGATAGATGAAGTTCTCGCCGAGGAGTTTCCAAATGTTAAACTCCAGTGGGAGTGTGTGGATTGGGGTGAGAAATTCAATTCCCAAATGCAGGGCAGGTTTGCTGCGGGAGACATTCCGGATATTATGATTGGAAAAGCCCAGGACGTGCAGGCTTATGCCCACACCGGCAATCTGGCTGTGCTGCAGGGGGATTATAAAGATAAAATCCGGGATGAAGCGCTGAAAGCAGTGACCGTTGATGGAGCAATCTATGGAATGCCATATAATGCCTGGTATCAGGGAGTGATTTATAACAAAGAAATATTCAGAAAGTATAACCTGAAAGTACCGGCAACGCAGAAAGAACTGAAACACATTATTAAAGTGTTAAAAGAAAATGAAATTACGCCTTTTGCCAGTCATTTCCGTGAGAGCTGGAAAGTAGGCAATATGACTATGCAGTTTTTTATGAATGAAATATTCAGCAGTAACCCTGACTGGGGTGACCAGTTTCGTCAGGGCAAGGTAAACTTCGGGGACAGTCCGGTAATCAGGCGCTGCCTTTCTTATAACAAAATGATACTGGATGCCAGCTGGCAAGACGCGCTTTTGATCGATCAGTTTGAAAGTGACAGCCGTTTTACAGATGGGCAGGCTGCCATGTATCTGACCGGATCCTGGTCCATGCAGTTTACGAGCCAGTATAATGAGAACATGGAGCTTGGGATCTTTCCGTTTCCAAATGAGAACGGAGATGCAAGGCTCATCAGGGAAACTAATATGACCTTTATGAAAAGCGCCAAGACAAAGCATAGTGAACTGATCACAGATATTTTCCATACCTTGCTCACAAGCGAAAAACTGGAACGGGAAATTCTGGATTTTACCCAGACCGCATCAGTAGTAAAAGGAATAGAACCAGCCAGCCGCAGCAAAATACAGGATGACATAGACACATATGAGAAAAATGGTCAAGTCGTAGAAGTGAGCCTGGGCAACTCTCAGTTTGTCTGGTCCTTCCAGAATGATCTGGCAGCTCAGCAGCTTCTATGGCTACAGGGCGAGAAATCCCTGGATGAAGTGCTGTCATATGCAGATCGGGAGAGGGAAGAGAGTGCGTATTGAATTTAGCTTAAAATATTGATTACATTATAGGCTAGAGCGTGTTTTAAAATTGCTTTCTGGCAGCTGTGCGTCCCAGTTTGTGGGAGATTTGTCCCGGATGAAGGG
>UQGG01000077.1 GCA_900540475.1 uncultured Robinsoniella sp. | reverse complement strand
TAAGCGGGCAGTGAGCTGCGAAATGCATCAGGATTTCGGAGCGAATGCCCGCGTGCCGCCAAAAAGCGCTTCGGAAAGGTTAGAAAATACCAGTTCTGCGGCCAGCTGACGGAGTCCATACCAGTTTCCCGCGCCCATCTTTCCGTACACTACCTCTGCATACAAAGCGTCCTTACTCAGCGAAACCCAAATATAAAGCATTCGCCGTAATACTTGTGTTAGCTAATCATAGCTGTCAACCTTTCAAAAAAAGGCAGCAACACCGCATGTAATACCTACCATACATACACAGTGTAACTGCCTCATCTCATTTTACAGATTATACCATTCTATACTATAAATACTTTTGTATTATTCTTTATTATATTGCTTCCTTTTTGCATTTTCCTATCCGTTTACAATTCTAATTATTAAAACCTCATCCTTAATAACTTCTATATTTTATGATGCTTGTGCTTCTGCAAAAAGCTCCGCCAAACCTTCATGTGAATAAGGCTGATCCATCGGAATTGTCACCCCCAGATTATCCAGTATAATGGGGACATCTCCTTCCATGCAGAAATAAATATCTACACTGGAAGGATTAACGGAACTGGCGTAATTTTGCAGTGTCATCTGTATACTGTCCAGCGCGGCAAATACCATGCTTTCAGCATCGTAAACATGAAAGTCATCGCTTTGATCTTCAGGCGGTCCTGTAAATATGGAACTGCTTCCCGTAAAGCATACCGTCATGCCTCCTTTGCCGCTGCTAATGGTATCCGCAAGATTCAAATTCCATCCAGTAAGATCTGCTATTCCCTGTACCAGGGTGTCTGGTGTAACTTCACTTCCGGTAAATGGGAAACTTTGAAAATTTTGATTTCCTGTTGATATATAAAGCTGTGTCCCGGTTTCCTCAGGATTCTCCTGATCCTGATCTGAACTCCCCATATCTGTTGCTGGCTGTTGTGTATCGGCAGCTTCTGTATCAGCATTTGATGCACATCCTACAGAAAAACACATTACCGCACCTAAAATAAATATTAAGTATCCTTTTCTTCTCATACCATACGCTCCTGATTCTGTTCTGCCTTTTTAGGGTTACATTATTGTTAGGATATCGCTGAACCCAGTCATATCAAAAACATCCTGCACTTCTTCACATACATGATGCAGTTCCATGGAACCCTGCCGGTTCATCTGCTTCTGCGCTGCCAATAAAACACGTAATCCTGCTGAAGAAATGTAATCCAGGTTTTCCATATCCAGAACCAATTCTGCAACATTCGAAAGCGATTGCTCCAGTTCTTTTTCCAGCTGGGGCGCTGTCATCGTGTCCAGACGCCCTTCTAATTCCAAAAATAATTTACTTCCATCACTCTTCTTTATAATGTTCATATTTATCCCTTTATGTATTGCGATTGCTTTGCAATACTGCCACTTTCTGACAGGTTGAAAGAATCACTTGTGGCATCCTTTCTTCATTTTATTTTCTTCCAGCCTTACAATATATACAGCTACTCTATTCTCCCTGCTTTATCTGCTGTCTCTTCACCAGCTCTGAGAAAAATCCGCCTTTTGCATTTAATTCCTCATAGGTTCCATCCTCAATGATCCGGCCTTTATCCAATACAATAATCCGGTCACATGCTTTAATGGTAGAAAGCCTGTGAGCTATGACAATTCTGGTGCTTTTTAGCTCTGCCAGCGCATCGGACACCTGTCTCTGGGTAATATTGTCAAGAGCTGATGTGGCCTCATCCAGCATCAGTATCTTGGGTTTTGGAGCAATGGCTCTGGCAATCATTAACCGCTGTCGCTGACCACCCGAAATCCCCCCGGCTCCTTCTCCAATCATCGTAAACATCCCCATGGGCATTTCCCGGATATCCTGGGCGATCCCTGCTTTTTCAGCAGCATCCCAGGCATCCTGCAAAGTCAGCCACGGTGCTGAAATAGTAATATTTGCAAAGATATCTCCGCTAAAAAGCTTTCCATTCTGCATTACCACACCGATCTGCCGCCTGAGTGATTTCAGATCCACTTTCTGAATATCCCTGCCGTCATAATAGACTGCTCCGGTATCCGGCTTCTCAAATCCCAGCATAAGGCGCATCAGTGTAGACTTTCCACAGCCGGTGGTTCCCACTATTGCCACATACTGGCCCCGGTTTATTTTCAGGCTCAAATCATCAATGATTAACGGGGTATCCTCCTGGTATCGGAAAGATACCTGGTTTAATTCAATAGTTCCTGAAACGGATTTTACGATTTCTTTGTTTTCACTGACTTCAGGTGGCGTCTGCAAAATTGGCTGTGCCAATTCTAATATGGGCTTTATCATGGCTACGGTTGATACTGTAGCTACCAGTGATAGTATCGCTGTGCTAACCATCCCGTAGGCTACATTAAAAGCAACATAATTGGCTACTGAAATTGCACTTTTTACGGATACCCAGTAGATCAGCAACGTTCCCAACAGCGCAACGGCAGGAGAAACAGCTTTTTGAATCTTAACCAGAATGGGTGGATTATAGTCCGCTTCCGCCTCCTCATGATATACACCTGCCCATTTTACAAACGCCCTTTTTTCACTTCCCGACATCTTAATTTTCTGAATCCCGGAATAAAGGGCAAAAACCACACCTTCAACTCTAGAAGATGCCTGAATCTTTTTGCGCAGCACCCGAATCTGCCCCCACGCACCCAGAAAAGCAATGATTAACTGCAAAAGGATAACAAAAAATGCTGTAGCTGCCAATTGTGGTGAAATCCGAATGATCTGCAGGACATAAGTCAGAGAAAAGACTGCCATCAATCCCATCCCCAGCACTCCGTTAGCTAAAATGCTGCATATACTCTCCAGAGCACGCACCCTGTTTGCCAGATCTCCCGAATTATAGTTTTTAAAAAACTGAACCGGCATGTTAATTACTCGTCCCATCACAGCACTTTCCAGAATAACACTCATTTTTGTCTGTATTTTTGTCTGAACCAGAGTTTTGGTGATATTCATTAAAAATGTGGAAATTGCGGCACCAAATAATAAAAATGATACAGATAAAACCATTGACATCTGTCCCGCAGGGATGATATGGCTGAAAAGCAGAGTATTTGCGGCTGGTGTTATTAAACCAAGCAGCGTAACTGCAAGAGCAGCAAAACCCAGCAGCAATTTATCATCCATACCAATATTTCCAAGAAGAAAGACCATTAAATCCTTTCCGGTCAATTCCTTTTGCGGGAGGGGTTTGTAAAAACAAATGGCATCATCTTTCAGCATCTCATGAATATGGGCATCCACTTTTAGCTCATTCCCGCTCTCATAATCAAAATATCGATACCCACCAAAAGCTTTTGGTATCAATGCCACCGGTCTTCCTTCCTTTGTCTCGCCAAGGATTGGTCCCATACTGTCTTTCCACCATTTTCCCCTAAGACGCATATGTCGCCACATGACACCGGAAGGCTCAAAAAGATATTGTATCTGTTCGTGTATTTCAATTATATTTTCAGGAACTTCTTTTTTTTCTATTTGATAATATTTACAAATTTTTGAGAGTGCATCTTTCGATTGTCCCTCTTTCTCATGCTGACTATAGTCAATATTGTCTTTTTTCCCTACGACTCCGGCAAGCTTTGCATAGGATTTCTTCATCTCGCCTGCATCGTATTGCAGCCGTTCTTTTACCTGACTGTCAAACCAACCCATAACCTGCCCTCCTATTCTGTGGTAATTAACCGTGTATAGTAACCGTTCAATTGATACAGTTCCTCGTGCGTTCCCCGCTCCATAACCCTGCCGTGATCCAGGACAATAATTTCATCACAGTCCCGGATTGTGGATAAACGGTGTGCAACAATAATACAGGTAATCCCACGTTTCTGAATTGCTTTGACTACTTCATATTCAGTTTTGGCATCCAGTGCTGATGTTGCCTCATCCAATATGGCAATTGTCGGATCCTGTGCAAGTACGCGGGCAATTTCAAACCGCTGGCGCTGTCCGCCGCTAAAGTTTTTACCCCCTTCTGAAACCTGATGACCGTACCCGCCTTTTCTTGTCATAATATCAGAATGAATCTGCGCGTCTCTTGCTGCCATAATCATCTCAAAATCTTCTATGGATTTATCCCACATCTTAATATTATCGGAAATACTATCCTCAAACATAGTAATGTCCTGATCTACTACAGACAAAGAAGAATTAAATATTTCTTTTGGAATATCTTTCATTGGTTTACCCTGAAATAAAATTTCACCTGACCATGGTTCATATAGTCCACAGGCGAGTTTCGCTATCGTTGATTTACCGCAACCGGATGAGCCAACCAGCGCTACTTTTGAACCGCTTTTTAAGGTTAGATTGAAATCCTTTAAAAGAGGTTCTTCCAACCTGGAATATCCAAAAGTTACATTTCGAAATTCCATGCTTCCATCCAGCTTTTCAAAAACCTCGTCCGTATTTTTAATTGAAGAAAATACAACATCTTCTTTATATTTCATCACGTCATCCACGCGTTCCATAGACGTCCGCATTTCCTGCAATTTTTGTCCCGTTTCCAACAAATCATTCACAGGCATTAAAAACTGTGTCATATAGGATTGGAATGCCAACAGCATACCAACCGTAAAATTGCCTTTTATGATCATCCACACGCCAAGAGCCAGTATTATAATTCCTGAGAGCTGCTGTACTAACGCAGGAATTCCACCCAGAAATTGATTTGTTAACGCAAATTCTACCTTTGCCTTGTTCAAAGATGCCTGAAATCCGGACCAGCGTTCAAAAAATCCACTTTCTGCACCTGCTGATTTGATTGTCTCTATCATTTCAATCCCCGATACGGTAGAAGCGTCCAGCTTACCCTGGTCACGCATCTGCGTTCTGGTAATATGTATTCTCTTTTGGGAAATGATATTGGCCAACACCAGATTCACAGCAATTGCTGCAAAACCAACTAAAGACAAAACCACACTATATCGCAGCATGATAATCAGATAGAATATCAAAAGCATCATATTTATCAGCATCGGTGCAATTCGTCCAACCAGTGTCTCTGCTATATCGTCATTTAAAAGCTGCCTGCTGGCAATGTCACCTGCCATTCTCTGTGAAAAAAATGTCATTGGAAGATGCAGTGTATGCCAGATAAACGACGAATTTGATACGATTGCCATCTTTCCTTTTATCTTATATATATAGATCTCATTTATCATACCTACTACCAGCAGAAACAGAATAATAACTGCTAAAAATGCAAGAAAATTAGATAACCATTGCGTATTTTGTCCGGTGAGAATATTATCTGTAAATATTCTTGAAAATACCGGAGTTAATAAACTTACAAATGCTGTCAGCACCGTTGTCATCATTACAAAAACGATAGATAATTTACTTCCCTGCAGCCTTTTTTTGGCGAACTCTATTACACTCTCCTTTTTACCATCAGCAACAAATTGCTCCCCAGGCTCAAACTCCAGGCACACCCCTGTAAAGGACTTATCAAATTCTTCCGGAGATATTTCTACCACTCCCCGGGCCGGGTCATTAATGATCGCTTTTCCCCTCTTAAATCCATTTAATACCACAAAATGATTAAAATTCCAATGAATAATAGCCGGGTAGGATACCTTTGTGCAAACTGATTCCACACTGTAGCGATGGGCTTTTACCTGCAATCCGTATGCCCCGGCTGCCTTTGCCATATTGGATGCTTTACTCCCATCCCGGGAAACGCCGCAATCTACCCTTACCTGTTCCAGTGGTACCCATTTTTTATAATAAGCCATAATCATTGTCAGACATGCGGCTCCACATTCCAGGGCTTCCATCTGCATCACTACAGGCACTTTGACACATTTCTTTTGTTTATCTGCCACGGTGCACCTCCTAATTCAGTAAAAATACAATGGGCTTCACTTCAGCTGTTACAAGAGTTACATTTGCCAGAACATCCTGCCTTACTTCTTCCGGAAGTTCTACATCAACCTGATAAGCATAATTTCCAGCAGCCACATTTTCCACAACCCAATCACTTTTTAAAGACTGTGCTATTTCTTCCAAAGAGTACGGATTATTGCTTACTGATTTTACAATCCCTTCCATACTGGCACCATCCGGAAGCACAACATTTGCCTTGCATCCCGTCAGATCTTTATTTAACATTGACGCATCTACATAACACTGTACCATATTATTAGAAACTGTAACTCCCTTAGCCGCCAATGTCTCCGGTAAAGACCCCACCACGCTCCAGACAACAAGTGCCGCAGCCAAAATCACAAGCGCCGACAGAACAATCCAAATGCTGGGGTTCGATACGCGGATATACTCATCTAACTGCTCCGGGGACTCCACCGTATCAAGGCTCCTTTGTCTGAAAATGCTTTTTTTACTCATAACTTTTCTCCTTTCTCATCCAATGCTTTTTTCACTACTTCCTGGCTTCTCACTCCTGCTGCCACCATCGCAAGATCTTCCAGATCCAGTTCTTCCTGATACATTCTCTCATCCAATTTCTCCCAAAGGCTGCTCTTAAATTCCTGTGAATGATTCGCAGGATTCTGAGCTGCCAATAATCCTATTAATGTCTTTTCAAAATCTTCCATACTCTTTTCCTTCTCTCCGTACATAAAGTGGCTTAAAATCAGGTAAAGGTTTAAAATTAATCCTGGTCTTTCTACTGTCTCTATTTATATATACGCATAAATCAGGCTTTTCCCTACATGCAAAAATAAAGTTTATTGAAACCGGGGGGGATGTTACGTCATCACATCCCCAGTTCAATAAACTTTATTTTATGATTTATACATTTTCATGATTAAGGAACTTATACGTATGCTCCGATAATAATGCATCCGCCTCCAGGGGTAATTTCTCCAAATAAGCTGCATCCTGCATTAGAAATGAAGCATCCGCCTGCTCCTCCTGCAACTGCTTTCAGATCATCTAAATTTAATTCGCCTTCTTCTGCATTAAAATCTGCTTCACATAATGATAGATCATATTTCTTTGCAGTTTCGATTAATTTAACTTTGATAGCTGCTTCATCAATTTCTTTGCCTTCTACCTCTTTGTTTAATTTTACTAACTCTTCTTTTAATTCAGCATTTTTCTCTACTTCTTCATAAAACTTTTTTAAATTGTTCATTCTTAATTCTCCTTTTCATCTTTTATTATTTATTTTGATTTTATAAAATCCATTATGTAACAGAAAACCGTCTAAAATTTTCGTCCTGTTTTAACACCGTCCTTAAAATCATTTCTGCTGGTATTGGTGTTATCTAACACATCCCCTACTATTTTTTCAATTACTTTCTCTCCAACTACTTTGCCAATTTCACCTGCAACTCCGCCACCGGCTACATTGTCAAGATCCTCATCTTTTAAGTTTACATCTTTTTTTTCGTCGCACATTACCTATTCCTCCTTAACTCTGATCTGGAAATCCTCAGATCCATTTTCATAGTTTATATATAAATTTTCAAACGGAACATCTGATCCGTCTGTGTCTGATTGAAAGATTAGGCTCTTCAATCCTTATGTTACGGTTCACTCAATTCCATATAAAAATTTAATACCTTCTTGAAATTCAACTTCTTGCAAAAATCAGGCTTCTAATCTGCTCCGGATAATTCTTTTTAAAAAAAGTGCAAAGAATATCAGCCTTCCCCATAACGCCATTGCCGGCAAACATGCTCATAGCCCTGCATCCTCCTCCGCACTCGAAACGATATTCACAATTTCTGCAATCTTCATTTGCATCTATTACTTCTTTTAATTTTATCGATGCCAGGCGAAAAAATGGATTCTCAATATTTCTATAAATATCGGCTACTGTTGTCTGTAATAAATTGGGCATATTCTCTTCAATCTCTGAATCTGTCATAGATGGGCAGGGTAGAAAAGTACCGTCCGGCAAAAGATAGGGATGAATCCTGCAATTCAGACAGGAACTCGCATTCTCACATTCCTTATCCCCTCCATATCTTTGATATGGGCTTCCATAACCTTCTATATTTTCTTTTTCACATGCAAAAAATCCGTCCAGCTGTATTCCGATAGGTGCATGATCTCCCTTGTATAATCGCACAATTTTCAGGTATTCTTCATACAATTCTTCTGTCTGAAGCGGCGTTCCCTGATTATTTTCTTTCCATTTTCCGGCTTCAAATACCAGCGAAGTTTTCCAAAAATCAACTTTCAGATCCCGAAGAAGCTCATAAGTAGTTTTCAGCCCATCAATGTTCTTTCTGCAAATAGCGGATTCAATCATAACCCGGTATCCATTTACTTTCAGTTTTCGTATAACCTCTATTGTTTTTTCTTCTGTTCCCTCAATACCACGCATCCAGTCATGCTGCCCTGCCCCGTCAAAGCTCAGGACAAATTCCGGCTTGAACAAGCGTTTTTCGCACTCTTTTAAAATATCATCTGTAATTAAAATCCCATTTGTATATATTTGAGATATGGCGATTCCTGATTCCAGAATCTTGTCCACAATCTGAAAAAAATCTTTCCGCAGAAATGGTTCACCACCGGTTATGGAAATCACACTGACATTCGCTTCCCGAAACTGGTCAATCATTGAAAAACATTCTTCTGTTGTCATATCGTGATAACGGTAGTCCGGGGCACTCATGTAACAATGCCTGCACTTCAGGTTACATCTGCCTGTTACAGACCAGTGAATGGCTTTAATATATGTATTATCTGCCTTCCGGTATTCCTGCATAACCGAAAGTTCCATTGGATTATGGGAAACAGTAATAATTTCTTTCTGCCTTAATTCATAGAAAAATTGTTTCTGCTTTTTACTAAAAAAAACCGCATCAATATCTATTTTTCCATTACAAAATTCCAAAACCTGAAACCCATCCTGCTCCAAAAAATTGACTGTACCATTGTCCGTTCTTATTATTGCAAAGGGCAGGTTTTTCCATCCCCGTAACGCATATGGCTCTGCTAATTTTGCATACATATTATCACCTTCTCAGTTATTTCTTTTCTGTATATATATACGTATCAACTCCTATATTCCCTACATAGAATTTAAATAATTTTTTCTAAATTCGTTTTTAATTTTTTCAGTGTTCTGCTTGCTGTTACACTTGCACACTTTTCAGATATATCCAAATGTCTCGCAATCTCACCATATGATAAGTTCATATAATAATGCAGAACAATAATCATTCTTTCCCGCTCAGTCAGATTTCCAAGCATTCTTTGTATATCTACCTGATTCTCAATACGGTCATAAGTAACATTTTCCCGGGGGACATCTTGTTCTAACAGATCATCTATGGAAATATCCCCTTTCTTTTTCCGCAAATAATCCACCCATACATTCTTCGCAATCGTCAAAAGCCACGTTACAACTTTAGCCTTCTCATCGTCATAGAGGTTTCCTTTTTCCAACACTTTCATAAAGGTGATACTGGTCAGGTCTTCCGTTACCTCTCTTTGAAAAGTGTGATAGTAAAAATAATTATATATATAGTCATAGTAATGTTCATATACCATTTTAAAAGCCTTTTCCTTACGCAAGTCTATCATTTTTACACCTCTCTTTTGCTGTTTTAAATGTTTTTCTTCAAGGTCAGAATGTTCTTTCCCCCTTTATGACGGTAAGTGATGTGATCCATCATCTTCTTCACCATCAGGATGCCGAGACCGCCTATCTGCCTGTGGTTCGCATCCTGGGTAATGTCGGGGTCCATCTTCTCAAGGGGATTATAAGGTGTTCCGGAATCCACGAACTGAATCACTACATGCTTCGGATCACCTTGAATGAGGCAGCGGATTGTTGCGTTTCCTTCCCCGGGATAATAAGCATAATTGGCAATATTGACGTAGATTTCTTCCACTGCAACTTTAATCTGCATGATCACTTTTGCGGAACACTCTGTTTTGTTTAATTCTTCTTCAATAAATTCCATTACCTGATCCAGCCGGTCCGTTTTCGCCGGTACGGTTAACTCTTTCATTTCACACCTCCCGCTTTCTCTATTCGCTTTCATGGATCTTCATCATTTGTTTTCAAATATGTTTCAAACGCGCTCAAGTGCCAGCATTGTTATATCATCGAATTGTGGTGCGCCTTTTACAAAAAGATCTATACTCTGTTTGATATTTTTTAAGATTTCTTCTAAGGGTAGACCGGCATTATTATCCAGAATTTCCTGCAACCGCTTTTCCCCATAGAGTTCATTATAAATATCCGTAGCCTCCGTAACTCCGTCTGTGTACAGGTATAACAGATCTCCCTGGTTTAATTGAATCTGGTTTTGTCGGTAGCGGATTCCTTCCATGCCGGCAAGTACAAATCCGGCGCGGCTTTTCAGATATGTAAATCCTTCACCTTTCCGCTTCAGAAGGGGCGGGTTGTGTCCTGCATTGACAAAGGTAAACATGCCGCTGTCTATTTCCAGAATGCCCATCCAGGCGGTGACAAACATGCCTGCCTGGTTATTTTCACACAACTGTTTATTCACATTGGAAAATACATCGGAAGGTGCTTCCCCATTCTGGGTATGATTTTTAATCAAAGTCTTGGCAATGACCATAAACAGTGCAGCCGGAACTCCTTTACCGGATACATCTGCCATCACTACCGCCAGATGGTTATCATCGATCAGAAAGAAATCATAGAAGTCTCCGCCAACCTCTTTTGCAGGCTGCATGGTAGCATACACATTAAATTCTTTGTGTTCCGGAAATGCCGGGAAAATGCAGGGCAGCATACTCGCCTGTATCTGCGTTGCCACATTTAACTCTGCTCCAATCCGCTCTTTTTCCGCCGTTACTGCTGTCAGATTCCTGATGTACTCCTTTAATTTCCATGTCATTTCCTGAAATGCATTGGATAGCTCTTCCGTTTCATCTCCTGTATGGATTTCCAGATTATATTCCAGATTTCCCTCTCCCACCCCATGTACAGCCTGGGTTACTCTAACAATCGGATCCGTTATTTTTTTAGAAACGGAAGTACTCAGGAAGAAAATAGTCAGCAATACAATCAGAATTAATACAACTAAGATTACAAATACCATTCTGATATTCTGATTAATCTGGCTGATGGCACCATTGGTAAGCTTCATAATTCCATCCTGACTCTCAATTGCCGGCGCAATTACTTCTTCCTGCTCAATGACGGTTGCAAAGCTCCAGCCCAGGGTGGTCAGCGGTTCGTATGCCAGATATACCTTCTTTCCGTCTATGGTTACTTCTGCAAGACCGCTTTCTCCTGCCACCATATTCTGAACCGCTGCTGCCAGTTCTTCATTTTCGCTCTGGCGCAGGTCTGTTACATGATCCGGATCAGCCCCTACTTCCCCGGTTTCTTTGGACGAAATATTTACTTTTCCTCCGCTGTCAACCAAAAACGCATAGCCGGATTTCCCCACTTCCGTATTCATTACCACATCATTGATATCCGTCAGGTAAGAGCCAACTCCAGCAACTCCCATAAATTCCTCACCTTTATAAAAAGGCTTTGCACAGATAATTGCGGAGCCTCCTCCGTGAATGTCTTTAATGATGTCGGTAAAAATAAGTTTCTGTTCATCCACTGCTTTTTGATACCAGGGCCTTAAAAATGCTTCATATGGATTGGGCACATCCGAACCTTCATCAAACTTTGCCGAAGAAATATAATCCGCCATAATCACTATACCGGATTTTGTTGCAACATAAGTGGATGCCACTACTTCGTCATGGCCATTGATCTGAACCAGAATATCCTGTATATTAGCAATTTTATGTATTTCACCCTGAATTTCCGGATCATTTTTATCCTTTACGGTGGAAGAAAACATCAATTGGGCTGTCAGATTTGTATTACCTTTTACCGGTTCCTGCACAGACCGATCCGGATATTCCTCCGGATTATCATAAATAGATGTCATAGTATCCGCTATGGTTTCCACATAGGTTTTCGTGAAATTGAATTTTGTTTCTATGTATTTAGCCTTTTCTTTGGCAACGTCTGCTATTTTTTGTTTTGCCTGACTAATTAGTGCCACCTTGGAATCATCTCCTGCCTGATGACCCAGTTCTTTACTTGTCTGCACAGTGTGGGACTTCATGGAAAGCATTCCATAAATTGTGACTCCACTGATGATAACGATCGCTGTCATTGCCACTAATATCGTAGCCGCTGTAACTTTTTTCCTGATATTATGCTTCATCTTCATCGTGCCTGCCTCCCATTCCTCTACGCTGCTGCCGTTCCTCATAAAATACTTCCATATATTGAATCAGATCCCGGAACTCCTCTGTTAAAACATAATATTTGAAAATAATTGGTACTTCCAGAGGATTATGCATAACCATATATTCATTTTCGCTACAAAGAGGCTTATATCCTGCAAAAAAGAAGCCTTTCTCTTTTAGCAGGTAATAAGCGGCAACCGCCCCGGGATCATTTACGTTCAAAAACACATTCAAAGTAAATCTCGGCAGGCTCCCATATTCCTCTAATACCGACTCCAGATACGCCTTTAGCCCATCACCGGTTTTATAAATGGTAATAGCGGCGCTGCTCTGCACCCAGTCAATCGTCTTCATAACCTGGCAGGAAATATCCTGGTTTTCTTTATAGCCATGCACACAGCTGCCAGCTTCGTCCCCTGCATACCCACTCCTGCATCTGCCGTCTTCATCCTCTGCATACCCACTCCTGCATCTGCCGTCTTCATCCCCTGCATTATCACTCCCGTTGCCAGCTCCATATCCCGCATCCGCCAGCCTGAAGCTTACCCCCAGCTTTTTATACAGCCAGCCAGTAAATCCTCTTTGTTCCTGTGGAATATACAGTGTTCCCGCATCGGTTTTATCCTTTGCAAGAATCTGTATTCCCTGAGAGTGCTTGAGATTTCTTCGTTTTCCATAGGACTGTTGTATTTTTTCCATGTCAAATACCGAAAAAATAAAGCCACATCCAATCAGTCCTCTCATCCGCAGCAGCCGCTGGGATATCCCATGGAACGTAACCGGGAGGGAATACACTGCCGAGCAGGGCATTTCCTGCAGTAACTTCATACCGTAATCAAACATATGCTCAGCCAGACCATATCCCCTGTATTTCTTTTTAAATATCTGCGTTGCAATCTCAATCATTGACTCATAGGGAAAAAACTTTTTCAAAATCATAATCCCCGCCACTTCTTCCAGATCCGTGACTGCCACCAAAAAAGTGATGATTCCCTCGCGGTGTTCATCCCATATAAACTTCGGATTATAAAAATCCCTCTTAAAATAAGTATCACCATATTCATCCCGAATGCAGGCAATCACACCATCTGTATCCCTGTCTTCTAATGTCCGAAAGGAAATTTCTAAACGCTCACCGGTTTCTCTGTGATATAATTTCATCTGTTTATCTGCTCCTTTCCAATGCGCATTTATCAGCTTCAAAAAAGCTATGCAGTCTTAATAGCTATTGTCAGATTATTGACTCCAAATGTCCGATTAAAAGATACCTGCTCTGCCTTTTTCACAATAAGCCGAATACCAAGGCTGTCATCTGCCAGCACTCCATTTCCCGCCTGCTCTTTCTTTTTCTCATAATACAAAACGGGATCAAAAATCTTTCCACCATTTCTCATCCGAAGCACCACCGTTCCCGGCATTACAAAAATGCGAATATCCACATACTGTATCTGTTTTTCTTCAAAACAATGGTCAAAAATAATCACCAGCATTTCTTCCAAAGACAAACTAAGCATCATAGCCGTCTTTGCATCCAGGTGATTTTCTTTACAAAAGGTACTGATTTTTACAGAAGCATTCACAGCCTCTTCCACTTTATTGGGCACTGAAAATGATAGATATTTTCCCTTGTCCTCATAGGTTTGGTCCAATAAGTACAACCCGGAAAATTTGTTGTTTTTGATACGCACAACCCCCACCCACATGAGCATCACAAGAAAAGCTGCTGCTTCCGCAAGAATAAAGCAAGACCACACTCCCATTAAATAACCTGCTCCCGAAAAGAGCATTGCAAAAACCGTAACAAACCCAAACGCCCGGAAAAATGTAATCACATTAGCCAGCAGATTTCTTCTGGTGGTAAAGAATAGAAAAATAAATATATTGTTAACCATGGAGAAAACCAGGCTGACAGCATAGCAGACCAGAGCCGCTGCACAAATCCCAAGAACGTCCCCCTCCTGAATTCCAAACAACCGGCAGATTTGCTGTGGAAAAATCACCAGTACCATCGTTACCGCCAGGATAATGCCTATACCGCTCTGAAAAGCCATTTTCATAGTCGTTCGGATACTGGTGTTGTCTTTTTCCCCATAGAATACTCCGATCAGCGGCGTTATCGTCTGAGAAACTCCTGAGATCACAGCGGTGATAAAGCTTCCCACCGTAGCTGTCAATGCAAATGCAGTAATCGCATCATTCCCAAACGCCCGAAACAATATCCAGTTTAAAACCATTGTGCGGATAATATTGCAAAAATTATTCAGCGCCATCGAACTGCCTGTAACCACAATTTCCTGAATGCTCTTCCAGACCCGAAAGGGCTTCTTAAGTGGAAAACAGCGGTTTGGAAATCTTAAAAACAAAAAACCTGCAAGATCCGCAGCCACCGTACTCAAAACGGATGCAAATGCCATTCCTCCCATACCCAGATGAAACACCAGAAGGAATACCAGGTCCAATACAACATTTAATACCGCCATCAGCAGGAACATCAGTACACCCATCCGGGGACGTCCGCTTACTCTTAAAAAATTAAACGGATAGTACATCAATACCACCGACAATCCTCCCGCCATCATTACGAAGGCGTAATCGTGCGCCATTTGATATAATTCTCCTACTGCACCCAGTGCGCCAACGATTGCCGGCAGAAAAATCAAACCCGGGATAGTCACCATCAGTCCAGCTGCAACAGATAAAATCAGTGCCAGGGAAGCCATATTATCACAGCTTTTTTGATCCTCTTTTCCAATATAAACCGAAGCATTAGCCGCAGCGCCCACACTGATCAGCGATCCCAATGTCATAAATGTAAAATAAACCGGTTTTACCAGATTCAGTGCCGCCAACCCCTTCTCCCCTATGAAATTACCAATAATAATACTATCAATTAAGACCGTAATCGTAGTTCCAAGAAGTGCCAGAATCGATGGAATCAAATAAGTCCGGAATGTAGAGCGAATAAAAAAATCATTATTTTTTTCCATATCTTAATGTCCCCAAATTTCAATCTATATTAAAAAAGACTTGCAAGTAAAACTTTTACCGATACATTTTTTTATCTGTTTTCATAATAAAGCAGAATTATTTTTTTATTCCATTGTCTAATAACTATTATACAAGAAAGGACCCTCTGCCTATTTACCATTTACCACGAAAGTGTGCTATTTACCATGTAAAACAGAAAGCAGGCATGAAACAAAAAACCAGGCATATAGGATGACTCTTTCCCCTATATCCCTGGTTTAAAACTTCCTTCTTATCCTTTTATTCCGCTAATCCCTGCCGGCTGCTAACTTCCTGCTGCACAGATCAACCTATTAAATGCTAAACTTACTGCACATCTACCGTAACATCCAATATTGCCTTCTCCTCCATTTTCTGTATATCCCTCTCTTTTATAGTATCTATCCCATCTTTTCCAATGAACACTTGCAATTGGCTGATCTTATTATTTTTAACTGCAAAAGTAGCACTCTTTTGGCTCTGGGAAATTGGCATAAGCCTTATACCATCCTGCGTGAATACGGATACACCAAACTCTTCATAGATTTTATCATTTAAATAATCATCATAGAGTACTTCACTTTCACCCTGTGCCATGATTTCTTTATTCTTCTCACCCCATAACTCTTCAAATTCTTCTTTAGTAATGTCAGAATCTTCCCTGGTCGTATATGGTATCGTTGTTAGAACTTTGACCTGATATGGTGTAACAATAACCTGATCTATGGAAAATCCTCCCTCACTTTTTTCATTTACATCAATTACTTTTATATCCGTTTCGTCAGCCTGCACGGGAATATCGATATTCCATGATCCGAGAATTGTATTTGCCGCATCTTCCTCTTCCAGCATATCCGGTGTGAGTTCCTTATTGTCAAAACCAATCTGCGTCATCTGCAAAGAAAGCGTATCTTCCCTAATCCTGCCATCTTCCGGAATATCCAGTTTCATCATTCCGATAAATTCTGTATCAGAAACCACTTTACCTTCTATTGAATTATTTAAAAAGGGTATACCTGTACCAATTGAATTCACGAGCCAGACTCCCTGAATATACAAGGTCTGCGCAGTGGTCTGATCCTCTCCTGTATAATGGCTTGGCATCTTTTCGAAACCTCCGCTTTCAGACTGTACATCTAGTGTCAGATAGATGGAGAAGCCATCGCTGTAAACTTCGGAAGCTGTCATGGTAACTCCATTATTTTTCACTGTATACTGCGTATTTACAGGCATTCCCGTACTTTCATCCTCCGTGGTCAGTACATTATCTTTTTGTGAATATTCCCCGGAAAAAGTAACATCCTGTTCCACCCGGTCAAAAATAGCACCTATGATAGGAATCTTAGCTGCCAGTGCCGGGTTACTTGCGCACATCAATACACCTCCCGCCAACACTGCTGCAGTAACAGCCAGCCCCTTTTTTAATGCAGAAAACCTGCCGGCAGATTTCTTCCTGCTTGCTTTGTTTTTACCTAATTTCCCGTCCACCCCAATCTGCTGATAAATATCCTGAAGCCTTTGATTTACCATTTCTGACGGCGCATATTCTCTCCCCAAGATTTCTCTCATTTCCTGTTCTGTATAATTTTTATCCATAGATGACTCCTCCTCATAAACTTTGAACGATTGTTTTACGCAGCCTGTCTCTGCTGCGCCGCAGCTTGCTTCGAATAGTATTTTCATTCATATCCAGGATTTGGCTGATCTCTTTTACCGTAAACTGCTCCCCGTAATATAAAAGTAAAATCATCCTGCAGTCTTCCGGGAATGCATTCAGCATTTCCTGGAACTCTACGAATTCCAATTCCCTGTCTATGTAATTAATCTCCGGGAAGAATTCAATCACCTCACATCGTTTTTTCTCCCTGAGCCGCATATTGCAGTGATTAATAAGAATTCTAATGAGCCATGTTTTGAAATATCCGGGATTAGTTAAACTTCCGATATGTTCAAATGCCGAAAGTACACTGTCTGCTATGGCATCCGACACATCTTCTTCATTCATAAAAAATCCTTTTGCAACCTTATACATACTGCTTTTATTCTGCTCTATCAGGGTAACAAAGGCATCTGCGTCTCCCCTTTGTGCCTTTTTCACTAGAAAATCCAACTTTATACCTCCTCTCCTTTTACTTGCTGCTGATTTATTGGTTTACATATATTAGATGGGGATATGGGGGAATATTGTGCATTCAAATAATATTTTTTTAAATATTATTTGAATAAATAAATGGCCGCAGCCATTAATGGCTGCAGCCGAAGCTTTATTCGAAACTACCGGGGACTATCAAGTCAAAGAATAAAGATTCCATTTTCAGAAGTATAAAAATAAACATGAGGCAAACATTACAAATAATTTGTTTGCCTCACACTCTCTTTCTTTTCACATTCCAGGAAACGTGTCCTAAAACCACCAATTTACAATTTAGTCATTTCTACTGTGGTTTACGCTTCGATAGTTTTTCTATTTGATTTTAAACTCTTAACCTCATCTGTATAGTTAGCTATTTATGAACTTATGTTTTCCATGTTCCTCCAGGGTAAGTGTTTGTTCTTTTCTTCCTCTCGCCATAAACAAAAATCCTCCAAATTATTAATATCCAGACAGGCATTTTACAAAATGATGAATGAAAAAGAATCTTTTTCTATTGATGATGCAATACCTGTTTTATGGTTACTTCATTGGAATAGAGAGACAAGCAATAAAATATATTATGCTTGCCTCTCTATAACTTTATAATCCTAAATCAAATCTGATTCTTCCAACCAGATAAATTGGTACCGTATACTTCTTTTCAAATACGCCTCCATAAGTCTTTTTGAGATTATAGAGAAAATCCAGTTTTTTTGCTTCCAGCAAGGAGTTCCCGGTATTTGCCTGCTCTCTCCCCCTTTTTACTTCTAGTCCATAATTCTCATTATCCAGCCTGCTTTTTATATAGAAATCCAATTCACCACTTGTTTTCTTGTATGTCGCAAACCAAGGGACTTGGCCGGCAATCTCACGCTTCCTGATCCTTTCCATAAGTTCGAGATATACAAAATTTTCACATAAGATGCCGTCAATTGTCTCACCTGGCTCTCCGGTTAGCTTCAGAAAATAATTTGCAACTCCTAAGTCAGTGAAGTAATATCTACAATTATCTACAATATCCAGATTACTGCAGTCAACACTCATACTACAGTAACCAATCTGATGCGAAAGGTATAACCAGCTTATTGCATTATTGGTCATCCTTTTTGAGACTTTAGAACTCTCTTCTTTAAAGATTATTTTCGTGAGATCCGTTGTCAAATCCTTCGTCCCTTTTTTTTCTTTTAGTAATGATATGGCTATCGATGAAAATATTTTTTCAAACATTTCCAGTTCAAGGGCACTTTCAAAATATTTTCCTGATTCTTTGACAAATATTTTGATGAGGGATTCTATCATTGCTTCACATTCAGCAATACTGTGGCTATCCAGGAATGTAGTCACCACCTCAGGATATCCCCCAATCTGTATATATATGTCAAAGTATTCTCGTAGTTCATCATATTTGACATGTTCGGATTCCCCAAACAGGTCAACCCCTTCATATAACTCGCGTTTTCCGAAGGCATCCAGAAATTCGGGAAAGGTCAACGTGGTCATTGTCAGAGTGTCCACATCCCCCGCTGAAAGAAAAAACTCCTTTTCACGGGTTTTCCCCAGGTAAGACCCCGTCACAATGAAATGAGCCTTAAAATCCCTTGCAAATTCACGAATCAGACTATATACTTCAGACGATTCCTGGATTTCATCTATGATTATAATCAGGTCTTCCTGGTCTTCAAACTCTGGGTCATACAAGTTGAACGCTTTATGGATAGGCCTCTCTTCTCTTTTTTGTCCAGGCTCCCATTCTGTTGCAGCATTTAAACATTTCAAGAAATCCGCCCCTGTTGTCCCAATCATATTAATGTAGATATTCTTTTTGTATTCACATTTTGCAAATTTTTGTAAAATGTAAGTCTTTCCGACTTGTCGTGCACCTTCAAGTTCCAGTACTTTATGTGTATTTTTGTTTTTCCATACAATTAACTTTTTATAAATATCTCTGTTTAAATCCATTTAGACACCACCTAACCGGCCTGTAGGCCTACAGCTTATTATACATATTCATCCCTGATTTCTCAAGCAATTCCAAATCTTTAAAATTATTTACTCCCAAAATATAATCTGCAGAATTCAAATCTGTGCTCAATGACTGCAAATTCTGTCCATGGTCATTTTATCACGAAGATTGATCTGTATCAATCATTTATGTAACTTAGCACCTTTTACTTTTTCTGCGAATCAGCTTTGAAAATCTGGGGATCCTTCCTTTGATGGTGCAATGTACAACTGCGGGATTATTTACGCTATGCAGCGCACTACCTCTATGTCCTTCAAGCTCGTTAACGTAGTTCATAGACATTGCGTTGCAAACACCTTATGCCAAACGCACGTTCCTAGAATGTGCGTTCATTTTTTATTGTCTGTAAAATCGGAATTTCCTATAAAGCAAAAAAGATTCCATACCATGTCTCATTCATGATACGGAATCCAAAAATCCAAACTTTCTATTTTTTCAGCACAACCGTCCCAAACGGAGCAATCCCTACTGTCTCATCCCAGCTGCCTGACAGCACCGTAAACCCAGCCGGCAGTTCTAGTTTGACACAGCCCGTGTTATAATTCTGCATAAACAAATAAACGGACGTATCAGAATTTCTGGCTGTTACCTCAATTCCCCGGGGCACCTTCTCAAAATACTTTGTAAGCTGTACTTCCTTCCCTATAGAGCTGCATAATTCACTGCAGAAATCCTGTTCTGCATCGGTGCAGACATAGTAGGCCTTGCCATCTCCATAAGAATTGCAGGTCAATGCAGGATACCCCTGGTAGAAATCCTGTTCATACACAGCCAGCACTTCTGCCGTTGACACTTTAACCAGATCACACAGATGGCTGCACTCATAGGTTTGGGTGCCCGGATTTTCTCTATGTCCTGTTAACTTAATTCGGTTCTTCTCATTATCATACAGTCCGTCGATTTCCATGCTGCGCAGTCCCAGTACATCCATCAGTCCATATGGCGTACCCCCAAGATAACAACGGTCTGTCTCATCTACTATGCCGGACCAGAAGGTCATGATAAACTGACCGCCCTTTTCCACAAATTTACGGATTTTATCCGCAAACTCTTCCCGGTACAAATAGAGCATCGGCGCTGCGACAACTTTATAACCGTCCAAATCCTGCCCGCTGCCGATTACATCTACATTAACACCCTGTTCCCGAAAGGCGCGGTAATATTTCTGAACAGTTTCTTTATAATAAAGTCCCTGGTTTCTGGGACCCTGGGCATCTTCCATCGCCCATTTATTTTCCCAGGCATAGATCACCGCTACTTCCGAAACCGTATCGGTACTGCAGGTTTCACTGATTTCTTCCAGTGAGTTTCCCACATCTGTTACCTCACGGAAGACTCTGGTATCATTCCCGCCGTAATGGTCAATCACAGCTCCGTGGAACTTCTCGGATGCTCCGCGGCTCTGGCGGATCTGGAAGTAGAGCACGCTGTCCGAACCATGAGCAACTGCCTGAAGTGACGAGAGCTGATGCATTCCCGGTTTCTTCAGTTTGCTGACCTTCTGCCAGTTGGTTGCGCTGGGACAGGATTCCATCAATAAAAATGGTTTCTTTTGTACACAGCGAAGCAAATCATGCATCATGGCAGTATCCATAGCAGTCACTGCTTCATCTTCCTTATGCCATGTGGGATAAGAATCCCAGGAAAGGACATCCACCACATCGGAAAACTTTGCATAATCCAGTTCATTATAATAATACATACAATTCACCGTTGTAGGAATCTGTGATCCTGTCTGACGGATTGCCGCTGCCTCCGCTTTTATAAAATCGATGGTCTGATGGGTAACAAACCGCTTCCAGTCCAGATTTAAACCATGAAGCTGCATTTCTCCCCTTGGCGACGGACTTTCTATCTGATCGAAATCCTGATAGATATGGCTCCAAAATGTGGTGCACCACCGGCGGTTCAATTCATCAATTGTCTGATATTTCTCCTTCAGCCAGTTTCTAAATGCTTCCTGGCAGAGCGGGCAATGACAGTCTCCTCCATATTCATTTGACAAATGCCACAGTATCACACCGGGATGAGCGCCAAAACGCTTACCAAGCTCCTGGTTGATGATACTTACCTTTTCGCGGTATACCGGGGAGGTATAGCAATGATTGTGACGTCCGCCGAACAGATTGCGCTGGCGGTTTCCATCTGCCCGAAGCACCTCCGGATATTTGTCAGCCATCCATTTGGGCCTCGCACCGGAGGGCGTTGCAAGAATGATGTTAATTCCATTCTGATAAAGCCGGTCAATGATTTCCTCCAGCCACTGAAACTGAAAAACACCTTCCTCCGGTTCCAGAACCGCCCATGAGAATACTCCCAACGTAACGGTATTGATCTTCGCCTCTTTCATATACGCAATATCTTTTTCCAGAATTTCCGGAGCATCCAGCCACTGTTCCGGGTTATAGTCACCGCCATGCAAAAGCTCTTCTATATTAAATTTCATCAATTTTATTCCCCTTCCTTTGTATGTAATGTCTCAACACAATATTAACCTTACATACATGGAAGCGTCAACACCTTTTTCCATTGTTTTCATTGTAACTACAATTGTAACTGCAATTATCACTACAATCATAACTTGATTTATTACTGCATTTATCACTGCAATCGAAAAATATAATTTGGAATGATATTGTGCTCCCCGGGAACAATTACATTTGATACATACTGCATACTCCCGTCTTCCCCTTTTCCCAGCGTCAGCTCATGGCTGAAAGCACGATCATTATTCTTCTCCAGGCAAATCACATCTATAGATAAAGTTACCGTACCATCAGCATTTTCTTTCACTGCCGTTACATCAGGCTCCATTAAAGGCATGGCTACATAATTATGATTGGAACGCATCTCCTGCCAGGGATAAGCATTTTTCTTCTGGTCATATAGCGCTTCTTTACGCAGCTCCTTTTGGGAAATGGGAAAATAATACAGCATTATGTTCTCAAATAAATCAGCAGGAATATATCGGTTTTCATTATCTGGATCAATGGGAAACCGGTCTTCCACCAACCGCTCTCCCTCTTTCATACGATACAGATACTCAAAAAGATCGTTAAAACTCAATGCCGAATAATCTGATTCTGACCAGTTGCTGATCAGCAGATTGTTGCCCTCATAATAGATGGGCTCCACATATTTCTTCTGATAGGAGAGACATTTTTCATCCAACGGTTTGATACGGGTCTTGCGGTATCCATTCCCGCTTGCCCATCCTGTATACGCATCCCGAAAAATAAAATTCTCTTTTTCGGTAAAATTCCATTCAGACAGGGATGAAATTTTCATATCATAAATATCAGGTATTCCCTTAGAATCCAAATTTACCGTAGCTAATAAAAGATTATATCCTGTGCCATCCGTATAAAATTCATACCGATAAAATCCTCCGTTCTGCCTTATGCGGTAAACGGTAAACGCTGCCGGTTCCCCCTTTTGAACTGTTTCCCAGAAATCATAAAAGGCTGCTGGATTCTCCAGACTGGAATTTCCTGCGCTGTCACATACGGTAAAGCCTTCTTTCCCAATACTTTTTACGATCTCACTGACAGCCTCATCTGATATCTGCGTATCTGTCTGAATAATATCCGATGGCTTCTTTTCTGTATTCAGATAGATATCTTTATATATTTCGGCAACTTTCAGGCATTCTTCCTGCACCTTGTCAGAAGTCTCCCGGGATATCACTCCCTCCATGTTCTGTGCTAAAAGATATTTCCCCTTCTGATTCGAAGTATAAAAAGCCCCCACAATAACCATACAGCATAAAATTCCGGTTACTAATAACATCCTTTTCATTCTGCACTCCCCCCATATTGTTCCAGAACCTTTTTATCCTTTTCTACAACATAGGTGCTTCCCCCGATTTCCTTTACATCCTCAACCATACTGATTAATAAGATGGGCTTATCGGCTGCCGGATCCGGAGTAAATACACCAAACCATCCCAGTTCCGTACCGGATGTATCCGATACGTCTGCTTTAATCTCCGCTGTTCCTGTTTTCCCTGCTAATACCGTAGAATCCATTTTTGCCGCTCTCCCCGTTCCTTCCGGTGATGATATCACTTTTTCCATCGCAGTTTCCACTCTGTCCGCAGTCTCCTTTGAAAATGCCTGAGGCAGCCACACCTGAGGCTCTATCAGCTCTTTATATTCCAGATACGGCTTTATCACATTCCCATCATTACAAAATGCAGTATACAAGGCTGCCAGATGCAGTGGATTTATTAAAATCTGCCCCTGGCCGTATCCGCTGTCTGCCAGCTGTACCTCTGACTCTATTTTCTCTGTGTTAGAATACTGTGACTGTGCCATCGTAATTTCAAAAGGCATCTCCTGGTTAAATCCCAGTCTTTCCAGCTGGCTCTCTAACTGTTCTGCCCCCATCTTCAGTGCTGCTTTTGCAAAATAAATATTATCGGAATAGATCATTGCATTTTCTAATATGACCGGTCCGTATGCATGTAAAGTAGTCACATGATAATCTCCCCAGCTTTCATCCTTCTGCCAGCTCAGCCCTTCATTTCCAAAGTCTTCATCCGGGTTAATGGAACCTGTTTCCAGCCCTATTCCGGCGATCACAGGCTTAAAGGAGGAACCGGGACAAAGTACCTGCCGAAACCGGTTATACAGCGGATTCCTTTTATCATCATTTAATTCTTTCCACTTCTTATCGGACATGCCTTTTATAAAATCATTGCTGTCAAAAGCCGGCGTACTGACAAGTGCCAGTACCTCTCCGGTGTAGGGATTCATTGCAACAGAACAGCTTTTGTCATCTTTAAACTGCTCATACAGACTTTCCTGAAGTCCTGCGTCAATCGTCAGCCTGATATTATGTCCGTCCTTTTTTGGTACAGATGCAATCACCGCTTTCGTATTCCCATTTTCATTTTCAATAACAATCTCAGCTCCGTCCCGGCCTTTTAAATCTTTTTCATACAACCCTTCCATTCCGCTTTTCCCAATTACACTGTTTTCGCTGTATCCTTCATTGGGGTGTTCTTCCAGGTCTTCAGCCGTTACATTCTGGACATATCCGGTCAAATGGGATGCCGCCTCTCCAAGAGGATAACTTCTCATAACCGTATCCGATAACATCACACCTGGTATGGTAATCAGTTCATCCTGAACTTCTTTATTTTTTAAAACTTTATCTGATGGAGAAGCAGTCATCAGATCCGTTTCCATCACTTTATCCAATACAGCAATTGGAACCAGCGAATCTCCTTTCACCCAGGTCGCATCCAGTTTATTCTTTATGGATTCTACAGTAGTATCCAGAAGCTTAGCCAGCCTGACCAGATCATTTCCGGCATCTTCACTCATTTTACCGGGTACCAGTCCTACGGAAACCGCTGTACCTTCTCCGGCAAGCATTCTTCCGTTTCTGTCAGAAATATCTCCCCGCCTGCTTTCCACAACGGACACTCTTACCTTATCCTTTGCCGTCAATTCCGGGAAAATCAGGCTGTCATTCCACTCCATTACATATCCCTTTCCCTGCTCTCTGGTAAATACCGCCTGGTTTTCGAACTGTACTTCGCCTGCTGAACTCTTCATAGACTGCTGATAATGTACCGTTATCTGCCCCTGGTTCTCCACCGCATCCAGTATACTGACTCTGATATCCTCCGCTTCTATCCCCTGGTAAATTTTCTGGTTTCTTTCCGTAAAATACTTTTCAGAGTAATTTTCTTTACTTTGCTGGCTGAGCATGCTGTACATGATTTCATATTCAGATTTCTCTATACAGTTCATATATTTCTGAAGCAGTTGTTCCGCCTCCTCTCCCCTGCCTGTTAATTGCTTCAAAAAAGATCCCGATTCCTTAGGTCCCTGTGATCTCAGATACAGATATCCCGCTGTGATAATAACCCCTGCCGCAACAACAGATAATAATGCCATGACAGCGCTCTTCTTTTTCTTCATTTCACATCCTCCTTACATCCTATATTTATTACGTTTGTAATATTTCACTTTAAAAAATTTTATTCCTATATATTACATCTGTAGGATTTTAAAGTCAAGTACTTTTCCTATTTTCCAAGATTTTCATACACATAAAAGCAGATTTGACTAGTACTACAGCGAACGTTTTGTAATGATTGGGGTTTAGCTGATTAAATACGCTTTGTAAATGATAGGTAATGTACGGAAAGAGAAGGGGACGGACCAGGACATTGGCTTGGAATGCTTAACGCAGAACTGGCATTTTCTAACCTTCCCGAAGCGCTTTTTGGCGGCACGCGGG
>UQGG01000076.1 GCA_900540475.1 uncultured Robinsoniella sp. | reverse complement strand
GTTTCGGCTGTTTATGTTTAAAAGAGAATGCAAGTTAACGTCTTTTTCTGACCACTGAACAAAAAACAAACCTAGGTCTCAAGATCAGTTGCTATACATCAGTTATTTTAAGCCAATAACATTCAGCTTGCCAAACCAATGTCCTGGTCCGCCTCCTTCTCTTTCCGTACACTACCTACTAATACAAAGCGTATTTTATCAGCAAAACCCAAATATAGTGTTTTATAACGCACAGCCCCTCTGTTCTTGCTAAATTAAGCCTTGAATTTGTCAGCAATTTGTAACCTGAAATATGGGTTAATTCAAGGAGTTTGCCTGAAATTGTACTCTTTTACTCCACTGTAACAATCAATGTTTCTTCCCCAAGCCCTTCTGCACGAACCGTCACTTTTATTTCCCCAGGATCAAATCCGGAGCGAATGGCAGCCAGCAGGCGTCCGTCATAAGTCTTCCAGGTTATTGTATTGTAATGATTGCCGGTATGGGGATCGGCGCTCCCGAACCCCTGAAGTGTGCCGGCACCGTCCACAGAAATCTGGATTTCGGTTTCGGCTTGCAGGTTGAGGATACCGCTCTCATCCTGAAGTCCAATTGTAATGTATGCTAAATCATTGCCATTTGCAGTCAGAACTGTCTGATCAGCAGAGAGGGAAATCTTTGCAGGTGTGTTTGCGGTTTGGAGGATATCCCGTCCGGTTTCGGCTCCATTTTGATAACTGACTGCCATAAGTGTTCCGGGCTGGTAAGTTATTTCGTAAGAAGCGATGAATCCGGCGGCTTTTCCGGCAGATTTTCTTCCAAATGAAATATCATTTAAGAACAGTTCCACTTCTTCACTAGAAGAGAATATATCTACGACAGCAGGTTTGCCTTCATAACCCGCCCAGGTCCAGCTGGCGATATTATCTTTGTGCATCCAGGTGGTTTTTCCTGGTGTCTCTCCATAATGGTTCAATCTTTCTACAGCAAGGAAGGGCGCTGTTCTTAAACCAAAGACGATTTCCCGCAGATAACTAATGGGTCTGCGGTACCCGGTAATATCGATATCACCGATATATGCGATGCTGTCCGGGAAATTGTTATCCTGAAAACCGTTAATTCCATTGTAATAAAAAATACCGATTCCGGCTTCGCCCAGATAGTCATATCCAGTCCAGGTAAAGTCACCGATTACATGGGAATTGCGTTCTACGATATCCCAAAGTCTGACAATTTCAGACGGGTAGGTCTCGGTGCCGAGTACCAGCCGGTTGGGATGCAGCTGGGCTTCCAGCTCATGGCGTCCGGTTATATAATTAAATCCGGCGATATCCAGGCCGCCGCTGAACCCTTCTAAAAGGTCAGTCAAGGTAGAACTGGCATCGATATAATCTTTTGCAGGACCTTCCATCAGACTTGCAAAAGCATTCATAACGGATATGCCGCCTTCCCCGGCGCCTGAGGTCTGTTCTAAAATGTGTTCCATACCGGTTGCTTTTACGGCTTCTTCCAGAAGCTGCTGCATGTCGCTTCGCAGAGCCAGGAAGCTGTTGGCAGCATTGGTGGTGTACCGGGAAGAATCCAGAGATTTGATTTTTTCAACAATTCTGCGGTTCATTTCTGCACCGCGTTTGGTTCCCACCTCAGGGATTTCATTTCCGGTACAATACATAATAACGGACGGGTGATTGTAATCCTTTGCCACCATACGTTCCACTTCATCTTCCCAGAATTCTTCAAAATAATTCCCGAAATCATTAGGATTTTTGCGGACGTGCCACATATCGGACAGTTCATCCATAACGAACATGCCAAGTTTATCACATGCCGCCAGCATGGCTTTACTCATTGCATGATGGGAGCTTCTGAGACAGTTAAAACCGGCTTCCTTCATCTGGCGGCAGCGGCGTTCTTCGGCTTTTTCCAGAGTGACAGCACCGATAATCCCATTGTCATGGTGAATGCAGGCACCCCTTAGTTTGACTTCTTTTCCATTTATCCGAAGGCCATGCCGGGAGTCCAGCTGCATTTTACGGATACCCAGAGTAGTAACCGCTTCATCCAGTATGGTATCACCCTCCATGAATCTGGTTCTGCAGGTATAGAGATAAGGTGCGTCACAGTCCCACAATTGAGGATCCCAGACCGGTATCCGCTGCAGTGTCTGCACATTTTTTCCAGGATAAGCCGTGACCACAGTTTTTTCAGAATTAACGATCTTTCCATCGGCATCCAGTATTTCGGTGCTCTGGATTAAATCATGTGTACGCAGAGTTTCATTGCAGAGCTTTGTTTTAATACAAAGGACAGCGGTATCCGCATCTATTTCCGGAGTGTCAATCTGAAGTCCATCCACCGGGATATAGATTTTTTCACTGATATAGATATTTACATTTCGGTAAATTCCGCTGCCGGAATACCATCTGGTATTTGCTTCACAGCTGTTGTCTGCGGCAACTTCAATTTTATTCTCCTTGCCGGGAATCAGAAAGCCGTCAGCCTGAATCGTGAACTGGGAGTAACCGGAATGGTGGCTGCCCGCAAAATCTCCATTGATATATACCAGCGCACTGGGATAAACCCCTTCAAATTCCAGTACAATATTTTTATCCATCCAGTCATCAGGTACATAGAACATCTTAGTATAGAGATATGATTTACCCGGATAGTATCCGGTCTGTTTTCCATTTTTGGTGTCGGGGGTTTTCTTCTCCAGGATCATTGCGTCGTGAGGAAGTGTGACTGGAGTACCCAAATTCTGTTCCTTTGAAAACAAGTTTGTAAATGGCTGGCTGAAACCTTCTTTGATATTCCACCCCGTGTTAAATGATTGTGACAGCATAATGAATCTCCTCTCATAATTGTTTTCGTCTTTTAAAATTGATATCATTCTGTCTTTTAAATAGACATATATATCTGTATATGTTATATTCTATATAAAAAAGAGGATAAAACAAGGTCAAAAACCGTACTGATTACAACTATTGTATCATATACCGATTTTATTTTGCAATTGATTATAATTTATGGTTTTATTATCTTCAGGTATAATTTTCAGTAATCAAAGCAGATGATATAAATGATCATATTTGAGCCGGTTATGCTTTTGGACCAGCGGACAGATATGTTTCTAAGAAAACAGACCGGTACATTTTTCAAAGCAGAAAAGGAGTGAAAATGGAATCCATTAATCCATATGCAAAAGCCAGAAATAAAATTGTTGCCATAAATGATTCCGCAAGCCAGGAGTCACAGTTTTATCTGCTTCAGATGCCGTTTGGGCTGACCTATGAGTGCTGCCGGGTATCGGAAGGGACTAAGCGGATGAAATTAGTGGATCTGGCATTTGGAAAGCATGCCAATATTGAAGTGGATTTGAGTGATTACGATGAACCACAACCCAGCAAAAGCCCCATGCATCAGCATAATTATTTTGAGTTTATGTATGTCTTAAAGGGAGAAGTCTGCCAGCATATTGAGAAAGCCAGCTATCAATATCAGGCGGGATATGGATGTCTGCTCAACTGCAGCACCCGTCATAATGAAGAATTTTCCACCGATTTTGAGGCTGTATTTTTGTGCATGTCACCGGAGTTTATAGAAGATATCATGAAAAAATGCGGTAGAAAAATTTATCGAAATGGGGAAAAGAAGGAGTCTGTCCTGTTTCATTTCTTTGATGACTGCATCGGGGAGACGAAAAATTATAAGAAAAATTATATTGATCTGGCGCCTGTCAGATGGGAAAGTATGTCTTCTGTACATGAACAGATCTTACATTATTTTGACCAGGCTGCAGTGGAACTGTTAAACACGAAAACAGGCAGTCTCTTTTTTATCCAGGGAATACTGTGTTCCTTATTTGAACTTTTCGAAGATGAAGAAAAGTTTAAAATGAGCCATATCCGTCTGGATTCGGGCAAAGAAGACCATTTGTTTGTGCGGCTGACCCAGTTTTTAGAACAGGAACACCGTGTAATAAACAGAAGAGAAATAGCCGGGGCGTTTAATTACCATCCCGACTATCTGAACCGGATTGTAAAAAAGTATACCGGCATGACCCTTGGAGCATACAGCCAGTCCTTTGCATTAAAAGAGGCACAGAATATGCTGGAGCAAGGAAGAACGGTCTCTTACGTAATGCAGGAACTGGGGTTTACCAACCGCAATTATTTTTACCGGGTATTTCAGGAGATGTATACAATGTCTCCGGGAGAGATGCGAAGGAATCGGGCGGGTTCTTCTGATTTTATTTGAGCAGGTCTTTTACACGGTCTCGATATTGTGTTACCGTACAATTGAAATATTTTTTAAAGCTGACTGAAAAATACTGGCTGTTTTTATAACCCACACGTTCAGCGATTTCATAATTCTTTAACTGGGTAGTGCGGATAAATGCACCCGCCCGTTCCATGCGAATCTGAATCAGATAATCGTAAAGGTTGATACCGAATTTTGCTTTGAAGATACTGGTCAGATAACAGTGATTAATGTTAAAATGACTGGCGATCATGATAAGGCTCAGTTCGGAATTGCCGTAGTTATGTTCGATATATTTTTTGATGTTTAAAAGCAGGCTGTCTGCTTCGGAGTTGAGGCTTTGCTGGGCAGTCTGGTAAGACTGGTAAAAATCATTGAGATTATGCATGGTGGAACCATAATGGAAAACAGCCTTTGTATGGAATACAGAATCCAGATAAAGATTCACAAAGGATTCCAGTTCCCGGAGATATTCTTCAAAACGGGATGTAGCATTACTGTCGCTGTTGGTATAAACCATGAAAATTTCCAGGGTATCCATACAGAAGAAAAAACTGCCTTTATATTTAGCCGTGAGCATATTGCAAAGATCCTGAACCCGAGTGCCGGCATAATCCAGAGACTGATCCTGCCCATAGGGAAAGTCCATAAAACCAACTACACCCAGTCCCTGATTTAAGTTTATATCAAAGGCTTTAAATACGGAATCATCCATTCCCTGAAAATTTTCCCGCATCAGCCTGGAGATGTAATGGCGTTTTATAAGGGGGTATTTTTCCTGAAGAATAAGGTCAATATTTTTCTCTTTTTCAAGCTGTGACTGGGCTTTTTTTATAATGGAAAGAAGCTGCCCGGAATCAACCGGTTTCGTCAAATAATCAACAGCATTTAGTTTAAGCGCCTGCTGGGCATATTCAAATTCTTTATAACCGGACAGAAAAATAAATTTAAGGTTCGGGTAATAATCTTTGGCGATCATTGCCATTTCAATACCGTTCATTACCGGCATCTTGATATCGGAGATAATAATGTCCGGCTTATGATCTTTCATATATTCCAATGCATCAATGCCGTCTCTGGCAGAGTAAATAAGTTCCATTGCATGCTGTCCCCATTTTATCCTGTTTTCGATATTCTTGCGGGCAATGGCATCGTCATCCACAAATAGTATTTTTGTCATTTGTGTTATCCTCTTTTCTGTAAGGTATTTTGATTGTTACTGCAGTACCCTCGTCTATTTCACTTTGAATGGATAGGCCGTAGCCATTACCGTAGGTTAGGCGGATGCGGTCATGGACATTTTTTACACCGTAAATTTTTACAGACTGATCTTTAAAGGTACATGCCGGTGCATTCAGAGAGGTTCGGATTTCCTCTAATACGTTTTCTGAAATCCCCCCTCCGTCATCCATTATCCGTATATAGATGTCATCCTGTTCGCGTCTTGCGGTAATCGTTATATGGCCATCGGTACGGTAAGGGCGAAGGCCATGATAAAGTGCATTTTCTACAATAGGCTGGAGGGTAATTTTAATGATTGTGCAGTTCAATAGATCCCGGGGAATGGAAAATTCATAGTGAAAATCTTCAAACCTGGTTTTCAAAATCCCAAGATACATATCCGTGTGGGTCAATTCATCCTCAAGTCGGATGATATCCCGTCCTTTACTCACTCCGATACGATAGTACATGGCAAGTCGGTTGATCATCTGGCCAGCTTTTGCTGTATCTCCAAGTTCACACAGTTGTTTCATGGCATCCAGGGCATTGTACATGAAATGCGGGTTGATCTGAGAGTGCAGAGCCTGAAGCTGGGTAATCTGTTTGGCCAGCATTTCCGACTGGAGGGAATCCATCAGCAACTGGATGCGGGTTAAGAGATTGTTAATTCCCTGACTGATATGCAGCATCTCTTTACTCCCGCTTCCCTGGATGGGCATTGTCAGGGTACTTGCCTGGATGTGGTCAATTTGCGCTAACAGGTTCACAACCGGATAGGAAAGCATCTGGGAAATTAACAGATACAAAACAGCACATCCGGCGAGCACGATCACAGCCAGAATAGCAAGCGTATTGGAAAATTCCCGATAGTCCATAAACATTTCATCCATTGGTACGATGGCAAGTACACCTGCGCCGTCCAGACTCAAAGGCATATAAACAGCATAATGATCACTCAGTGCAAAAGAAAGGCTGTCAGCTTCGGGCTGTGCAGCTACTTTTTCCTTTATTTGCAGCAGTTCTTTCTCTGACAGACTGCCCAGTGTATTATTTCCAAAAACGGCTGCATCCCGATAGACGAGATTTCCGTCCTGCAGGATCGTTACGCTGCTGTTTTCCGTGAGGCGGCAGTTCTTAATCTGATCCGTAAACAGACGGTCATTGATTCCAATGAGAAAGAAACCCTGCAGGTCAGTTGCCGGACTGCCTAATAGTTCTATGAGACTGTAGCTGGGCGCTTCATTCTGGGAATTTGCGGCGTAAGGATAAAATTCTTTGGAAGTGAGCCAGTTTAGCTGGAAGGGAGTACAACGATCATTATAATCCTGGTACTGAAAAGCAGGCTGCATTACACAGTTTATCTTATTGGAAAGATATAAATTTACGGAATTATCAGAAAAATAAACGCCGATGGAGTCAATCAGGGTGGGATTATGTTCAAGAAAACTGCGCAGGCTTTTGGAAAACTCCAGGTATTTTTCAGGGGTTATCGGGGGTTTATTATTCCCGATATTGTCGTGGATTTTATAAAATGTATGGGAAGAAGTCAGTGAGTTTGAAAGATAGTATACATTTTCCAGGCTGCCATTAATAGAATCCCGCGTCTGTGCAATCAGTGTACTTGTATTTTTATCCATCATTTTGGAAAAACGGCTGGTACCTGTCTGATAAAAGACCATACAGGTAATGGTCAGCAAAATTAAAAAAGGCAGGCAGAATATAATAATAACGAAACGAAGGGAAAATCTGGATAGCAGACGATTCATAGCAGGGCCTCCATTCTGGTACTACAGAGTATAGTTATAACATACTTTATAAATTAATTTTAGATTAATCATAGAGGCTGATTTATGCATTGTCAATATATTTAAAATATTTTTAGATGTAAAAAGCAAAGTCACAAAGATATTATAATATGATCTAAATTTATCGAATTTACGAATATGACAATGTGTGTTTAAATTAGAGCATGTTTAAAAATGCTGGCCGGCAGGGCAAAACATTAATCGATATGCTCTACTGAAAATTAATAGAGTGGGGTTGAAAAAATATAATCGAAAGGAAGCTACGCAGTTATTTTCAACCTGTTTATTTGCGGCAGTATAGCAGGCAAAACCTGCTGGACTGCAGAGGGTGCAGAAATGGAAAATTTAAGAAAGAAAAAGGTAGATTGGACCCCTTATCTGTTAATATTACCGGCGGTCTGTCTTATCGCTTTTGTATTAATTTATCCCCTTGGAAAAGTTTTTTATCTGGCATTTCAAAATTATAACCCCACAAAACCTTACATGAATGGTTTTGTAGGATTTGATAATTTCATTCGTATTTTTACAAATAAAGAGTTCTATACCGCATTGGGAGTATCCGTGAAATGGGTGGTTGCAGAGGTAGGTCTGCAATTGTTTTTTGGTATGGTTGTGGCACTTATTTTAAATCAGAAATTTAAAGGCCGGGGAATCTTTCGGGCTTTGACGTTTGTGCCATGGGCAATGTCAGGTGTACTGACCGCTGTACTCTTCAGTCTGATTTTCAACCAGCACTTTGGTGTACTGAATGATATCCTGATGAGACTTGGGTTTATTAAAGAAAATGTTGCATGGCTGGCAGATACAAATCTGGTGTTTGGATCTGTGGCAGCAGCAGAACTCTGGAGGGGGATCCCATTTTTTGCAATCAGTATTCTGGCTGCCATGCAGGGACTTCCCGGAGAAGTCTATGAAGCAGCAAGAGTAGACGGCAGCAACCGGATTAAGACATTTTTTTATGTAACACTACCCATGCTGAAAAACACAATTGTGCTCACGACATTGCTTCGTACGATCTGGGAATTCAATAGTGTGGATTTAATATACAGCCTTACAGGCGGCGGGCCTGTGGGTAAGACAACCACGATTAGTATGCTGATTGCCAACCAGGCGATTAAAACAAATAATTATGGATATGGATCCGCCATTTCCGTTGTCAGCTTTGCCCTGCTGGCAGTAGTGGCAATTGTTTATATCAAAGCATCCGGGTTTGGAAAGGAGGAGGATTGACAAATGAAAGAGAAAAAGAGTACCATTTTATTTTTACGCTGGCTTCCCCTGGTACTGATTAATATATTTGTTATTTTTCCGATTTTCTGGGCAATCGTCACATCTCTGAAAAATGAAAAAGATATACTGAAATTTCCGGTCGAATACCTGCCTTCTAACGCAACGATCGCAAATTTTGTTGAGGCATGGAAGAATGCCGGATTTGATATTTATTTTTTAAACAGTTTGAAAATCAGTGTGATCTCTGTGCTGTTTATTGTGGTAATCGCAACTATGGTCGGTTATGCATTGACCAGGTATAAATTCAAAGGGAAAATGGCTTTTTTGGGTCTTCTTCTGGCTATACAGTTTATTCCTGCAGCAGTGCTGCTTGTGCCGCTGTTTAATATATTTAATCGTGTACATCTGGTGGGGAGTCATTTATCCCTGATAATTGTAAATGTTACATTTCAGATACCATTTAACTGTATTTTGATGAAAGGGTTTGTTGAGGGGGTGCCAATAGCTCTGGAAGAAGCGGCACAAATTGATGGATGCAGCAGGGCACAGGGGGTATTTAAAGTGGTGCTCCCTATGCTGGTTCCGGGCATCGTGACCGTAGCGGCTTTTGCATTTATCGGATGCTGGAACGAGTTTTTATTTGGCCTGATGTTCTTAAATGATCCGGTAAAATATACGGTGCCAATCGGATTGAAAATGATGCAGGGAGAGTACAGTGTGAAATATGGGGCTATGGCGGCAGGTGCCTTAATTGCCATGTCCATACCGGTAGGCTTATTTGCTTACCTTCAGAAATATCTGGTAAATGGGTTAAGTGCTGGCGCTGTAAAAGGCTGAGTATCACAAAAAAAATAAAGATGGTGTAGGAGATAGGGAAAATGAAAAAAAGAATAATTACGGCTTTACTTTTAAGCTGCACTATGGCAGCAGTCCTGCTTGCAGGATGCAGTACAAAATCAGAGGATTCAGCAGATACCACTGCAAAAGTTTCAGAAAGTAGTGAATCGGATGCAGGGAAATCCAATTCAGCAGGCGGAAAAGTGAAAATCTCTTTCTGGGATAATAATGCTGATACGGTTCGTACGGAAATCTTTAAGCAGATTATCGCGGAATTCGAAGCAGAAAATCCGAATATTAAAGTGAATTTTGTTCCCGTTCCGGCCGATCAGGCAAAATCCAAATATGATGTGGCAATACAGGGAGGAACCGCACCGGACTGCGGTATTGTATCCCAGTATTGGATGAGCGATTTTATTATACAAAATGCTCTGGTACCTCTGGATGATTATCTGGCAGGCTGGACGGATGCAGACCAGCAGCTGGCGGTATTCCAGGAGAGTATCCAGAATATGGCTCCCGACGGAAAAACTTACGGGCTTGCTCAAACGGTTACTATTCCGGCTGTCTGGTATAATACTAATATTTTAAAGGAAGCAGGAATAGAAGCTCCAAAGGACTGGGATGAAATAATTACAGCAGCGGAAAAGGCAACAAATAAAGAGCAGGGGATTTACGGGTTCTCTCTACGGGGAGGTGCCGGCAATTCACAGCAGTTTGAGCAGATGATGTACCAGTATTCCGGAATCACCCAGATGTTTGATGAGGAAGGGAAATCCACTGTCAACGATCCTGCACATGTGCAGTTCTTAGACAGCTTTGCTAAGATTTATAATGTTTATACACCGGAGAGTGATATAACCAATGGTGCTACGGAAATGATTTCCGCTTTTGACTCCGGATCGGCAGCAATGATCTTTCACAACCTGGGATCTTATGGACTGCACAGAGATACATTAGGCGAAGAAAATTTTGACTCATTAGTAACATTAAATTCAAAGAAAGATACAAAAGTAATTGTATCTAATGGCTGTATGGGAGTCTCTATTTTCAACAATTCCAAACATCCGGAGGAAGCGTTTAAGTTTATCAGCTTTTTGTGTGAAAAGAATGGAAGCAGTAAATTCAATGAGAAAATCGGACAGGTTCCGTGTAATAAAGAAGCGCTGGAGGATGACTGGGTAGCAAAAGCGGCACCGATTAAAGAGGCTGCGGATGCTTTGTTAGATGAAAAGACGGAACTCGCAACGCTGCCAATTAACATAATCGGTTATTATGATCTGCATCAGAACGTTCTGGTGGAAGGCTTTCAGAATGTACTGCTGGGTAATACCGGAGCTCAGGAATTCCTGGATGACTGGGCAGATCAGATGACTCAGTTAAAAGCAGAATATGATACCAATGTCAAAAACAAATAAAGGAATTTCCCAACAGGCTGTGGCATAGGCATTTAATTAAGACGGGCATTGTAACATAGAGGAGTTTACAATGCCCTTTCTGAAACAGGAAAGGACAGGAAACGATGATGAAGTATTCAGACCATAAAATAAAAGATATGAAAATTACTTATATTGGCGGAGGCTCCAGAGGCTGGGCTTGGGTATTTATGGGGGATCTGGCAAAAGAAGAAGCACTTGGAGGTACCGTGTGCCTGTATGATATTGATCAGGAAGCTGCCCGTCACAATAAGGTAATCGGTGATGCGCTCACTGCAAGAGCAGATACGCCGGGTAAATGGAACTACGAGGTTGCAGACAGCCTGAGAGATGCGTTGACAGGAAGTGATTTTATTATTATTTCTATTTTGCCGGGAACCTTTGCAGAAATGCAGTCGGATGTCCATGCGCCGGAAAAATACGGTATTTATCAATCGGTAGGAGATACGGCAGGTCCGGGAGGGATGATCCGGGCAATGCGCACAATTCCAATGTTTGCAGAGATTGCCCAGGGAATAAAAATGTATGCGCCCGAGGCATGGGTTATCAACTATACCAATCCTATGAGCGTCTGTGTGAAGACTTTATATCATGTGTTTCCGGAAATAAAAGCATTTGGATGCTGCCATGAGGTATTCGGCACACAGAAAATAATAAAGGGGATTCTGGAGGAAACCACTGAAATGACCGGGATCAGCCGCAGTGATATCCATGTAAATGTACTTGGAATTAATCATTTTACCTGGTTTGACCAGGCTTCTTATGAGGGGATGGATCTGATGCCTGTTTACCGGGATTATGTGAAAAGCCATTTTGAAGAAGGATACGAGGAAAATGATAAAAACTGGGCGAATTCTACCTTCAACTGCGCACACCGGGTAAAGTTTGACCTGTTTTGCAAATATGGTCTGATTGCTGCAGCGGGAGATCGTCATCTGGCGGAATTTTTACCAAGCGGCCACTACTTAAAAGATCCGGAAACTGCGGCACATTGGAAATTCGGTCTAACAACGGTGGAATGGAGAAAGCAGGATTTAGAAGAGCGTCTGCAAAAGAGCAGGCGTCTGGTATCGGGTAAGGAAAAAATGAAACTGGAGGATTCCGGTGAAGAAGGGATCGCCTTAATTAAGGCACTGTGCGGTCTTACCAGAGTGGTAAGCAATGTCAATATTACCAATAATGCAGGACAGATTAAAAATCTTCCGGCAGATGCAGTGGTAGAAACAAATGCTCTGTTTGAAAGAGATTCCATTAAGCCGCTGTATGCCGGAAAGCTTCCCGGTAATATTCGTGAATTGATAATGCCTCATGTGGAAAACCATGAGCGCACGTTAAAAGCTGCGCTTAACTGTGACAGGCAATTATTAAAAGAGGCATTTCTGCACGATCCCCTGATACATGGGCGGATTTCCGGGGAACAGACAGAATCCCTGATAGATGAAATGCTTCGAAATACCAGTAAGTATTTACCGGAAGCGTGGCAGATATGAGTTGGGAAGATGCGTTTCGCAATCCACCCAGGGAGAATCGAATCCACCCTTTCTGGTTCTGGAACGGTGATATAACGGTAGAAGAAATAGAGCATCAAATCGAAGAGATGGCGGATAAGGGGCTGGGCGGAATGTTCATCTGCCCAAGGCAGGGACAGACAGTGCCTTACCTTTCCAAAAAGTGGTTCGAATTGATTGAATTTGCTTGCCAGAAAGCAGACGAGAATGGTTTGGAAAGCTGGTTATATGATGAATATCCGTATCCTTCGGGCATGAGCGGAGGTGAAGTATTGCTCCGTCACCCGGAAGCTGGGCATATGGTTCTACATCACTATGCATTCCAAGTGGAAGGTGGGATAGAATTCACCAGAGAAATGGAATTTGAAGAAATTCTTTATGCAGCTGCAGTTCCGGTTGTGGATGGACTCTGTGATCTGTCCCGGCGTATTGACTTAAAGGAAAATATCGGGAATCTCCAGCAGACAGAAATTTACCAGAAAACAGGACTGACAGCATATAACAATAAAAGGTTCTTTACGTACGGTCCTAAAGAAGTACTGGTGGCAACACTGCCTGAGGGACATTGGAAGGTTGAAATTTACGCACAGGCAGCACTGGGGGATTTTAAATATTACGGAGGATTTTTTGATCCCTGCAACCCGCAGGCAGTCCGTACTTTTTTGGAAACTACTCATGAAAAATATGCAAAACAGATTGGAAACCGTTTTGGGAGCACCGTGATGGGTATGTTTTCTGATGAAGTAGGGATGTTAAGTCCCATCCCATGGTCCAGAAGGGTACCGGAGGAGTTTGAAAAGAGAAAAGGGTATTCCCTGTTGGACAATTTGCCGGCTCTGCATGACAATACCTGGGAAAATGTTTATAAAATCCGTTATGATTTGTATGATGTAATTCATCAGATTTTTGTGGAAAGCTATCACAAACAGGTGGCGGACTGGTGTCAGGCACACCGGCTCTCCTACGCTGCAGAAGTTCCTTTTATGAGATTGTCAACACAGCGTTACAGTACAATTCCGGGTGGAGACACGGCTCATGAAAAAGCGGGTAAAAGTCTGGAATGGATTTATAATAAATATCTGCGTCATTTTCGCTACAGTGCAAATGCAGTTGGTTCTCTTGCAAAACAGCTGGATCGGAATCAGGCTTTAATTGAAAGTTTTCATAGTGTAGGCTGGACCATGACCATGCAGGATGCGAAATGGATGATTGACAGATTAGGTTGCAGCGGTATCAATATGTTTAATTTCCATGCTTTTTATTATACCATTGATTCTATTGCTAAACACGACGCACCCCCATCTCAGTTTCTTCAGAATCCTTACTGGAAGGAATACCGTCGGCTGGCAGATTATGTAGGGCGAATGTCTGTATTTGTGTCAGCATCAAAAGCGACCTGCTCCATTGCTGTTCTGGATCCGGCGCCAACGCTGTGGTCCCTTCTGGGTGATCCGTTCCAGGGCTTTCCATATGAGGGAGAAGACCCCGAGGAAGAGAAGCTATGTGATCAGATAAGGGAAGACTGGGTGTATATCACGAAGACTATCTTGTTAAATCAGCTTCAGTACGATCATCTTGACTCGGAGATGCTTCCGCAATTTGAAGTGAAAAATGGCAGATTGGAAATGGGAAGGGCATCTTATGGGCTGGTAATTATACCTCCGGCGTTTTTCTATGAAAGGGAAGCGTTCAAGAAGCTGAGGGAGTTTATTGTGGGGGGAGGGCAGCTTTTGTTTCTTGGAAGGCTTCCGGACAAGTCTCTGGATATGGAGATTTCAGATGAAGAGATGAAATCAAAATGGGAGTTACTAGTAACAGAATATCCGGAGCAAGTAACCTTTCTGCAGTCTGAAAGTGCATTTAAGGAAGCGGGCATGGAAGAGGCTATGATTAGATGCTGCAAAAAAGTGGCAGATGAGCCATTTGAGATTTGTCTGAAGGAAGATTTCAGAAAAGAATTTATAACCTCTTTTCGTGTGGACGATAAAGGCAATGTCTATGCACTGGTTGCAAACCAGGGATTGCATTATGTGGAAGCTGCAATCAAAAGCAAAAGGAAGGATCAGCGCTTTGCTGTGGAACAGTATTGCCTGGACACTGGGGAAAAGAATCTGCTTGGTATTATAGATGACGTATTATCTCTGGAATTTGCACCCCTTGAAAGTAAGTGTATCTGTTTTACGTCGGTTGGGTATAGAGAAGCTGTATTGCCATCCCACTTACAAAGAATAACTATTGGCACGCAGGAGCCTATGCTGGTAGAAATATCCGGGGGTAATATTCTGAGATTTGAGCAGTTTCAGATGTCTCTTGATCAGGTTTACTGGACAGATACGGAGGTGAAGACATTTATAGAGCAATGTGCGGAACAACCGGTATTAAAAGCAGAACAGTTTCGATTTGAAAGTGATTTTGGGACGCCTAAGCAGGCGCATATCCAATATCCGGTAAATGTTTTTTATCGGACGGTTTTTCAGATAAAGGAATTACCGGAATCCCTCTCTCTTTTATTGGATAAACGGACTATTACCGGTGAGTATGTGATATCTATCAATGGAATAGAGATCCGGAAAGCGGATTTCAAAAGGGTTTTTATCAATGATCAGAATAACAGAATCTGTGAAATTACCCGGTGGGTGGCTCTGGGTAAAAATACAATTTCAGTGGATATCGCAGCTGGAAGGGAATCGGACGGAATTCGCGATCCTTTGTATCTGACCGGTGATTTTGGGGTCAACGAACGGAGGGAATTGATTAAAAAGCCGGAAACAGCCCATTTTTCTATTTGCTTTACAGAAGGTTTTCCATATTACAGCGGAATTCTTACTTTTACCAAAAAGGTTTGTTTTATAAAACAGGAAATGCCAGAAACTTTTCTCTTAGATTTTGATTTTAAAAATACATGCCTGGAATGTCTGGAAGTAAAGATAAATGGACATAGTCTTGGAGTCAGGGCATATACACCATACCAGTGGGAATGCAAACGGTTATTCCTGAAAAATGGGGAAAATACCATAGATATTGTAAGAATCAATACATTGGCAAATATGCTGGATGGCACGTATTTTGATTATGAGAAGCATAAGCTGATACCGATTTATCCCCCAAAGAGCAACCAGTAGTGTTCTTCCTCGGCATAGGGTATTTTACTCCAAATTCAGGTTACATAGTCTGCAATGTAGCCTTATTTGGAGTATTACAGCCATATCTCGTTCTACAATTATTCTTCCCGCAGGCTCGCTGCCGTAAGTGTCTTACCATAACGAACCATTTCAAGCGGCGTGCCCTGGAACACTACTTCGCCGCCATTTTTGCCCCCATACGGACCAATATCTATGATCCAGTCAGCCTGTCTGATCACGTCCAGATTATGTTCAATGATAATAAGGGTATTTCCCTGATCCACCAGGGATTGAAACAACTGCATCAGCTGGGTGATATCTGATGGGTGCAGTCCGGTGGAAGGCTCATCTAAGATATAGATCTTTCCCTTTTTGTTCAGCGCCCGGGCTAATTTGATTCGTTGTATTTCGCCGCCTGATAAAGTGGTTAATGACTGCCCTAAAGTCATATAGGACAGACCGACCAGGATTAATTGTCTGAGCTTTCTGCGTATCCCGGGGGCTTCAAAGAATGTGAGTGCCTCTTCGATATTCATTGCCAGGACGTCCGGAATACTTTTATTCCGATATCGAAGGGAAAGGGCATACTCGTTATATCGGCTTCCGCCGCAGGATTCACAGGTAGAAATCACAGGCGACATATGAACCAGCTCTGTCACAGTGAATCCTTTGCCGTTGCATACTTCACAAGCTCCCTGGCTGTTGAAGCTTAAATAACTTTTGTCTACTTTGTTTTCCTTTGCAAATAAATTTCGGATATCATCGAAGATTCCTAAAAATGTGGCAGGTGTGGAGCGGTTAGTGGTAAATACCGGTTTTTGATTTACAATAATGGATTCTTCTTTGTATTTATCTGCAAATACTTTTGAGATCAGAGTGCTTTTCCCCGACCCGGCAACCCCGGTTATCACGTTTAAGACTCCCCCAGGTATACGAACGCTGACATTCTTCAGGTTATTCATATCTGCGTGCTGGATGGAGTAATAATTTTCGGGCTGCCGCACATTCCTTTTAATGGGAACCTTTTCTTTCAATGATACGGCAGTTACTGTCTGTGCATTCAGAAGTTCCTCATAACTTCCCTGAAAGACAATTTCGCCGCCTTTTCTTCCAGCGTACATGCCCACATCAATGATTTCATCGGCTATTTTAATTACATCTTTGTCATGCTCCACGACGATTACGGTATTACCGCGGTCTTTTAAATCATAGATTAACTGATTGATTTTTTTAACATCATGGGCATGCATTCCGGTACTGGGTTCATCAAAGATATAGAGCATATCGGTGAGGCTGCTTCCCATATATCTGACTAATTTTAATCGCTGGGCTTCTCCTCCCGATAGAGAATCGGTTTGCCTGTTCAGGTGCAGATAAGGCAGTCCAATTGCAATCATCCGCTGAATCCCGGCTTTCAGAGACTGGAGCAGGGATGAAACGGTTGTATCCTGTATCCCGCTTATTACTTCAACCAGGTCGGTCAGTTCCAACTCACACAGATCAGAAATGGAATAGCCGGAGATTTTACATTCCAGCACTTTTGGGTTTAAACGCTTACCCTTACAGCACGTACAGGGCTGCTGCATAGTGAATTCTCGGGCTTTCTTTTTCATGGTACTGCTCATTTCACCCATGTCACGTTTTAAATACAGATGCTGGAATTTAGGAATCAGTCCGGTTACCTTGGGATTGACCATTTCACCGTCCTTTGTCCTGGAACCGTAAAGTAACAGGTTTAATTCTTCTTCCCGGTAGTCTTTGACCGGTTTATTTAAGTCAAACAGATTAGAATCAGCATACTGCCGCCAGTACCAGGTGCCCGGAGCATACGAAGAATCCATAACGCAGCCTTCGTTCAGAGATTTGGAAAAATCAATCATCTTGTGCAGATCCAAGGTGATGATCTGTCCCAGGCCGGCACACTCCGGGCACATACCATTTGGATCATTGAAGGAAAAATGAGATGCATTTGAGATGCGGGGTGTGCCGATGCGGGAAAAGAGGACGCGCAGGTCTGTATATAAATCACTGATGGTACCAACCGTTGAACGGATATTCCCTCCTAAAGAAGACTGGTCTACGATAACAGAAGGCGACAAATTCTCGATGCTTTGCAGATTTGGCTTGGTGTGCTGGGGTAATTTGGCTTTTATGAATGCCGGAAATGTCTCATTTAACTGGCGGCTGGATTCTGCGGCAATGGTATCGAAGACAATACTGGACTTGCCGGAACCGGAAACCCCTGTGAAAATGACAATTTTATGTTTGGGGATGTCCAGGTCAATATTTTTCAGGTTGTTTTGAATCAATCCTCTGATTTTAATCATATTCATTTGCATAGCTCCTTATATAAACCGGCAGCAGGGTGTATGCTGCTGATTCACGATTCACAATTTTCAAAGGCTGGTTCGATATATTCTTTAATGAGTTCCAGCCGGTCCTTTGCTTTGGGTACAAAAAAAGAAGCAATTGAAATAACCATATTTTTCTTCTTATTGAAGTAAATTACATTTCCGCCATCGCCCATGGCTGCACAGGCATGTTCTTTTTCATCTGTAATCCACCATAGATATCCATAGTTCAGATTTTCTTTTTTCCACTGGCTATGTACCGTTGTGCTTTCCTTTAACCACTCAGCCGATACGATTTGTTTTCCATTCCACACTCCGTCATCTAAATAGAGCCGTCCTATTTTTGCCATGTCCAGCGGTGAGAGAGTCAGGCCCCAGCCGCCTGTATTTACGCCTGCTGTGTCAGCAGCCCAGCCGCTGATGGTCTTAGATTTATTAAATTCCATCTGTTCTTCTTTGTTATGAAATTTCAGGCTGCGTTCCACGGTTATCCCAAGCGGCGAGAAAAGATTCTCAGATGCAAAATCAAATACAGATTGACCAGTTGCGCGGACAAGGATGCCTGACAGAAGATCCGGTCCGATCAGCGGCGTATATCGAAATTCCCCGATTTGCCCTCTTCCGCCTAATAAATCAAGGGTAAATTTTACACTGTCGTCACTGGTGAAATATTTAATGTAGGGGGGAATTCTGTATTTATAAGGAGCTGTCATGGTGAGCAGATTCTTAAGTGTGATATGCTGGATGGTTTTTTCACGGCTTTTTACCGTATATTCGGGAAAGAAATCCAATACCTTTTGGTCAATACTTTTAATTTTTCCCTGATCTGCGGCAATCCCGATCAAGATGGAAACGATACTCTTTGTAACGGAATACACATGGATTCGGCTGTGGGCATTGCATTCGTTAAAATAATTTTCATAGAGGGTGTCTCCTCCTTTTTGCACAACGATCCCAGCCGTATTGCTATAATCTTTTTTAATTCTGTTCTCCAACGCTGTTATTTTTTCCAGGTTCATATGAAGTCCTCCTCCTGATCTATAAGTGTAGGGTTTAACTAGTACTGCATTGCACAAATAACTGTGAATAAAATGCTGTACTAGTGGAGGTATATCAGCAAACTGTTATACCTTCTTTTTAACCGGATAATAAACCTCGGTTATAAGGCCGCTTTCATCTGCTGTCTGGGAAGGATCTGTGACATATACTTCATAGAGAGCGTTGTTGTTCTCATAGCCTTCTTTTTCTGCCCATTCACGCTGTTTTGTGTATACAGAAGACAGTCCGGAATAAGAACCGTGTACAACTGTTTTTAAACAGAGCCCGGGATGAAAATCCCTTGTTCCCGTAATATACTCTTTGACCGGGACCGCAAACTCAATATCTAAACCAAACGGACTAAAGTCATCACTGTGGAAAAGTACCATTGGCGGGGCGGGCACAGTCAGATTGTCGTCTGCTATTTTCCGAAATATTTTATGGAAGCAATTCCCGTATTCCTCAGCAATTTCACTTTCGGTCAGCATTTTGCGGATTGACAAAAGATACATCTTTGGCACCTCTACAAGCTGTACATCAATATTTTCCAGATAGGACATAATGGATTTACCCTGTTTTAAAACAGAGATATCATCATTCAACTGATCTAAAGTCTTTTGAAATTCGGTTACCTGCCGTTCCATTTCCTTTTTCTTTCGGGTCAGTTCCTGACAAAGCTTTTCTTCCTGCAGTTCGTCTGCCTCAAGGACAGCTTTAATTTCTTCTAAAGAAAAATTGTATGATTTCAGGCGGTTGATAAATAACATGGTTTCTAACTGTTCCACAGAATAATATCGGTATCCGTTTTCCGGGTTGATTTCATCTGGCAGAATCAGGCCTATTTCAGCATAATAGCGAAGGGTCTTTGTGGAAACTTTGCATATATTTGAAAACTCTCCAATGGATAACATGGAATATCCTCCTTTCGGCGTAACTTTTTCGCCTGTCTGTATTTTACACCTTGCCCTAAGGGTAAAGTCAATGTGATAAATTGGGAATTGGAATGAAAGAACAGATGATTGATCCCCTAAACGGAGGGAGAGCCCTGTACGTAACGTACAGGGCTGAGTTATGAAAAAGTTTATGTTAACCAATATTGTTGGATAATTGTTAGGCGAAGTCCAACGGCAATCCACTACTGATCAGTTTCATTAATTATGCTGTGAAACCGCTGTCCTTCATTTGATGTTATTAGTATACCGAAGAATTGTGTCCTAAGTATGGCAGGGAAATAAATCATTTATAAAAAAGCTTGGGATTATATTAAGAAAAACATAGGGAAAAAGAAAATATGGACATTGAAAATCCAATATGGAAGATTTTCAGCTGTAAATTTGTGCTTATATTTTTATGAAAGCAATTCTAAAACACGCCGGATCAGGTAGATATCACACCCTAATTATGCTAAAATAGAAAAAAAGTATTTTTCAGCGCTGTGCATTTTTTGTAAAGATAATGCAAATATGATGAACAGAAAAGATGCAGAGCGGTGGGAAATACTGCAGAAGGGAAGATGTTTATGGAAATAAGTATGTTGATTGTAGATGACGACAGGCTGGTAACGGAGAAACTGGAAAAGACGGTTCATTTTGAACGTCTTGGAATCAGCAATGTGCTCACAGCCAGTAATATTAGACAGGCAATGAAGCTTCTGGAAGAAATGCCCATTCAGATTCTCCTGTCGGATATTGAGATGCCCCAGGGAAGCGGTCTGGAATTGTTGGAGTGGATTCGTCAGAAACAGCTTCCGGTGGAATGCATTTTCCTAAGCAGCTATGCTTATTTTAGCTATGCCCAAAAAGCCATGCGGCTCAATTCCAGTGAGTATCTGGTGAAGCCTGTTACGACAGAGGAACTGGAAATAGCATTGCAGAGGAGTATTAAGCGGGTGGAGGAAAAGGAAGGGGATCATGGAAGCGAGAACAGAAATCTGAATCTGTGGGAAACGTTCCTGCTTGCACAAAATTCCAGGAGGCAGACGGAGGCGGAAAAGGAATTATGGCGGATTTATGGGGACGCAAACTTTAGCCTGAATTTTATACGCATATTTCCTGACAGGGATCACAAAGGAAAAAAAGATGCCGTTCGGTTCCAGATACTGGTCAGCAGCCATGTGAGAAAGATACTGGAGGGCGGACAGGCAGAAGGACTGATTCGTGTGGATGCCTGTGAATGGATGTTAATATGGAAGGAGCCGGCTGGAATTAGTCTGCACGAAAAAAAGCAGGAGCTATGCCGCTGCCTGCAAAGGGTAATTGCACAGCCGGTCTGCATTTATGCCGGGAGCGTGGGAATAGTGGGAGAACTGCAACACAGCCTGGAACATTTGGAACAGATGGAAATGGAGGCGGTGCCCGGTGATAATCCGGTATTGGGGGAAGGCGACTGGCTGAGACAGGAATCGCGGGAGTCCAAAGCATGTTTTCTGGATGAAAACTGGTTTGCAGAGCTGGAACAATCCGCTGATTTTATGCATATACAGAAGGAAATACTGGAGTATACCGATGCATATTCCCGGGAAAACATCATGAAGGTTCAGATGCTGCAGGCTTTCCATAAGAAGACCAAGGGACTGATTGAAAGGCATTTGCGGGAGCGCGGACAGGTATTAGAATCGATCTTTGAAATGCAGGAATTTGAAAGCTATGAAAAAGATGCTTATCGGACGATGGAAGGCTGGAGAGCATTTATCAGATTCCTGTTTGAAAAGCTGGAGGGGAATCAAAAGAGTGACTGCAGGCAGGAATCTGTGGTGGATTGCCTGAAGCGGTACATTGAAGAAAATCTGAAAGAAGACTTATCCAGAAAGACCTTGGCAGCGCAGGTCTATCTCTCGGAAGATTATATTTCCCGTATTTTTATGAATGCTGCAGGGATGTCCATCACTTCTTATATAGCATCCAGGAGGATGGAAAGGGCAAGAAAATATCTGGAGGATACCGCACTTCCAGTGAGCAAAATAGCGATGGAGGTGGGGTACAGCAATTTTTCTTATTTTAGTAAGACCTTCCGGGACTGGGCAGGCGTGACTCCAAACGAGTACCGGATGCGTAAAGCGAAGGAAAGAAGTACACTCCTGCAGTAAGGTAAAATGACAATGATTAACAAAAAAACGGAATTTTATTAAATATCTGTTATATGAGGTGAAAAGAGGTGGAAAATCCGCCTCTTTTTTGTTAGTGCACAACTTAATAATTACAGAAAATAATCCGCGCATTTTATATAATAGGTTCATCATTGAACAGGGAGGAAAGGAAGATGCGCAAAACAAAAACCGCTGTTTTACCAAAACAAAGGTTTCAGGTGATGAAAAAAGGCATTAAGAGAAGCCGGGCTTTATATCTGCTGATGCTGCCGGCAATTATCATTATGCTGCTGTTTATGTACTATCCCATGTACGGAGTCATAATTGCTTTTAAAAATTTTACACCGGCTGGAGGAATTTTAGGAAGTCCGTGGGTTGGTCTTAAAAACTTTGAACAGTATTTTAATTCTTATCAATTCTGGCCCACCATACGAAATACACTTGTAATCAGCCTTTATACGATTGTTGTTACATTTCCGCTGCCAATTGCACTGGCGCTGATGTGTAATCAGATTACCAGAACAAAATTCAGGAAGTTTTTTCAGGTATCCACGTATCTGCCCCATTTCATATCAACCGTTGTAATGTGTGGGATGATTATTTTGTTCTTGTCGCCAAGTCATGGAATTATTGCTAAGCTGCTAAGCTATGCAGGAATTACATTGCCTAATCTGATGGGATCGCCGGGAGCATTTCCCAGTATCTATGTATGGACGGAGGCATGGCAGCATGTGGGCTGGGACAGTATCCTTTACATAGCAGCACTATCTGCGGTAGATCCGTCTTTATATGAAGCGGCAACCATGGATGGAGCAAGTAAATGGCAGAAATTAAAGCATATCGATATCCCGATGCTTCTGCCTACGGCAACAATTATGTTCATACTTCGAGCCGGCAGTGTAATGGGAATTGGATTTGAAAAGGTATATCTGCTCCAGAATACGCTGAACAGCGGAACCAGTGAGATCATTGCAACTTATGTATATAAGATGGGATTGGTCAGCAACCAATACAGCCTTTCGGCAGCAATCGGTCTTTTCAATAACGTGATTAACCTTGCGCTTCTGCTTCTGGTGAATCAGATATCAAAAAAGATGAGCAATACATCACTGATATAGGAGGGAGATAACATTGACATCAAAAGGAAAAGCAGTAAAACGAATGAAGATCAAAAAATCGAAAGAGGATAAAATATTTGATATTTTTCTCTATGGGATTGCTATTATTATTTTGATTATTGTACTCTATCCGATGTATTTTATTATCATCGCTTCCTTCAGTAATCCCGCAGAAGTAGCTGCCGGGAATATCACATTCTTTCCCAAGGGAATTACCTTAAAAGGCTACCGTAAGCTGGCGGAATACTCACAGCTGTGGATCGGTTACAAGAATACCATTCTCTATACGGTGATTGGTACTGTAATTACGCTGGTAACGAATATTCCTGCAGCTTATGCCCTTTCACGGAAGGACCTTTACGGTAAAAAGTTTCTGACGGTATTTTTCCTGATTCCCATGTTTTTTACAGGCGGTTTGATTCCCACCTACCTGGCAATCAAACAATTTCAGATGCTGGATAATTTCTGGGTTATGGTACTGCCGTTTTCCGTGGTTACGTACTACATTGTCGTCGCCAGGACATTTTTTGGAAATACTCTGCCGGAGGAACTTTGGGAATCCGCACAGATTGACGGCTGCGGAACACTGACATTTTTTTTCAAAATGGTGCTGCCTCTGTCAAAAGCGGTATTGGCGGTTATCGCCCTGTGGGCGGCGGTAGGACAGTGGAATTCCTACTTTAATGCGCTGGTTTATCTGCGGAATCCGGATCTCCAGCCATTGCAGCTGGTGTTAAGAAATATTCTGATCAGTAACCAGACCATTGTCAGCATGACAACCGGAGCGGCGGCAGTTGAAGCGAAACAGACTGCAGAGCTGATCAAATATGCAATTATTGTGATCTCCAGTCTGCCGATTATGTGCATGTATCCATTTGTACAGAAGTATTTCAACAAAGGGGTAATGCTGGGGTCGCTGAAAGGATAGTGCCATATGCCGCAAAGTGGGGCGTGCAGATGGCGGGAAGGAATTATCAGACCCTCGCGGCAGTCGCCAAATGGACGCGCCAGCGTGTCCATTTGGTTCGTTGCCCGCGGCAATAAAGATAAGAGAAAAAGGAGAAAAAGTATGAAAGCAAAAAAAGTAATGTGTATGTTGTTGGCAGCAGTCCTTGCAGGTTCTATGATGGCAGGATGTCAGGGAGAGGGTTCCGGGGAATCCGAGCAGTCAGCGGATAGTGGGAAAAATGATTTTCAAATCGTAACCGTCCGCTGGACAGATACCTGGCCCATTGACTATCTCCATGAGGGGATTATGAAAGAAATGGAAGATAAGGGAGGTGTAAAGCTTGACTGGAAGGTTTATTACGATACAGACTGGCAGGAGCAGAAATCGCTGCTGCTGGCTTCCGGGGAGCTGCCGGATGCGTTCTGGGGAAATATATGCCTGAAGGATACAGACATTGCACAAAACAAATCTTATTTTCTGGAGCTGTCTGATCTGATAGATCAAAACATGCCTAATCTTAAGAAAGTGCTGGAAAAAGAACCGGAACTGAAAGCCAGAATAACCGATCGTGACGGCAAGATTTACAGCCTTCCCAAAAAAGCTCCGCTGCGTCCGAAAGTAGATGGAAACTGCATGTATATCAATAAAAAGTGGCTGCAGAATCTGAACCTGGAAATGCCGAAAACCTATCAGGAACTGGAAGAGGTTCTCTATAAATTTGTGACGGAAGACGCAGATGGAGATGGTGATAAGGGAAATGAAATCGGTATAACCGGAAATGCCGGACAGTATGTTGCAAGTAATACCATGCGTGATCTGATGGCTCCGTTTGCTACCATTGTAAGCCGGGATAATAATTATATGGGGCTGGATTCAGAAGGGAAACCTGTATTTATGCCTGCCCAGGAGAATTATAAAGAGGGCATAATGTGGCTCAATGAAATGTACCAGAAAGGGATACTAGATCCTGAATTTTTCACGCAGGAAGCGTCTATGGCTACCAGTAAAATTCAGTCTGCAAAAGTGGGATTGATTACCGGATGGACCGCTGATGCCGTAGCCGGACCGGTAGCAGACCAGTATGAGGTTGTTCCTGCACTGGAGGGGCCTGATGGCGGACATTACGTAGAATATGCCCCCAGTTTTCTGGATGTATCAGACCGTGAACTGGTGTTGACAAAGGATTGTAAAAATCCGGAGAAACTGCTTCAGTATGCGGATCAGTTCTATGATGATGAGGTATCACTGCAGACTTATTACGGCTCCATACCGGATCAGATTAAGAAAAATGACGATGGCACTTATGAAGTTTTGGTTCCCACCGATGGAAGTTCGCTGGATACTTCCGCCTGGTCTAATTCCATGCGTGATTTTGGTCCCAAGTATATGAATGAAGACTTTTATTCCAAAGTTATTCTGCCGGAAGATCAGGGGGACGGAATTAAGCTTGCAGAAGATAAGGTCAATGAACAGTATGTGAAAACAGACCGGAACATCGGATTGCCTATGCTGAAATATACGGAAGATGAGCTGACACAGCTGACAACTATTGGAACCGATATCTACAAATATGTGGAAGCACAGTTTGCCCACTGGGTAGTGGACGGAGGTATTGAAAATGAATGGGATGCTTATCTGAAGCAATTAGACACCATGGGACTACAGGACCTGGTGAAGATTCATGATACCGCATTTAAGGCTTACCAGGACGCAAATAAAGGCTGATTCTTCCACAAAGTGTGACGCACAGCTGCCAGAAAGCAATTTTAAAACACGCTCTAGAGCGTGTTTTAAAATTAAAAGTTGCACAAAACAAATGTTTTGCATCCCCGT